>JBGAQA010000087.1:0-28791 GCA_044220955.1 Sandaracinaceae bacterium
ACCCGCGCCCCGTCGCCCCCGGCGCCGACGGGCTTCTTCGTCAGCGACGTCAGCACCTCGGACGCACGGAAGGCGAGCTTGACCGCGCGATCCTCGAGCGAGTGGAACGAGAGGATCACCGCGACGCCGCCGTCCGCGAGCAGCTCAGGGAGCGCCGCGAGCAGCGCGTCGAGCTCGCCGAGCTCCTCGTTCACCGCGATGCGCAGGGCCTGGAACGTCCGCGTCCCCGGGTCGATGCCGCCGCGTGCCGGCCCGAGCACCCGCACCACCGCGCGCCGCAGATCGCCCGTGGTGAGGAGCTCACCACGCTCCTCGGCCTGCTTGATCGAGCGCGCGATCGGTCGCGAGCGCCGCTCCTCGCCGTACGTGTAGAGGACGTCGGCGAGCTCGCGCTCCGAGAGATCGGCGATCAGCTCACGGGCCGTGCGCCCGCGCGAGCGGTCCATCCGCATGTCGAGCGGGCCGTCGTGGCGGAACGAGAAGCCGCGCTCCGCCTCCTCGAGCTGGGGGGAGCTCACCCCGAGATCCGCCACCACCCCGTCGAGGCGCGGGGCGCCCGCCGCGTCGAGGAGCGAGAGCGCGTCGCCGAAGCGGCCGTGCAGGAAGCGCACGCGCGCACCGAAGCGCGAGAGCCGGTCGCGGCTCTCCTCGATGGCCTGCGCGTCCCGATCGATCGCGTAGAGCCTTCCGTCGGGCGCGCTCGCATCGAGGATCGCCTCGGCGTGCCCGCCGCGGCCGAGCGTCGCGTCGCAGTAGACGCCGCCCGGGCGCGGCCCGAGGAACGCCAGCGTCTCGGCCTTCAGGACGCTCAGGTGCTCGGTGGCCATCAGAGCCCCAGCTCCGCGAGACGCGCCGCGATGTCGGCCCGCTTCTTGTCGTCGTCGAGCACCGCGCGCCGCAGGCCGTCGAAGCGCGCCTTGGACCAGAGCTCGATGTGCTTGCCCATGCCGGCCCAGAGCACCTCGCGCTCGAGGCCGGCGACGTCGCGCAGCTCCTTCGGGATGACGAGGCGGCCGAGCTTGTCGAGCTCGATCTCGACGGCCCCCGACACGTAGAGCCTGCGGATCGTCGCCACGCTCGCGTCGAACTGCGGCAGCCGCGAGAGGCGTTCCTCGAACGCGAGCCACTCCGTCATCGGGTAGGCGACGAGGCAGGGATCGACGCCGTGCGTGAGCACGAGGCGCTCGTGCGCCCCCGCGAAAGACGAGGGCGCCGCGAGCAGATCGCGGAACTTGGCCGGGACCGAGGTCCGACCCTTCGCGTCGATCGCGTGCTCGTGCTGCCCGCGGAACAAAGGCACTCACCGCCTCGAGTGGGCAGCGGAGGGGCGCGTCAGGCACCTCTTACCACTGCTTACCACCGAGGCGAACCTATGGCCCGCGCGCGAGCGCTGTCAACTTCTTTCGGACTCTGTTTTGAAGATCAATTCGGCGATCACGCGGAGGTGGCAGACGGTGGATCGGTCTCCCTTCGTCGAGTCGATTCGGATGTTCATGTGGGCGATCGTGCGCGTCCAGTTCCTGGCCAACGTCACCCGACGCGCGAGATAGATTGCGGGCATGGAGCGCGATTCGCCGGAGCCCGCGGACCCGCTCGAGGTGGCCTGGTCCGAGGTCGAGGCGCGCTGGGACGAGCCGGCCGTGCACAAGAAGTTCCTGGCGCTCGCCGACACGCTCGACCGCCTCGGGGACGCCGGCCGACGCTACCGTGCCGTGCGCGAGAGCAGCCCCGAGCGCGCGGAGCGCGCCAGGGCGCAGGTCGAGGCGCTGCTCGGCATCGCGATGACGCGGATGAAGGTGGAGAAGAGCGAGCCACCCAAGGCGCGGCGCCGCCTGGACTTCATCGCGTTCGGCATCAGCGCGGCGCTCATCGCCGCGGCGCTCTGGTCGATGCTGCGCGGGCTGCGGTGACGCGCCGCGCAGGTTCCGCCCGGAGCGCAACCCGTTGATCAAGCGGAGCGCGGCCTCGTAGACTCGGGGACGGAGAACGCGTGCAGCTCGACTTCAAGGCCAAAGAGCTGACGATCAAGCTCGTCTACTACGGGCCCGCTCTGAGCGGGAAGACCACCAACCTCCAGTCGATCCACGAGCTCGTCTCCGGCGAGTCGCGCGGCCGCCTCATGACGCTGGAGACGAAGGACGACCGCACGCTCTTCTTCGACCTGCTGCCCCTGACGCTGCAGGCGGGGCGCGGCGTGCAGGTGCGCATCAAGCTCTTCACGGTCCCGGGACAGGTGATCCACAACGCCACGCGGCGCCTCGTGCTCCAGGGCGCCGACGGCGTCGCGTTCATCGCCGACTCGCAGCGGGCCGAGACGAAGTCGAACGCCGCGGCGTTCGTGAACCTGCGCCAGAACCTCGTCGACAACGGGCTCGACGCCGCGCGCATGCCGCTCGTGATCCAGTTCAACAAGCGCGACATGCCCGACATCCGGACGGACGCGGAGATCGACGAGCTCGCGCGCAAGGGCAAGGAGCCGGTGTTCAAGGCGGTCGCGCTGCGCGGCCAGGGAGTGCTCGAGACGCTGGTCGGTCTGCTGGAGATCGCCTGGATGCGGATCGAGAAGGAGCACCAGCTCGCCGACAAGCTGGGCCTGCGCGAAGAGGTCGTGATCGACGAGCTCCGCGGGCGCCTGGGCGTGAAGGCGGCGCGGAAGTGACGGCGGCGATCGGCGCGGAGCTCGAGCTCGCCGAGGTCGCGCGCCTCGAGGACATCGTCGATCGGCGCGCGCTGAGCGAGGTCTGCCGCTCGTTCTTCGAGCTCTTCTCGATCTCGCTCCGCGTGTTCACGCGCGACGGCGCCATGCTCGCGGACGCCCACGAAGAGCGCGAGATCTGCCGCTACGTGAACTCGCTGGGAGAAGGCCGGCGTGCGTGCTCGTCGCTGGTGACGGAGGTGAAGCGGACCGACCCGATCGACGGCGCGGTGGTCCATCCGTGCTTCACGGGCGCCGAGTACCGGATCGTCCCCATCGTGTACCAGGGCAAGCGGCTCGGGCGCTTCGTGCTCGGCCCCTACGTGCCGGCGGAGCGGAAGGAGGTGCCGCGATCGCTGCTCGTCATCGATCCGCGAATGGATCCGGAGCGCGCACGGAGCGCGCTCTCCGACATGCCGCGCGTCCGCAAGGAGACGGTCGAGCGCATCGGGGAGCACCTCTCCCGGACGCTCGACCTCATCTTGTTCTCGGGGCACCGCGCGTTCCTCACCAGCCACATGCACGTCGCCTCGGTGCGCGAGAGCTTCCGCGAGCTGGCCGAGAAGAACCAGCACCTGCAGGAGGCCTTCGACCGGCTCAAGGAGCTCGACCGCCTGAAGTCGAACTTCCTCGCCACCGTGAGCCACGAGCTGCGCACGCCGCTGACGTCGATCATCGGCTACAGCGACATGCTCGCCACCGGTATCGCGGGGGAGCTGAACGCCGAGCAGCAGGAATTCGTCGAGACCATCCGGAACAAGGGCGACCACCTGCTCGCGCTGATCACGAGCCTGCTCGACCTCAACAAGCTCGAGCAGGGCTCGATGCGCCTTCACCGCGAGGTGCTCGACCCCGGCGCGCTGGTGCTCGACCTGAAGAAGACGATGGCTCCGGCGGCGGCGAAGAAGTCGGTGTCGATCGACGCGCAGATCGAGAGCGGCCTCCCCAAGCTCGACGTGGACCCGGTCCGAATCCGGCAGGTACTCTTCAACATCGCCGAGAACGCCCTGAAGTTCAGCCCGCCCGGGAGCGTCGTGCGCATGATCGCGCGCAGCGCGGAGGGCACGGGCGCGGCGGGCGACGACGGCTTCGGCGCGGTGCTCCTCGCGGTGCCCGAGAAGCGGGTCGAGATCGGGATCATCGACGCCGGGATGGGCATCCCCAAGGAGGAGCACGACAAGATCTTCGACGCGTTCTACCAGGTGGACGGTGGCTCCACGCGCGAGCACGGCGGCACCGGGCTCGGCCTGTCGATCGTGAAGCGCATCGTCGAGGCGCACGGCGGGACCGTGCGCGTCGAGAGCGAGCCCGGGAGCGGCGCGGCGTTCTGGGTCAACCTTCCCGAGCACGACGCGTCGCACGGCTGACCCGTGCGCGAGCGCCCCGCGAGCGAGCGGCAGCTCATCGACGTCCTCGCGCGCGAGCTCGGGCGCGGAGTGCGCCGCGGCGTTCTGCTCGACATCGGCGACGACGCGGCGGTGCTCGCCCCGACGCGCGGCCGAACGGTGCTGAGCGTCGACGCATCCGTCGAGGGCGTGCACTTCCGGCGAGCGTGGGCCGGCCTCGACGTCCTCGGAGCCAGGGCGTTCGAGGCCGCGCTCTCCGATCTCGCGGCGATGGGGAGCCGGCCCGTCGCGGCGCTCCTGGCCCTCGCGATGCCTGCGGCGACGACGGAGTCCGAGGTCCGCAGGCTCGCGTCGGGCGTCGCGCGCGCGGCCCACCGCGCGGGGTGTCCGGTCGTCGGCGGAAACCTGACCCGCGCGAGCGAGTGGTCGATCACCACGACGGTGGTCGGCGAAGCGACGCGGCCGCTCACGCGCGCGGGCGCGAGGCCCGGCGACGGCGTCTTCGTGACCGGCCCGCTCGGCGGCGCGGCGCTCGGCCTGGCGCTCCTGGACGCGACCAAGCCGCTCCCCGGCTCCCGGCCCTTCGTCCGCAGGTTCCTCGCGCCCCGTGCCCGGATCGAGGCCGGCCTCGCGCTCCACGGCGTCGCGCGTGCCTGCATCGACGTTTCCGACGGCCTGCTGCGCGACGTCGGGCACGTCGCGGCGGCGAGCGGCGTGACGATCGAGCTCGAAGCGGCGCTCGTACCGCGCCCGCGCGGCCACGACGCGCTCGCGGCGCGGCTCGGGCTCGACGGCATCTCGCTCGCGCTCGCGGGAGGCGAGGACTACGAGCTCGTCTTCACCGCCCCCGCGGCGAGCCGGATCCCCACCCGCGCGCACCGCATCGGGCGCGTCGTGCGCGGCCCGAGCGAGGTGCGGCTGATCGGACACGGCCCGATCGCGCCCGGCTTCGACCACTTCCACGGGTAGCCGAGAACCGCGGACCGGGCCTCGCGTCAGCGCCGCGTCGAGGCGTGCCTCGACATCATCTTCTGCAGGCCGAATCGGGAGAGGCCGAGCAAGCGCGCGGCCTGCGTGACGTTGTGACCGGCCCGCGTCAGCGCGCGCTCGACGAGGCGCCGCTCGAGCCGATCGGTCGCGCGCTTGACGTCGAGGTCGCCCTCCCCCGCGCCCGCCTCGGTGTCGCCGCGCACCCGCGTGGACAGGTTCGCGAGGAGCAGCGCGCCCCCATCGAGGGCCAGCGCGCGCCGGACCTCGTTCTCGAGCTCGCGCACGTTGCCCGGCCACGGGTGCGCGCTCAGCGCCGCGATCGCCGAGGGCTCGATCGTCGCCGCACCCTGGGCATGCGCGAAGTGCCGCACCAGCGGCTCGACGTCCTCGGGCCGCTCGCGCAGGGGCGGGAGCGCGATCTCGACGACGGCGAGGCGATAGAAGAGATCCTCGCGCAGCTCCCCCCGCTGCACCATCGCGCGCAGATCCCGGTGCGACGCCGCGACGACGCGCACGTCGATGGGCCGGGTGCGCTCGGCGCCCATCGGCCGGATCTCCCGCGCCGAGAGCGCGCGCAGCAGCTTCGCCTGCATGGGGAGCGGGAGCTCACCGATCTCGTCGAGGAAGAGCGTCCCGCCCTCGGCGAGCTCGAAGAGGCCGCGGCGACGGGCCACGGCTCCGGAGAACGCGCCGCGCGCGTGACCGAACAGAGCGCTCTCGAAGAGCGCTGCCGGGATGGCCGCGCAGCTCTCGGCGACGAAGGGCCCGCCAGCGCGCGCGCTGGCGCGGTGGACGAAGCGCGCGACGACCTCCTTGCCCGTGCCGCTCTCACCCGTCAGCAGGACCGACGCGTCGCTCGCCGCCACCCGCGCCGCGAGCGCGACCACCGCGCGCATCGCGGGGCTCTCGGCGACGAGGTCGACCTGATCCGGCCGCTCGGCGGCGAGCAGCGCTGCCTCGCGGGTCTTCTCCTCGAGGGTGACGCGAAGCGTCCGCTCGCGCCGCGCGGCGAGGGCCTGGGCGCGGCGCTCCCTGCGCGCGCGCGCCGCGTTCGCGAACGCGATCGAGGCGAAGGCCGAGAGGTCTTCCAGCGCCTCGACGAGCGACGCACCGAACGCCGAGGGGCGCAGGCGGTCGTCCACGTAGAGCACCGCTGGCCGCTCGCCTTGGGCCAGAGGCACGGCGACGACCGAGCGAACCGCCAGCGCGTGGATGCTCGCCCCCGGGTCCAGCGCGAGATCGGCGCCCGCGTCGATGGACACGACCCGCGCGCGCCGATCGAGACACCGCGCGACGATCGACGTGGAGAAGCGGGCGCTCCGGACGTCGAGCGCCCCGCCGGCGCCGTGACCGGCGCGGACGGCGAGCGCGCCGCTCGGCTCGCGGACGACGAGGAACGCATGCTCGGCGGCGGCCAGCGTGCGGGCGGAGGCCACGAGCCGCGCGGCGATGGCGCTCGAGCTCGCCTCCTCGAGCAGCGCGCGGGCGTGCCCGGCGACGAGCGCCGCCTCGGTCCCGGGACCGCTCGTCTGGGCCGGCTCCGCGCCGAGCGCGCGCGCGTGGAGCGCGCGGAACTGGGCGTGCCGCTCGGGGGGCAGCGACGCGAGCGCGCGGTCGAGCAGCGAGCGCTGCGAGCGAAGCGCGGACTGGACGGAAGGACCGTCCCCGAGCGCATCGGCGACGTCGACGGCGACCGAGAGCGCGCGAAGCCGCAGCTCGAAGCCACCGCGCGCGCCCAGCCGCGCGAGCGCCTCGCGCGCGATCTCGCTCGCGGCGTGCGGATCCCCGGCCGCGAGAGAGAGGCGGGCCTGGGCCAGGGCGTGCTCGATCCGGATCGGGGTCGGAGCGTCGTCGTCGAGCGTGGCCCGCGCGAGGGCGGCGCGCGCGCCCGCCAGGTCTGCGCCGAGCGCGCGCGCCGTGGCCAAGCGCGAGGCGACCAGGGGCGAGGGGCCGCGCTCGGCGAGCTCGGTCAGCCGCCTCTGCGCGGCACGCGGACGCCCCTCCCCCACGTCGACGTCGGCCAGGATCACCTCGGCGAGCGCCCGCGCGTCCTCGTCGCCGACCCGCGTCGCCTCGTCGCGCGCGCCCTCCGCCGCGTGTCGGGCGTGCGCACGATCGCCCGCCAGCAGCGCGGCGTTGGCGACGTTGTACAGAGCGCGCGCCGCGTCGCGGTCGCGCCCGAGGAGCACGAGCTGCTCGGCCCCGCGGGTGAGCGCTTCGATCGCCGGCCCGAGCAGCCCCAGCTCGAGCCGGCCGATCCCGAGGTTCACCAGGAACGCTGCGGCCGCGTGCCGCTCCCCCGCGGCGGCGGCGAGCCTCGCGCTCCGCTCGAACGCGGCGTGCGCTCCCTCGGCGTCACCGAGCGCCGCGCGCGCGGACGCCTCGACGGCGCAGAGGCGCGCGCCCGCGCGCGCGCGCTCGAACGCGGGGAGCGCGGCCGCCGCCTCGACGGCGTCCCGCTCGGCCTCGGCGATGGCGAGCGCACGCTCGGGCTGTCCGCGCGCCGCAGCGGCCAGCGCCAGCGCCTCCTGCACGAACGCCGACGCACGTCCGCTTCCTCGCAGCCCCTCGAGCTCCGGCGGCGGCTTGCCCAGGGCGAGCGCGATGCGCACGAGGGACGCACGCGCCGCCGGACGATCGCGATCGGCGGCGTCGAGCCGCTCGAGCAGCGCGCGGGCCTCGTCCCATCGTCCGGCGCGCCGCAGCGCCTCGCCACGAAGCCACGTGTCGCCGGTCCCCTCGAGCAGCGCGAGCGCGCCCACGACATCCCCCGCGGCGAGGAGCGCGTCGGCGTGCGCCACGAGGAGACGATCGTCGGCGAGCACGACGCGCGCCCGGGCCAGGAGCTGCGCGGCGCCCTCCGGCGATCCCGCGTCTCGCAGCGCCGTCGCCTCCGCGAGGAGCTCGTCCGCCGCGTCCGGGGCCCCCAGCGCGCCGCGCGCGAGCGCGCGCCCGGGCCCCGGCCCGAGCGTGCTCGCGACGAGGGCCGCCGCGGCGCGCCTCGCTTCGGGGGTCGCGTCCTCGAGGACGCGGGCCGCATAGGCATCGGTCAGGCGGAGCCGCCCGTCGGGGTCACGTCCGGCGATGCCGCGCGCCACGAGGGTCTCCGCGATCCGGGACGCGTCGCGCCCCGCCACGCGCCGCGCGGTCCGAGAGTCGATGGCGCCGCCGGCCAGGGCCGCAGCCAGCGCGAGGTCGCGACCGGCTCCGAGGTCCGCCCCCACGAGAGCGCGCGAGGGGCCCTCGACCGGGCCCGCGCGCGGGTCGCCGCCGGACATCCAGCGCTCCGAGATCATGCGGACGAGAACGCCCGGCAGACCGCGCGCCGCGCGGCGGTATGCCTCCGCGACGGATCCCTCGCTCCCCTCGAGCAGCAGGCGCGTGAGCTCGCCGAAGGGCACCGCTCCGAGGGCCTCGAGCACGACGTCGACGTCGGCGCCGGACACCTCGGCCTCGCGCTCGAGGACGACCACCACGGGCGCGCCCGAGAGGACCGCGGCGCGATGCAGCGCGACGGCCTCGGCGCCGTCGCCTTGCGCGAAGAGGATCGTCGGCGTGTGCGGCACCACGGGCGAGCGGCGGAAGGGCCGGAAGGTCGGCACCTCCACGCGCGCGTCCTGCGCGGCGCGCGCGATCTCCGACTGCGCGGCGCGGACGGCCTCCATCACGACGCGTGTGCGCCCGCTCCCCGCCGGACCGCGCACCGCGATCAGCGCGGGCCGCGGGCGCGGTCCCGCGAGCGCCGCCCGGATGGCGCTCGCGATGCGCTCGACCTCGCGCGTCCGCCCCACCATCGGCACGACCGAGGCGCGCCGCGCCCGCTCGACCGCGGACGGCGCGCCGAGGAGCGTGAGCACGTCCCTGGCGCCGAGCGCGCGCGCCACGTCCGCGGCCAGGCGCGGCCGATCGGCGGGCCGCTCGGACAGGCACGAGCGCACGAGCGCGGCGAGCTCGGGGTCGACCCACGACGGCAGCTCGCTCCAGGCGGACGGCCCGTGCGCCGGCAGGTCGGACCGCGTGGCGTCGCCCCCGGCGCCCACCAGCCACTCGTGCAGCGTGCCCCCGAGGGCGTAGAGGTCGGTGGCGGGGCTGCGCTCGCCGAGCAGCGCCTCGGGCGCGAGGAAGCGCGGCGTGCCGCCGATCCCGCTCCGGCCGAAGGCGACCGCGAGCCCCAGGTCGACGAGCGTCGCGTGCGGCTCCCCCTCCGCACGCACGACGACGTTGCCGGGCTTCACGTCCCCGTGCGCGAGCCCGCGCGCGTGCAGCGCCGCCAGCGCGCCCGCGACCTGCGCCGCCACCGCCCGCGCGAGGACGGCGCGCGCGGGCGCGTCGAGCGCGACGAAGACGGTGTCGGAGGGCGCCCCTGGCGCACGGTCCTCGACGAGCACGAAGGCGCCGCGCGGCAGGCGGAACGGAGGACCGAGCGGGCGCTCGACGCGGAGCAGCTCGTGGACGCGGGCGAGGCTCGGGTGCGCGAGCCCCGCCAGGACCTCGAGCTCCCAGCCGAGGCGCTCCGCGTGCTCCGGCAAGACGATCTTGATCGCCCGTAGCGCGCCGTCGTCGGCCCGATCGAGCACCTCGACGACGCGGCCGGAGCCACCGTGACCGAGCTCGGCGCGGTGCTCGTAGCGGTCGAACGCCAACTCCGTTGCTCTGGGAGCCGCGCGCTTCGTGGCCATGGTTACAGGCCAATCGTCCGCCCATCGAGCCCGGTCGTCAACGACGGTGGCACACGGCGTGGATCGCTCAGGCGGCCGACGTCTTGCGCCCCTTCGGCGGGACGGTCTCCCTGGGTCGCCCCGGCGGCGGCCGCGCGCTCCTTCGCTCGTCCGGCGCATCGATCCCGGCCCGCTTCAGCTTGTCGAGGAAGGTCGTCCTCGCGACCCCGAGCAGGCGGGCGGCCTCGCTCTTGTTGCCGCCTGCCCGCGCCAGCGCCGTCTCGAGCGCGCGCCGCTCGATGTCGGCGAGCGAGCCTCCGAGGGGATCCTGCGTCTCGCGCACGACGAGCGCGCCGACGTCGGCCTTCGTGATGCGCGGCGGCGTGGCCCTGCGAACCGCGCGCTCGATCAGCGCGAAGAGCTCGAGCTCGTTGCCGGGCCAGGGGTGCGCGGCCAGCTCCGCCATCGCGTCGTCCGCGATGCCCAGCGTCGCGGCGCCCGACGCGCGACAGGCGCGGTCGATCGCGAAGAGCACGAGCGAGCCGAGATCCTCCGGGCGCTCACGCAGCGGCGGCACGTCGACGCGGAGCGGTCTCAGCCGCTCGGCGAGGCCCGGGTCCATGCTGCTCCGCTCCACGAGCGCGGCCGGGTCGTCGTGCACGCCGATGACGACGCGCACGTCGATCGCATAGGGCGTCGCGCCGACGGCGCTGCGCGCGCTTCGCGTCGCGATCGCCTCGTCGAGCTCCCGGAGCACCTCGGTACCGAGCGCCGTCGCGCGGTCGAGGAAGAGCGTCCCGCCGGCCGCCAGCCGGAGCCAGCCGGGTGTCCCCTGGCGCAGGTCGTCGCCGAAGAGCGCGAGCTCGGCGTCCTCGGGGCGCACGTTCGCGCAGTCGGCGATGACGATCGGACCCATCTTCCGCGGGCCGTTCTCGTGCAACGTGCGCACGAGCGGTGCGGCGGCGACGCCGGGCTCGAACGCGAGGAGCACCGGCGCATCGAGCGAGGCGAGCTCCTCGAGACGCGCCACGACCTTGCGCATCGCGGGGCCGTAGGCGACCAGCGGCGCGCTGCTCGGCCCGCCGACGCCCTCCTTCACCCGCGCCGCCTCGGCCCGCGCGCGAGACAGCTCGTCCTCGAGCGCGTCGATCCGCTCCTCGAGGCGCTCGCGCTGCGCCATGAGCTCGCCTTCGCGGCGCTGCCCACGCTCCTCCGTGCCGAGCAGGCCGACGACGGGCGTGACCCGCGCGGCGAGGCGCTCGAGGGCGGCGAGCTCCTCGAGCGTGAGCGCGCTGCGCCGTGCGCCGCGCGGCACCACGATCGCACCCTCGAGCTCGCCCTCGTGCAGCAGCGGGACCACCGCGAGCGCGTCGAGCGCCTCGAGCGCCTCGGCGAGCGCGCGCAGGTCCGGCCGGCGCACCACGAGCACCTCGATCGGGCCGCGGAGCACGATCTCGCCGCGCCGCGCCAGCAGTCGCTCGAGCAGCGCCGGTGAGAGAGGCCGCGGCTCGACGTGAGCCAGGCCCGCCGCGTCGAGCCGGACGGCGCGTGGCGGCTCGAGCGTCAAGAGGAGCGGCTCGGCGTCGGCCCGCCGCGACGCCTTTCGCAGCGGGGCGAGGATGGCCGCGCCGAGCGCATCGAGCGTGCGGGCTCCCGCGGACACGCGATCGGCCTGCTCGACCGCCGCGAGCAGGCGCCCGCCGTCGGGCGCGAGGAGCCGCTCCACCAGCTCGCGCAGGACGAGCCCGATGCCGACGAGCACGGCCGCGAGCCCCGCGGCGACGACCCCGAGCGCGATGCGGTCGTCGGGGAGCACCGGCGCCAGCTGCGCGACCAGCAGACCGACGACGGCCAGCAGGAGAAACCCGCTGACGACCCGACGCGTCGCGAGCGCGGCTCGGACCGGCCGCAGCTCGCCGCGAATCGACAGGTGCCCCAGGACGAGGCTGAGCGCGGCGGCCGCGAAGAGCCCTCGCATCGCAGCGCCCTCTGGCGCCGACTCGCCGCCGAGCACGAGCGCCGCCGCCAGTCCGGCCAGCAGGAGCGACCCGAACGTGCCGGTCGCCGCTCCCGCGCTCGCTGCGAGGGCCTCGGGCTCGCTGCCCAGCCGGCGACGCATCGCACGCAGCGCGAGCGCCACCCCGAGGAGCGCTAGCGCGGTGACGTGCGCGAGGTGGCCCAGCGTCTCGCCCACGAGCAAGCCGAGGGGCAGCGGGCCCAGGACCGAGAGCCCGCCGAGGAGCGAGGCGAGCCCCGCGAGCGCGAGCAAGAGCGTCCGCAGCCGCCCGAAACGCGCGAGCCTCGGCGGGCGATCCGGAACGTCGAACGCCAGGTCGACCGCGAGCGCGGCGGCCCAGGGCAGCGGGACGCGCGCCGCGAGCTCCAGCGTCAAGGACATCGCGGGCTGGGCGACGCCGACGACGGCGATGGCCGCCGCGAACGCCATCCAGGCGATCCGCCGCGCGCCGGGCAGCGCGTCCTGGCGCAGCGCCAGCGCGGGCACCAGCGACAGGAGCGCAGCCGACGCAGCGAGGACCCACGCGGCAGCGTCGAGCGCGGGCGCGCTCGCGACGAGGTCCGCGAGCAGGTAGAGGACGAGCGCCGGCGCGAGCAGCGGCAACATCCGCCCCTCGCTCATCGCCGCCCCTGCCGTCGCGTCTGCGCTCGCACGCGCCCGGTTTAGCAAGCGCGGTCGAAAGGTCGAAGTTCCGGGCCGCGTCCGGAGGAGATTGAGTATCCTGCCCCCGTGAATCCGGAAGGGCCCGAGGGCGGCAAGCCGCCCGCCGCCAGCGACGCCGGCAAGGCGGAGGCTGGGCTCGTAGGTCACGTCGTCGGCGGCCGATACCAGCTCGTGCGCATGCTGGGCGACGGCGGCATGGGCGCGGTCTTCAAGGCCGCCGATCAGGTCCTGCGCCGCTTCGTCGCCATCAAGATGCTCCACCCGGGGACCTCGCGGAACCCTGCGGCCGGGGACCGCTTCCAGCGCGAGGCCCGTGCAGCGGCCGCGATCGGCCACCCGAACATCATCGACATCATCGACTTCGGCGTCGACGGCTCGCGCGCGTTCATGGTCATGGAGTACCTGCGGGGGCGCTCGCTCTCGCAGATGCTCGCCACCGAGGGTCGCCTCGGCGTCGCGCGCAGCTGCTCGATCGCCGCGCACACCCTCGCGGGCCTCGCGGCGGCGCACGAGCGCGGCATCCTGCACCGCGACCTGAAGCCCGCGAACCTGATGATCATCCAGCGCTACGGCGACCGGAACTTCGTCAAGGTGTGCGACTTCGGCTTCGCGGCGCTCATGGGACCGAGCACGGCTGCCGACGGCAAGACGCTGACTCCCGAGCGCACGCTCGTCGGCACGCCCGCGTACGCGGCGCCCGAGCGCCTGCGCGGCGACGACCGGAGGGATCCGCGCACCGACGTCTACTCGGTGGGCGTGGTGCTCTTCGAGATGATCGCCGGCCGTCGCCCCTTCGACGCCCCGACGTTCGCCGAGCTCGCGAAGATGGTGCGGAACGAGCCGCCGCCCTCTCTCCGCAAGTTCCGCTCCGACGTTCCCGAGGCCCTCGATCGGGTCGTCCAGCGCGCGCTCGCCAAGACGATCGAGGACCGCTGGAAGAGCGCGGGCGATCTCGCCGCGGCGCTCGTCCCCTTCGGTGGACGCAACGTGACGCTCGAGGACGACCATCCCTCGGACAGCTTCGCGTTCGAGATGCTCGAGCTGAAGGCCCGCGACTCCAAGAAGAAGGGCACACGGCCGAGCGTCGAGCTGCCCGCGGACAAGCCGGGCTCGGGAGGGTCCGCGCCCACCTACTCCGCGCGCACGCAGCCGCCGCCGCCGAGGACCGTGCCGCCCCCCGCGCGCTCGGTCCCGCCCCCGCCGAAGCGCCCTTCGGCGCCCGCCCCGCCGGCCGAAGCCGCGCCGGCCCGTCGCCCGCTCGAGCGTGACCCGCGGCGGACGACGTACGAGGATCCGCCGCGCGAGCCGCCGCCGAGATCGGGCGCGATCCCCGCGATCGAGATCGACGTTCCCACCCCCTCGATCGACATCCCCATCGAGCACGACACGCAGCTCGCGACCCAGGTGCGCGGCCGGCTCGTGCTCTCGGTGCTCCGCTTCGTGGCGCGGCGCTTCGGAGAGCGCGCCCTGCGCGAGCTGCTGACGACGCTTCCGGAGCAGGCGCGCCGCCCCTTCGAGCTCGGCGTCGCCGAGGACAGCTGGGTCGACGGCTTCGCGCTCCGCAAGCTCGTCGACGCCATCGACGCCAGGCTGGGCTCCGACGATCTGCACACGATCGTCGAGTGTGGTGGCGCCGCGGCGGAGGGCGCCTTCGAGCTCATGCGCGCGATCGAGCCCCCCGCGCCGCCGGCCGAGCTCGTGCTGACCGAGATGCCCGAGGTCGCCCAGAAGCTCTTCCGGGGCATCGAGCTCATCGTCCGCCGCGTGGGGCGCGGCTACGGGCGCCTCGAGCTGATCGAGTCCGACGAGCCATCGCTCTCGCTGGCCGTGCTCTGGCTCGGGTTCCTGGAGCGCAGCCTCGGCCGCTTCGGCGCCGAGGAGGTCGAGGTCAACATGCTCGGCGCCCGGGCGCTCGACGACCCGCAGACGCTCTTCGACGTCTCCTGGCTGGCGTAGAGCGGGCGGTCGCCGGCTCGCTCCCTCGTCAGGGTCAGAACGTGATCGTCGCGCCCGCGTACCCGCCGGTCGGTCCCAGCGAGAGCACCGGGGAGACATCGACCCCCGACGACGCGCTCGCCTCGGCCTCGCGCTCGAGCGCGTCCTCGTCCGCCATGCCCTCCGGCGTCGCGAGCACGCGATCGCGCAGCTCGTGGTACGCGGACTCGCGCCGCTCGGCCTCGGTGTTCGTGACCAGCGTCACGACGCCCATGATGGTGGACACGCCGGCCAGCACGATCACGAACCAGTCGGCCGGGTTCGGGACCTGGAAGTTGTTCGGGCCGAGGTAGGCGGGAATCACCGCGAGCCCGACCGCGAGGTTGATGGAGCCGTCGAGGATGCGGCCGATGCGCGCCTGCTCGGCGAGCGAGTCGAGCTGCAGCTCGCCATAGCGCAAGCGCTCGCGCACCTCGTGCATCGTCCCCATCGGCATGTGGGAGTACCGGATCGCAGGCGCGCTCGGGTTGGTCATGAGCGCGAAGCTGAGGATGGCGCGGGACGCCGAGGCCGCGGCGTAGGTGTAGAGGTAGATCGCGGCGTAGGACGTGGTGCCCGGCGGGCTCGACGTGTCGAGGAGCACGCCCCACGTCACCGTGGCGGCCGTCGACACCAGCATCAGCACGCCGTCGAGGATGCTGCCGCCCCCGCGGGCCGCGAGGATCTGCAGGTCGGCATCCAGCGCGCGCAGGCGCGTGGCGACCGTCGTCCCGATGTGGACGTCGGGCGAGTCGGCCAGCAGCGTGCCGCGCGGCGCCGCGTAGACCGGCACGGTCCCGGGCGGCACCGGGACCGCGACGTCCGAGTACGATCCCGGCGCCCTCGACGTGATCGGCGTCGTCGGCACCGCCGGCGTCGTGGCCGGCGCCGGGGGGCCGCTGGTCGGCGCGCCGGCACGATCCCCCGGCGGATAGGGCGATCCGAGAGCGCTCGCCTGCGCGCCCGCAACGCTCGACGTCCCGAGGACGAGAAGGCCGATGACGACAGAGACGGACCGTGTGCTCGGCACGGTGTCAGTATAGCGCCCGTCCCACGTCCTCGCGAGCGGGCCCCTGCCCGAAGGGCGGGCCGACCCGAGCGGAAGACCGCGAGCGAAAGACGGAAGCGACGATGCGAGCGATGGCGAAGAGCAAGAGCGTGTTCGTGTGTACCGAGTGCGGAGACGACTCTCCCAAGTGGCTGGGCCGCTGTCCGGCGTGCGGAGCGTGGAGCACGCTCGTCGAGCGCCGAGAGCAGCCCGCCCACGCGAGCGTCCGGGCGCGGGCCAACGTCGCGGGCGACCAGAGCGCGCCCCTGGCCATCCGCGACGTGGGGGCGGACGCGGCGCAGCGCATCGAGACGGGCCTGGCCGAGCTGGATCGGGTGCTGGGCGGCGGCCCCGTGCTCGGCGGCGTGGTCCTGCTCGGTGGCGACCCGGGCATCGGGAAGTCCACGCTGCTCATGCAGGCGCTCGCGGGGATCGCGCGCGGCGGGCGCGGCGCGCTCTACGTGACCGGGGAGGAGTCGGCGGCGCAGGTCGCGCTCCGCGCGCGACGGCTCGGCGGCGAGGGGATGGACGCCATCGTCGTACAGGCGACGCTCGATCTCGACGAGGTGCTCGGGGCGATCGAGCGCCTGTCCCCTGCGGCGGTCGTGGTCGACTCGGTGCAGACGGTGCGCATCGCCGCGCTGCAGACGCCCGCGGGGAGCGTCGCGCAGCTGCGCGAGGTGGCCGCGCGCCTGGTCGAGGTCGCCAAGCGGCGCGGCGTCGCGATGTTCCTGATCGGACACGTCACCAAGGACGGCACGCT
This sequence comes from Sandaracinaceae bacterium, assembly GCA_044220955.1. Classification (GTDB taxonomy): domain Bacteria; phylum Myxococcota_A; class Polyangia; order Polyangiales; family Sandaracinaceae; genus JBBSAT01. Next base: position 16,155 of record JBGAQA010000087.1, read on the forward strand.
CGCGGGCCCGAAGCTGCTCGAGCACCTCGTCGACACCGTGCTCACGTTCGAGGGCGACGCGACCGCGTCGTTCCGCATCGTGCGCGCCACGAAGAACCGCTTCGGGCCGGCGCAGGAGATGGCGGTGTTCGAGATGGTGCGCGACGGACTGCGCGAGGTCGCGAGCCCGAGCGCGCTCTTCCTGCGCGAGCGCCCCTCGCGGGCCGCGGGGTCGGTCGTGACGCCGATCGCGGAGGGCTCGCGGCCCGTGCTCGTCGAGGTGCAGGCGCTCGTCGCCCCGCCGCAGTACGGGCCCGCCCGGCGGGTGGCGACCGGGGTCGACGGCAGCCGACTCGCGATCCTGCTCGCGGTCCTCGAACGGAAGGCCGACGTGCACGTGCTCGATCGCGACGTGTTCGCGAGCGTGGCGGGCGGCGCGCGGGTGGAGGAGCGCGCGGCGGATCTCGCGCTGGCGATCGCCGTCGTGTCGAGCCTCAGGGATCGGGCGGTGTCGCCCGAGCTGGCCGTGTTCGGCGAGGTCGGCCTCGCGGGCGAGCTGCGCGCCGTGCCCCGCGGTGCGGCGCGCGTGGCGGAGGCGCGCGCGATGGGCTTCACCCGCATCCTGATGCCGCGCGGAAACGCGGCCCAGCTCACCGAGGAGGAGCGCGCCGGGGTGGAGGTCGTCGGCGCCCCGGGCCTGGTCGACGCGATGGGTCACGCGCTCGAGTAGGACGCCCTGGCTCGCAACGCCCGACGCCTCGGGGCGACAAGGGCGCATGAGCTTCGTGGCCGCGCTGCGGGGGCTGCTCTCGCTCGTCGCGCCGCGACGCTGCCCGGGCTGCGACGCCCCGATCGAGGAGGACGCACGCTTCTGCGGCGCCTGCGAGCCCCTGCTCGAGCGCGCGGGCGGAGCGCTCGGCACGCACGGGGCGTTCGTCTACGGCGGGCCGCTGGCCGATGCGCTCCGCCGCTACAAGTACGGCGGCCGGACCGAGCTCGCCGCGCCGCTCGGCGCGCTGCTCGCGGCAGAGGCTTGCGATCGCTTCGGCGGCGCGATCGACGTCGTGGTGCCGGTGCCCCCGCACCCGCGACGGGTGGCCGAGCGCGGCTTCGATCCGAGCGCGCTCCTGGCGCTGGCGGCGGCGCGCGCGCTCGGCGCCAGGTACGCGCCCTCTGCCATCGCGCGCGTGCGCGACACTCCGCCCCAGGCCTCGCTCGCGCGCGCCCGCCGGCTCTCGAACGTCGCCGGCTGCTTCGCCGTGCGCGCGCCGCTCGACGAGCAACGCGTGCTCGTGGTCGACGACGTCCGCACGACGGGCGCGACCCTGTTCGAGATGGCGCGCGCGGTGGACGACGCCGGCGCCGCGTCGATCGCCCTGTTCGCGCTCGCGGTCGCGGACCCCGAGGACGCGGAGCGGCCCGCACGCCTCAGATGACGATCGACTCGCAGCCGAACTGCACGTCGAGGCCCGTGGAGGGCCCCGTGACCTCGGCCTGCGCGGCCGTGCACGACGAGGGGCAGAGCACGATGTGGGTCGGGCTCGTGAACGAGTCGTAGTACCAGCCGCCCCGCGTCGGATCACACGAGGAGGGGTCGCGCACGTAGCCGACGACGGTGTCTCCGGAGGTGCCGCGCACCACGACGTTCACGCGCCCCATCTGGAAGGTCATCCCCGTCGGCGGCGGCGGGATCTCGACGGTGCACGCGATCGGCGCTCCGCGGACGACGCTCGCCGCGATCGCGTCGAAGAAGGGGCCGAACGCGGCGGCGCCGTCGCAGATCTGCGCGCGCACGCCGCCGGTGCGGGCGACCAGCGTCGTGTACGTGGTCCCCGACGCCGGCGGCTGTGTGCCGCCCGGATAGGTGCAGCGGACCGAGGGGTCGGTGTCCGAGCCGTAGCCGTAGATCGCGTCGAACGTGTAGCCGTCGAAGAGCCCGGCGTAGCTCGCATCGAGGATGCCCGGGCCGAGCGTGCGACTGCTGAAGGGGTTCCCGCCGCCGGGGAAGTCCTCGAGGCTCGTCGCGGTGAAGGGCGGATCGGAGGGCTGCGGACAGGCGGTGAGCCCCGGACCGCACGTGCGCTGGTTGTCGTCCGCCACCATGACGAACGTCCGCGTCGCCTCGGGGCGGAGCAGCGAGCGCCAGGGTGGCGCGCCGTACCCCGCGGGCGAAGCGAAGGGCCCCTCCGCCTCGGTGTAGCCCGCCGACTGCGCGAGCGTCCCGAGGATCTGCTCGAGCGGCATCGTGCTCCGCACGTCCATCTCGACCTGGAAGAACCGCGACCCGTCCGCGCAGGCCGGCCCGGCGAGCGGCTCGGGCACGCAGAGCGGATGGCGCCCCGTGAGGCCCGACGGGATGGTGCGGAGCGAGAGCAGGATCATCCGGTAGTCGAGGTCGCTCGCCACGAGCTGCGCCGCGAAGCCGTTGAGGCCCGCTTGCACGGCGTCGATCGCGGGCGCCATCGAGGCCGAGTTGTCCACGACCCAGATGATGTCCGCCGGCAGACGCACGAGCGTCGCGGCGCTGGTGGCCGACTCGCAGGCGGCGTCCGGGGAGAGCCCGACGTCCGAGCGCGGCGCGTCGCGACCCATGTCGGGGCCGACGTCGGCGGGCACGAACGCGTCCATCGGCCCGACGTCGTGGAGGCTGCCCGTGTCGAACATCGGGGGGCGGACGGCGCCCACCGTGCATCCGGAGCACCCCGGGAGGGCCGTCAGGGCGAGCGCGAAGACCCACGGTGTGAAGCGAGCCATGGCCACGTCCTCAAGTTAGCAGCGTTCCCGGCGGAGAGGGCGCGCTCGTCACATACTATCACCTCCGTGACGCGCGCCCTCCCCGTGCTCCTCGGCCTCGCCATCGCCTCGGCGCTGCCGCTGCGCGCACGCGCGCAGGAGCGATCGCGACCGGGTGCCGGGTCGGTGCTCGACGTCGCCCTGCCGGAGCGCGCCGCGGCGCTGCGGATCCGCGCCGAGGCTCGCGCGCGCCTGCTCGACGCCCTCGACGGCGATCGCGACATCGCCCTCGGCCCGGCTCGCGACGTGCTGCTCGAGCAGGCGATCGCCCGCTACGACGCGGTCCTCGCGGTGCTTCCCGAGGACACGGACGCATGGCTCGAGCGTGGCCGCGCGCTCTCGGCCTTCGAGCGGACGATGGCCGACGGCAGCCGAGAGACCCGCTTCGAGGAGGCGATCGCCTCGTACGAGCGAGCACGGGCGCTCGATCCGCGGCGCGAAGAGGCCTTCGTGGCCTTCGAGCTCGCGGTCCTGCGCACCCGGCGCGGCGACTACGGCGCCGCCGAGGCCGAGTACGCGCGGGCCTTCGACGCGCGAGAGGCCCTGCCGTCGATGCCCGTGCACCCGATCACACGACGCGAGCTGGGGCTGATCGTGCTCTTTCTGCCGCCCAGCACGGAGACCACGCTCGCGAACTGGGCGGAGGTGACCATGCTCGCGGGCGACGCGAGCGCGGCCGCCGAGCGGTACCGCGCGGCGATCGCGGCCGCCCCCGCTGCGTCGGACTCGGCCGCGCTCGGTCTCTGGGGCCTCGCGCTCGCCCTGGAGCGCGCCGGCAGCCACGCGGAGGCGATCGAGACGGCGCTGCGCGCGGTCGACGCCGATCCGAGCGAGGCGCGGCCCGGGCGCGGACGTCTCCTCGATCGCTACGGTCCCTTCGCCGTGCTCCACCTCGACGGCGTGTTCTTCGAGCCGGCGTGCGAGATCCACGCGTACGAGTCGCTGGGGCACGAGGCGCTGGCCACGCGAGCGGCGAGCGCGGAAGGGCGCGCGGCGGAGTGGACGGCGGCCCGCCTGAGCGCACGCTTCTTCCTCGCGGAGGGCGGGCGCGCCTCTCCCTACGCGGCGGTCGCGCGCGAGGCGGATGCCCGGCTCGGCGCGCTGCTCGCCGGCTGAGGTGTCGAGCCCCGGCTCGCGCCGCGCCCGGAGCTCAGCTATCCCGTCCTCGATGTCCCCGCGCCCCACCGCGCTGCTCGCCCTCCTCGCAGCGCTCGGCGCCTGTCAGGCGTCGGTCGATCCCGGGAGCCCTTGCGCGCGAGCGAGCGAGTGCAGCGGAGCGTTGGTGTGCGAGTTCGGCCGCTGCAGAGCGGCCTGCGCGGCGAACCGCGACTGCCCGGCCGGCGCCGCCTGCCTGCCTTCACCGACGGGCAGCGCCTGCAGCGTCGCCACGGATCTCGGGTGCGAGAGCGGCGTCGGCCGCGAGTGCCCGCCCGGCCTCGTCTGCGTCGCAGATCGCTGCGAGGCGCGCTGCGACGCTGCGTCCGACTGCCCCGGCGACGGCGCGTGCGTCGTCTCCGCGTCGGGCGTCTCGTTCTGCGGGCGCGCGGGGGAAGACGACGCGAGCGTCCCGCGCGACGGCGGCCCGCCGGGCGATGCCCGCGAGGTCGACGCCGCGGCGCCCGCCGGCTGCGCCCAGGTGTGCATGACCGACGACTCGCACGGCTGCGCGCTGGTCGGTGGCGCCGTCTACTGCTGGGGCTCCGACTCGGGACAGCGACTCGGCGACGGCGACGTCCAGCACACGGTCGGCGGCGTGTGCTCCGCGTGCCCCGGCTCGGCGACACCCGTCCCCGTCGTGCACGACGGGACGACGACACCGCTCACGGGGATGACGTCGATCGCGTGCGGCGGCGCGCACGTCTGCGCGCTCGACGCCGCTGGCGCGATGTTCTGCTGGGGAGACGACGGTCACGGGCAGCTCGGCACCGGCGCGAGCGGTGCGCCGACCGGCGCCGTCCGCGCTGCGGTGTTCGCGAGCACGCCGCTCGATCGAATGGCCCTGGGACGCTCTCACACCTGCGCGCGCGCGCGCGCGACGCGCGAGCTCCGCTGCGTCGGGGAGAACCGCAGCGGTCAGATCGACCCGAGCGCCGCGGACGTCGCGCCCGACGTGCACGTCCTGCGCCCGCTGCTCGCCGCATCGACGACGCCGATGGGCCACCTGGCCGTCTCCGCGATCGCCGCCGGCGGCGTGTGGACGTGCGCCGTGAGCGAGGTCGGTGGTGCGCTCCATTGCTGGGGGTGGAACGAGCAAGGCCAGACGGGAGGCAGCACGCCGGGCACGTCCGCCGCGGCGATCGATCCCGGTACGCAGACCATCGCCCTGAACGTCGACGACGTCGCCGCCGGCTACCAGACGACGTGCTACGTCGCCGGGGGCGTCGTCCGGTGCCTCGGCTCGGACATCGGCGGCGCGCTCGGCCGCGCGACCGGCCTCTCCGACTGCACGCCGGGCGACGGCGACGCCAACGAGTGCAGCTCCGCGCCCGTGTCCGTGCAGCCCGGCGTCGAGCTCGTGACGGTGCATGGCGGCCCGGGCGCCAACCAGTTCTGTGGGATCGGCCCGTCGGGCGCGGTGTGCTGGGGCTTCAACGACGTCGGTCAGGCCGGCCAGCCCAGCTCGGGTCCGGTGCGCGTCGCGCTCGCGCCGTTCCTCGACGCGCGTGCCGGCGTCGCGGTCTGCGGTCTCGGTCTGGCGAGCAGCGCGCTCTGCGCGGCGCTCGAGGACGGCCGCATCGCCTGCGCGGGCGACGACGAGAGCGGTCAGCGCGGCGACGGAACGGCCGACGACGCACGGGATGGCGTGCCGACCTTCGTCGCCCTCCCCTGAATAGGTGGACGCTCCCTGCCGCTCGTCCGCGAGGTCGAGGACGACCTCACCGACGCGAGTCGGAGGCAGGGCTCCTCAGAACGTCGAGGGCCGCAGCGAGAGCGCCTGCGTCAGCAGCGACTGAACGGCGTTGCGCACGTCGTCGCTGATGCGCTGCACGGCGATCGGGTCGTCCTCGGTCCCCGCCGGGTGGCGCGCCAGGTCGATGGGCTCGCCGAACACGATCACCCACCGGCTGGGGAGCGGCACGAGGCCGATCGGTCCGAGCCAGGGGAACGTGGCGGTCACCGGGAGGAAGGGCACGCCGAAGAGCTTGGCCGCGCGCCGCATGGAGAAGATCGTCGGGTGCGCCTCCTCGGCACCGACGATCGCCACCGGAACGATCGGCGTCCTGGTGCGCAGCGCGAGACGGACGTAGCCGCCGCGGCCGAAGCGCTGCAGCTCGTAGCGCCGCGCGAAGGGCTTGCTCACGCCCTTGTCGCCCTCGGGGAACACCGCGACGAGCGCGTCGTCGGCGAGCAGGCGCTCGGCGTTCTCGGGACAAGCGCGCACGGCGCCGATGCGGCTCGTGGCGGCGCCGAGGAAGGGCGCGTGGAAGACGGAGTCCTCGACCAGCCAGCGCACCTCGCGCTCGGCGGGGTGCTCGAGCGCGACCGCCATCTTCAGCATCAGGCCGTCCCAGGGGAGCGCGCCCGCGTGGTTCCCGACGAGCATCGCGCGCCCCTCGGCGGGAACGTGGACCACGTCGCGCGTCACGACGCGGAACCAGCGCCGGTAGATCGCCTCGAAGAGCGGGCGGTAGCGCGCCTCGTAGGCGCGATCGAGCCCGAAGGCATCGACCTCGGAGCCGCGGTCGCGCAGCGCCTGCGGACCCCACTCGCGCGCGTAGTGCTGGCTGCCGAAGAGATCCCCGAGCAGTCCCGAGGGCGCCTCGGGCGCGACCTCGCCGCCGAGCTTGCCCGCGAGCTGCGCGAACGCGTCGGCGACGCGCTTGCGCGCCGAGGGGTCCTCACCGAGGGAGCGCGCGTCGCTGAGCAGGCGATCGATGCTCTCCTCGACCGCGTAATTCGAGCGCGGCTCGGTCGTGTCCTCGACCCGGGGGCGGTCGGCGGCGGGGGCGGTCGGCGGCGGCATCAGGGTCTGGCCAGGCTCGAACGCGACCTCGACCGCCGGCGCCGGCGGCGTCGACGAGGCGCGCCGCTCGCGCCGTGACGGCGCCCGCGCCGGCTCGGTCTCGAGGAACGACGGCGCATCGCCGAACGCGTCGGTCATCAGCCCCTCGTCGAGCGCGATCTCGGTGGCCGAGAGCTCGGGCTCCGGGGCCAGGGCGGGCGGATCGACGGCGATGGGGGGCGGCGCCTTCGGAGCGGGCACAGGCGTCGTGGAGACGCGGGCCGACACCCGCGGACGCACCGACGCGGGCCGCTCGCGCACCGCCGGTGCGGGCGCCGCGGCGGGGGCGGCCGAGACCGCGGGGGGCAGAGCGGCGCTCACCGCCACGGTCGGGGGCCTCTTCGCGCGCGCGCTGGTGCGGATGGCCTGGGACGACGCCCGCGCCGGACGCTTCCGCGCGGACGTCGGGGCCGCAGGCGCAGGCGCGGGCTTCGCCCCGGACGGGATCGGCTTGGCGCTGGCCGCCGCGGGCGGAGCTGCGGGGCTCCCGCTCGACGTCTTCACCGCGGGCGTGCTCCCGCTCGACGTCTTCACCGCGGGTGTGCTCCCGCTCGACGTCTTCACCACGGGCGTGCTCCCGCTCGACGTCTTCACCGCGGGCGTGCTCCCTGGGCTCGACGCCTTCGCCGCCGCGAGGCGTCCCGCGCTCGACGTCCTGGGGGCGCTCGCCGTGCCCGCGCTCGACGGCTTCGCGGCGCTCACCGTCCCGGGGCTCGACGTCTTGGGCACGCTCGACCCGCTCGCGCTCTTGCCAGCCGAGGGTGGCCGTGCGCCCAGCGCCTTCGCCTTGGCCGGACCGCTCGGCGAGGCCGAGGCGATGCTCTTCTGGGGTGTCCCGCGCCCGCTTCCGTCTCGCCGGTCTGCCATCGTCTCGTCCCCGATCAGCGCCCTGCGGGCTGCGGCTCACCGAGCAGGTGCGCCTCGCGCAGGCGCAGTGCGCCTCCGAAGTCGAGCACCGCCTCGCGCGCCGTGTACGCCGCACGCCAGCCGAGCTCGCGCGCCGCCTTCTCGCCATCCGCCACGCAGAGGTAGCGGAGGTAGTCGACGAAGAAGACCGGAGCCTCGTTGAGCCCGAAGTTCCAGAGCGCCGACGTGCCCGCGCGCAAGAGCGGTCGCGGCACGGGGATCGGCGTGCGTCCCGCCAGGGTGACCACCGTCGAGATCGGGAGCACGCCGTCGCCGACGACGTTGTACGCCCCGGCGGCCCCCTCCACGTCGAGCGCCATGCGCAGCGCGCTCACCGCGTCGACCTCGTGGAGCACCTGGACCAGCGGGTCGTATCCGAGCATCACCGGCACGAAGCGCCGGGTGAGCCAGCGCGTCACCCAGCTCGTCACCGTCGGGCCGAGGATGGGCGCGAAGCGCAGCGTGACCACGCTCGTGTCCGGCCGGTCGCGCGCGAGATCCTGCATCTCGCCCTCCGCCTCGATCTTGTCGCCGAGAAACCGGCAGCCCGAGAGGCCCTTCAGCGGGCGCGCCTCGTCGAGGAAGTTTGGGTTCGAGGGCAAGGGGCCGTAGAGAAGCGTCGAGGAGCCGTGCACCACGCGGGTCACGCGCGCGTCGCGGCAGGCGTTGGCGACGTGCATGGTCCCGACGCTCTCGAGCTCGTGCGCCCAGCCCTCCGCGGCCGTGGGCAGCGCGAGGAACGCGAGGTGCACGACCGTGTCCACCTTCTCCGCGTGCAGCGTCTCGGCCACGCGCACCGCCGCAGAGGGATCGGTGAGATCGATCCGGTAGCTGCGCGTCTTCTTCCCGGCCGTCCGCGGCGTCGTCACGTCGAGCACGACGACCCGCCCGACGCTCGGGTCCTCCTCGAGCAGTCCGACGAGGTTGCGCCCGAGGAACGACGCCGCCCCCGTGATCGCGACGGAGCGCCGCTCCGGCAGCCGCCGGTCGATCGCGCGAGACGCCCCCTTCGGCGCCGCGCTCTTCCGCATGCTCTCTCGCAAGGGCGCGACCTTAGAAGGGCGCCGAGATCGCGTCAAACGCGCCCCCCGCCATCGCTTCCGGGCCCTGCTAAGGTCTGCCGGCCTTGGCGCTCGTGCCCCAGAAGTCGCCGCCGTCCCGGGCGCGGCGAGCCGTGCTCTACGGCATCCTCGTGCTCGCGTACCTGTACGCGTTTCCGTACCAGGATCGCACGAACAACCCGAACGAGAACGTCCGCTTCTTCATGACGGCGGCGATCGTCGACGAGCACACGTTCGCGATCGATCACGTCCGCGAGCAGTGGGGCTGGGTCAACGACGCCGCCATCTACGGCGGGCACGCGTACTCGGTGAAGGCGCCCGGCACGAGCTACCTCGGCGTGCCTGGCTACTGGGTCTACCGGCAGTGGTGCAGCCGCACCGGGCACGCGTTCGACCGCACGACCGCGCTCTGGGCGTCGCGCTTCACGGGCTCGATCCTGCCGACGCTCTGGTTCCTCTTCGCGTTCCACCGCTGGCTCGCGCGGCGCGGCGGGCCTCCCGTCGTGCGCGACGCGATCGTGCTCTCGCTCGGCGTCGGCTCGCTGCTCTACGCGTACGGGCTCATCTTCGTGTCGCACACGCTGAGCGCGGCCGCGGCGTTCGGCGCGTTCATGATCCTCGAGCGGGCGCGACGCGAGGGCGAGATCAGCGGCTCGCGCGCGATCGCGGCGGGGTTCCTCGCGGCCGGGGTCACGGCGTTCGAGTACCCCGGATTCGTCGCCACCGCCCTGCTCTGCCTCTACGCGCTCTTCGCGATCCGGCGCCGCGCCTACCTCGTGAACTTCGGGCTCGGCGCGCTCGTCCCGACGCTCTCGGTGATGGGCTTCCACCTCGCCGCGTTCGGCAACGCCTTCACGCCGGGTCACCGGTACCTCGAGTCGGAGGCGTTCCGCGCGGGCATGAACGACGGCTTCTACGGCTCGGGCCAGTGGCGCTGGGAGGCGGCCGGGGGGCTGCTCTTCGACCTCGGCTACGGCCTCTTCCCCCTCACGCCGATCCTGACGCTCGCCTTCATCGGCTTCCCCGTGTTGCTCGGCACCAAGCGCACGCGGCTCGACGCGGCCTTCGCGCTGCTGATCCCGCTCGCCACCTACGGCCTGATCTGCACGATGAACAACTGGCGCGGTGGCTGGACCGTGGGCCCCCGCTACCTCGCGGTCGTGTACCCGTTCCTCGGCTGGGCGGCGCTCGAGGGCGGCAAGGTGCTCGCGCGCTTCAGCGCGAGGGCGACGGGCGCCCTCGCCGTCGCGTGCCTCTCGGTGGGCCTTCTCGCCTCCGGCGCCCCGAGCATCTACTACCCGCACCTGCCCGAGGCGATCACGCGGCCGCTGCCCCAGCTCTTGCGCGTGCTGGTCCGCTCCGACTTCGCCCCCTACAACGCCGGGAGCTGGCTCGCGTCGCTGTTCGGCCACGATCTCCACGGGAGCATCTCGATGCTCCCGATCGGGCTGCTGGGGCTCTTCGCGGTGATCTTCGCCGCGTGGGGCGAGCGCAAGACCCAGGACCGCCTCGTGGTGTTCCTCGGCTCGCTGCTCTTCGGCTCGTGGATGCTGACGCCGCTCGTCTCGCAGGACGAGAACGCGGCGGCGGCCTCGGCGGCGACCGCGAACCTGATCGGCTACTGGGATCCCGCCGGCTTCGACGTGGCAGCGCGCATCGAGCGTCGCATCCGCGAAGGGACCGCCACCGACGCCGACTACGAGCGCCTGCCGCGCGTCTATGCCGACGAGGGGCGCTCGAGCGAGGCGCGCGCGGCCGAGCGCCGGCGCGACGCGCGGCTCGCTCCCGCGCGGCAGACCCAGAGCCAGCTCGCCCTGCCGCCGCTGCTGCGCACTCCCGAGGTCGAGGGCCGGGGCGATCTCGAGGAGGGCGACGGCGCCGAAGAGGCGCGCCCTACTCTCGCGCAGTGAGCGTCACCGTCACGCTCCGGCCGGCCAGGGGCATCCCGAGCACGTCGACGCCGCGCGCATCGGCCACGTCGCGCAGCACGACCTCGAGCGCGAGGTGGCGCTCGAGCAGCGTCACCGAGAGGCCTGCGCCGACGCGGAGGCGCCCGCCGATGATGGTCAGGTTCGCCGGATCGGCGAAGCTCGGCGCGACGTAGTCGAGCTCGCCGTAGATCTCGACGCGGTCGACGAAGCCGAGCGGCCCGTGGCCGCCGCTCAGCCGGGTGTAGAGCGAGAAGGGCGCGCGCAGCGGCAGGGTGTTGCCCTGCGACGTGCCCGACGAGTCGTCCACCGCGTAGAGCCAGCTGAACGCGGTCGTCCAGCGGGCATACGGTGGCAGCGCCAGCGCGAGACCCGCCTCGACTCCGGCCAGCGTCGCCGAGGCCACGTTCTGCGGCGCGTACTGGAACTGCTCGGTCCGCACGTAGCGGATGAGGTCCGAGACGCGCGTGCCGAACCCGCGCACGTCGAGCGTCCCCTCGAGGGGGCCGAGCGTCCCCGCGAGGACGACACCGCCATCGCCGCCGAGCGAGAGCTCGGGTCGCAGCGTGGTGCTGCCGGTGAGGTACGCGCGATCGCCGAAGAGCTCGACGAGGCTCGGGGCGCGCTGCGCCGCGAAGCCGGACGCGGCGATGGCGAGCCCCCGCAGCGGCTCGAGCACGAGCCCGAGGCGCCCCGTCGGCACGACGAGCGTGCTCGCGTGGCCCTCGCCGAGGTGCGACTCGCCGATGTCGGCGAGGTGGGCGTCGAGCACCTCGAGCCGCCCGCTCGGACGGATCTCGTAGCGCGCGCCGCCGATCGTGCCGAACGCGCGCGCCTCGAGCGTCGCGGTGGCCGAGTCGCGGGACGACGCCGGCAGGGCGAGCCGCGCGAGCGCGTCGCTCGGTGCGAGCGACTCGTGCCCGTACGCCGCGACGAGCGTCAGATCGAGCCAAGAGAGCGCGCGCAGCGTCCCTGCGGCGCGCGCCGTGATCCGGTAGAGGACGTCGTCGGCCTCCCGCGGGAGCTGCCCGACCTGGGCCAGCGGGTCGGACACGTGACGCCGCTCGACGCCGAGGCCCAAAGCGAGCTGCAGGCGCAGCTGGTCCGCGTCCTCGAACAGGAGGGACGCGCCGCCGAGGACGCGCGTGGTCGAGCGATGCGAGAGGACCACGTCGGCGCTCCGCGTCGGCGGTGGCGAGAAGCCCCCGCTCCGCTCGGTGAAGAGCACGGCGCCCTCGACGCGGGCTCGATCGACGCGGCCGCGAGCGTGCAGGACCGCGGCGCCCTCGAGGAAGTCGGCGCCCTGGCGCGGACGGGTCACGTCGTCGCTCGGATCGAGCGCGGTGCGGCCGTCGTCGACGTACGGGAAGCCGCCGCCGAAGCTCGTCAGCCCTGCGGCGCTCGTGACGTGCAGGCGCTCGTCCCCGGCGGACGCAGCGAGCCGCCCCTGCACCAGGTCGAACGTGCCGTAGCTCAGCGCGCCCGAGGCGTGGTGGCCCGGCTCGTCACGGGGCACGAGCCGCAGCGCGCCGCCGATCGCGCCGGTCCCGAGCCACGCGGGCGCGCCGCCGCGGTAGACCTCGACGCGCGAGAGCAGCCAGGTCGGCACGGTGCCCAGGTCGAACGCGCTCCCGTCCGGCGAGGCGATCGGCACGTCGCCGAGAAGCACCGAGGTCTGCTCGGCGTCGGCGCCGCGCAGCGAGAGGGTGGTGAAGCCGCCGAGCGCGCCCGTGCGCCGGGTCCGGGCGCCGGGCGCCTCGAGCAGCGCCTCGTCGAGAGTCTCGACCGAGCGCGGCCGTGCGTCCATGGAGAGGACCGTCGCCGAGGCGGTGGGATCGAGCTCGCTGCCAGCCGCGATCGGCGCCTCGGCGACGCCGGTCGCCGAGTAGACGCTCTCGTCCTCGCCCTCGCCCTCGCCCTCGCCCTCGCCCTCGCCCTCGCACTCGCTCACGCTCTCGCTCACGCGG
>JBGAQA010000088.1:0-27783 GCA_044220955.1 Sandaracinaceae bacterium
CTCCTGGCCCAGATGCGCGATCCGGAGACGCGCGCCGACGACCTGCCGGCGCTCTTCGACGCGCTCTCCGCGCTCGGGGACGCGAGCGCGGCGTCCTCGATCGAGGACTTCCTGCGCCTCTACCACGCCGAGCCGTCCGACTCGGGCCTCGCGCCCGGCCTGACGCGCGGCGTCGCAGCCTACGCTCACCTCGCGGGCCCGACCTCCCGCGAGCTTCTCCAGGCGCTCGGGGACGACGCGCTGACGATGCAGGAGGTGCGCATCGCCGCGCAGCAGGAGATCGCCAACCTCGATCGCGCGGCGAGCGGCGACACCGGCACCGTGGCGGCGACCACCGACGGTGGCGACGGCAGCTCGATGTCCTTCAGCGAGGCCGACGACACGCGGCCGCGCGAGCTGACGGCCCCGATGGTCGCTCAGATCGTCGACTCTGCCCGCGCGGAGCTCAGGGAGTGCCTCGTCGCGCCGGGCCGCGTGCATGGACAGGCGCGCGTGGTGCTCGTGGTCGAGCCGACGGGCGAGCTCGCGATGGTGTCGGTCAGCCCCGACACCCTGCAGGCCTGCGTCGAGCCGATCATGCGTCGCTTCACGTATCCGGCGACGCAGTCGCGCAGCCGGCAGCGCGTGACGCACGTGATCCGGCGGTAGCGCTCGATGCGTCGGATCCCGGCGCAAAGGCGGACGCTGCGCGTGGTGGACGGCTCGCTCGCCGCGCCGGGCGTGCGCCTCTTGACGCTCGAGACGGTCGACCGGACCCCCTACGACTACCTCGCAGGGCAGTGGGTCAAGCTCTACCTGCCGGGAGGCATCGAGCGCGACTACTCGATCGCGAGCGCACCCGCCGCACGTGGAGACGGACGCTTCGAGCTCCTCGTGACGCGCGTGGAGGGAGGAGCAGGCTCGAGCGCGCTGCACCAGGTCGCCGCAGGCGACACGCTCGAGTCGCTCGGCCCGAGCGGCCTCTTCGTGCGCGAGGACGACGCCGCGGCGGCGCCTGCCCTCTTCGTGGGCACCGGCTCGGGCGTCGCACCGCTTCGCGCGATGCTCGAGGCGATGCCGCCCGGCAGCGCCGAGGCCGTGCTCCTCTTCGGCTGCCGTGCGGAGGCAGACCTCATGTTCGAGGCCCAGTGGCGCGAGCGCGCGCGGGGGCCGGGCTTCCGCTTCGAGCCGACCCTCTCGCGCGCGAGCGCCGGATGGCGGGGCCGGCGCGGCTACGTGCAGGCACACCTCGGCGCGATCCTCCCCACGATGCCGGCATCGACCCACGTGTACGTGTGCGGGCTCACCAAGATGATCTCCGAGGTGCGACGTACCCTGCGGGAGGAGCTCGGCGTCGACCGAAGGCGCGTGCACTCGGAGCGGTACGACTGATGCGCGCAGACGCGAGCGGAGCGCTCACCGACCTCGAGCAGAAGCTCGCGGACGCGGCGACGCGCTACGCGCGGACGCCCGGCGCGCTCTGGCTGGCGGCGACGGCGATCATCGAGAGCGCCAGCCGCCTCGGTGAGACGCTGCCTGGAGCGCTCGAGGCACGGCGCGCCGAGCTGCTGGTGAGCGCGCGGCGCGCACGCGACGACGCCGGACCCCGATCGAGCGAGAACGACGTCTCTGCGATCACGGTCTGGGTGGAGCTGGCCGAGAAGCGCGCCGTGCTCGAGCGCGGCGTCAAGGCGGCGCTCGCCACGCTCGCGACCCATCGCGCGGAGCACGTGACGCTGGGCCCGGTGCCGCGCACGCGGAAGGCGCTCGAGAAGGCCCTCCTCGAGCGCGAGAAGGACGTGACCGAGCGCGACGCGCGCCTCGCCGAGCCCCAGGACGAGCTCGAGAGGGACGAGCTCGAGCTGCTTTCGGAGCGCGGCGTCCAGGCACCGCCCGACGCGGGCGCGAGCGACGCGGAGCTCCTCGCGCGCGCGCGCGCCGCCCGCGAGCGCCTGCGCGCCTCGCCGAGCCCGTGGCACTCCTCGGTGCTCTTCGGCGCCGCGATCATCGCGCTCTTCACCATTCCCTTCGTGGACTCGGACCTGCTTCGCGAGCTCCTCGCGGGCGCCGTCCTGGCGGGACTCTCGGGGGGCTTCGTGGCGCGCGACCGCGCGGACAAGGTCCGGCGGAGCGACCTCTTCGAGGCATACGCGATGCGTCGTCGGGACCAGGTCCGCGCGTCCGCGGCCAAGGAGGACCACGCGCGCCTGGTCGCGGCCGGGCGCGCGCTCGGCGCGCTCGACGCCTTCGGCGCGACGTCCGAGGGCCGCACCCTCGAGGAGCGCGAGGGGAAGCTGGTGGCGCTCGCCCCGTGGATCCGCGAGATGGTCGACGGATTCGATGCCGACGAGGCCGCGCGCTTCGCCTGAGGTCCCTGCCGCGCCGGGGCGCGTTCAGAGGATGTTCTGCACCTGCTCGCGCAGGCGCTCGATCTCGGTCTTGAGGTCGACGACGGTGCGCGCCAGCTCGGCGTCGGCGCTCTTCTGACCGATCGTGTTGGACTCGCGTGCCATCTCCTGCAGCAAGAAGTCGAGCCGGCGCCCCGTGACCGTGTCGTCGTCGAGGAGCATCAAGCGAAACTGCTCGGCGTGGCTCCGCAGGCGCGTGCACTCCTCCGTGACGTCGCAGCGGTCCGCGAAGATGACGATCTCCAGCTCGAGGCGCCGGTCGTCGACGGGGAACGACGGGCCGACGAGCTTCTCGATGCGCTCCTCGAGCCGCTTGCGCATCGCCGCGACCACCGCGGGCGAGCGCAGCTCGATCGCCGAGACGAGCTCGAGCAGGCGCGCCAGGCGGCCCTCGAAGTCGTGCGTCAGGGTGTTGCCCTCGCGCTGGCGCATCATCGCGACGCCCTCGCACGCGAGCTCGGCGGCGCGCGTGAGGGAGCTACGGACCAGGCTCGTGTCGGGCCGTCCTCGCGCCACGAAGAGCTCGGGAACCGACGCGAGCAGGCCGAGCGGCACCGGGTCGCGCGGCGAGAGCGCGTCGCGCAGCGCCACCAGCTGCTCGAAGGCCGCGCGCGCGCGCGTCGCGTCGAGGATCGGCTCGTCGAACGCCTCCCCCTCGGTCCGCACGGCGATCTCGATCCGCCCGCGCACGAGCATGCGGCGGGCGATGTCCTCGACCAGGGGGGTGTGCTCCGCGAGCTCGGGCGGAAGGCGCGAGCGCACCTCGAGGTAGCGGTGGTTCACCGCTCGGATCTCCACCTCGACACGTCCCGTCCGGAGCGCGGCCGAGCCCACGCCGTGGCCCGTCATGCTGCGAACGCAGCCTCGGGCGCGGAGGTCGGGGTCCGGGCGATCCATCGGTGTCGACAGAATCGCCCGGGAGCCGACCGGCCGCAAGGAGGGGCCCCGCTACTTCGCGAGCTCGCGCGCCTTCATGACGAGCGCCACGGCGACGAGCGTCGCGAGGGCGGCCGAGACGATCGAGCCGATGACGGCGAGGCTCGGCCCGAAGCTCGTCGCACCCAGCACGAGGCCGATCGCCGGAAGCGCCGAGAGCGCGCGCGCCCCGTTCTCGGTCACGCGCGCGCGGAACATGCGCGCGAGCGCGAGCCCGACGGCCGCCGCACCGAGCGCGGCCAGCAGCATCAGCGCGGCCAGCGCGCCCCGCGCCGAGAGATCGCTGCCGCCGCGCGTCATCGCCGCGGCGAAGAGCGCGCCCCCGACGGGAAGCATCAGGCCGCTCACGGCGATGCGCGGAATGTCCTCGCGCGGCGCCTCCATGAGCGCCCCGTCGCGATCCGGGCGCAGGATGCGCTCCACGCGGCCGTCCTCGATGCGGATCGCGAAGTCCCCGGGCGAGCCATCCGCCTCGACGAAGTGCGGCTGCTGCACCATCCCGCGCTCGGTCCCGATCTCGAGGGGCGTCGCCTGGGCCGTCCCGTCGATGACGCGGATGAAGCCGTGCCACACGCGCTCCGGCTCCATGCGCTGGCTGACGGTCTCGAAAGGGGAGTCGTAGAAGCGCACGGTGTCGAGCTGCCGCGTCGTCTCGGTCGGGCGCGCGTACGCGCTGGTCGCCCCGATCGCGAGCCCCACGAGGGTGGCCAGGACGACGTGGGCGAGCACGGGCAGCATCGCGGCGGCGGAGTGCGCCTTCGCCGCGCGAGGCTGCGCGAGCGCGGCGAGCGCACCGTCGGTCCCGCTGGGCGCGGCGATGACCGGGAGCATCGACGCGATCGACGCGGCGGCGATCTCGCCGACGAGCGCGCCCGAGAACGAGCGGATCT
The DNA here is from genome assembly GCA_044220955.1 of Sandaracinaceae bacterium. Taxonomy (GTDB): domain Bacteria; phylum Myxococcota_A; class Polyangia; order Polyangiales; family Sandaracinaceae; genus JBBSAT01. Next base: position 4,214 of record JBGAQA010000088.1, read on the forward strand.
GCGGCGTGCCGTCGAAGGCGTCCTCCAGGACGGCCGCGAACGTCCCGATCGCGCGCGCGGGATCGTAGAACATCGCGAGCAGGCACGCGGCCGTCAGGACGACCAGCGCGGCGAGCGTCGTCCAGCCGAGCCACGCCTTGTCGCGCCCGAAGAACGCGAAGAGCGCGGCCGCGGTGGCCACGCCGAAGCCGATGGGTTCCGCGCTGCCCGGCAGGAGCTGCTCGGCCGCGTCCACGACCGCCGTGCCGTGCAGGCCACCGACCACGGCCACGGCCGCCACCGGCGTGAGCACGAGCAGCGCGTGACCGAGCAGCTGCACCCGAGGCTCGGCGTCGGCGAGCAGGCGCGCGGCCAGGCTTCCGTCCTCGCGCGCCTTCTTGCCAGCCTTGCCGGGCGGCGCAGTCCGCGCGAGCAGTGCCTCGCCGAGACGCAGCGGCGCGATCAGGAGGCCGAAGAGCCAGAGCCAGGCGAGCGCGCCTGGCCCGCCGAGGCCGATCGCGGTCGCCGCCGACACGACCGCGCCGGCGCCGATCGTCGCCGCGCTCGAGAGCGCGAGCGCCGTGGCCGGATGAACGGAGCCCTCGGCCTTGGGATCGTGAGCGTTGATCGCCCGGAACGCCTCGGCGAGCCGGGTGATCTGCGGCGCGCGCATCAGGATGGTCGCGACGAGCGCACCGATCACGAGCGCGGGCAGCGCGACCCAGGGCCAGAGCGCATCCCGGAGAACGACGAGCGATTGCATGGTGGGGCCGCGGTTGTAGTGGGTTTTCGACCGCCGAGCCACGTCGCGCGCTTCTTGGTATGTCCCGGGCCATGCGCGCCCTCCGCCCCGCCACCCTCGCCGTCCACGCCGGCGATCACGCCGACCCGCACACCAAGGCCCTCGAGCCGCCCGGCGTGCGCGCCCCCGCGGCCGCGGTCGCCGCGGCGGGCGACGTGAACGGCGACGGATACGGCGACATCGTCGTCGGCGCCTGCCTGGGCGACGGCATGGACGTCGCCCCCACGCACTGCGGCGGCCAGGTCTACGTCTACACGGGGACGTCGTCGGGGACGCTCAACACCTCACCCTTCGCCACGCTCACGCGCCCGGCGGGCGCGACGACGCAGGGCTACACGGTCTCGAGCGCCGGGGACTTCAACGGCGACGGATACGGCGACATCGTCGCGGGGGACTACTACGGCAACCGGGCGATGCTCTACCTCGGGGCGACCTCCGCGGCGGGGATCGTCCGTCGCGATCTGCTGCCCGACGGGGCAGATCCCGGCGAGGGCATGTCGACCGGCATGTACGGGATCTCCGTCGCCGGCGTCGGCGACGCGAACGGCGACGGGTACTCCGACGTCGTGGTCGGGCGTGCGCTCGGCACGTGGGCCCGCGGCTATCTCTACCTCGGCAACGCCGCCGGCACGGTGACGACCGAGGTCGAGCTCGCCGATCCGATGTTCAGCGGCACGAACCTGGGCATCAGCGTGACCGGGCTCGGTGACGTGAACGGCGACGGGCTCGCCGACATCGGCCTCGGGGGCAACGCCACGCCCGGCCACGCCGCGATCTTCACGGGCAGCGCGACGTGGACGGCCAGCACCAGCGTGACGACTGCGTGGCTGCGCTACACGGGGCCCGGCGGCAACTTCGGCGTGAGCGTGATCGGCCCGGGCGACGTCAACGGGGACGGATACGCCGACCTCGCGGTCAGTCGCGCCAACGGCACGACGTCCACGTCCGTGTCGCTCCTGCTCGGCGGCACCACGCCGCCCGCGACGCCGTTCTGGACGGTGAACGGGACGATGGACGGCTACGGCCGCTTCCTCGGGCGCGGCGGCCTCGGCGCGGACACCCTCGCGGAGGTGCTCGTCGGAGAGTGCAGCGGCAACGACAACAACGTCGTGTGCACACCGACGGTGCAGATGATCGTCGGCAGGACGACGACCGGCGCGCCCACGACGACGTCGTGGAGCGGCACGGGCTACTTCGGCCAGGGCGTGTGCCGCTGAGCGGCATGGTCCTGGCGTGAGCGGCCCTCCCCGGTGGCCGAAGGGCCCCTTCCCCGAGAGGTACCGCGCACGCCCGACCCACGAGCGGCTCGCCGGCGCCTGGGCCTCCGATCGAGCGCGCGCGGCGCTCGATCGGGCGGCGGCGCTCGGGCTCGCGCCGCACCCGCGCCATGCCGATCCCTTCTATCGCCTGCTCGGCCCGGCGACCGACGAGGCGCTCGAGGCGCTGCGCCCGCTGCCCGGGATCCTGCCCTTCCGGTGGTGCTTCGGCACGCGCGACGACGTCGTCGTTCCTGCCGACGGCGCGCTGATCGGGCTCGCACCGACCGACGACGCGATCGAGGCCCTGCTCGTCGTCGGGACGTCCGGCCCGACGCACGGCATCGGCAGCGCGGCGGTCGCGCGCTTTCTCACCACGCTGCGCTCGTTCTCGCGCTACCGCCTCGAGGCGCTCGGCGAGGAGCGCATCGAGCTCGCGATCACCCCGCGCGATCTCGCTGCGGCAGGCCTGATCGCCGACCGGATGCGCCACGTGTGCCCGCCGCTCGCGCGCGCCCACCCCGACGCCGCGCCCCTCGTGGCCGAGCTGGTAGCGGGACGCTTCGTGATGGACTGGCGCTGAGAGCCGGCCGAGCGCTCTCGCTCTCGCTCTCGCTCTCGCTCTCGCTCTCGCTCTCGCTCGGCTTCACGCTCTTCTCCGCGAGCACGCCGCCCTGGGCCTCGAGGCACCGCCGCAGCGCCTCCTCGTCGATCGTCCCGTCCGGTCGCCTCGCCAGTGCGTAGCAGTCGACACCGCCCCCCGCCGCGACGCGGGCCGGGTGCTCGTCCGGGGCGAGCGGCGACGCCGTCGGTGCTGCCGGCTCCGGGCTCACGGTCGTCGGCACCGCCCAGCCCCCGCCCAGCTCCGAGAGATCCGCGAGGTCGGCCCGCATGCGCCCCATCGAGCCGCTCCCGTACGCCATCCCCGTTCCGGCGCCTTCGGCCGGCCCGCCGTACTCGCGGGCGACCGCGCCCGCCGGGTACGGGTCCTGCGGCGCGCTCGCTGCCGACGTGGCCGAGCGCTCGGCGGGCGCCTCGGCGGTGCTCGCGCCCATTCCATCCGGCAACGCGCTGGGCTCGTGCACGCGCACCGCCGGACCCTCGACGTGGTAGCCCTCGTCGATCGCGAGGAACGCCGTGTAGTCGGTGAGCAGGTGGTGTGCGAGGCCGATCTGCGTGACCTCCTCGACGAGCGCGGGCGTCTCGGCGAGCGTCATCGCGGTCGTGAGGTCCGCGATCCGCGCGCGGGCCCACATCGAGCCGAGCTCCGGCCGCGCCTCGCCGCTCGACGCGAGCGACACGTCCACCTGCTGCGAGAACGGGCGGCCGGCGATGCGCCCGCGGATCGTGACCGTCTGGTGGCCGGCGCGCGTGAAGTGCGCGGTGACGCGCAGCGGGCGGTCGGCGAAGAGGTCCGGCAGGCGCCGCGGGTACACGTCGCTGACCGCCAGCCCGCCCCAGTCGATCGACACGTCGGTGAGGAAGGGACGCGCGATGCGCGCCGCGAACGCGTCCGCCAGGGCCGCGGGATCTTCGCCCGGCAGCACGACCTGCACGTCACCGCGGCCTTCCTCGGCCACGCGCGTGAGCAGGTAGCGGTTCACGGCCGAGCCGACGCCGAGCGCGAACACGCGCGCCTGCCCGAGCGAGTCGTGGACGGCGCGGAACACGTCGGTCTCCGTCCCGATGTAGCCGTCGGTGAGGAGGAGCACCATCCGCATGCGCCCGTCCTCGCCGGCCGGGGTGAGCGCCGCGCGGATGCCGCCGACCATCTCGGTCGAGCCGAGCGCGCGCAGCCCGTGCACGAACGTGATCGCGCGCGCGACGTTCTCCGGGCTCGCCGGCAGCGGCGCCTCGCTCAGCGGATCGACCGCGTCGCTGAACGCCAGCACGCGGAACGTGTCGGTCGGCCGCAGGCCGTGCAGCGCGTGCTCGACGGCGGCCTGGGCGAGCGCCATCGGCCGGCCGTTCATCGAGCTCGAGGTGTCCACGAGGAACACCAGCTCGCGCGGCATCACCTGATCGTCGGCGACGGCGAGGCTCGGGTGAATCGCCAGCGCGAACGTCCCGACGCCGCCGTCGACGGGCGGGCTCTGCTCGATCGCCACGGTCGGCGCCGCGCCCGCGACGTGGAAGCGCACCTCGAGGTCGCGGTCGGGACGCGCTGCCTCGGCGAGCGTGACGTGCGCGACGTGCGCGTCGTTGCGCTGCACCGTGAGCGGGTGCGTCGGCGAGTCGATGGACGCGACGCTGGTGCCGAGATCGGCGTCGATCGTCACCTCGACGCGATCGGGTCGCTCGCCGTTCGGCGCGAGCACGACCTGGTGGAGGTCGCCTCCGGTGCCCGAGCCCGTGCCCGTGGCCGCGGCCGCGCCCGCCTCGTCCGGCACGTAGCGGGGCCCCGCGACGAGCGGATACGTGAACCGGTAGCTGCCGTCCTCGTAGTCGAGCGCCGACACGTAGGTGAGCGTCACGGAGATCGCATCGCCCGGTCGGATGTTCGCGACGGACTCGCGGAAGAGGTTCGGCCGCTCCTGCTCGAGCAGGCTGGCGAGCACCCCGCGCTCGCGCGCGTCCTGGTAGTCGGCCTGCGCGCGCTCCCGCCGATCGATGTGCGCGCGCACCGTGCGATCGCCCGCGCGCAGGGTCATCGAGTCCACCGCCGAGCTCTCCGGCAGCGGGAAGAGGTACACCGCCTCGACCGGCCGCGTGTACGGGTTGCGGAACGTCTGCTCGACGGAGACCTCGGCGACGAACCCGGTCACGCGCGCGGTGACGTGCGTCGACTCGAGCGGGAAGCCCGCGACCTCTCCGTCCCGCGGGGCCGAGCCGAGCGCGAGCGTGCCCTCGCTCGGGCGCTCGTCGGGCTCTGGCGTCGCCGCGTCGCCCGTGACGGGACCCGCGTGCCGCGCGTTGCCGCCCCACATGTGCCAGCCGTCGAGCGTGTCGTCGCCGACCTCGAGGCCGACGACGCCACCGCGCGTCGTGGAGGCGTACACCCAGCCGTGCGCGATGGTGGGCTGCGAGGCGATCGGCTCGCCCACGTCGTACGCCCACGCCGTCAAGCCCGTGTCGATGTCGAGGCCGTACACGACGCCGTCGCTCGTGCCGAACACGAGGAGCGACCCGCCGATCGCGGGCGAGCTCGCGGGGCGCGTGTGCACCTCGTCGGTGTACTCGCGCCGCCAGAAGAGCTCGCCCGTGTCGGCGTCGCGCGACTGCACCTCGTTGCCGATGGTCTGGTAGACGCGGCCGTCCACGATCGTCGGGCGGGAGCCCTCGAAGCCCCAGCCCGACTCGGTGCTGCCGTCGAAGATCGGCCCGTGCAGGAAGCTCGCGTCCACGGGCTCCGCCTCGCGCAGCGTCTCGCCGTTGGTCGCGCGTAGCACGACGGCGCGCTCGACGGTGTGGCGGTGGCCGTCCTCTCCTTGCTCGGTCGCGCGCCGCGTCACGTGGAGCGTCTCGCCGTCGAGCCAGGGCGCGCTCGTCGCCCCGATCCGGCGCTGCCACATCACGCGGCCGCTCGCCTGCGAGAAGCGGTGCACGACTCCGTCGAGCGTCGAGACGTACACGCTCGTGTCGTCGAGCACGGGCGCGTTGATCACGTCCGCGCCCACGTCGCGCGTCCAGATCTCGGCGCCGGTGCCCAGCCGGAGCGCCGTGAAGCCGTAGCCGCCGCCGTTGCGGATGTGGCCCGAGAACACGCGACCGGCGTTGGCCGCCGGCTGGCCCATGACCGGATCGCCCAGCCAGTGCGACCAGCGCTGCCGCCCGGTGCGCGCGTCCACGGCGAAGAGCGTGCAGCTCTCGGTGTTGAAGAGCACCTTGTCGCCCTCGACGATGGCCGCGGTCGGGCCACCGTCCGGCGCCGAGGCGCGCCACGCGAGCTCGCCGGTGCGCGCGTCGTACGCGAAGAACTGGTTGCTCGAGAAGCCGCCGCCGACGTAGACGCGGTCGTGCCCGTAGACGGGCGTGAGCGGGTTCTGCCCGCCGTACTGGGCTACGCGCGCGAACCAGCCGCGGTGGCCGCCGTCGAAGGTGAAGCGCGCGCCGTCGCTGCCGTGCGTCCGCGGGATCGCGAGGTGCCGCGCCGCGACCCGCGCCGCGAGCGGGACGAGGTCGGTGGGGATCTCCGGCTCGCTCGGTCGTGCGGCCGCGCCTGCCACGTCGGCGACCGGGGGCGGAGGCTCGGGCGAGGAGTCCACCGCGTGCGCCGTCTGCTGCACGACGGGCATGGGTGAGGGCCGCGCCTCGTGCCCGCCCGCGCAGCTGATCCCGGCGATGGCCGCGGCGATCGACACCACCGCATGGCCGAGGAGACGGACCGATCCCTTCGTGCGCGCCTCTGGCGCGACCGCTCGCGTGCTCATGGAAACCTCCGCGGAGCCGGCCCCGGCGATCCTGCGGCGCGGGTGGCTCCGGCTCGGTTGACCCGCCCGGAGAGGCAGACCTTGGCAACGCGCGCGCCGCGGTGGCGATAAGCGCACATGCGGACCCTGCGGCCCGAGGACGACGGCTACCCCGCGGTGCTGCGCCGGCTCCGGCGCGCGCCCCGCACCCTCCACGTCGACGGCTCGCTCGAGGGTCTCGAGCGCGCAGTCGGGATCGTCGGGACCCGGCGCGCGACCCCGCGCGCGCTCGACCTCGCGCGCCGGCTCGGACGCGACCTCGCGAGCGCGGGCGTGCTGGTCGTGTCGGGGGGCGCCGAGGGGATCGACCGGGCGGCGCACGAAGGAGCGCTCGAGGCGCCGGGCGGGCGGACGATCGCGGTGCTCCCGACCGCGCTCGCGTCACCCTACCCGCGCGCGCACGCAGCCCTCTTCGAGCGGATCGCGTCGCGCGGGGCCCGGCTCACGGAGCACGTGAGCGCGCGCGTGGTCCGTCCCGCGCACTTCCTCGAGCGCAACCGCGTCATCGCCGCGCTCTCGCGGGTGGTCGTCGTCGTGCAAGCGCCCGTGCGCTCGGGAGCCCTGCGCACCGCGCTCGACGCACGCTGCCTGGCGATCCCCGTGCTCGCGGTGCCCTGGTCGCCCGACGAGCCGGCCGCCGCCGGATCGCTGGCGCTGCTGGCCGAGGGAGCGGGGCTGTGTCGCGATGCGGCCGACGTGCTCGCGGCGCTCGGCGAGCGCGCCCGCCCCTCGCCTCCGCCCCCGCTCGGGCCCGGCGCGCTCGATCCGGACGCGCGGGCGATCTGGGCGCTCCTCGACGACACCGCCTCCGACCGCGAGTCGGTCGTGGTCCGCTCAGGCCTGGCGGTCGGTCGCGCGCAGGCCGCGCTGGTCCAGCTGGTGATGGCCGGTGTCGTCCACGAGGACGCGCGCGGCGTCCGACGGCGGTGAGGCCGGACCGAAGCGCATCCAGGCGAGCGCGAGCACGACGGCCAGCGTGACGAGGAAGCCGAGCACGGCGAGCGCGGCGATGAAGGGCCACCACGAGCGCCCCGGCGGCGACGCGGGCACGACCGGCGCAGCGATCGGGGCGCGGGCGGGCGCGGCATCGGGCGGCGGCGGCTCCGATCCATCGTGCCCGAACGACTGCGACCACCCCTCTGCGCTCGCCGCCTCGTGCTCGGCCAGCACGGCCTCCGCGGCGGCGACGTTCATCGCCTGCAGCGTGCCGGTCATGCGCTTGGCCTCGGGCGGCAGCGGCGCCTTCTCGGCCGGGGTGAACATCGTCCCGACCGCGACCGCGACGCGCTGCACGCCGACCGAGTGCCCGTTCATGCCGAGCCACTTCTCGAGCGCGGCCTGCATCGCCCCCGCGCTGGGCCAGCGCTCGCTCGGGTTCTTCGCGAGCGCCCGCCGCACGATGGAGTCGAGCTCCTTCGAGATCCCGGGGCGATCGCTCTCCATCGAGGGCGGTGGCTCGTTGGTGATCGCCATCATCGAGAGCTGCGGCCCGCCGCGCCCGTAGAGCTGTCGCCCGGTGAGCGCCTCGTAGAGGCACACGCCCATCGCGAACACGTCCGAGCGCCCGTCGAGCGGCCGCCCGCGGACCTGCTCGGGCGACATGTACTCGTACTTCCCCTGGATGGCCTTGCCGCGCTCGACACCCTTGCCCGCCTGCTTGGCGATGCCGAAGTCGAGGAGCTTCACCTCGCCCGTCCAGCGCATCATCACGTTGTGCGGCGTCACGTCCTGGTGGACGAGGCCGAGCGCGCGTCCGTCGACCCCCGTCGCGGTGTGCACGTACTCGAGCGCCCCGAGCACCTTCGCGGCGACGTGCACCACGACGGGCACCGGCAGGCCCTTGCCGCCCGCGCGCCGCACGGCATCGCGGAGCGACACGCCGTGCACCCACTCGAGCGCCATGTACGTCATGCCGCCCGCCTCGCCGACCTCGTACGCATGGCAGACGTTCGGATGGAAGAGGCGCATCGCGGTGCGCCCCTCCTCGAGGAACATCGCGCGCATCTCGGGATCGTTCTCGACCTCCGAGAGCACGCGCTTGACGACGACGTGCGTGACGCTGCCGTCGTCCTCCCGCGCGCGCGCCAGGTACACCTCGGCCATGCCGCCGCGGGCGAGGCGCCCGAGGATCTCGTAGCGGCCGATCTTCGCGATCGCCGGGTAGGCCGGGACCTCCTGTGCCTTGAACAGGTCGGTCCCGACCGAGGTCGCCCCCATCTCGCCGTCGTCGAAGTCGAGCGCGTCGTCGTCGCTCGCGAGATCCGCGAGATCATCGCCCCCTACGGGGTCGCCCGAGCCGGGAGCCATCGGAGCCACCATACACGAGACGGGCGCGATCAGCCCGGACGCAGCGTCCCCGAGACGACGCTGCGCTCGCCGTCCGCCGTGGCGATGCGCAGCGCTCCGCGCGCGTCGAGGCCCAGGAGCGTGCCCTCGACGTCGTCGACGAAGACGCGCTCGCCGCGAAGCGCGAGCCTCTCCTCCAAGCGCGCGAGGGTCGCGGCGACGCCGTCACCGAGGAGCGACTCGACGGCGCGCTCGACCGCCCGCAGGAGCTCGGCGAGGACGACGTTGCGGTCGAGCGGCGGGCAGGCCAGGCCGCCGGACGCCTCCCGCAGCGAGGTCGCCTGACCGGCCAGCGCGTCGGGCCACGCGAGCCGGTTCACCCCGAGCCCGATGCCGACGATCATCGGCGAGAGCTGCTCGCCCATGGAGCTCGACTCGACGAGCACGCCCGCGACCTTCCGGCGCCCGACCCACGCGTCGTTGGGCCACTTCACGGCGACCCGTCCCGCCAGCGCGGGCGCGACGCGCAGCACGGCGTCGGTGACGCCGAGCCCCACCGCGAGCGTGACGGCAGGGACGAACGCCGCCTTGACGGCGTGGCGCTCGACGATCGAGACGTAGAGATCGACGCCGGGCGGCGACGACCAGGCACGCGCGCGCGAGCCGCGACCATGCTCCTGCGCGTCGGCGACCACCACGTGCCCGTGCGGCGCGCCCCGCGCGGCGGCGTCCCGCGCGTCGTCGTTGGTCGACCCGGTGATCGCGCGCACCTCGAGCGAGCGGCCGTAGTGGCGGGTCGCGAGCAGCGAGCCGATGCGGGCCGCGTCGAGCGCGGGCGACTCGCTCACGTCAGACGTAGGCGAGCCACTCGGGCTTCGGCGGGCGCTGGCCGCGCACGACCTCGAAGTAGCGCGCCTGGATGCGCGCGGTGATCGGCCCGCGGCCGCCGCTGCCGACCTTGCGGTCGTCCACCTCGCGCACGGGCGTGACCTCGGCGGCCGTGCCGCACATGAAGACCTCGTCGGCGACGTAGAGCTCGTCGCGCGCGATCGAGCGCTCCTGCACCGGCACGTTCATCTCGCGCAGCAGGTGCAGGATCGTGTCCCGCGTGATGCCCCCGAGGATCGCGCTGCCGAAGGCCGGCGTGTGCACGACGCCGTCGCGCACCATCCACACGTTCTCGCCCGACGCCTCGGAGACGTGACCCTCGCTGTCGAGCAGGATGGCCTCCTGGTAGCCGGCGGCGAGCGCCTCGCGCTTGGCGAGGATCGAGTTCACGTAGTGGCCGACGACCTTGCCCTTGGCCATCAGCATGTTGATCCCGGGTCGCTGGAACGACGAGATCTTGGCGCGGATGCCGCTCTTGAGGCCCTCCTCGCCGAGGTAGGCGCCCCAGTGCCAGCACACGATCGAGACGCGCGTCGGGTTCACCGCTCCGAGGCCCATGGCGCCGTCGCCGAGGAACGCGAGCGGGCGCAGGTAGCAGGCCTTGAGGCCGTTCACGCGGACCGTCTCGAGGCACGCCTCGACGATCTGATCCTCGGTGTAGGGCATCGGCATCGTGCAGATCTTCGCCGAGTCGAAGAGGCGCCGGACGTGCTCGCGCAGGCGGAACACCGCGCTCTTGCCGTCGTGCGTCTCGTAGCAGCGGATGCCCTCGAAGACGCCGAGCCCGTAGTGCAGCGTGTGCGTGAGGATGTGGACGTTGGCGGCGTCCCAGTCGACGAGCTTCCCGTCGAGCCAAACCTTCTGGACCTTGTCGACCATCGCCGCCTCCGCTTGCCCGTCCGGCGGGCTTCTAGCACGAGGGTCCGGCCGAACGGATCAGGGATCGACGTCGAAGCCGCCGAGCGGGATCACGGTGGTCGGCGCACCGCCGTACAGGGCCTCGATCGCACCCCCTGCGTCGTCGAGCACCTGCAGCGTGAGGCCGAAGTGGGCCGTGCCCTCGAGCGCCATCTCCTCCGGCCCCGGGATGCGCAGCGTGCAGGGGTCGTCGAGGTACTCGCCCGCTCGCCAGCGGGGGGTCGGGTAGCGCGAGTGGACCGGGTAGTGCCAGCAGTGGAAGTGCTCCGGCAGGCCGACGCCCGGCGGTCCGTCGACGGTGACGCGGAAGAAGAGGTTCGCGTCGGTCTCGTCGGTGACGCGGTAGTAGAGGTCGAGCGGGAGGCGGTCGCCGCGTCGCACGCGCGCGCTCGGCATGTCGAGCCCGAGCACCTCGAACGTCGGGTAGACGGCGTGGATCCCGCGCTGCGGCGCGGGCGGCCGCGCGAGACGGTGCTGCGCGATGACCTCGTCGTCGCGGCTGTCGGGGAGGCTCGCCGCGGCGCTCCACGCCCGGAGCTCGCCGAGGAGCTCGGCGGCCTCGCCCGGGCGGTCGTCGGAGAGGTCGTCGAGCTCTCCCGGATCCTGCGCGAGATCGAAGAGCTGGATCCGTCCGTCGCGCGACCACCACATGAGCTTCTGCGTCCCGCGGCGGAGCACCTTCACGTCGTAGGGATGGAGGCCATCGGGCAGGAGCTCGGCGAGGATCGTTCGATCGGGGTCGATGCCCCGCTCGCCCGTCATGAGCGGGACCAGCGACTCGCCGGAGATCGGCCGCGTCATCGGAGCGCCCGCGAGGTCGGCGAGCGTCGGAGCGAGATCGACGAGCGAGACGTTCCCGTCGATCCGCGCGGCAGGGATCCCCGGCACGCGGACGAGGAGCAAGGGCCGCATCTCCTCCTCGTAGAGCGTGGTCGAGTGGTACCAGGTGCCGTGCTCGCCGAACGCCTCGCCGTGATCGGAGGCGAGCACGACGACGGTGCGCTCGGCGATCCCGCGCTGGTCGATCGCGTCGAGGATGCGCTGGAACTGCTCGTCCGCGAAGACGACCTCCGTGTCGTAGCGATCCATCTCCTCGCCGCCGAAGCGCGAGACGACGCCGTCCTGCAGGTAGGGCGCGTGGCAGTTGAAGAGGTGCACCCAGAGCAAGAACGGCGTCCCGCTCGCCGCGAGCTGATCGAGGATCGGCAGCGCCTCGTCCATCGCGCGCGGTCGGGGCGGGTCGTAGACCTCGAACTGGCGCGCGGTCTCGAAGCCCTGGAAGAAGCCGACGACGCGCTGGAAGTAGTTCGTCGCCATCACGGCGGCCGTGCGGTAGCCGCGCGCCTCGAGGAGCTCGGCGACCGACTCGTTCACCGGCATCACGGAGGGCCAGAGGTACTCGGGCCCCCACGCGATCTCGGACGGATAGAGCCCTGTCCACATCCCCGGGATCGAGCGCAGCGAGCGCGACGACGAGGGGATCGCGCCCGTGAACTGCACCGCGTCGCGCGCGAACGCGTCGATGTGCGGCGAGGTGGCCCGGGCGTAGCCGTTCACGCCGAGGTGATCGCGGCGGAGCGCGTCGATCGTGACGACCACGAAGCTCGGTTGCGCGAGCACGTGCGGACGCGTGCCATATCGTCCGTCTCCGCGCGCCACGACGTCCGGGGAGCCGTCACCGGCGAAGCAGTCGGAGTCGATGCCGTCGCCGGGCGCGTCGACGGCGCCCGGGTAGATGCGCGCATCATGGTCGTCGCAGTCGCCGCCGCCGAAGGCCGCGGTGAAGCCGTCGCGGTCCGCGTCGCCGCGCGAGGCGTAGAAGCGCACGAGCCGTGCACCGACGAGCGAGCGCTGCTCGACGACGCTGCGGACCCGGTTGCCTGCCCACCACGAGCCGTGGCCGTAGGTGGACGACGCGACGAGGTACGAGGCGACGACGATGCCGACGACGACGCTCGCGGCGGACGCGAGCCAGCGCGTGGAGCGCCGACGCGCGAGGCCGAGCGCGAGCGGGATCCCGGCGAGGAACGCGACGACCCCGATCGGTATCGCGACCCAGAGCACGTCGTCGACGCCTTCGAGCGACTCGCTGCGAGAGAGCACGACGAGCACGGCGAGGAGCGCAGGGATGGCGATCGCGAGCAGCGACGCGAAGGTCCCGAGCCGTCCGAGGAGCGCAGCCACGCGGACGAGCACGACGCGCAGCAGCGCGTACACGACGTAGGAGGCCACGAAGAGCCCGACCACGAGCCCCGCGAGCGCGTAGCCCGCGAGATCCTGCCGATGGAAGCGCGTCGCGAAGTCCCCGTACGCGCGCGAGACCACGTAGAACACGATGCCCAGGGTGCCGAGCCACGCGAGGGGCTGCGCGAAGTGCTCTGGATCCGGGCGTAGCCATCGCGAGGGCGAGCCGTAGAACGTGCGGACCCCGGCGAGGAATGGTGAGGCGCGCACGAGCGCGAGCACGAGCCCGAGCGCCACCCCGAGCGCGAGCCCGATCGGCATCGCGAACGCGACCAGGTCGAGCGCGGCGAAGAAGAGCTCGCCCGCGCTCACGCGCACCCCCGCCGCGACGGTGGCGGCGTGCAGGACGTCGGCCAGCGCGACGGCGAGCGCGCCGAGCACGCAGCCGATCACCATCTCCGGCAGCGCGCGCGCGGGCGTCTCCGGGTGCGTCACCCGCCCGCCGTTCGAACGCGCGTTCGCCACCTGTGCCGCACGCATACCCGCGCGCCGGCGGGAGAGAAAAGAGAACGACCGCGCCGTGCCGAACGCACGGGCGGCCGCTTCTTCATCCCAGGAGCCGGGCCCCCCAATTGTGTAGGCTCGCTCCGGCCCCTCCCGTCCGCGGGCTGCGCCCGCTCCCGTCCGGGACCTCCGTGGCGAGCTCTCCGGTCCGCGATCAGCTCGCCGCGGGCTCGGTCACGAGCTTGCGCGAGGAGCTCGCGCGGCTCCGCTTGGCCGCCGGGCGTGCCTTCTTCTTGGGGGCGGGCTTCGTCAGGCTCGAGGCGCGGGCGAGCTCGCGCTCGATGCGGCCGAGGCGCGCGTGGACGGTCTCGTGCGCGCGGGCGAGCGCGCCGTCGGCCAGGCGGAGCGCGGCACGCTCGACGCCGCGGGGCGCCGCGAGGCGCGCGACCTCGGCCCGGACGGCGTCGCGCCGCGCGGCGAGGTAGAGCTGCCAGTCGAGGGCCTCGTTCGAGACGGCCTTCGCCAGCCCGTCCCCGGCGCGCCGCGTTCGGCTGACCAGGGCGAGGCTCTCGCGGGCGAGGTGGCTGCGGGTGTCGTCGATCCGTTCGATCAGGGTGGCCATGTTTCGGTCCTCCTGAGCCCTAGATGCCACCGTTGACGCTTCGCGTCAAAACAATTGACGCACCGCGCCTAGCCGGCTTGTATTGACGCTCATCGATACAGGTCTTAGCCTCACTCCGTGACCGAGCTTCGCCCTCGCCGATCGACCGTCCTCGCCGCGAGCGGGCCGCTCGCGCCGCCGGACGCCCTGGCGGACGTCGCGAGCGTGCTGCGGACGCTGGGCGATCCCACGCGGCTCGGCATCCTCGCCATGCTCGCGCGCGAGGGCGCGCCGCTCTGCGTCTGCCACCTCGAGGCCCGCTTCGCGCTCTCGCAGTCGACGATCTCGCACCACCTGCGAGGGCTCCGCGACGCCCAGCTGGTCACGACGGAGCGGCGCGGCACCTGGGTCTACTACACGCTCGATCGCGCGCGCGTGGACGCCGTCGCGGGTCTGGGCGCGCTCCTGGCTTCGATCCCCGAGGCACCGAGCGCCGGCGCGAAGGCGTGCTGCACATGACCTCGAGGGCGATCGCCGGCGAGGCCCTCGGGACGGCGATGCTGCTCGCGGTCGTCGTCGGCTCGGGCATCATGGGCGAGGCCCTCGCGAGCGGGAACGTCGCGATCGCGCTCCTCGCGAACTCGACGGCGACCGGCGCCGGGCTCGTCGTGCTCGTCCTCGTGTTCGCGCCGATCTCGGGCGCGCACTTCAACCCGATCGTCTCGGGGCTCGCGCTCGCGCGCGGCGAAGCGAGCGCGAGCGAGGCCGCGCTGCGCGTCGTTGCCCAGGTCGCCGGAGCGTGCGGGGGGGTGGTTCTCGCGCACGCGATGTTCGACCACGCGTTCGTGGCGATCTCGACGCACGAGCGCTCGGGCCTCGGCCAAGGGATCGGTGAGGCGGTCGCGACCTTCGGCCTGGTCGGCGTCGTCACGGTGCTGCCGCGCCGCCGGCCCGAGGCGACCGCGCTCGGCGTCGGCGCGTACATCGCGTCGGCGTACTGGTTCACCTCGTCCACGTCGTTCGCGAACCCCGCGGTCACGCTCGCGCGCACGCTGACCGACACGTTCACGGGGATCCGTCCCGCCGATGTGGGGACGTTCGTCGTCGCACAGCTCGCCGGAGCGGCGCTGGGCGCGCTCGTGTTCGGCTGGCTCGTCCCGAAGAGCGACGCGGCCGCCCGGGAGGCCTCGTGACTCGCATCGTGTTCCTCTGCGTCGCCAACTCCGCCCGCAGCCAGATGGCCGAGGGCCTCGCGCGGGCGCGCTTCGGGGAGCGCGCCGTGATCGAGAGCGCCGGGAGCGCGCCCTCGCAGGTGAATCCGTTCGCCATCGAGGTGATGCGCGAGCAGGGAATCGACCTCGGAGGCCATCGCAGCAAGTCCGTCGACGAGATCGATCCCGAGGGGGTCGGCGCCGTCGTCACGCTCTGCGCGGAGGAGGTCTGCCCGGTGCTCCTGGGACGGGCCCCGCGCCTGCACTGGCCCATCGACGATCCAGCGAGCCGCGATCCAGCCATCGGACGGCCGCAGATGCTCGCGCGCTTCCGAGCGGCGCGCGACGCAATCGCGGCGAGGCTGGTCGAGCTCGAAGATTTCCTGCGTCCGTCGGGGGCGACCGGCGACGGATCCAGCGAGGCCTCCGCGACGGGGGCCGAGGAGAACCCACGATGAGCGAGCGAACGAGCGACGAGATCCGAGCCGAGGTACGAGCCCACTACGGCAAGGTGGCCGAAGCGCCCTACGGAGCGGGCTGTGGGCCGAGCTGCTGCGCGCCGACGAAGGGCGCGAGCGGGGCGCTGGGCTACAGCGACGCGGAGATGGCGGCGGTGCCCGAGGGCGCCGACCTCGGCCTCGGCTGCGGCAACCCGCAGGCCATCGCGAGCCTGCGCGAGGGCGAGGCGGTGCTCGATCTCGGCAGCGGCGCCGGCTTCGACTGCCTGCTGGCGGCGCGCGCCGTCGGTCCGAGCGGCAAGGTGATCGGCGTCGACATGACGCCCTCGATGCTCGAGAAGGCCCGCGCGAACGCGCGAACGGCAGGCGCCTCGCACGTGGAGTTCCGGCTCGGCGAGATCGAGCGGCTGCCGCTGCGCGACGGCGAGGTCGACGTCGTCATCTCGAACTGCGTCGTGAACCTCTCACCGGACAAGGACGCCGTGTTCCGCGAGGCCTTCCGCGTGCTGAAGCCCGGCGGTCGCGTGGCGATCTCCGACGTCGTGGCGCTCGCGCCCATCCCCGAGGCCCTGCGGACCACGCTCGCGCTCTCGGCGTGCGTGGCCGGCGCGGCGCGGGTGGACGAGGTCGAGGCGATGCTGCGGAGCGCGGGCTTCACCGACGTCGTCGTCGAGCCTGCGAGGGCGAGCCGCGAGTTCATCGCCGGCTGGATGCCCGGCTCGCGGGCCGAGGACTACGTGTCGTCGGCCTCGATCCGCGCCACGAAGCCGGGCGCGGCGAAGGCATGCTGCGGACCCTCGTGCTGCACGTGACGGACGCCTCGCCCGCGGCGTGGAGCGCGCTGCGCAGCGAGGTCCGGCGCTTCGTCGGCGTGCGCGTCGGACCGGCCGACGTGGACGACGTCGTGCAGGAGATCCTGGTCGCGCTCGCGGGCGAGCCGGGGACGCGCGCGCAGCGAGCCGGCGCCTTCGCGCACGGCGTCGCGCGGCGCGTCGTCGCCGGGTACCACCGCCGCAGGTCGCGCGAGCACGCGCGCCTCGCGCGCCTGGCCGCGGAGCCGCGCGAGCCCGACGGCGAGCCGCTCTCCGGTGCAGAGCGCGCGCTCGCGGGCGCGCTCGCGAAGTTCCTCGACGAGGTCACTCCGATCCACGCGGAAGCGGTTCGCGCCGTGGACGTGGAGGGCAAGAAGCAGAGCGAGGTCGCGCGCGCGCTGGGCATCCCGCTCTCGACCCTGCGCACCCGCGTCCAGCGCGGTCGCGAGGAGCTGCGCGCGCTCGTGCGCCGCTGCTGCGAGATCGAGGTCGATGCGCGTGGCGGCGTGCTCGCGTGCGAGCCGCGCGCCGGCGCCTGCGGCTGCGGGTGAGCTCAGGCGAAGCCGGCCCACTCCGTGCCGTCGGGCTCGGCGGCGGCCTTGCGCGCCTGCGTGCTGGCGAAGTAGGCCGGCTTGCGCGCGCGCATCACGGCGCCGAGCGGGCGGTGCTCGACCAGCGCATGCCAGGGATCGAAGGACATCGCGTCCACCGCGGCGTCGAGGGCCTCGCGCTTGGCCGCGTCCGCGCTCGCGGGCTCGAGGGTCAGCGCCCCGAGCGTCACCCAGGGGGAGGTCCACTCGGCGTCGGAGCGCTCGATGGGGGTCTCGGCCTCGCTCGTGAAGAACTGCGCGCGCAGCTCGTAGCCGATACCGCCCTTGCCGTGCCGCGCGTGCGCGTCCTGCCGGAGGTAGTTGCGCTCGGAGCCCGCCCGCGCGTCCGTACGGTGCGCGTGCGCGGGGACGAGCGAGAGGCGCGCGGCGTAGGGGCCGAACGCGACCGCCGCGCACGTGAAGTACGACAGGTCGAGCAGCGTGCCGCGCTTGCCCTTCACCATCCGCAGGACGCGGGTGATGAGACCGAGGGCGGCGAAGAAGCCGAGCTCGCGGATCAGCGTCTGCGGGAGCTTCTTCGGATCCCTGCCGGCGCGCACGATCGCCATGAACTCGTCGACCGTGCGGAACGCGAGCTTGGGCACGTCGATCATCAGGAAGTCCTGCGTGCGTGCGTCGCCGAGCACCTTCTTGCCGTCGACGTCGAGGATCTTGAGGGCGAACCCACGCAGGTCGGGCTCGCGATCGTGCTGGAAGCGCCCGGCGCCGTTGGAGAAGCGCACGTACGCGCGGTACTTGCCGACCTTCGCGAAGAGGCCCTGCCGCGCGTGCTCCGGCAGGTCGGGCCTCACCTCCAGCGTCGCGCGCGTCCCCAGGTGCGCCTTCGGGTGCAGCGCGCGGTGCTTGGCCGCGCCGCCGTCACGCTCGGCCGCGATCGCGGCGAGCTCGGCGCCGATCTTCTCGAAGGCAGCCTCCTCACCCTCGGGGATGACCTCTCTCCAGTCGCGGCTCGGCGTCGTCATGCGACGGGGCATATCACGGCGCGCGCACATCGCTCGGTCGACGGGATCGCGCCGCGGAGGTAGATCGACCGGCAGAACATGGCGCGCAAGCTCTTCGGGACGGACGGCATTCGCGGGGTCGCCAACCAGGGGTCGATGACGCCCGAGATCGCGTTCCGGATCGGCGCGGGCATCGTCTACCAGCTCAAGAAGCGCGTCCGGCATCCGCCGCGCGTGGTGATCGGCAAGGACACGCGCCTGTCGGGGTACCTCTTCGAGACGGCGCTCGCGTCGGGCGTCTGCGCGTGGGGCGGCCGCGTGATGCTGAGCGGCCCGATGCCGACGCCGGCCATCGCGCACCTCACCACGAGCATGCGCGCCGACGCGGGCGTGGTGATCAGCGCGTCGCACAACGCGTACCCGGACAACGGCATCAAGATCTTCGCGAGCGACGGCTTCAAGCTCCCCGACGAGGCCGAGGAGGAGCTCGAGCGGCTGATCGAGAGCAGCGCGCTCGACGTGGATCGCCCGACCGGCGGCGACGTGGGAGCGGCGGAGCGGCTCGACGACGCGGGCGGGCGCTACGTCGCGTTCGTCAAGCAGACGTTCCCGAGCGACCTGACCCTCGAGGGCCTGACCATCGTGCTCGACGCGGCGCACGGCGCGGCGTACCGCGTGGCGCCGGCCGTGCTCCGCGAGCTGGGCGCGACCGTCCACACCATCGGCGTCGCGCCGGACGGGCGGAACATCAACGCCGCGTGCGGCGCCGTGCACCCGGACGCGTGCGCGAACGAGGTGCTGAAGGTCGGGGCGAACCTCGGCATCGCGCTCGACGGCGACGCGGACCGCGTGATCGTGATCGACGAGAAGGGCCGCGAGGTCGACGGCGACGTGGTGATGGCGCTCTGCGCGAGCCGCATGCTGCGCGAGGGCAAGCTGCGCGGCGGCGCGCTCGTCGCGACGGTGATGAGCAACCTCGGCCTCGAGCGGGCGATCGAGCAGGCGGGCGGCAGGCTGGTGCGGACGGCGGTGGGCGATCGCTACGTCGTCGAGGAGATGCGCCGGAGCGGCTACAACTTCGGCGGTGAGCAGTCGGGCCACATGGTGTTCCTCGATCACGCCTCGACGGGCGACGGCCTCGTGGCGGGCCTGCAGCTGCTCGCGGTGATGCTCCGCGCCGGGCGGCCGCTGAGCGAGCTGGCGAGCGAGGCGATGACGCGCGTGCCGCAGGTGCTGGTGAACGCGACGCTGCCGCGCCGCCGGCCGCTCGACGAGATGGAGGCCACGGGCCGCGCGATCCGCGCCGCCGAGGTCGAGCTGGGGCGCGCGGGCCGCGTGGTGGTGCGCTGGTCGGGCACCGAGCCGAAGCTGCGCGTGATGATCGAGGGCGAGAACGAGGCGCGGATCACCGTGCTGGCGAACGGGATCGCGGCCGAAGCGAAGACCGAGCTGAGCTGAGAGCCTGTCGCCGACGGACCCAGATACGAGATACGAGACTCATGCACGGCGTCAGGGCAGTCGTCACGGGGAGACGCACCAGGTGAGGGCTTGCACGGAACCGTCTCGCCAGCTCCCATCCGTCCAACACCGAATCGTCAGGACGTCGAACCCAATGGCGAACGCGGTCCCGTCGTCGGTGAACCGGAAGAGGACTGCCTCGACGTCAGCCGCGTCAGACCACGGGACGATCGCCGCCAGATCTACACGGTCGTGCTGGTCGAGTGTATGCGGTGCACGAGGACCGTTCGGGACGTCCTGATCGGCGCGCGGGATCCTCGCGGCCATGGCGGATCGAGCGACGTGGGCGAAGCGGATCGACGGGTGGCGTGCGAGCGGGCTGACGGCGGGCGAGTACTCGCGCCGCGGCGGGTTCTCGGAGCGGACCCTGCGATACTGGGCGTGGCGGCTCGGGCGTGAGGCTCGCGCGTTCGTGCGCGTCGTTCGCGAGGACGTGGCGCCGACGGCACCGGCCGCGGCGATCGCGATCGAGATCGGCGGCACGCGCGTCGTCGTCCCCGCCTCCTTCGATCGGGCGGCGCTGCGGGACGTGCTCGCGGCGCTGCGGAAGGTGAGCTCGTGATCCCGCGCGGCGTCGAGATCTACCTCGGCACCGAGCCAATCGATCTGCGCTGGGGCTTCGACCGGCTGTGCGGCGTCGTGTCCGAGCGCATCGGTCGGCGGCCGCGGAGCGGCGCGATCTTCGCGTTCTTCGGTCGGCGTCGTCACGCGATGAAGGTCCTCTACTTCGACGGCACGGGGCTCTGCATCTTCTACAAGCGCCTGGACGCGGGCACGTTCCGGATGCCGCTCTCGCACGACGGCACGTCGCGCACCATCGTGCTGACCGAGCGACAGCTCGACGATCTCTTCGCCGGCCTCGACCTCGACCTCCCGACCAAGCACTGAGGCGAATCGGTCCGCAATCACGCGCGATCCTGTGACGACGGACACACGACCCGTGAGCGCACGACCGTGCAGTCCGGCATCATGCTCGTGGTGCTCACGCACGCGGAGCAGGCCGAGAAGATCCGAACGCTCGAGGCGCTGCTTGCGGCCGAGCGCGATCGCGCGCAGAGCGAGCGCGAGAAGCGCGAGGTCGCCGAGGAGCAGCGCGCGCTGGCTGAGCGCCAGCTCGAGGAGCTGCGCAAGTCGTATCGGATCCTGCAGCAGGAGCACGAGCTCCTGCGCCGCCGCATCCACGAGGCGCGCGCCGAGCGCACGGACCCGACGCAGCTCCTGATGGAGTTCGCCGCGAAGCAGGCGGCGCTCGACGAGCTGCAGAAGAAGATCGAGGCGGCGACCGGGAGCGCGCCCGCGGCGCCGCCGGCGTCCTCGGACACGAAGCGCAAGCCGAGCGGTCGCCGCAAGCTCGAGGACGCGGCGCTTCCCGAAGAGCGCGTCGTGATCGAGGACCCAGAGATGGAGGCGCTCGTCCTGCGCGGCGAGGCTGAGGTCGTGGGCACGACCGACGACAGCTGCACGCTGAAGTACCGGCGTGGCTCGCTCGTTCGCCTCGTCACCGTGCAGAAGACGTATCGACTCAAGAAGGACGACGAGGGCAACACGACCCTCGTCACGGCCGAGGCGCCGGCCACGATCCTCCCGCGCTCGATCGGTACGCCTTCTCTCTACGCGAACATCGCGACCGAGAAGTTCGATCGCGCGATGCCGCTCTACCGCCAAGAGGAGCGCTTCGAGCAGCTCGGCACGCCGATCGAGCGCAGCGTCATGTCGCGCTGGCTCGAGCAGCTCGGCGCCACGCTCGGCGCGACGATCCTGCGCGTGATGCGCATCGAGGCGCTCGCGAAGGCGATGTGCTTGTCGACGGACGCGACTGGCATCCTCGTGCAGCAAGGCCGTGACCCCACGACCGGCGCGCGACGCGCCTGCAAGAAGGGCCACTACTTCGTTCAGATCGCGGATCGCGACGCGGTGTTCTTCGAGTACACCGAGCGCGAGACGAGCGCCGCCGTGCTCGAGATGTTCCGCGGCTTCGCCGGCTACGTGCAGGCCGATGCGAAGAACGTGTACGACATCCTGTTTCGCCAGCCGGACGAGCCGCCCGACGAAGGCATCGCGCCCGACCCGAGCGTCCGACGCGAGGTCGGCTGCTGGTCGCACGCGCGCCGCTACTTCTTCGAGGCCGCCGCCGTCGCGAAGGAGCCCGTCGCGCGCGAGGCGCTGTTCCGCATCCGTCGGCTCTTCGAGATCGACGCGCGATGGGACAAGAACACGCCGCCCTCGAAGCGCAAGACGCTGCGCGAGCAATTCCTCGCGCCGGAGATCGATCTCTTCTTCGCCTTCGTCAGCGAGGAGCTCGTGAAGGTCGTGCACCAGCGGGGGCTGTTGCGCAGCGCGCTCGTGTACGCCGACAACCAGAAGCACGCGCTCAGACGCTTCCTCGAAGACGGCCGCCTGAAGATGGACAACAACGCGAGCGAGAGAGCGCTCCGTCGCATCGCCGTCGGTCGCAAGAACTGGCTCTTCGTCGGCAGCGACGATCACGCCGTCTCCACCGCGAACCTACTCTCGATGATCGCGAGCGCCAAGCTCCACGACCTCGACCCTGAGGAGTACCTCCGCGACATCTTCCGAGTGCTCCCGCACTGGCCCAGCGATCGGTACCTCGAACTCGCGCCGAAGTACTGGCGCGCGACGCGCGAGCGGCTCGACCCGAGGCAGCTCGAAGCCGAGGTCGGCCCGCTCAGCGTGCCGCCGCCGATCGCGGCGCTGGTGGCCGGCGAGCCCGCTCTCCCCGCCGCCTGAGGTCCGCCCCCGGCAGCGTGTCACGCCGCGGCAGGCCCCAACCGACGGTCCTCGTGCACCGCATACAACACGGACCCCGAGGTCCGGTTCGCGATGGAGACTGCGGCGGGGACGCTGCTCTCCGCGTAACCCATCTCTACCCGGCTCGCACGAGCCGGGTTCTTCTTGCCAGCCGCGCTCTGGTTCGGGTCGAACTCACGCTGACGGAGCGGACCGGCGAACGAGGGCCGCAAGCCCGTAGCCACGCTTGACAGGCAGCGGGACATTGTGGATCTGATCGCCACTCGGGGGAGCGTGTCATGCTCGAACAAACGAGACTCGTGCGCCAGGTCGTTCGTCCGCCCGCACGTCGCTCGGCGATCATACTCGCCGCGCTGACCCTCACCGGCTGCCCGCTCCCGGGGCCGTCCGGCGAGACCGGACCGGAGGAGAGCGTCGGCAACGGCCTGGAGACGGCTGCCACGTATTCACCCGCGTCGAGCGCCGGCCCATCCACCCTGGTAGCCGCGTTCAACACTCGACGCGACCCAGGCCACTTTGGCGCGTCTTGGTCGGATGACGGCACAACGTGGACAGAGTGCACGCGCGCGACGTGCAATGGGGGCGCCCCCATCGTTCCGGCACCCGAGATGGCGACGGCGCCGTCGAATCACGCGCTTGGCATGTTCCGCGGCGATCCCGCCGTAGCGGCCGCGGATCACGATGGCATCGTCCTCGCGGCGAACCTGGCCGACGCCCCCGGTCGGGAGTTCGGGCTCGTCGTCGTTGCCGTTTCGCGAGACGGCGGGCGAAGTTGGCCGTCTGCCGTCACGGTGAATCCACCCGGCAGTGGTGCCGACTGCGATCTCAACGTCCAGGACCAGGACGATCTCAGCTACGATCCCACGTCTGACACGTTCTGGGTCTCTTGGCGGCACGGTACATTGCTCGACCCTCAGGGCGTCGCTGGCCCGTGCGGTGAGCCTGGCGGATACTGCTTTGACCTGTGCGTGCGCGGAATGCGGATAGTGCCTCGACCGGCCGGGGCCTTTGATGTCAACTGGGTGACTCCATCCATGCGCGTAGGCCTCGACTTCCAGACCGCACAAGAAGGGGTGGGCGGCGTGCGCGCGAGACACCGCGACGGTGTGCTCACCGTCGTCTACTCGGGTAGCCAACTCATCCAGTACGAAGGATGCCCGGGCGGCCTGCAGATGCGCTGGTTGGCGAGCAGCCTTCCGGACGGCGGAACGTGGAGCTCGGGCCACCTCATTCACCAGACCGTCGACTATTCGTGGTGCTGGGCGAACGAAACCATGGTTCATGCCTATCGCAACTTTGATTTTGACGATGACCCCTTTGGAAACTACTGGGTGAGCCTCGACGATTCGACGGGCCCGCGCGTGTTTCGCGGCAGCGAGTTCGATCTGAGCACGACGTGGCGACAGGATCTGGATCTTTCGAC
>JBGAQA010000089.1:0-27072 GCA_044220955.1 Sandaracinaceae bacterium
GTTCTCACCCTCCAGCCACTCCATCACGAGATAGGGATCGCCGCGTCCATCGACACCGTGGTCCAGGTAGCGCACGACGTTCGGGTGTTGCAGCTCCCGCAAGAGACGCGCCTCGCGCGCGAAGCGCTCGCCCAGGCCGGCCTCCGCGGTCAGCAGTCTCTTGACGGCGACCACCTGGCCGGAGCGGGTGTCGAGCGCTCGGTGAACGACCCCCATGCCGCCGCGCCCGACCAGCGCCTGCAGGCGATAGGGTCCCAGGTTGCCGTCGAGGTTCTCCACGCCGTTCCTCCTGGGGTCGGAGCCTACAGCCGATCTCGGCTGCGGTGCTCGACTGCGCGTTGCGCCAGATGCACCGCTCAACCTCTACGACCGGGGGAACGGCGTCCGCTTCTCGGCCGCCGTGTTCCTCGCGGTCGGAGTCCTCGCCGTCCTGCGCGCACGCAGCGCGCCGCTGGCGCCACCGCTCTCGCGGATGACCGCGTACTTCGCGCGGTACCCGTCGACGTGCTCCTCGCGCGCCGGCTCGCGGCAGGCCTCGCAGTACTTCGTCCCACGAAAGCAGGGCCGGCAGAGCGCAAGGCGCTCGCGGCATCGCGCGCATGAAACATGGAAGTCTTGCACGCCGCGAGCGCGCGGCCGTCACCTTCTGGATCGCCCCGCCTGACAGCGAGAGGCTCCGAGCGTCGGTCGCGCGCGCAGCCCTGCGCCCAGCGCGGTCGATCGGGGGACGGAGCGCTAACTCCGGACCCTCACCTACGCGCTCGCGTGATCGTCACCGGCGACAACACGCCCGCGCACGTTTCCGACATGGGCGCGTGGGCGCCGGTGATCCCGGTGGCCGTGGGCCCGTACGAGACCGGTGGCGTCATCGGCGGAGGTGGCGGCGGGCCGCCGCCGGGCGATCACGTCTTCTCGAGCTGCCCCTCACCCCGCATCTCCCCGTGAACGGGGAGAGGGGCCGCACAGCGTCGGCGGCCGCTCTGGCGTCCTCTCGCGCTGCCCCTCACCCGACCTCTCCCCGTGAACGGGGAGAGGGGCCGCGCAGCGGCTTCCCGCACCTCTCTCCTCTCCGCTATCCTCGCGCCGTCCGATGGGCCCCTCTCCCTGTCCGCGCTGTCGCTCCCCGCTCGCTGCGGGCGCTCCGTTCTGTACGAACTGCGGCTACCAGACGGGGATGGCGCCGCCCGGGTCGGCGTCGGTCGCGAACCAGCCCGTCGTTCCGCAGGGGCCTCCGCAGACGCGCGCCGGTGAGTCGATGGCGGGGATGACGCCGCCGCCCGGTCGCTCCGCTCAGCCGGGCGGAGGTGGCGCGGCGCCTGCCCGCACGATGGCGCTCGACTCCGCCGCGGCGATGGCCTCGCTGGGCCTCGCCTCGCAGGTGGGCGAGGTCACGCTCGGCCGCGACCCGGCGTGCACCGTCGCGATCGACAACCCCGTCGTCTCCGCGCGCCACGCGCGGATCGGCAAGAACGTCCACCCGCCCGGGCTCTTCGTCGAGGACCTCGGCTCCACCAACGGCACGTACGTCAACGGCCAGCGCATCACGCGCCAGAACATCACGTTCTCGGACGACGTGCGCCTCGGCTCGGCGCCCGTGCCGCTCTCGGATCCGCGCATCGCCGGCCTCGTCGTCCGCGTCACGCGCCGCCCGCCCAAGGGGCAGCCCATCGTGCTCGGCCGCGCGCCCGAGTGCGACGTCGTCATCGACTACCCGGACGTCGCGCCGCAGCACTGCCAGGTCATCGAGACGCCCGACTCGGGGCTGATGGTGAAGGACCTCGGCGGGCCGCACGGCACCTTCGTCGACAACGCGGGCTACCGCGTCAGCGAGGCGCGCGTCGCGGCGAACTCGCTCCTGCTCCTCGGGACCTTCCCGCTGCCGGTGCCGCTCGTGCTGCGCCTGCTCGAGGAGTCGGGCGGCGGCGGCAGCGCGTTCATGGCGGGCGTCGCGGCGCAGGCCGTCGCGCTCGACCGGCCGGTGATCAAGATCGGCCGCGCCCAGGACAATGACTTGGTGCTCGCGCACCCGACGGTGTCGACGCGCCACGCGATGCTCTCGCGCCAGGCCGACGGCAGCGTGCTCGTCCAGGACCTCGGCTCGACCAACGGGACCTTCCTCGACGGCGAGCGCGTCGATCAGCGCGGCAAGATCGCGCGGCCCGGTCAGCGCGTCTCGATCGGCGGCGTCTCCATCGTGCTCGGCGAGGGCGGGCGCATCGCGTCGGCCGGCCGCGCGAAGGTGCGCCTCGACCTGCAGAACGTCGGCCTCGTGGTGGCCGACCGCGGCAGCGGCAAGCCGCGCGCGCTGCTCGATCGCGTCACGATGTCGATCTTCGCCGGCGAGATGGTCGGCATGCTCGGCCCCTCGGGCGCCGGCAAGAGCACGCTCTTGATGAGCGTGCTCGGCCTGCTCCGCCCGACGAGCGGCGGCGTGCTCCTCAACGGGCGGCCGCTCTTCCAGCAGTACGAGTCGTTCCGCACCAACGTCGGCTACGTCCCGCAGGACGACATCGTCCACCCGCAGCTCACGGTGCGCGAGGCGCTCGCGTACGCGTGCAAGCTGCGCCTGCCGCCGATGAGCCAGAAGGATCTCGACGACTCGATCGAGAAGACCCTCAAGCAGGTCGGCCTCTGGGAGCAGCGCGACCTGCAGATCGGCAGCGCCGAGGAGAAGGTCTTGTCCGGCGGCCAGCGCCGCCGCGTGAACCTCGCCGTCGAGCTCGTCACCGACCCTTCGCTCTTGATCCTCGACGAGCCGACCTCCGGCCTCTCGTGGACCGACGCCGCGGATGTGGTCGCGACGCTGCGCCGCCTCGCCGACGACGGGCGCACGATCGTGATCACGATCCACCAGCCCGACTACCAGGAGTACGAGAAGTTCGACAACGTCGCGATCCTCGGCCGCGGCGGCAAGCTCCTCTTCTACGGCGCGCCCTCGCCGGAGAGCTACACGTTCTTCGGCGCGCAGCCGCACAAGCCGCGCGAGATGTTCGACCACGTCGAGCAGATGCCCGCGGAGGAGTGGCGCACGCGCTTCGAGGCGTCGCCGACGTTCCAGCGCTTCGTCACGCAGCGCGCGCCCGGCGCGGACGCGTCGAACCAGGGGCCGCCGCCCAAGGCGCGCGGACGGTCGAGCTTCCGGCAGTTCCCGGTGCTGCTCTCGCGCTCGATCAAGCTGACGCTGCGCAACCGCACCGCGCTCTTCCTCCTTCTCTTGCAGGCGCCGCTGCTCGGGCTGCTCATCGGCCTGACGACGAGCGGCTCGGCGAGCTTCCGCGCGGGGACGTTCGGCTGCACGGACACCGCCGATCACGTCGACTACTGCACGGAGGACACGAGCGCGCAGCGGCTGATCTCGTGCGACGCCGCGACCGTCTCGACCGAGCTGCGCGACCGGATCCCGCAGACGACCGATCCCTTCTCCGGTCGCACGGTCCCGTCGCGGGCCCCGTCGAGCGACCTCTGGGACGAGGCGAGCCCGGTCGAGCGTCTGATGTTCCACGACAGCCGCGTGAGAGACCCGCGCACGGGGCTGCTGGCGATCCTGATGGCGCTCTTCCTGCCGATGATCATCGCGAGCTCGAACGTGCTCGTGAGCGAGCGGACCATCTACGAGCGCGAGCGGCTCGCGGGCCTGAACATCATCCCCTACGTGATGGCCCGCTTCACCGTGCTCGCGGGCCTGGGCGCCATCGTCGCGACCTTGAACCTCGTGGTCGCGCTGCCGCTCCTGAGGCTGCACGGCTTCCCGTTCTGGTACTGGGTGATCGGCGTGTTCGTCACGAGCACGGCGGCGGCGATGGGCCTCGCGCTCTCGGCCGCGGTGCGCAACCCGGTGTCGGCGCTCTGGGGCATCAACTTCCTCGTCATCCCGCAGCTGCTCTTCGCGGGCTCGATCACGCGCCTCACCGGCTTCACGTGGTTCGTCAGCTGGTTCACCACCACGCGTTACGCGCTCGAGGCCCTGGTGAACCTCGACCTGCACGAGCGCGGCCACCTCACGACGTGTCAGATCGAGAGGTACATGGAGAACCTGCCCGGGTTCATGGCCGACCTGAACTTCCCGCTGGTGTACGCGTGGGTCGGGACGGGGTGGATCGCGGTGGGGTGCCTCTTGCTCACGATGATCCTGCTCAAGCTGAAGGACAAGCGGGTCGGCTGATGCGGGCCGCCGCCGCGCTCCTGATCGTGGGCGCGCTCGCGAGCTGCTCCGATCCGCCGCCGCCCTCCGAGTCGCCACCGCCCAGCACCACGGAGGACGGCATCCGCGTGCGCGTCGGCGGGCGTGAGGTCGTGGTGCACTGCGCCGTCACGTGCCCGGCGACCGAGGCCGAGCTCGCGCAGCTCTCGAGCGACTGCCTCTCCAACCCCGGCAGCGGGCCGCACCGCGTCGCGACGTCGGGGCCGGTGCTCACGCTCGGATGCTGTCAGGAGGCGACGCTCGCCTACGACCGCGCGTGCGGCCACGAGCAGGCGGGCTGCGGCGCGGGCTGGCAGTCGCGCTGCGAGGGCATGCAGCCGCGCGTCGCGCCGATCGACGACGACGAGCGCGGCGTCTCGACCGAGCGCGGCACCGGGCGCTGAGGGCCGGGCAGGCGCGTCGCCTGGCGGGAGCGGGCGCGTCCTACTACACGTCGGTCCCGTGATCCGTGCGGAGAAGCTGACCAAGCGCTTCGGCGATCACGCCGCGCTCACCGAGCTCGACCTCGACGTCGCCGAGGGTGAGGTGTTCGGGCTGCTCGGGCCGAACGGCGCCGGCAAGACCACTGCGCTGCGCCTCCTGACCGGGCTCGTCGCCCCGACGTCGGGGCGCGCGCAGATCGCCGGCGTGGACGTGGCGACGCACGCCGAGGAGGTGCGGGCGCGCATCGGGCTCTTGACGGAGACGCCGGGCCTCTACCCGCGGCTCGACGCCGTCGAGAACCTCGCGTTCTTCGCCGACGTCTACGACGTGCAGGGCGCGCAGGCGAAGATCGAGGCGCTGCTCCGGCGGCTCGACCTCTGGGATCGACGCAAGGAGGCGGCCGGCGCGCTCAGCAAGGGGATGCGACAGAAGCTCGCGCTCGCGCGGGCGCTGCTGCACGACCCGAAGGTGGTCTTCCTCGACGAGCCGACGTCGGCCCTCGATCCGGCGTCGGCCAAGATCGTGCGCGCGCTGATCGGCGATCTCAAGCGGGAGGGGCGCACGATCGTGCTCTGCACGCACAACCTCGACGAGGCCGACCGTCTCGCCGATCGCATCGGCGTGCTCCGCAAGGGCCGCCTGGTGCACGTCGGCACGCCCGCCGAGCTGCGGCATCGCCTCTACGGGCGCGCGACCGTGGTCACGCTCGCGGCGGACGCCAGCGAGCACGCGCAGGCCGCGCGCGGGCTGGCGTTCGTGACCGAGGTGCTGGTCGTGGGCGCCGTGCTCCGGATCGCGAACGACGACCCCGACGCGAACAACCCTGCCATCGTGCGGGCGCTCGTCACGTCCGGCGCGTCGGTCGTGGAGGTGAAGGGCGAGACCAAGGCGCTCGAGGACGTGTACCTCGACCTCCTGGGCGAGACCGAGACGGCGAGCGAGGAGCGCCCGCGATGAATTGGAGGCGCTTCCGCGCGGTCGTGCGGCACGAGCTGCTCGAGCTCTCGCGCAGCCGGATCATCTTCCTCACGATGGCGATCGTGCCGAGCGTGCTCGTGCTCGTCTCTCTGCTCACCGAGCAGGCGATCCTCGCGACGCCGGACAACGCGTTCCGCTTCGAGGGCGGGATGCCCGAGCTGCTCGAGCGCTACGCGTCCGAGGGGCTCGATCCGAAGACGGCCGTGCTCATCCTCCTGAACGAGCAGTTCCTCACGATGCTCCTCATCGTGGCGACGGCGCTCCCGTCCACGGTCGCCTCGCACGCCGTGATCGGCGAGAAGGTCGAGCGCACGCTGGAGCCCCTGCTCGCGACGCCCGTCTCGACGATCGAGCTGCTCCTCGGCAAGACGTTCGTCTCGATCGTGCCGGGGGTGATCTTCACCTGGGTCAGCTACGGCGCCACGCTCGCGGGCTTCGTGTACCTGAGCCCGCCGCTCGTGGTGGCGTCCGCGACGCGTGCGGTGTGGCCGCTCGCGTTCGCGCTGCTCGCGCCGCTCGTGGCCACGACCTCCGCGCTCACCAGCATCGCCGTCAGCTCGCGCGTGAACGACCCCCGGACCGCGCAGGGGCTCGCGGGATTCCTCGTCATCCCGCTGCTCGGCATGGGCATCTCGGCGCTCCTCGGCGCCGTCACGATCGACATCGCGTGGGTCGTCTGGGGCGCCGCCCTCGTCGCCGTCATCGACGCCGCCCTGCTCGCCATCGCGGTGCGTCTTTTCTCCCGCGAGACGATCCTCACCCGCTGGCGCTGATGCGGGGTCACTCCATACCCACCTAACACGCCGAATTCACTGCGGTCCTGCGGGTAGGTGCGCGTTTCGTTCGGCGAGCCCTTCCGCCAGCCCCCGCACCGTGAGCGGCGCGGAGCCCTCCGCCTTGTTGTTCGCGATGACGAAGAGCTCGCAGCCGAGGTCACCCGCGCGGCGCGCGAGCTCGACCACTTCGGCGCGCATCCCCTCGTCGACCTCGCGGATGCGGTCGAAGGGCGCCCACTGCTTCTTCAGCACCTCGTACTTCTTCTTCGGGGGCACCATCAGTCGCGCCACCACGCGCGTCTCGCGCCGCAGCGCGCCCGGAAGCGCCAGCTGCTCGCCGATCGGCGGCATCCGCGTCCACAGGTTGAAGACGTGGCTCGCTCCGAACGCCGCCAGCACCTCGAAGTAGCGCGGGACCAGAAGCTTCGCGTCGCGTAGCTCGACCGCGTACTCGAGCGCGGGGGTCACTTTCTCGAGGAACCTCCCGAGCGCATCGGCGAAGGCGACCGGATCGATCCGGGTCGGCGCGCGAGGCACCTCGAGCACCAGCGGTCCCGCGTGCTCGGCGAACGCCTCGAGCATCGGTCGCGCCACGCGCTCGGCGAAGATCGCCGCGTCGAGGAAGTGCGGGCTCGGCTGCCCGGCCCGCGCACCGAAGCTCGCGTGCCGCGGGAACACCGGCGTCGTGAGCTCCGACCACACCTTCGACACCGCGCGAAACCCGGGCGGCAGCTGCGCGGCGTACGCCCGGAGCTCTCCCTCGGCCAGCGGCGCGTAGAAGCTCCGATCGATCCCCACGGTCCGGAAGAGCGGATGCCGGGCGTACTCCGCGAGCGAGGAGCGCGCGAAGTCCGAAGCGCGCACGTCGGTCTCGGCGTAGACGAGCGACTTCCACTCGGGGAACGTCCAGCTCGACGTGCCGAGGCGGACGTGCGCAGGTAGGCGCGACGCGAGCGCCTCGAGCGCGCCGCGATCCGCGATCCTGGGCCCGCCGCCGGCGCCGAAGAGATCGAGCTGCCGGCGCACGCGCGCGTCAGGCGTCGGGGCCCGTGTCCGCGTTCGCGTCGGTCGCCGCGGCGGCGTCCGTGCTCGCGTCGTCGGCGGCCCCGGTGTCGCTCGCGGCGTCGTCCGTCGTGCTCGAGTCGCTCGCGGCGTCGTCTGCGCTGCCCCCGTCGCTCGCAGCGTCCCCCGTCCCGCTCGCGTCAGCCGCCGCCGCGTCGGCGCCGCCGCCCGCGTCGATCGCGCCGCCGTCGGTGCCCGCGTCGTTCACCCCCGAGTCCGGCGCGCAGTCCCGGCAGACGCAGTTCGTGCGGCCCATGCAGTTGCTCGTGCAGTTGCCGCCCTGGCAGTCGAGCACGCAATTGCCGGTGCCGGAGCACGTGAGGTCGCAGCCACCGCCCGCGCAGGACACGTTGCAGTTGCCGATGCCGGTACAGACGAAGTGGCAGCCGCCGCCGGCGCACGTCTGCGAGCAGTTGCCGATGCCATCGCACCCGCACGTGGTGCCCGCGGCGCAGTCGATGTCCTGGTTGCCGATGTGGAAGCACGCGCCGAGCACGAACGCCGACGACGCGAGAGCGAGCGCAGAGAGCCAGCGCAGGGAAGTCATGCGGGCAGGATATCGCAGAGCGGCTCAGGCGCGGTAGGCGACGACGAAGCGGCACGCGTCGCTGCCCGCGGTCCGGCAGGTCGTCTCGACGGCGCTCGACACCTCGCCGCCCGAGAGCTCGACCGAGCGCTCGGCCCAGCCGAGCACGCTCAGGCAGTGCGCCTTGTGCGGCGCCCCGAAGTCGCGGAGGGTGAGCGTCGCCTGCTCGAGCGGCGGTCGCTCCTCGAACGTGGCGTCGAGGCGCCCCGAGTCGTAGTGCACCTCCCACACGCGGATCGCCCGGGAGATGATGAAGCGGGGCGAGCCCAGCGCGTAGAAGATGCGGTAGAGCGTCGGCAGGTTCACCTTCGCCGCGTAACGGCCGAGCTCGCGGCAGAGCGCGAGGTCGCCGCGTCCGTAGAGCCGGTCGATCTCGGTGCAGAGCTCGATGAAGAGCTCCATCGGCACCCAGTCGTGCGGCATCACCTTGTCCTCGATGCGCTTGCGTGACGCCGGGGAGAGCGCCTCCTTGATGCGCCGTACGCCCGGCTCGCCGTAGAGCTCGCGCACGTAGCGCACGCGTGCGGTGACGGCGCTGCCCTTGATGTTCGCCCCCATGACCACGGTGATCCTAGCGCGGACGCGGACGTGAGGCGACGGTCCACCGAGAGGGCGCGCGCAGGAGGTAGAGTCGCGTCGTGTCCGAGCCCACCGTCCTCTTGACCGCGTTCGAGCCGTTCGGTGGCGATCGACAGAACGCCTCCGAGCTCGCCGTGCGGCCGCTCGAGGGGCGGCGGATCGAGGGCCATCGCGTGGTGGCGCTGGTCCTCCCGTGCCGGTTCGGAGCGGCGATCGACACCCTCCGGGCGGCCATCGAGCGGACTGCGCCCGCGCTCGTCCTCGCGACGGGCGAGGCGGGCGGCCGGGTCGCGCTGGGCGTCGAGCGGATCGCGATCAACGTCGACGACGCGCGCATCCCGGACAACGCGGGCGCGCAGCCGATCGACGCGCCGGTCGTGCCGGGCGGGCCGGCCGCGTACTGGTCGACGCTCCCGGTCAAGGCGATCGTGCGCGCGCTGACGGAGCAGGGGATCCCCGCGGAAGTGTCGCAGACGGCGGGCACCTTCGTGTGCAACCACCTCTTCTACGGGCTGATGCACGCGCTCGCCGGACGGGGCGCCGTGCGCGGCGGGTTCGTCCACGTCCCGCGCGCGCCCACGCAGCAGGCGCCCGGACGCATGCCGACGATGCCGACCGAGACCGTCACGGCCGCCCTCGAGATCGCCCTCGCCGCCGCGCTCCGCACACCGTCCGACATCGTCGCTCCCGGTGGCGCCACGTCGTGAGCGGCGCCGCTTGCGATCCTGTGTCGCGCGCTCCTACAGTGCGCGCCCGACATGTCGTTCGAGCTGACCGAAGAGCAGAAGATGATCCAGACCGTCGCGCGCGACTTCGCCGTGCGTGAGGTGGAGCCGAGGGCGCGCGAGCTCGACAAGAACGGGACCTGGCCCGCCGATCTGGTGAAGCGGATGGGCGAGCTCGGGCTCATGGGCGTGGCCGTGCCCGAGGCGTACGGCGGCGCCGGGTCGGACGCGATCTCGTACGCGCTCGCGATGGAGGAGATCAGCCGTGCGTGCGCGTCGACGGGCGTGATCATGAGCGTGAACAACTCGCTCGTGTGCGACCCGCTCCACAAGTTCGCCTCGGAGGATCAGAAGAAGCGCTTCCTCACCCCGCTCGCGAGCGGCGCGAAGCTCGGCTGCTTCGGTCTCACCGAGCCCGCCAGCGGCAGCGATGCTTCGCACATGGAGACCGTCGCCGAGGCTGTTCACCTGGAGAACGGGGGCGATCACTGGATCGTCAACGGCGCCAAGAACTGGATCACCAACGGCCCGCACGCCGACCTCATCCTGCTCTTCGTCGCCAACGACCGCTCGCTCGGCGCCAGGGGGACCAGCGCGCTCGTCATCGAGAGCGGCACGCCCGGCTTCACCAAGAACCCGCGCGACCACAAGCTCGGCATCCACGCCGCGCACTCCTGCACCGTGTTCTTCGAGAACTGCAGGGTCCCGAAGGCGAACCAGATCGGCGACACCGGCGCGGGCTTCAAGATCGCGATGAGCACGCTCGACGGTGGCCGCATCGGCATCGCCTCGCAGGCGCTCGGGATCGCGCGTGCCGCCCTCGAGAAGGCGGTCGCCTACGCCAAGGAGCGCAAGGCGTTCGGCGAGCCCATCGCCAACAAGCAGGCCATCCAGTTCATGCTCGCCGACATGGCCATGGAGCTCGACGCGGCGCGGCTGCTCACGCACCGCGCGGCGTGGATGAAGGACCAGGGCGTGCGCCACACCAAGGAATCGGCCATGGCCAAGCTCTTCGCGAGCGAGGCGGCCACGCGCATCACGCACAAGGCTCTGCAGATCCACGGCGGGTACGGGTACTCGACCGAGTTCGACGTGGAGCGCCACTACCGGGACGCGCGCATCACGGAGATCTACGAGGGGACGAGCGAGATCCAGCGCATCGTCATCGCAAGCAGCACGCTCAAGGGGTGATGGCCATGAAGCAGTACTGGGGTCTCGTCGCGCTCTTCTTCTCGCTCTCCGTGGCGATCGGCTGCGGTGGGGGCTCCTCCGAGTCCACGCAGACCACGACGACCACCGTGGATCGCCGCCACGAGGAGCCGCCGCCGGACGACGGCTCCTCGATCACCGGCCTGATGGGCACCATCTCGCAGCAGGCGGTGCAGGACACGCTCGAGCCGCGCATGGAGAGCTTCATGCACTGCTTCGAGACGCGCCTGGCGGCGGTTCGATTCCTCGGGGGCGAGATCCGCATGGCGTTCCGCATCCACACGGACGGCACCGTGATGTGGGTGTACCCGGCGGAGAGCTCGCTCGGCGATCGCGACGTCGAGACGTGCATCGTCGGCGTTGCGCAGCGCGCCCACTTCCCGCGCCCGCACGGCGGTGAGGCGGAGTTCAGCTGGGGCTTCGCGCTCGACCCGCCGGGCGACGTGCGCGCGCCGGTCTCGCTCGCCTCGGGCGGCATCGACGAGCTCGTCGAGTCGCAGGAGAACGCCGTGCGCACGCAGTGCGGCCAGGGCCCGTATCACGTCACGGCGTACGTGCAGCCGGGCGGCACCGTGCTCGCGGCGGGCGTCGCGACGGACTCGTCCGACACGGCGGCGCACCTCGATTGCGTGGCGAGCGCGGTCCGCAGCTGGACCTTCCCCGATCCCGGCAGCTACGCGGGCAAGGTCAGCTTCTCGCTCTGACCCGACGGGAGCGCCGGCCGCGGAGGTCCTGGACGAGGGCGTGCGCGGCGCACCACGGGCGGCGGCCGGAGGCGCGAGGTGACGCGATCATTCGACCGTGTCGTGTCCGGTGATCGGCCGGAGCACGCATCGCGAGTCGATGCAGAACGCGCGGTGGGGCGCGCTCGGGCCCGCGCACTCGGGGCAGGTCGCGGCGCCACCACAGACCCGGCGCTGGTAGGTGCGCGCGGCGTCGGCGCGGATCGCGACCCACTCGGTCGCGTCGCACTCGCAGCAGCTGCGCGGGCGGACGCTGCACTCCTCGTCGTGGGCGCAGCGCGTGAGCGGGCTCGTGTGCAGGTCGAGCGCGCGGCAGGTGCCGGCGGCGCAGTACGCGACGAGCGCCGGGTCGGGGTCGGCGTGACAGCGCGGGCAGCCCGTGCCGACGCAGCGGCTCGACTGCCTCGCCGTGCCGCGGGCGATGGCGCGCACGTCGCCGGACGCGGGCTGGCCGCAGTGCCCGCAGCAGGTGCGCGCCACGAGCTCGCAGTCGCTCGCGGCGGTGCATCCGCGCGCGTGGGCCTGCTTGTCCGTGACCCTGGTCGCGACGACGGGCGGCACGGCGGCGCAGCCTGTCACGAGGGCCAGACCGACCGCGAGCAGCGGGCGCATGGCGTGCATGGTCTCACGATTCGGAGCGCCCGTGCGTCCGCGAGCTTGGGTCACGTGCTACGCCGCCGCCCATGGACCTCGCGCTGAGCAGCGAACAGAAGATGATCCAGGACGCGGCGCGTGACGTCGCGACCAAGGTGCTGGCTCCGCGCGCCCGGCAGGCGGACCGCGACGCGAAGCTCCCGCGCGAGAACCTCGCCGCGCTCGCCGAGCTCGGGCTCTTCGGCGTGAACCTCCCCGAGTCGCTCGGTGGCGCGGAGGCGGGCGTCGTCGCGTACTCGCTCGCGATGACCGAGGTGGCGAGGGCCTGCGCGTCGACCGCCGTGACGATGGCGGTCACCAACATGGTGGGCGAGGTCATCGCGACCTTCGGCGACGACGCGCAGAAGAAGCAGTACTGCCCGCGGCTCGCGGACGGCTCGCTCGTGGCCGGTGCGTTCGCGCTCTCGGAGCCCGAGGCCGGGAGCGATCCGGGCTCGATGCGCACCGTCGCCCGCCTCGACGCCGAGCACTGGGTGATCGACGGCGCCAAGCAGTGGATCACGAGCGGCGACTGTGCGGGCGTGTTCGTCGTGTGGGCGCGCACGGGCGAGCCGGGCACGAAGGGCATCAGCTGCTTCCTCGTCGAGAAGGGCACGCCCGGCTTCGCCGTCGGGCACCACGAGGACAAGATGGGCCTGCGCGGCTCTGCCACGACGGCGCTGCATTTCGAGTCGTGTCGCGTCCCGAGGACGGCGCTCCTCGGCACGCTCGGCATGGGCTTCCGCATCGCGATGATGGCGCTCGACGGCGGCCGCATCGGGATCGCCTCGCAGGCGCTCGGCATCGGTGAGGCCGCGCTCGAGGCGGGCATCGCATACGCGCGCGAGCGCAAGACGTTCGGCAAGGCGATCGCCGACTACCAGGCCATCCAGTGGATGATCGCCGACTCCCGCACCGAGCTGGATGCGGCCCGCATGCTCACGTTGCGCGCGGCGCACCTGAAGCAGAGCAAGCACTCGTTCTCGGCGGAGGCGGCGATGGCCAAGCTCTTCGCGAGCGAGAGCGCCGGCAAGGTCTGCGACCGCGCGCTGCAGATCCACGGCGGCTACGGATACGTGAAGGAGTACGACGTCGAGCGCTACTACCGCGACGTCCGCGTCACCCGCATCTACGAGGGCACGAGCGAGATCCAGCGCCTGGTCATCGGCCGCGCCACCCTCGGCAGGTAGCGGTCCCAAGTTGGGGTCACTCCACACCTGTCCAAGTCCTCGGATTGACGGCGTTCCGGCGGGTAGGTGCGCGATTCGTGGAAAACGCCTCGGATCAAGGGCATCCCGACGAAACGCGCACCTACCCGCCAGATCGGAGTAAGATCAACATGTTGCGACCCTGTGGAGTGACCCCGCTGGCCGCGCTGGCGGGTTTGTCGGGCGGTTTCGTGCTCGCCCTGGGCTGTGCGCCGGCCGCCGCGCCGATCGCGGCGTGGACGCCGCCGACCGACGCGTTCGTGCGCTCCGACCGCGCGCACCTCGTGGATCAGGTCGGGCGCGTGATGGTGTTCCGTGGCGTGAACGTGCGCGCGCGCGGGATCTTCGACGTCTCGCTCGACCCCGCGCGCTGCCCGCCGCCGACGGACGTCCTCGAGGACATCCCCGAGCTGACCGACGACGACCTCACGCGCATGCAGCAGATGGGCTTCGACGTGATCCGCCTTCCGATCCAGTGGTCGGCCATCGAGCCGACCCAGGGCGCCTTCGACGAGGCGTACCTCGACCGCGTGCAGGACGTCGTGGCTCGCGCCGCCGCCCACGAGATCCGCGTGCTGCTCGACTTCCACGCCGACGGCTGGTCGAAAGA
Organism: Sandaracinaceae bacterium; assembly: GCA_044220955.1. Lineage (GTDB taxonomy): Bacteria > Myxococcota_A > Polyangia > Polyangiales > Sandaracinaceae > JBBSAT01. The sequence goes on from JBGAQA010000089.1 coordinate 13,734, forward strand.
CCTCGGCGAGGACGGCGCGCCGCTCTGGGCGACGCGTCCGGTGCCCCCGATGCTGCTCTGCGGCCCGCTCGCGGACACGCTGACGCAACGCCGCGCCGACACGCTCACTTACTACACGACGTTCTTCGACGATTCGGACCCGGCGAGCGTCGCGTTGCAGGACGCCTACGGCGCGATGGTCGCGCACGTCGCCGCACGCTTCGCGACGGACTCCACCGTGATCGGCTACGACCTCTTCAACGAGCCGATCCCGGCCGACGCGAACATCCAGCGCTTCTACGCGCGCATCCTGCCGGCGCTTCGCGCCGTCGACACGCGGCACCTCGCGTTCTTCGAGCCCTCCGCGATCCGCAACCTCACGGACATGGGACCGCGCGGCATCACGGCGTTCCCGGATCCCGGCGGCGTGTACGCCGTCCACCTCTACACGCTCTCGTTCTCGGACCCACGCGGCGAGCTCGACACGGTCACCCGTGCCCGGCTCGAGCCGAACGTGACGCGCGCCGTCGCGGAAGCCGCCGCGTTCGGGGCGCCGCTCTTCGCGGGCGAGTGGGGGATCCGTCCCGACTCCGCGGGCTCGGCCCCCTACGTCGGGATCATGTACGACCTCTTCGACGAGCACGCGGCGAGCAGCACCGTGTGGGTGTGGAAGGAGAGCTCGCAGGGAGCCTGGGGCTTCTTCGACTACGACGCGCCGGCGGGGACGTTCCGCACGCGCCCCGCCGTCGTCGACGCCCACCTGCGCATCTGGGCCGAGATCATCGCGGGCGAGCCCATGGGAGCGACCTACGACATCGCCACGCACGTCTTCGAGCTCACGTACGGCGGTCGCGGCGACGACGCGCCGAGCGTGCTCCGCGTCCCGATGCTCCTCGGGCCCTTCCGCGTGACCTGCGACGGCGCGGCGGTCGCCGACGCGACGCGCGACGCGGTCGGTCGCGTCGAGGTCGTCTGCCCCGGCCCCGGGACCCACGTCGTGCGCGTGGAGCCGATGTGAGGGCTCGCGCGCTCGCCGCCCCCTTGATCGCACGCGGCGTCGCGCGTTATCTCCGCGCACCATGATCGAGTACGACGGCCGGCGCTGGGGCAGGATCATCTTCCGCACGACGGGCTCCGTCATGCCGCGGCTGCTCGGGCGCGTGCTCGTGGCGGCGCTCTTCGGGACGCTGGCCGTACACCTGCACAAGCAGCATCAGCTCGCGCTCTCGCCCATCGCGCACACGATGATCGGCGCGGCGCTCGGCCTCCTGCTCGTGTTCCGCACCAACGCCAGCTACGACCGCTACTGGGAGGGCAGGCGCCTGCTCGGCGGCATGATCATCCGCTCGCGCGACCTCGCGCGGCAGCTCGCCGCCTTCCTGCCGGGGGAGGCGAACGCCGCTTCGCGCGCGCGCATCCGCGGCTGGATCGACGCCTTCTACCGCGTCTCGGCCCAGCACCTGCGCGGCGAGAAGGCGCTCGAGCGCGTCGCGTCGCTCACCGAGAACGAGCGCGCCGCGCTCGACGGGAGCAAGGCGCGCTCGCAGCTGATCCTCACGTGGATCTCCATCGAGCTCGCGCGGCTCGTCGGGGAAGGGCGGCTGACCGAGGAGCGCCTGCGGGCGATGGACGCGAACCTCGGCGGTCTCGTCGAGGCGCTCGCCGGCTGCGAGCGGATCCTGCGCACGCCGGTGCCGTTCGCCTACGCGCAGCACATCAAGACCTTCGTCGCGCTCTTCTGCTTCACGGCGCCGTTCACGATGAGCGAGGCGCTGGGCTGGCTCACGCCCGTCGCGGCGGGTCTCGTCGCGTTCGCGCTCTTCGGCATCGACGAGATCGGCGTCGAGATCGAGGATCCCTTCGGCACGGACGCCAACGACCTGCCGGTCGACGCGATCGCCGATCGCATCGACGTCGACACGCGCGAGATGATCGACGCCACGATCCCCGGCTGAGCGCGCGCACCGTTCTCTCGACGCGCGCGCCCCCGTCCGGCACGATCACCGACCGAGATGCGGCCGATGTCGCCTGCCGTGGTGCTGACGGTCTGCGCGCTCGTCGTGAGCGCAGCGGCGGCGCAGGACGCGTCCGTCGCCTCCCCCCCCGTCGAGCCCGCACCGGCCCCGGCCCCCGCCTCCGGGACGGGCGCGTCGGACGGCGCGCGGGCGCACACGAAGGCCACCACCCGTTCACGCCCCCACGCGACGCGCCGGCGCACCCACGCTCCGCCGGCCGCCCACCGCGCGCCCGAGTCGGGCGACGGCAGCAGCCTCTCGGTCGGCCGCCACAACCGCGGTCGACTGATCCGCGGCCACGAGCTGCACGAGTCGGACGCGCTGCGCTTCAAGTCCCGGAGCGAGGCCCGCTTCGGCACCGACGAGCTCGTCGCGCTCCTCGATCGCGCCGCGCGCGCCGTCATGGCCCGGACGCCGGGCGCGCGCCTGACGGTCGGGGACCTCTCGCGACGGGGCGGCGGGCGCTTCCGGCCGCACCGCTCGCACCAGTCGGGGCGGGACGTGGATCTCGGCTTCTACGTCACCGACCCCGACGGAGCGCCGCTCGACCTGCATCGCTTCTACGACTTCCGGCGCGACCTCACCGTCCGGGGACACGACGAGCTGCGCTACGACCTCGTGCGCAACTGGCAGCTGGTCGAGGCGCTCGTCATGGACGAGGTGCCGGTGCAGTGGATCTTCGTCTCGCGCACCATCCGTGGGCGCCTGCTCGAGGAAGGGGCCCGCCAGGGAGCCAGCGCCGACGTGATCGCCCGAGCGGAGGCGATCCTGAGCCAGCCGAGCCACGGCGGCATGCACAACGACCAGTTCCACGTGCGCATCTACTGCCCCCTGCCCGATCGACCGCGCTGCGTCGACGATCCGCCGATCCATCCGTGGATGCCCGGCGCGCCCGCGAGGCCCGAGGCGCCGCCGGCCGAGGCCGACTGAGCGCGTGCTATACGGTCCGCGCGAGAGCCGTACAGCATGTCTTCGACCGAGAGAGAGCCCGATGTCTTCGTGATCGTGGTGGGCGCCGGGCCCGCCGGCCTCACGGCTGCCCACAAGCTCGCCGAGGCCGGGCTCGCGCCGCTCGTGCTCGAGGCGGATCCGAAGTACGTCGGCGGCATCTCGCGCACGGCCGAGTACAAGGGCTACCACTTCGACATCGGCGGGCACCGCTTCTTCTCCAAGGCCAAGGAGGTCGAGGAGTTCTGGACGAAGATCCTGCCGAACGATCTGCTCACGCGACCGCGCAAGTCGCGCATCTACTACGACGGCAAGTTCTTCAGCTACCCGCTCAAGCCGATCGAGGCGCTCGTGCAGCTCGGCCTCTTCGAGAGCTCGCGCTGCATGCTGAGCTTCGCGCACGCGCGCGTCCGCCCCGTGAAGGACCCGACGAACCTCGAGGACTGGGTGCGCAACCAGTTCGGCCGCCGCCTCTACGAGATCTTCTTCAAGTACTACACGGAGAAGGTCTGGGGCATGGACTGCCGGGACATCTCCGCCGACTGGGCCGCGCAGCGCATCAAGGGGCTGAACCTCGGCTCCGCGGTGTGGAACGCCGTCCAGCCGAAGAACCTCCGCTCCAGCAAGAAGGACGAGGTCCTCACCACGCTCATCGACGAGTTCCGCTACCCGCGCCAGGGCCCCGGGATGCTCTGGGAGGAGTGCGCGCGGCAGGTGGCCGGGATGGGCGGCCGCGTCGTGATGGGCGCCAAGGTGACCGGCCTCGACAAGCGCGCCGACGGCGCGTGGGACGTCCGCTACGTGCAAGGCGGCGCCGAGCGCGTCCGGCGCACCACGCACGTCATCTCTTCGGCGCCGCTGCGCGAGGTCGTCGAGCACCTGACGCCCGCCGCCCCGCCCGAGATGCTCGCGGCCGCCCGCGCCCTCAAGTACCGCGACTTCCTCACCGTCGCGCTGATCGTGAAGGACGAGGGCGCCTTCGACGACAACTGGATCTACATCCAGGACAAGGGCGTGAAGGTCGGCCGAATCCAGAACTTCAAGACGTGGTCGCCCGAGATGGTCCCCGACGCGGACAAGGCCTGCTACGGCCTCGAGTACTTCTGCTTCGAGGGCGACGGCCTCTGGTCGGCGAAGGACGCGGACCTCGTCGCGCTGGGCGGGCGCGAGCTCGAGATCCTGAAGCTCGGCCGCGCGAGCGCGGTGGTCGACGGCTGCGTCGTGCGCCAGCCCAAGGCGTACCCGGTCTACGACGATCACTACGCCGACAACGTCGACCGCATCGCCAAGGGCATCGGCGTGCACTACGCGGGCCTGCACATGGTCGGCCGCAACGGCATGCACCGCTACAACAACCAGGACCACTCGATGATGACGGCGATGCTCACCGTCGAGAACATCGTGGCCCAGCACCAGGGCAAGCCCGCGAAGTTCGACCCCTGGCGCGTGAACCAGGACGCGGTCTACATCGAGGCGGGCACCGCCGGCGAAGAGAAGCTCATCCAGAGCGGCGGACGCGCCGTGCCGCGCGCCGTGGCCCGTGCGTAGGCTCGCGCCGCTGCTCGTGGCCCTTGCGAGCGCGTGCGGCGCTCCGTCGGCCGCAACGGACGCGTCCGCCGGGGGCGACGCCGCCTGGCGTGACGCGGGCAGCGCCGGGACCGACTCCGGCGGCGGCTGCACGCCGGTCGACTTCGTGGCTGCGCTGGCCGATCCGCTCGCGCCCGCGCGCCGCCTGCCCGGCCGCGCGTTCCTCGTCAGCTCGCGCAGCCCCGAGCCGCAGCCCGGGATGCACAACGACGACTTCGCCCACTTCATCGGCTTCGACGGCCCGCGCGCGATCCTCGCCGACGAGACGGGCCCCGGCGTGATCACGCGGCTCTGGTTCACCTACGGACCGCCCGCCGCCGGCTCGATCTCCGAGGTCCCCTTGCGCCTGGCCATCGACGGCCACGACGAGGTCGTCGACACGCGCCTCGGGGACCTCGCGAGCGCGACCTCGGCGACGTTCCCCGTGCCCTGGGCGATGGATCCCTCGGTCGCCAGCGGGGGCCTCGTGATCACCGCGCCGATCCAGTTCCAGTCGAGCGCCGTCGTCGAGCTCACCGTCGCGGACGGCGCGTGGGCCTACTACCAGGTCGACGTGCGGCGGCTGCCGAGCGACGTCTGCGTGCGCTCCTGGGACGGCGCGTACACGCCCTCCGAGCGGGCCGCGCTCGCCGAGGCCGCGCGGATCTGGGCCGGGCACGAGCACGCGGGCGACGACCACGCCACGGCCGCGCGCGACCTCGCGCCGGGCGAGTCGACCGAGCTCGCGCTCACGGGGCCCGGCGCCATCACCACGCTCGAGGTCACGACGCCCCGCGGGACGCGGACGGAGCTCGCGCTGCGCATCGAGGTCGACGGCGAGGTCGCCGCCGACGCGCCGCTCGCGTGGCTCACCGGCAGCGACGGACCCGCGGGCACGTACGCCGCTGCGCTCACCGCATCGAGCGACGCGAGCGCCATCCTCTACGCGCCGATCCCGTTCGATTCCGCGGCGCGCGTGCTCGTCACGAACGGCGCGGGCGCTCCGATCCCGGTCGGGCTCCGGGCGCGCGCTCTGTCGGTGTCTGCCGTCCCCGCCGATGTCGGCCGCTTCCACGCGGAGTGCAGCCGCGTCGTCGCATCGCTCCCGATCCGCGCGGAGCAGCCGCCCTTCGCGGACCAGTTCCCCAACATCGTCCTCGGACGCACCGTGCGCGGCCCGGGGCAATTCGCCGGCATCACGACGTTCCAGACGGCGCCGGATCCCTGGTACTGGCCGCTCGAGCCGGACCACGAGGTGGCGATCGACGGGAGCTACGACATCCTCGGCACGGGCACCGAGGACTACTTCGGCGGCGCCTTCTACTTCATGAACGGGCCCTACGCGTCGGTCACGAGCGGCGCGAGCGGCTGGACGCGCCCGACGGATCCCACGCCGCCGATCGGCGACGCGCACACGCACCTGTACCGCCACCACCTCGTCGACACCTGGCCCTTCGAACGCGAGCTGCGCTTCGAGATGGAGAGCTACCTCGACGGCACGGCGTACGAGGGGTGCATCTTCGTCTACGAATTCGGGCGCTGAGGTCGGCCCCAGCCTCGTCGCTACTTCTTGGGCTCCAGCCGGAGCTTCCACACGACGCCCACGGCCTCCATGAAGATGCGCTGGCTCATCTTGCTCGTGCCGTGCGTGCGGTCGACGAAGTGGATCGGCACCTCGACGACCTTGAAGCCCTTCTGGAGCGCGCGGTACGTGAGCTCGATCTGGAACGAATAGCCGTTGCTCTGCACGGTGCTCAGATCGATCGCGCGCAGCACGTCGGCGCGGAACGCCTTGTAGCCGCTCGTCAGATCCTTCACGTCCACGCCGAGGATCGTGCGCGAGTAGAGGCTCCCGCCCTTGCTCACGAAGTGCCGGCCGATGCCCCAGCCCGTGACGCCGCCGCCGGGCACGTTGCGCGAGCCGATCACGAGGTCCGCCCCGCGCTGGAACGCCTTCAGGAACGACGGCAGGTACATCGGGTCGTGCGAGAGGTCGGCGTCCATCTCGAAGAAGAGGTCGTAGCCCTCGCCCAGCCCCTTCTGGAAGGCCTGCACGTACGCGGTGCCGAGGCCCATCTTGCCCGGGCGGTGCATCACGCGGACGCGCGGGTCGGCGGCCGCCATGCGGTCGGCGATGTCGCCGGTTCCGTCGGGGGAGGCGTCGTCCACGATCATCACGTGGGCCTCCGGCATCCACCGGAGCACTCCTTCGACGAACCGCTCGAGGTTGCCCGACTCGTTGTACGTGGGCGTGACGACCAGGATCCGCTGCGCCATGGGGCGGCGACATTAGCAGGAAGAATCGGACGTGTTCGACCCGGGAGGAAGCCTGGGCCGAGCGCGCGATGGACCGCGATCGCCGCACCGATGATGGGTCCCGTGAGGTGCTCGTCTTCGAGGGTCATGCGGCCGAGGACGCGGCTGCGAGCACGGACTGACGCAGGGTCCTCGAGGGCACCGCCTCGGGTACGGTCGAAAGGGGGCAAGGAGCCCGCTCCGGACGGTCAATTGCTGAGGAAAGCACGAATGCAGGAAGGGGCTCCTCGCTTCCTGAGCAACCGGCCGCCAGTTCTTGGCTCCCTGCCCCCGCCGGGCTACACCAGCCCGCCGATGCACCCGGAGGGCAGCCTTTCCGTGGAGACGAGCGTCCGGGCGGCCTGCACGCTCTGCGGCGAGTCGCGCACGCGCCAGGTCTTCGAGGACGCCCTGCCGTGGGTCGTCGAGTGCACCGCCTGTGGCCTGCGCCGCGCCGATCCGCAGCCGACCGACGCCGAGCTCTCGAGCATCTACGACGAGCACTACTACGAGCAGTTCGGCTTCGTGGAGGGCGAGCACACGGCCGATCAGGGCCTGGCGCGCACCAAGCGCGCGACCTACGCGTCGCTCCTGGCCTCGGCGCGCCCGCACTTCGGCCTGACCGGGGGCAAGCGCCTGCTCGACGTCGGGTGCGGCCTCGGCTTCTCGCTGCTGGCCGCCCGGGACGCGGGATTCGACGCCGTCGGCCTCGATCCGCTCGCGCCCAGCGATCCCGCCGCGCGCCCGGGGCGCACGATCCTGCGCGGCTCGATCGAGACGTTCGAGGGCGCGGCCGACTTCGACGTGGTCTCGATGGTCGACGTCATCGAGCACGTGCGCGATCCCGTCGCGACCTTCCGCGCGGTCGATCGCCTGCTCGTCCCGCGTGGCCTGGTCATCTGCGCGACCAACGACTGCTCCTCGCGGGGTGCGCAGCTGCTCGGCAGTCGCTGGGTGCACTACCACCGCGCGCACCTCTACTTCTTCACGGCGGACACGCTCGCCAAGACCGCCGAGGCGGCCGGCCTCGAGGTGCTCGGCGTCGACGTCGCGCGGCGCGTCTACAACCTCGAGTACGTCGCCTCCATCCTCGCGCGCGGCACGAACTTCGAGCTCGCCGCGCGCATCTCGCGGGGGGTGCTCGGCCGCGTCCCGGGCCCGCTCCTGCGCGCGCCCTGGCCCGCCCTGCCCGAGGGGATCGTGCTCGTGGCGCGCTCCAAGAGCCGGTCCGCCTCGACGTCGGCCTCGCGCGGGCGATGAAGCTCGCGCCCTCACGCGCCACGATCGGGCTCGCCGTCGGCGCGCTCTTCGTGGCCTTCGCGTACTGGGCGCCCGCGTTCGAGCACCCGATGGCGAGCGGGTGGGGCGACTGGCAGTGGTTCCATCACATGTGGGAGTCGGGCCGCATCGCCATCGAGCGCTGGCACGAGGTCCCGCTCTTCGATCCGCACCACTGCGGTGGCGTCCCGCTCTGGGGCAACCCGCAGGCGCAGGTGTTCTCGCCCACCTACCTGATGTTCGTGCTGCCCTTCGGCACGACGATCGGCCACAAGCTCTACGTCGTCTTCCACGCCGCGATCGGCATCGCGGGCGCGTACCTGTACGCGCGTCGCGAGCTGCGCCTCTTGGAGATCGCCAGCGCGTTCGCCGCGATCGTCTTCACCACGACCGGCTTCTTCGCGTGGCACGGGGCGGGCGGCCACGCGACGTTCCTCGCCTTCTACTACGGCCCCTTCCTGATGCTCTCTTGGCGGCGCTCGGCGCGCGACTACCGCTACGCGGCGGCCGTGGCGCTGATCATGTCGCTCGTCGTCTTCGAGGGCGGCCACTACCCGTTCCCGTACTTCCTGGTCTGGATGACGTTCGACCTCGCGCTGCGCCTCACCGTCCGCGGCCACGGCCGGGGCCGGGCGATCGCGAGCGCGCTCCTGGCCGGCGTGCTGACGGGGCTGGTCGCGTGCATGCGCGTCGTGCCCATCCTCATCACGATCCTGGCGCATCCCCACCCGGTCCCCGACACGGACTCGATGACGCTCGCCGAGATCCTGCAGATCCTCACGCAGCGGGACCAGACGCAGATGCACTTCGCCGGGCACCAGTGGGTGTGGCCGGAGTACGGCGGCTACGTGGGCTACGGGGCGCTCGCGCTCGCGGCCCTCGGCCTCCTCGTCGCCACCGCCGACACGCTGCGCCTGCGCCCGAGCCGCCCCCGGGTGGAGCTCGCCGTCCTCGTGCTCGGCGCGATCCTGTTCACCACGATGACGCAGGGCAACGCGGGCGAGCACTACCCGTGGCCCATGCTCCAGGAGCTGCCGTTCTACCGCTCCATCCACGTGCCCTCGCGCTGGCGCGTGATGGTGATCTGGCACGTGGCGATGTTCGGGGCGCTCGCGGTCGACGCCCTCGAGCGCACGACGCGCGAGCTCGACCTGCGGCGCCCCTTCCAGCGCTTCGCGGCCGCGCTGCCCATCGTGCTGCTCCTGATGACGACGGCGGACGTCTGGTCGGTGACCTGGACCATCGTGGACCGCTGGGACGGCCCGCGCCTCGGCGAGGCCCCCGCGGCGCACCGCTTCCACCTCGTGTCGGGGCGCGACTACTTCGGCGAGTACGCGAACTACCCGTCCGAGAACGTCGGCACGCACGAGTGCTACGACCCCATCCCCTGGGACGTGTCGCGGGCGCTCTGGCTCGGTGACTCGCCCTTCGCGCGGATCGCCCCGGGCGGCAGCGGCGAGGTCCACGACGCCGGCCGCACGAGCCTCACCGTCTGGGCCGACGTCACCCTGGACGCGCCCGGCCGGGTCGTGTTCGACCAGAACTACTTCGAGGAGTTCGTGCCGGATCGGGGCGCGAGGGCCGACGACGCGGGCCGGCTGGCGGTGGACCTGCCGGCGGGCCGGCAGCGCGTCACGCTGCGCTTCCGGCCGCCGGAGCTGCCCTACGTGGTGCCCGTCTCGCTCGGGGGGCTCCTGCTCGCGGCGTACGTGGCTACAAGGCGCCGTTGGAGACGCGGTTGATCGAGTACAATCGACTCATGCCGTCGATCTCGCTCTCCCTTCGCGTGTCCGCCGTTCTGGCCCTGACCCTCGCCCTCGCCAGCTGCAACGCCGGTGGCGGCGGCTCCACGTGCACCGTCACCCTGAGCCCCGGCGCCGACGACCAGATCGCCTTCCAGATGGCGTTCGTCGACGCCCGCGCCGGCGCGACGATCTGCGTCTCGCCCGGCACCTACCACTTCTCGGACCCGGTCTCGCTCGCGGGCCTCACCGGCGTCACGTTCCGCGGCACCGGCGCGGCGCCCGCCGACGTGACCCTCGACTTCGCAGGCATGACGAGCGGCGAGCGCGGCGTGAGCTTCACCGACATGACCGACGTCACCGTCGAGAACATGCGCATCCTCGACGCCACGCACGACGATCTCTACTTCCAGCACTGCCACGGCGTCACCGTCCGCCACGTGATCGCCGGCTGGGTGAACCGCGCGCAGCACGGCGCGTACGCCATCTACCCGGTCGAGTCGGAGGACGTGCTGCTCGACCAGTGCGAGGCGTTCGGCAGCGCGGACGCGGGGCTCTACGTCGGCCAGACCACGAACTGCATCGTGTCGAACAGCAGCGTGCACGACAACGTCGCCGGGCTCGAGATCGAGAACAGCACGAACTGCGAGGTCGTCGGCAACACGACCTTCCACAACACCGCCGGCATCCTCGTCTTCGAGCTCCCCGGCCTGCTCAACCACGGCAGCCACACGAGCGTCCACGACAACATCTCGATGGACAACAACCTCGCCAACTTCGCGACCGGCGGCGTCGTGCAGTACGTCCCCGTGGGCCTCGGCATGATGATCATGGCCGCCCACGAGGTCGAGATCTACGACAACACGGTCTCCGGCAACGGCACCGTCGGCATCATGCTGCTCTCGTACGACACCGCCGTCGTCGCCGGCGCGCCGAGGTCCACCGACGCCGCGTACGACGGGCGCCTGCGCCACGCGTACGTGCACGACAACGTCCAGTCGGGGAACTCGCACGCGCCGGACGGCGCCGTCGGCCCGCTCGCGCAGCTCGACGGCACCGTCGAGGTCGACGTGATGTGGGACATGGTCGTCCCGACCGACAACGTTGCGCCGCAGATCTGCGTCGCGACCTCCGGCCACTTCCGCGCGGTCGACCAGCCGCACGGCTTCGCGACAGTCAGCGACGTGATCCCGGCCGAAGCCGCCGCCTGCATGGCGCCGATCGTCCCGCCCGTGATGCTGTGACCGATGCGTGCCGCGATCGCCTGTAGCGTCCTTCTCCTGCTCGCGGTCAGCTGCGACTCCTCGCCGCCCGCGCCGCCGCCCGGTCCGCTCACGCTGAGCGAGTGGGGCCTCTTCGAGGACATGTCGCGGCAGATCCCCGCTGCGGACGTGATCCCCTACGACGTCATCGCGCCGCTGTTCTCGGACTACGCGACGAAGCACCGCTTCCTGCGCGTGCCGGAGGGGCAGCAGGTCACGATCGACGCGAACGGAGACCTCGTGTTTCCCGAGGAGAGCGTGCTGGTCAAGACGTTCGGCTTCGTCGCCGACCTGCGCGATCCGACCTCGGCCGAGCGCCTGATCGAGACGCGCCTGCTCTGGCGCCACGGCGGCGAGTGGGTGTCCTTGATCTACGAGTACGACGCGGACGGGCGCGAGGCGCGCCTGTGGCAGTACGGCCGCCGCGTGCCCGTGTCGTGGACCGATGCCGCGGGTGACCCCGTCTCGATCACGTACCGCGTCCCGGACGCGATCCAGTGCCGCAACTGCCACGGCGGCGCGGACCCGGTGCACCTGCTCGGCGTGCGCGTGCGCCAGCTCGACCGCATGCACGACTTCGGCGGCAGCGTCGGCACCGTCAACCAGCTCGACCACCTGGTCAGCCTGGGCATCCTCGCGTCCGCGCCAGCGCCTGCCGATCGCCACCCCCTGGTCGACCCCTTCGGCAGCGCGCCGCTCGAGGACCGCGCCCGCTCTTACATGGAGGCCAACTGCGCCAACTGCCACCGCGTCAACGGCGGCAGCGACCAGAGCGGCCTCTTGCTCGGCATCGACGTCACGGACCCGCTGCGCCTCGGCATCTGCAAGGAGCCGGCGGCCGCCGGCCACGCCGCCGGCGGGCGCCGCGTGGACGTCATGCCCGGCTACCCGGACGGCTCGGTGCTGATCTACCGCGTCGAGTCGGAGGAGCCGGGCGTGAAGATGCCCGAGCTCCCGAGCGTGCTGCACCACACCGAGGGCGCGGCTCTACTGCGCCAGTGGGTCGCCGCGATGCCCGCCGACACCTGCGGCGGCCCGCTCCCGATGGTCGACGCCGGGATGCGCGCGGGCGACGCGGGACCGTGATCGAAAGCCCTCTGCGCGCGAGCGCGCGAGCGGGGAGAGGGTTGGGTGACGGGCGGTCCCACCGCTCGCCGATCGTTGACAGCTTCCGCGACGCGAGCTAGGTACGGCGCCTCTTTCGCACCGCGAGGTGCGGAGGGGACCACCACGGGGTGGTAGTTAAGTTGGTTATAACGCCGGCCTGTCACGCCGGAGGCCGCGGGTTCAAGTCCCGTCCACCCCGCTCTTTGGAGCCCAACGTTTACGAGACGTTGGGCTCTTTTTCTTCCGTCCGAGTGGGCTCACTGCCCAATAGCTGCCCAAACCGATCGCGACGCGCTCACCGGGCGAGCTGGCGCACGTTCCCGTGGGTGGCGCCGGATGCATAGAGGAGGCGGATGGCCTCGACGTGATGCGCCGGCGCGAGGTGCATGTACCGCATGGTCGTCGCCATGTCGGAGTGCCCCATCAGCTCCTGGATGGCCTTCGGTGCCGCACCGCGCTGGGCGAGCGTCGAACCGAACGTGTGACGAAGGACGTGCCAGCCGATCTGGCGAAGCCCCGCCCGGCGGCAGGCCGTCCTGAGCGTGACCTCGAGCTGCCCCGGGGTGAGCTCGGTGCCGTCGTCGTTGCAGAAGATGCGCTCGCCGCGAAGGTGCCGGTGCGCCTTGAGCGACGAGACCAGCCGAGCGGTCATCGGGATCTTCCGATCGCGCCCGCTCTTCGGTGACGATCAGGCGGCACGTGCGCGAACGGCACGCGAGCGGCCCGCGTGGGTCGTCTTGGACTTGGTCGCCTTGCGCGGCCGGCGCTTCGCATCGTCGTCGAGGGAGGCCGCGATCGCATGACCGATCACCGCACCCACCGCTGCGGAGGCGACGGCCGCGATGACCTTCGCTTCCTTCTCGGAGAGCCCGAGCACCCGCAACGTGCTCTTCACGGAGCGCGGTGTGCCGGTCGCGCGGTACCGTTCGTCGGACATGGTCCGAAGGTAGCGTGCGGTCGCACGGATCGTCCACCCGAGCCCGCTCGCGCGCATCGGGCGTGGGGACAATCCTGGGGACAGTCGCCGTCTTCGGGCCGTATTTCTGCGGAAACTGAGCGGGGTGGACGGGGGCGTAGTCCCGCGGTCTGCTGAAAGTTGAGGGTGGCGGCTCCACCCCGGCCCGGAAGAAAATCCGGGTGCTGTCCA
>JBGAQA010000008.1:0-128315 GCA_044220955.1 Sandaracinaceae bacterium
CGGCAGCGCCCCGCTCCGCAAGGCGCTGCGCGAGAGGTTCGGCAAGCGCGCGATCGTTCAGCGCTGCCAGGTGCACAAGATGCGGAACGTCGAGTCGCATCTTCCGCAGAGCAAGCGCAAGGCCGTGAAGGCCGCGATGCGGCAGGCGTACAAGAGCGCGAAGTCGAGCACTTGAGCACGGCCGAGATGACGGAGGGGCCCGGTCTCGTTTCTGATCGCGTTCGTCGAGGGAGGATAGAAACGGCCCCTCCGAAAACTTGATCGAGTCTTCGAAGGGGCCGACCTCTGGTTTGCGAAATCGGAGGTGGCTCGAATGTGGCACGACGTGGTGCTGGGGCGGGAGTTCTTCGCGGGGCTCTTGGCGATCGATGCGGAGGTGGCGGCGCGGACCCGGTGTGCTCGCGCGTGCCGTCGAAAGCGCGCGGCGTGAGGCCGGGGCCGAGCTCGAACGAGCCGATCTGCGACCAGAGCGTCTCTTCCTCCGTCTTTTCGACCGCGAGCACGACGAACCGGTTCTCCTTGCAGGTGCAGCCGGGTGCGACGCAGAAGCAGAAGTCGACGATGTAGCTCCGCCCGTCTCGCACGTACGTGTCGGGCCGCCGCGTCGGGTCGGCGTCCAGCAGCGAGAGCATGTCGCCGGGTCGCCACCGCTCGAGCGCGGCCTCATGCCACGCCGTCTCGGGAGCCGGCCTCTGGGCTGCCCACTCCGCGTAGACGTCGTCGAGCGTCCAGGCTGGGATGGGCGCCTCGAAGAAAGGTCGGACCACCGCAGGGAGCTCCTCTCCACGCGCGTTCGTGACCTCGCCGGTCACGAAGTCGAGCGTGAGTGGGTAGCTCTCCATGGGGTCGTGTGCCTCCCACCACTTCGTCGTTACGTGACCCTCGTGGAGCTTCGCCCAGCGGAGACGGTCGTCGACCGGGATCGCCGTCACCTTGGCCTCGGTGCAGTCGCACGCCGGGTTCGTGCAGACGCTCAGCGCGCACAAGAGACCGCGTGCTCGATCGTCCCGGCCTCGCCCGCGCGGGAGCCAGAAGGCGAAAAGCCACCCCGCGCGCTGGACGGGTCTGCTCGGATCCACGTCGATCCGCGGCACGGTCACCCGACGAGTGTGCCCACGACGATCGCGATCGTCTACTCGGGCTCTTCGTCCTCGGTGAGCATGATCGCGCGCGCGCGCGCCGCGGCGCTCGCGACGATGGGAGCGAGGAGCTCGGCCGGCTTGCGCTCGTCACGCCAGCTGGGCGGGAGGCCGAGCTGCGCCAAGAACGTGCCCGAACGGCGAGCGGGCTCGAACGAGAGGTCGAGCGCGGGCCAGGGTGCGCGCGGGCGGTCGTAGGTGCCCGAGTCCAGTGGTCCGAGCGCTACGGAGCGCGGACCGCGCGAGCGCGTGCGAGGGCGCTCGCTCTGTCGTGCCTCTCCAGTACGCAGCGCCCTCAGCTCGGCGAGGACGGCGTCCCGCGTGCGGCCACGTAGCTCGAAGAGAAGGAACGGATCTCGATCGAGGGCGTCTCCCAGGACGTAGTGCGTCGCGGCGACGTGCTTGCAGGGGTTGGCCCAGTCGGGGCAGCTGCACGAGGTCGAGAGATCGCCGTCGCCCCCAGGAAAGAGACTGGCTCCGGCACGCGCGAACGCGTCGTCGATGTCGTCGGGCATCCGGCCCGCGAGCAGCGACGCAGAGAAGCGCGCCTCGGCACCGAGGATCTCGAGCGCGCGGCGCCACGACGCGTGGTCGATGACCCGGAGATCGATCGCGACCGCATACGGGCGTGGGCCGGATCCCGTGACCTTGGCGCGGACCTTCCCGGCGCTCACGACCAGATCGTGCACTCGGCCCGCGCGGGCGTAGGTGCGGCCGCGACCGAGACGCGCCGAGTACGACGCCGAGAATCGCTCGAGCGCAGCGATCCACCGCTGGCTCCACCAGGTCGCGCCCAGCTTGCCGACCTTGATCCCGTGCTCGGGCGCCTTCTTCGGCGGCCGTCGCTCGGGGAACGGACTCCAAGGCGATCGATCGCGTCTCATGGCCGAGCCTCAGGGCGCGATGCGCGCGAGGTGCGTCGCGAGGGCTCGTCGTGCTCGTCGTCGAGCACGGCGTCCGCCGAGAGCGCGAAGAGCTCGCGCAGCTCGCGGTCGCCCATCTCCGTGATCCACGCCTCGCCCTCGCCGACGATCTTGCGCGCCAGGTCGCGCTTCTTGTCGAGGAGCGCGTCGATCTTCTCCTCGAGCGTCCCTGCCGTCACGAGCTTGTGGACCTGCACGTTGCGCTTCTGTCCGATGCGGAACGCGCGATCGGTCGCCTGGTCCTCGACCGCGGGGTTCCACCAGCGATCGTAGTGGAACACGCGCGACGCCGCCGTCAGGTTGAGCCCCGTCCCGCCGGCCTTGAGCGAGAGCACGAACAGCGGCGCGGTCTGCTCGGGATCCTGGAAGCGCTGGACCATCGCTTCACGCGCGCTCCGCGGTGTGCCGCCGTGCAGGAAGAGCACCTCCCTGCCGAGCGACGACGTGAGATGCCGGACGAGGCGGTCGCCCATCTCGCGGAACTGGGTGAAGACGAGCGCGCGATCGCCCGCGACGACGACCTCGTCGAGCATCTCCGTGAGCCGCGCGAGCTTGCCCGAGCGGCCTTCCAGCGGACCCGCCTGATCGAGGTACTGGGCCGGGTGGTTCGTGATCTGCTTGAGGAACGACAGGAGCGCGAGCACGCGGCCGCGCCGCTTCATGCCGCTCTCCGCCGCGATCTTCTTCATCTCGACGTCGAGGACGGCCTTGTAGAGCGACGCCTGCTCGCGCGTGAGCGTGCAGATCACCTTCATCTCGTTCTTCGCAGGCAGATCGCTGATCACCTTGGGGTCGGTCTTCGTGCGCCGGAGGAGGAACGGGGCGACGATCTTGCGCAACCGCTCCGCCGCAGCGTCGTCGCCGTGGCGCTCGATCGGAACGGCGAACGTTTTGCGGAACGTGTCGCTCGATCCGAGCAGGCCCGGGTTCGTGACCTCGAGGAGCGACCAGAGCTCGGCGAGCCGGTTCTCGACCGGCGTGCCGGTGAGCGCGATGCGACGCGGCGCGCGGATCGCACGCGCTGCGCGCGCGGTGATGGACGAGGCGTTCTTCACGTTCTGGGCCTCGTCGAGCACGAGCGCCGCCCAGTCGACCTCCGCGAGCACCGAGGCGTCGCGGCGGAGGATGGCGTACGTCGTCACGACCAGCGCGCCCTTGGCCTGGCGCGCGAGCGTCTTCGCGCTCGCGGCCCGGTCTTGCCCGTAGTGATGGACGATGCGCAGCTCTGGCGCGAAGCGCGCTGCTTCACGCTCCCAGTTGAGCGTGACCGAGGTCGGCGCGACCAAGAGGACGGGACGCACCTCGCGCGGCGCGCGCTCGCGCATGTGCAGCAAGAACGAGAGGAGCTGCACGGTCTTGCCGAGGCCCATGTCGTCGGCGAGGCAGGCGCCGAGGCCGAGCGTGCTCATCGTGGCGAGCCACGCGAGGCCGCGCTCCTGGTAGGGGCGCAGGGTCGCGGTCAGCGACTTCGGGACGGCGATCGAATCGGTCTCTCCACTGCGGAGGCGTTCGACCAGCGTCGCGAACGCGCCGCCCGCGGAGACGGACACGTGCAATCCGTCGATCACGGCCTCGCCGCCGAGCGCGGCCGCGACCGCGACCCTCGACGGGAGCTGGTGGGAGCGTGCAGCGAGGCGCGCGCGGATCGCCGCGAGCTCGGCGGGATCGACGACCGCCCACTTCCCGCGGTGCAGGACCAGCGGCGTCTTCTGACGCGCAAGCGCGGCGAGCTCGCGCGCGCTCAGCGTGTCGTCTCCGATCGCCGCTTCCCAGGCGAAGTCGACCACGTCGAGCATCCCGAGGCCCGCTCCGTCTGCGCGTCCGCGCTGGCCCGTCTGACCGAGCCGCACGCGCGCACGCAGCCGCCGCGCGCCTCGCGTCGTCAGCTCACTCGGAACGATCACCGAGATCCCCGACTCCGAGAGCTCCGCGCCGGCGGTGGTCAAGAGCGCCCAGGCCTCGCTGGCGTCGAGCGTCACGAAGGTGGGCGCCTTCGCCGAGAGCGCCCGGTCGATCGGCGCGAACGCTCGCGCGGCACGCCCCAGCTCAGCAAGCAAGGTGTGCTCGGCGTCGTGAGCGGCCACACCGAGCGACCCGACGGCAGGCCCCGCGGTCCACACGTCGTCCGCGGGCACCTGCGCGGCCCTATCTGCGCGTGCCTCGAGGAGGAACGCGAGTCGGAACAGAGACGTGTCGCTCTCGGGCAGCTCGAGGCGAAGCGCCAAGCGCGGCGCATCGGTACGCGCCGCGAGCGGCTCGCTCCACGCCTCGAGCTCGCTCGCGACGGTTCGCTCGGCGAAGCCGGAGGCGTCGAACGCGCGCGCGGTAGTCGTCAGCGCCTCGACCCAGCGGGTCTCCCATCGCCGTCGGTCGGGTGCGTCGTCGAACCGGAAGGCCGAGGGAGCGTCCTCCCGCACGAAGGCGTCGATGACCGCATCGAGCACCTCGCGCACGAGCGCGTCGGGTGCCCAGGCCTCCGTGCCCTTGCCGATCGGGACCGCGTGCGCGGCCGGCGGCAGGGAGCGGGCCAGTGCCGAGAGGCGCTCCGCGTCCCGTGGATGAGCGAGCGCGGCGCCCCAGCGAATGCTCGTCGCATCCTCGCCGTGCCCATCCTCAGCGCGCCCATCGTCGTCACGCCCATCCTCATCACGACAGAGCAGCGGCACGACGTGCTCGCGCGCGATCAGGTCGAGCGCGAAGCGCGCGATCAGCGCGTAGGCCACGAACGACCCCGGCGCGCTCTCGAGCTCGGTCGCGCTGGCCTGCGCGAGGCGCTCGATCACGCGCTCACGCGGGAGGACGACCCCTCGCACGCGGCGACGCAAGCCCGGCGGGACGACGAGCGGCTGTGTGTGCGGCGTCGCGCCCTCCGCCAGGCTCGCGAGGATCGAGCGCTCGCCGTGCAGGAGGAACGTCGCGATCTCTGGAACGAACACCAGCGGCACGGCCGGTTCATGCCATGCCCGGAGCACCGACGACAGCGCTCGCGGGATCGCGCACCGCCCCGCGCGAGCGCGGAGCCGGCGCTCGCGTCGAACGCACGGCGCGTCCTTGCGGAACTGCACCGCGCGCTCGGAGTTGACCTTGTACCCGACGGCGATGATGGCCGATCCTCGCGAGCTTGCTCTCGCTCGTCGCGTTCGATGGCAGCGCTGCCTACGGCGCCGGACTGCTCTTCGCCTACGGCGTCGGGATTGCGATCCCCGTCGTCGCGCTCGGCACTGCGGCGGCTTCGCTCGTGTCGCGGCTCGACGGACGCGGCTGGCGGCCGATCATCGATCGCGCCACGGGCGTGCTGATGATCGGTCTCGGCCTCTACGTCGTCGCCAGCGGGTGACTTCGCACCGGCGTCCGAGCAGCAAGAGCTCGATCGCCTGACGTGCCGACGTGACCGAGCAGGCGACGCCAACGCCGGCTCGATCTCGCGACGAGGTGCGGCGGGGTCCGCTGTCGGCGCGTCGCGCTCGATCTCAGAGCTCCGGGGGCAGGCGGCCTTCCCCGGCGCCGCCCGCCGACTTCGGCTCCTCCGGGACGTCGGTGAGCGTGGCCTCCGTGAGCAAGAGGATGCTCGCGACGGAGACAGCGTTCTCGAGCGCGATGCGGACGACCTTGGTCGCGTCGATGATACCGGCGGCCGCCAGGTCCACGTACTTGCCCGTCGCGCCGTCGAGACCGATGGTCCCCGTGCCCGAGCGCATCTTCTCCAGGACGACGCCGTCGTCGAGCGCCGAGTTCTTCGCGATCTGCCGCGTCGGAACCTCGAGCGCCTGCCGCAGCACGCGCACACCGGTCTTCTCGTCACCTTCGGCGTCCGCCTCGACCGCCGCGACCGCGTCGCTCGCGCGCAGGAGCGCCAGCCCCGCTCCCGGCACGATCCCCTCCGCGATGGCGGCCTTGGTGGACGAGATCGCGTCGTCGAACGCCTCCTTGAGCGCCTTCAGCTCGGACTCCGAAGGAGCGCCCGCGCGGATCACCGCGACGCCGCCCGCGAGCCGAGCGAGACGTTCTTGCAGCTTCTCGCGATCATAGTCGCTGGTGGTGTCGCGGATCTCGCGCCGGATCTGCTCCACGCGCGCCGCCACGCGCGCCTTGTCGCCGGCACCGCCGATGATGGTGGTCGACTCCTTGTCGATGACGACGCGGCTCGCTTGTCCGCCGTCGCTGGCATCCGCGGCCTCGAGCTTCTTGCCGAGCTCGGAGGCCAGCACCTGGGCGCCGGTGAGGATCGCGATGTCCTCGAGCATGGCCTGACGCCGGTCGCCGAACCCGGGCGCCTTGACCGCACAGCACACCAGGGTGCCGCGGATCTTGTTGACCACCAGAGTCGCGAGCGCGTCGCCCTCGACGTCCTCGGCGATGATCAAGAGCGGCCGACCCAGTTTCGCGACCGACTCGAGGAAGGGCAGCAGATCCTTCAGGCTCCCGATGCGCTGCGGGTGGATCAGGATGACGGGCGACTCGAGCACGCACTCCATCCGCTCCGCGTCGGTGACGAAGTACGGCGAGAGGTAGCCGCGATCGAACTTCATGCCACTCACGACCTCGAGCGTCGTCTCGGTGCCGCGCGCCTCTTCCACGCTGATCGCGCCCTCGTCGCCGACCTTGTCGAAGGCCTCGGCGACGAGATCGCCGAGCTTGGTCTGGTTGTGCGCCGAGATGGTGGCGACCTGGGCTTTCTCCTTCTTGCTCTTCACGGGGCGTGACATCGCGCGCAGCGCGGTCACGGCGGCCACCGTCCCGCGATCGAGCCCGCGCTTGAGGTCCACCGCGCTCGCGCCGGCGGCGACGTTCCTCAGGCCTGCGGCGAATACCGCGTGCGCCAGGATGGTCGACGTCGTCGTACCGTCGCCCACGGCGTCGCCCGTACGCTCGGCGGCCTGCCGCATCATCCGC
Source organism: Sandaracinaceae bacterium (assembly GCA_044220955.1). GTDB lineage: Bacteria > Myxococcota_A > Polyangia > Polyangiales > Sandaracinaceae > JBBSAT01. The sequence continues at coordinate 6,956 of JBGAQA010000008.1, forward strand.
GCGCCGAGGTTCTCCTCCGGATCCTCGAGATCGAGCTCCTTGGCGATGGTCACGCCGTCGTCGCACACGAGCGGCGCGCCCCACTTGCGCTCGATGAGCACGCGCTTGCTCTTCGGGCCGAGCGTCACGCGCACGGTGTCGGCCATGATCGTGGCGCCGCGCAGCACCTTCGCACGAGCCTCCGCATCGAACAGGACGCGCTTGCGAGCCATGTCGTTCCCTCCGGTCGCCGCACCAGCAGCGCGCGTGCCGGCCGGTGTCCCCGCGTTTCCGATGGGCTGTCGCGCAAGGCTTGCGTCCCAGGCGTTCGGTCGCGCAGTGGGTGCGCAGCCAGCACGCACGCGACGTGGCTTGATCCGCGCCGTCGCGTGTCTACGAGGGAAATCGGCGGCGATGTTTGCCTGCGATGGAGGATGCGAACATGGCGAACCTGACCAAGCGTGACGAGGTATTCAGCTGGGATCCCTTCCGCGAGCTCGAGGACTTCTCCCGACGGCTCTCGCGGTCGTTCAGGCGCTCGGACCTTGCGGCGTCGCCGATGGCCGACTGGACGCCGCGCGCGAACGTGCACGAGGCCCCCGAGCACTACGAGATCCAGGCGGAGCTACCCCAGGTGAAGAAGGAGGACGTCAAGGTCACGCTCGAGCGCGGGGTGCTGACGCTCTCCGGCGAGCGGAAGTACGAGAAGAAGGAGGGCGGCGGGAGCAAGCCCTTGCGCGTCGAGAGCGCGTACGGGTCGTTCGTGCGCTCGTTCACGATGCCCGACGACGTGGACGCGGAGAAGATCGACGCGCGCTTCGAGAACGGCATGCTCAGCGTCAAGCTCGGCCGCGTGCCGAACCACACGGCGCCCGCGACGAAGACGATCACGATCAAGTGAAGTGAAGAGCCGCTCAGGGGTCCGCGCCCGCGTCGCGCTCGGGGTGATCCCGCAGCGCGCGCGGCGAGAGCGTCGCGCCGCCCCACTTCGCGCGCCGGAGGCGCTGCGAGGGATAGATGCCCCGGTGACCGGCCATCACGTAGGCCAATGCGCAGACGATCACGACGTGCGGCAGCACGTTCGCTCCCAGGAGCTCGACGGCCATCACGGAGAGCGCGAGGGGAGCGTTCGACGCGACGGCGAACACGGCCGCGAGGCCGACGCCGGCTCCGAGATCGATCGGTAGGCCCATCAGCCGTGCGAGCACGCTCCCGAGCGCGGCGCCCACGAAGAATAGAGGTGTGACCTCGCCGCCGAGAAACCCGGCGCCCAGCGTCACCGCGGTGAACAGCAGCTTGGCCGCGAACGCGTACGCCGCGAGCTCGGGATCCGAGAACGAGCGGACGATCGTGGGGACGCCGAGGCCGAGGTAGTCGCTCGTGCCGACGAGCTGCCACATCACGACGACCGTCGCGCCGCCGAGGAGCATCCGGAGCGGCAGCCGCGGGACGCGCGCCTCGAGGCTCTTCTTCAGCCAGTGCGTCAGCTCGATGAACGCCGTCGTCACCGCGGCGACCGCGGCGGCGAACACGACCCAGCGCAGGACCACGCCGGGCGTGAGGTCGAGGTGCGCGACGACGGGGTAGGTCGTGTGCACGATCCCGAGCGCGCGCGTCGTCATGTCGCCGAGCACGGCCGCGACCAGCGCGGGGACGAGCGCGTGGTACTCGATGCGGCCGAGCACGACGAACTCGAGGCCGAAGATCGCGCCGGCGATCGGCGTGCCGAAGACGCTCCCGAACCCGCCCGCGACGCCGGCCGCGAGCATGAGCCGCCGGGACTCGCTCGAGACGCGCAGGCGATGCGCGATCGCGTCCGCGAGGCTCGCGCCCATCTGCACCGCCGTACCCTCGCGTCCCGCGCTGCCTCCGAACAGGTGCGTGAGCACGGTGCCGAGCATCACCATCGGGCCCATGCGCAGCGGGATCTCGGGGCCGCCGTCGTGGATCGTGTCGATGACGAGGTTGTTCCCGGCCTTGATGGAGGCGCCGAAGCGCTCGTAGAGCCAGCCGATCACGAGCCCGGCGAGCGGGAGCGCGAACACGACGGATTCGTGGGCGTCGCGGTAGCCGGTCACGACGTCGAGGAGCCAGAGAAAGAGCGCGGAGGCCGCGCCGGACGGGACGCCGACGATGGCGCCGAGCCCGATCCACCTCGACAGCGCGCTCGCCCCGGAGCGGAGCGCGTCGTTCTGCGTGGAGCTCGTGGTCATCTGCTCTTCTCCCCTGGCGCCGGGAGGAGCCTCGCGCTCGGCTCCTACGGGCGCCCGCACGACGGGCACTGCGTAGGAGTCATTGGCGGCGCGACGCCGCGGTTCTCGGCGGACTCCACCGCCATCGAGTTGTGCGCCAAGCCAGGATGCCGCCTGCCGGTGCAGCGATCAAGGCCTCGCAGCGAGCACACCTTGTGGGACACGCTTTCTTGCGCCCCGCTCCGCGCGCGTGGTCGGTTCGGCGCATGAGCCACGCGAGCACCCGGTCGAAGCGAGACGCGGACGCGACGGCGCCCGTGCGCACCACGTTCCTGCGCCGCGGCGACGAGAGCCCCGTCCACGAGCACGACGAGAGCGCGGCCTGGATGCACGTCGTCACGGGCGAGCTCGTCGAGGAGCGCTGGACGCGCCACGCGGAGGGCGGATTCCTCCACGAGCGCCGCGCGCTCCGCGGCGGTCAGTCGATGGCCGCGCCCGGCGGCGTCTTGCACCGCGTGCGCGCGCTGGGCGACACCGTGTTCGTGACGACGTGCGCCTGCGGGTGCATGCAGGCAGAGGCCGCCGACGTCGGCGAGATCCACGAGGCACAGCGTCGCGCGCGCTCGGGCGTGCACCACGTGTGGGCGATGCAGACCGCGAGCGGCGAGCCGGCGCCGCGCTGAGCCGATGCGCCCGGGCTCCCCTGCGCGTATGAACGGACGCGATGGACATCCGGCAGCTCGAGACGTTCGTCGCCGTCGCTCGCGAGGGCAGCATCACCCGCGCCGCGGAGCGAGTGCACCTCAGCCAGCCCGCGGTGAGCGCGCACATCAAGGCGATCGAGGACGCGCTCGGTCTCACGATCTTCGAGCGCACCTCGCGCGGGATGAGCTTGACCGGCGACGGTGAGCGCCTGCTCGCCAAGGCGGAGAAGATCCTCGCCGCTCAAGAGGAGCTGATGTCCGAGGCCACGCGCATCAAGGGAGGTCTCGGGGGCAAGCTGCGACTCGGCGCCGCCGCCAACACCAGCCACGAGGCCATCGGCGTACTGCTGACGACGCTCTCCGAGCGCTACCCCCAACTGGACGTGACGCTTCGCCACGGCCCGTCGGCGGACATCGTTGCGGGCATCCGCGACGGCAGTCTCGACGTTGGCGTCTACAACGAGCCGGACGAGCCGGACGGAGACCTCGAGACTCTCGAGGTGAGCCAGTTCCGGATCCACGTCGCGGCGCCGCCGGGGCTCGTCGCCGTCGGGGAGCCGCTCGACTGGAGCGCGCTGGCGGAGGTGCCGTGGATCTACCCGACGTCGAGCGCCTGCTGCGGGCGCACCGCGGAGCGCCTCTTCCTGACGCACGGCATTCGGCCCCGGCGCATCGTCGGGGTCGATCGCGAAGACCTCACGCGGACGCTGATCGCGGCAGGGATCGGGGTGGGTCTCTTGCACGCAGCCACGGCGCAGCAGGCGCGCGCCCGCGGTCAAGTGGAGCTGCTCTTCGAGTCGCCGACGCCGGTGCGCGTCCTGCTCGCGCACCTCGCGCGCCGCGCCGGCGACCCGCTCTGGGTCGCGACGAGCGCGATCATGCGCGCGGCCGCACCCCGCTGACGAGGTGGACCCGCGCGCCCATCCGGACGGTGCCGCCCTCCACGTGCTCGGCGAAGGTGGTGGTGAGCGCGCGGTGCGCCTCCTCGAGCGCGTCCTCGCGCGCGCCGGCGAGCAGCTCTGCGAACGACGCGAGCGCCGAGAGCGCGAAGCGCGCGGCCTCTGCGGGTGGCCGTCCGCCGCCGATCGGGAGCGCTCCTCGCCAATCGAGGACGTCGAGCTCCGAGAGGCCCGCCATCTCGAGCAACGCCAGCAGCACGCGAGGGTCGGCATACCGGAACGGGCCCGGCGCGCTCGGGTCCGAGCGCGGCACCTCGACGATGCGAGCCACCGCGTCGCGGACGGTGGTCATCCAAGGGTTGTCGGGCGTCGGACCCCAGACGGCGAACGCGAACCGTCCGCCCGGCGCGAGCCAGCGCGCGAGGTTGGTGAACGCCGCGGGCGCGTCGTCGAAGAACATGACGCCGAAGCGCGAGACGAGCCGCTCGTACGGCGTCTCCGGCGTCGTCCTCGCCACGTCAGCGACGTCGAAGGCGATGCGGCGCTCGCCCGCTGGCACGCGCGCGCGCGCTACCTCGACGAGGGCCGGCGAGATGTCGAAGCCGTGGACGACGCTCCCGGCCGGTGCCTGCCGCAAGATCTCCAGCGCCGTGCCCCCTCCGCCGCAGCCCACCTCGGCGATGCGCGTGGACGCTTCCAGCCGGAGCGCGCGCAGGAGCGGCGCGTCGACCGGCGCGAGCGTCCCCTCCATGCCCGTGAGCTGCGCGCGCCACTTCTCGCCGCGCGAGGCCGCCCAGTCGTAGGCCTCGGTCACGAGCGCCCCGTGGGAACGAGCGAGGCCGTCGCGAGGGCCGCGAGGTAGAGCCCGAGGCCGAACACCGTGTGCGTCGCGAGGCTCTTGAGGCTGCTCGCCAGAGGCGAGGCGGTCCTGGTGGAGGCGATCCCCGCTCCGAGCGCCGGCTGCAAGACGAACAGCGGCGCAAGCACCGTCACGACACCGACCGTGAGCGCCGGGAGCAGCGACGGCGAGCGCGCCCAGCCGAGCCCGAAGACGGCGAGAAGCAGTGCGGCGAAGGTGATCCCGATCGCGTAGTGCGCGCACCAGCCGATGATTCGCTCGCCTCGGACCGGCGTCGCGCGCGCGATGTGCTCGTGTGTCCACCGCCCCTCGGGCAGGTGTCCGAGCCAGCGGCCGAGGTAGGCGAAGCTCAAGGTCGGGATCCCGAGGCGCCGGAGAACGAACGCCCACGCGTCCATCACGAGCGTGGCGCCCGCGCCGATGAGGACAGTCCGCATCACGAGCTCGATGGTGATCTGCATGACCGAGATCTAGGGCTCACCCCGCTCCGCGAACATTCGTTTCTTCGGAGGTCGGCCCTCGGCTCCTCGGAGGTCCCCCGGGGTCGCTCCTCACGGGCACGGGCCGAAGCCCGAGGCGGGCTCGAGGCACTGGACTTCTTCGGGCGCGCAGGTCCGGCTCGGCACGACGTTCCACCCGCGCGCCTCGGAATGCGTGCCGCTCCAGCCGCGGGCGTCGGCGAGGCGGACGCGGCCGGGGGCCTCGATCGTCGGCGTCCGATAGCATCCTTCGGTGATCGTCTCGCCTTCGCCACGCTCGGTCTCGGTCCCGAGCACGACCTGGTGCGCCGCGAGCTGCTCGTCCGCCGGCACGACGTAGAGCTCGCTCGCCGATGCCTCGTGGAAGCCCTCTTCCAGCACGCGAACGCGGAGCGCGCCCGGCGCGAGCGCGGAGGCGTCCTCGACCGCGTCGATCCGCGCCGGATCGGTCGCGAAGCTCGGTGCGACCCGCAGGGTCGAGCCCTCGCGGCGCGCCACGATGGACACGCAGTGGGCCAGCAAACCCTCGCAGCGCGAAAGCAGGAACAGCCTGGCGGTGCCGGCGCTGCGCGCGTCGAGACGCACCGTCGTGGCGCCGGGTGGCATCGCCTCGGCGACGCCCTCGGCCGCCGGCTCCCGCACGGCCGCTGCGCCCTCGCTGCTCGCGCTCCGTACGCGCGCGAAGCGGTCGGGATCGGGCGGGGGCGTCCCGAGAGATCGACCCGGCTGGAGCGGCGCGCTGCGCGTGGTGAGCGTGGTGGTGTCGGCGACGCTCAGCTCCCACTCGGTACCGCGGGCTGCGTCCGGCGCCTCGAGGGCGCGCACGAGGAGCGTGCCGCGGGAGGGCTCCGTCACCGACTCGAAGCCGAGCACGGCCGTCGTGCGCACGCACGAGGCGTCGGCCGCCGCCGCGCGGTAGCAGATCGCCGCGTGGTCCGAGAACACGAGCGCGACGCCACGGCCGTTCGAGAGGGCGCCCTCGACGTGCGCATCGAGCAGCGTCCCGAGGAGCCGGCGCGCCGCGACGTGAGGCGCGAGCGACTCGCTCGGACTGCCCATCGACGAGGCGAGCACCGCGCGGACCGTCTCGCCCTCGTGCGACGCCTCGATCCGCATGCTGTCGCGCCGTGCGACGACGCGAACCAGGCAGGCGTCGCGATCGAAATCGCGCGCCACGAGCTCGCGCACGCGGCGCTCGATCACGGAGCTGCTCGGGAATCCGCCCGTCGCCGGGACGTCGACCGAAGCCGCAGGACACGCCGGCCCGGCGGAGGTCGGCGGCGCCGTGGTGGCGGGCGGCGGCTCGTCGCAGGCAGCGAGCAACGTCGGGAGCACGATCGCGAAGAGGAGACGGCGGCCTCGGCGCATCGCCCGATGATGCCTCTGCTCGGCTATTTGCGGTACGTCGCGATCACGCGGAAGCGGAGCACGCAGGGGCAGTTGGCCGAGCCGTTCGTCCCGTCGCACGAGCACTCGCCCTCGATCGAGGTCGCGCCGTCGCGCAGGGGCCGCATGATCTCGCGGGTGATGTCGTGCCGGCCGTTCTTGCAGTGGGCGCAGCGTGGCTCGAAGAGGGCGGGCGCGACGCCCACGACGACGCGGCGCGTGTGCTCGATCGCGTTGGAGCCGGCGGGGCCACCCTCGGCCATCGCGATCGAGAGCGACTCGAGGCGCGGGACCTCGAGCGCGAGGCGCGGGGCGGCGTCCTCCTGCCGGCGGCGCTGCTGCGCCTGCTCTGCGGCCTCGGCCGCCTTCCTCGATCGATTCAACGCAACGCCTCTCGGGCTCGACCGTGAGTGGTGGCGATCGACCGGACACGAACGATACGTCAACGAGGGCCCCGTGTCGCGCATCGCCGCGCCATCCGGATGTGGCGGGCGTTTTCACGTGGCGGAGAGGCGTTCCGTGAGGGATGGTACAGCTTCGCGAACCGTTCGGCCTCTCGTCGTATCTCGCTCCTGAGAACGCGGCACGTCGGAAAGTACAGCGCGCAGGAGTGAAGTAAGTCATGGGAAATCGTCTGTTCGTCGGAAACCTCTCGTTCCACACCACCGAGGACTCGCTCCTCGCCGCGTTCGCGCCGCATGGTGAGGTCGCGAGCGTCAAGCTCATGCTCGATCGCGACACGGGTCGCTCGCGCGGCTTCGCGTTCGTCGACATGAAGGACGCCGCCATGGCCAAGCGCGCGATCGACGCGATGAACGGCGCCTCGCTCGACGGGCGCTCCATCCGTGTCGACGAGGCGATGGAGCGCAGCGGCGGCGGCAACTTCGGCGGCGGTGGCGGACGCGGGGGCGGTGGCGATCGCGTTCGCCGGTGACACGGCGTCGGGCAGCGGTGCGGCCGTTCGCGGGTGACGTCGTCCTCGACGCGCTCGCGCAGGCCGCCGGCACCGAGTGGGCAGCACAAGAGGTGACGACGCTGATCGACGCCGGCCGTGCTGTCGTCGGCGGCTGGCCTGGCACACTCTCCGAGGCGAGGGCGCGCGTCGATGCGCGGCTCGCCACCCAGGGTGCGCCGGGCTTGTCCGTCGGCGCTCCCGCCCGGGAGTCGCTGGCGCGCCGCGCGTACGACGCGGCGCGTGGCGCTTGGGCCGCCCGCGCCCAGCGCGAGCCGCAGTTCTGAGATCGGTCCTCGCTCTCGCCTTCGGGGAGCTGGGCACCCCGAGCATCCCCGAGCGGCCGGCGGGCTGGCGGGCGGCCGGGACGGAGCCTAGGAACGAGGGGTGAGCGCGACCTCGACCGCCGACGCGAAGGTGCGCGTCTACGAGGTGCACGGAATGACGTGCGCCACGTGCGCCAAGCGCGTCGAGAAAGCGCTCGGCCGCGTCGAGGGGGTCCAAGGCGCCAGCGTCGACCTCGTGAGGGAGCGGGCGCGCGTCGTCGGCGCGGCGCACGAGCGCGAGCTCTTCGAGGCGGTGTCGAAGGCGGGCTACGAGCTCGTCCCGCGCGAGCAGGGCGCTCCGCCCGCGCGGCGAGGCGTGCTCGCGCCGGGCGAGGGCCGTGCGATCGTGGCGGCGGCCCTCACGCTCGTCGTGCTCGTGGTCGATCTCTTTGCTCCGCACCTCCTCGGACCGATCACGCCCTGGCTCACGCTCGCGATCGGCGCGGTGGTCGCGCTCGGGCTCGGCGCGCCCTTCCTCGATCGCGCCGTGCGGCTGGCGCTGCGTCGCGAGGCGAGCATGGACACGCTGGTCGCGCTCGGCGCGCTGGCGGCGGTCGTCGCCTCGGTGCTCGGGCTCGTCTTTCCGCACGAGCACCTTGCCCACGGCTCGGTCTCGGACGGAGCGCACGGGCACTCCGACGCATCGACGGGCGCGCTGGTCGTCGCGATCGTGCTGGCAGGCAAGGCCATCGAGGCCCGCGCGAAGCGGCGTGCGGCGGCGTCGCTCGACGCGATCGCGCGGGCCGAGACGGTGCCTGTGCGCGTCCGGCGTCACGGCGTCGAGGCCGAGATCCTCCAGGCAGAGCTCCGCGAGGGCGACGACATCGTGGTGCGCCCGTTCGCGCGTGTCCCCGCGGACGGGACGCTCGAGAGCGAGCTCGCGTATCTCGACGAGTCGCTCCTGACCGGCGAGAGCCGCCCCGCCAAGAAGGCGCGAGGGGACGCGATCGTGGGCGGCAGCGTGAACGGCGCCACGCCTCTGGCCATGAAGATCACCGCTGCAGGCGCGGCGAGCGTCGGAGGGCGGCTCGAGGCCGAGACGGCCGAGGCGCTGAGCAAGCCGCCGCGCGAGGCCGAGCTGGCCGATCGCGCGAGCGCCTGGGTCGCGCCGCTCGTGCTCGTCGCGGCGGTCCTGGCCTTCGGCGGGTGGCTCGCCGTGGGACGGCCGCCCCTCGAGGCCCTTCGGATCGCGATCAGCGTGCTCGTCGTCGCGTGCCCCTGCGCGCTCGGTCTCGCGACGCCGGCCGCGCTCGTCGCCGCGCTCGGACGGGCCGCGCGCGAGGGCGTGCTCGTGCGCGATGCGAGCCGCTTCGTACAGCTGGCCGACGTGCGCACGCTCTTCTTCGACAAGACCGGCACGCTCACCGAGGGCGAGCCGCACGTCGGCGAGATCGTCTCGGTCGGCGCGCGGACCGAAGGACAGGTGCTCGATCTCGTCGCGGCGGTCGAGAGCGAGTCGGAGCACCCGCTCGGGCGCGCGCTCTTCCTCGCCGCGATGGAGCGCGGAGTCCACGCCCGCACGCCGGCCAACCTGCGCGTGCTGGTCGGGCAGGGCGTGGCGGGCGAGCTCGACGGCCAGGACGTGCGCGTCGTCGCACCGAGCGCGGACGCGCTCGTGGCGCTCCCCGGCGAGGCGCGCGCGCGCGTCGAGGCACGCCGGCGCGAGGGCTACTCGCTCGCCTTGCTCGCGGTCGACGGCCAGACCGAGGCCGTGCTCACGGTCCGGGATCGCGTCCGCGCCCGCTCGGCGGCCGTCGTGCGTGCGCTCGTCGGCGACGGCCTCGCGCTCGAGATGCTCTCCGGCGATCACCCCGACGCGGCGCGCGCGGTCGCCGCGGAGGTCGGGCTCCCGACGGAGTCGGTGCACGCCGGGCTCTCGCCCGAGCAGAAGACGGCGCTCGTGAGGAGCGCGCAGAGCCGCGGGCTCGTGGCGATGGTCGGCGACGGCGTGAACGACGCGCCCGCGCTCGCGAGCGCCGACGTCGGCGTCGCGATCGGCAAGGGGGCGAGCGCAGCGATGCGTGCGGGGGCGCTCACGCTGGTCGACGGAGACCTCGGACGGCTCCTCGTGGCGCGCGCCCTCGCCCGTCAGACGCGGCGCACGATCTCGGCGAACCTCGCCTGGGCGTTCGCGTACAACGCGCTCGCGGTGCCGCTCGCGGCGCTCGGGGCGCTGGACCGGCTCGGCGGGCCCGCGGCCGCCGCCGCGACCATGGCCGGCTCGTCGATCCTCGTCCTGCTCTGGTCCCTGCGCCTGTCGCGCGTCGCGCTGCACTGACGCCGAGGCGTCGAGCGCGGCGTACCCGGAACGAGACGCGACCCGATCCGTCCGCTATCCTCGCGGCGCGTGCGACGGAGTGCTTTGCGCTGGATGCCCCTCGTGTGGGCGACGCTCGCTGCGCTCGGCGTGCTCGGTGTCGCGGCGGGGGCGGATGGCTTCGTCCGGCAGGGATGGACCGTCTCCTGGTACGCCACCTCCGCGCGCGGCGAGCGCATCGAGACGGCGCGCACCACGGAGCACCGGGTCGTCATCCCGAACGACCACCGGCCGATGTCCCGCATCGTCGAGGGGTGGAACTACGCGCGCCTCGGCGTACCGGTCGACGTGCCGCCGATCGACGCGACGCTCCGGGCACGCATCCGGGTGCCGGCGCCCGGCCGCTTCCTCCACGTCACCGCCAACGGCCAGGCTCAGATCCGCGTGGACGGCACGCCGATCGATCCATCGATGCGCGTCGCGGGCGGCATGCACCGCGTGGAGATCGACTGGCACGCACCGCTCGATCCCATGACCTACTTCCGGCTCGAGTGGGGGCCCTCGCCCGATGCCACCGAGCCGGTGCCGCGCGAGGCGATCGCGCCCGCCGACGGTCCCGTCCCGCCGATGCGCCGGCTCCTCTGGATCGGTGCGATCGTGCTCGCGCTGGTCGCGTTCTTCGTCACGCGAAGGATCCTCACGAGCACCGACGTCGCACGTCAGCGCCTCGTGCACGCCGTGCTCGTGCTCTCGCTCGTGGCCACGGGCGTCGGCTTCCGGCTCATCGACTACGGCGTCACGCCCGACTGGCGGGACAACGACGACGAGCGCTTCGCCTGCTGGAACGGCTACTTCCTGCTCACCGAGGGGCGCCCCCGCGCGCTGACGATGTGGCCCGCGGAGTACGTCGGTCTCGTCGATCTCTCGGTCCACCCCTACTTCGGCCGCGTGTTCCACGTGATCACGCCCTACTTCGAGCACCCGCCGCTCATGCACGTGCTCGTGGGCGCGGCCGGGCTGATCGGCGGCGCGCACGAGTTCCGCGAGATCCGCCTGAGCCACGCACGCCTGGTGCCGATCGGGCTCTGCGCGATCACGATCGCGCTGATGATCGCGCTCGGGCGCAGGCTCGAGCGGCGGCGCTCGGCGGCGCCTTACCTCGGGGCGCTGCTCTACGCGATCCTGCCCTGGATCGTGGTCCAGACGCGCGTGATCAAGGAGGAGAGCCTCCTCACGACGCTGGCGACGGCGAGCGTCTACTTCTTCGTGAGGTGGCGCGACGATCGTCGCGCGCGCGACCTCGTCGTCGCCGCCGTGCTCGCCGGGCTCTGTCCGCTCGCGAAGGTGCCTGGTGCGGCGTTCGTGCTGGTCCTCTCGCTCCTGGTGCTCCGCGAAGGAGGGCTGCCCGCGCTCCTGAGGCAGCTCGCGGTGTCGATCCCGACCGCCGCGCTCTGGCCGCTCTTCGGTGCGGTGTTCGGCTGGCGCGCCTACGCGTTCACGCAGGCGCTGCAGACCAACCGGATGGTCCACTTCAACATCTTCCTGCGCTTCTTCGACGACGCGCTCATCAACACGTACCTCGTCGGGCGTGGGTGGCTGCTCTTCCTCTGGCTCGGGACGATGGGCGCGCTCCTGCGGCGCTCGCGCGACTACGTGGTCATCATCGGCACGCCGCTGATCGCGTACCTCGCGGCGATCGGGCTCGGCAGCGGCGACTGGACCTACGGCTGGTACATCACGCCGCTCCTGCCTTGGCTCTGTCTCGGCGCGGGCGCGTTCCTCGCCGACACGTGGCGCGAGCCGGATCTGCTGCGCGGCGGCATCGTCGTCCTGGTCTTCCTCTTCTACACGCTCAACTTCGCGTTCTCTCCGGACTGGATCCGCTCGTGGCTCTTCCACATGCAGGTGCGCTGGCTCGTCACGACGGCGCTCGTCGTCGCGTGGCTGCCGTTCGCGCTCGCGACGGCCATGCGCGGCCCGGAGACACGCCTGCTCGCGCGCGTCTCGCTCGTGGCGATCCTCGGCGTCGTCACCGTGCAGAGCGCGCTCTTCGTCTACCGATGGGACGAGCTGCAGGTGGTCTTCGGCAACTTCGATCGCAACCGCGAGTTCGACCGATAGCGAGCGCCGGTCCGGCGTCAGCGCACGATCGCGTCGAAGCAGAACTCGCGCTGGCCCGCGCTGCTGGGCACGACCTCGATCTCGAGGTCGTGGGTTCCCTCGGGGATCGTCGCCGTCCCCTCGGCCCACGCGATCCCGTTGGGCACGGCGATCTCGGTGATCTGCGCTCCGTCGGCGCGCGCGCGCAGCAGGATGGGCCCGCCCGTGCCTCGCGCCTGCGTCGCGTCGGCGACGCCGCCGCCGAGCACGAGCGTTCCTTCGGGCACCACGTCGGTCCACGTGAAGCTCAGCGTCTGTCCGTGGGCGGGGCCCGCCGCGATGCACGAGTGGTAGCGGCCGTCGATGCACTGCTCGGTCCGCTCGATCGTGAACTGCGGCATGCTCGGGCAGCGCGTCCCGCCCGCGGGCGGATGCTCCTCGCAGACCTCGTTGCCAGCCTCCCGCGGGATCCGGATGATCGCCTCGTCGAGGTGGTAGGCCAGGTGCATCCCGCGGGCGTTGCGCCCGACGACGAGCGCGAGGCCGAGCAGCGGAAGGACGCAGACGAGGGCCGGCCAGTGCGCGTGGATCGCGCCGCGCGCGCGCTCCGGGATCTTGCGCTCGGCCACGCCTCGCACCCGCGTGGCGATCGCGGCGCGCAGGGCTGCGACCCGGCTCGAGCCGGACCCGACCACGACGACGCTCGCGAGCCCGAGCAGCGTGAGCAGCAGGCCGAGCATGTCGAGCGCCCGCGTCGCGCGATATCGAACCACGACCTCGTGCGCGCCCGCCGGCAGGCTCAGACGCATGAGTCGAAGATGCGGGCTGTCGACCACGCGCTCCTCGGTGATCGGGATCTCGACGCCGTCCGCGCTCGCGACCCAGCCCGGAGCGAGCGCGCGGCGCACGATGACGCTGCGGGCGCCGTTGGGCTCGAACACGACGCGCTCGTCTTCGAGGTGCGTCACGTGTGGGCTCACCTGCGCGTCTGCATCGCTGACGACCTCGCTCGACCAGTCGCGTAGCTCGCAGAGGCGCGCCGAGCCGAACGTGTCGACCTCGGTGCACTGCGTCGCCAGGCGCGGCGGAAGCGCCGCGAACGCGACGACGTAGCGCACGCCGATCGCGCGCAGCATGTCGGGGTCGAGCCCGTCGGGAGTGTTGCGGAACGCCTCGCCGACGTAGACGCCCGGCGTGTAGCCGGGCCGGTCGGTGTAGGCGGGCGAGGCCTGCCCGAGGTGCGTCCACTCGTGCACGTAGGCGACGCGGTAGAAGCGGTCGCGGGGCTGGCGGCCGATCCAGGCCCAGACGGCCTGGAAGTCGTTCCACTCGGGCAGCGTCGCCGTCGTCGTCACGTCGCGTCGGAGCAGCACGGTCGCGATGGCCTCGGGCACGTCGGGCGTGAACGGTGCGAGCAGCGCGAGCGTCGCGAGCACGCCGACGATCCCGCTCGGCTTCGCGAGCACCGCGCGCAGGCTCGGGCCCGTCCGGGCGACGACGTCGTGCACGACGACGCCCGCGAGCGCGAAGTAGAGCGGCTTGGCGATCATCAGCATCCGCGGGAACACGATGCGTCCGAGCGGCGGGAGCCAGCGCGCTGCGTCGAAGGTCAAGAACCAGCCGCAGCTGTAGACGAGCGTCGCCGCGACCGCGAGGACGGCGACGAAGCGGCGCGAACCGCGCGAGAAGAGGCTCGACGCGAGACCGAGCGAGACGAGGACGCCCTCCCAGGGCCCGCCGCCCCACACGCCCTCGGCGCGCACCATGCGAGCCCCGATGTCGGCCGTGGTCGTGCAGAGCTGACCGTGGTCGTCCAGCCAGGCGGAGAGGCCGAGCATCGGCAGCATCCACCATGCCGCGATCATCCCGGCGACGGTCACGACCGGCAGTACGCGCGCGAGTGTCTCGCGGCCCATACCTCTCTCTCTGCCGTCGGTGGTCCGCACCAGGAGCAGGATCGGGACGATCATCGCGATCGCGATCAGGCACATCTGGTGCGAGAAGAGCGCGATCCCGAGGAGCACCATCGCGCGCGCCCGGGCTCGTCGCCCTCGCGTGGTCGCCGCCCCTGCCTCCACGAACACCAAGAGGTCGGCGAGGCCGAAGAAGAGCACGCACATCGCCAAGGACATCGGCCAGACGCCGAAGATCACGTCGTAGAACCAGCCGCCCTCGCTGTGGGTGCCCGGGTCGGCGAGCGCGAGCATCGCGGCCGCGAGCGCGCCGACGCGGCCCGCTCCGAGCACCCGGGCGAGGCGGTACACGCACGCGCCCACGAGCACGCGGAAGCCCGCGAAGGCGAGGGCGTAGGTCTGGTGCCACTCGAGCCACGGGGTGAAGCAGCGGAACGCGAGCACCCAGAGCAGCCCGGCCGGGCCGTACACGGTGTTCAGCGGCACGCCGGCCTGCTCGAGATCCGTCCAGCCGCGCAGCGCGGGCAGCAGATGGTTCCAGGTCAGGATCGCCTTGCCGAGGTGCGAGCCGTGATCCCAGCCGATCGGCGGAGAGAGCCCCGCGGACAGCCCCGGCCAGAGCTGCGCGATCGCGACGGCGGCGATCGCGCAGAGCGCCAGGAGGCCGTGGATGCGGTCGGCTTTCATGCGCGGGAGCGCGAGTAGATCGCACGCGTGCCGCGGCTGTCCAGCGCTCGCACGTACGTTGCTCGCCGAGCGGGCCCGGGCGATAGTCGGGCCGAGCATGCGCGTCCGAGGCCTTCTCGCGCTCACGGTCCTCGCGATCGTCGGGTGCCGCACGCACACCGTGGACGACTGCCGCCTGCCGTGTGACGACGACGATCGCGCGTACTTCGCCGCGTGCGTCGCCTCGGGCAACGACGACGACCCCACGCAGGTCTGCGAGGCGGGCAACCGCCGTTGCTGCGCGCTCACCGCCGACTGCCTCGGCGATCTCGACGATCAGACGGTGGTGACGAGCGTGGCGAGCTGCATCGACGTCACGGCCACGAACTGCGACCGGCCCTGCGACGACGCGGACGAGGTGGCCTACGAGGGCTGCGTCGCGGCGGGCAGCGCGACGTGCGCGTCGGGGGACGAGACCTGCTGTGGCCTCGAGGCCGGCTGCCTCGGCTCGCTGGGCGACCTGCTCATCAGCGCGGACGGATGTTGCAGCGACGCGTCCGACTGCCCGGCGTCGCTCTCGTGCGACCCGAGCACGTGGACCTGCGGGGGCGCGCCCGCGGGCTGCGGCGACGGCACGCAGAGCGCCACGGAGGAGTGCGACGACGCCAACATGGTGACCGAGTCGTGCAGCTACGGGGCGATGAGCTGCACGGTCTGCGACGCGAGCTGCCACTCGGTCGCCGGCGCGACCCGGCGCTGCGGCGACGGCACCATCGACCTCTCGGACGGCGAGGAGTGCGAGCCGCCCGACGATCCCTCGATCTGCGACGCGAGCTGTCACTCGCTGCAGCCCGCGAGCTGCACCAACCAGGTGCAGGACGGGACGGAGAGTGACGTCGACTGCGGTGGGAGTACCTGCGCGGCCTGCCGCTCGGCGGCAGTCTGCACGGCCCAGAGCGACTGCCGCGCGCTGTTTCCCGCGTGCCGAGGCCTGGCCGACTGCACCGGGACGGTCACTTCCCCGGGCGTCTGCGTGGAGACGACCTCGTGCGACGACGGCGACTCCTGCACCGACGACCCGTGCGACGCGAGCGGCGCGTGCACGATGCACACGCCCATCGATCGCGACCACGACGGAGACGGGCCGCACTCGGGAGACTGCGGGCTCGACTGCAACGATGCCGACCCGGACGTCTACGGTGGCGCCGCCGAGCTGTGTGACCGCATCGACAACGACTGCGACACCCTCGTCGACGAGTCGTGCACGTGAGGGCGGCGCGCCACGCGCTCGGCCTGGCGCTGGGCTTCGCGATCGTGCTGGGCATCGCGCCGCTGGTTCGCGACCAGGGCGTCGCGCTCGACCAGTACCGCGCGGCCGAGACGCCGCTCGACGGCTTCGCGGTGACGCGCGCCCGCTCGCTCGGGCACCTGCGCCTGGCTGCGAGCCTCCACCTCGACTACGCGCTCTCGCCGCTGCGCGGTGCCGCCTCGCCTTCGGGCGTCGCCCTCGTCGACCACGAGCTCGCCGCGCAGGCGGGCGTCGCACTCGGCCTCTTCGACCGCGTGATCGTGGCCGCGCGGCTGCCGGTCGTCCTGTACATGGGTGGTCCGGCGGCGATGGCTGGCGCGCCGTTCACGCGCGACCCGGCCGCCAGCGGCGCGGGGCTCGGCGATCTCGCGCTCTCGTTCCGCTACCGGCTCGTGGGCGAAGATCGGGACACGTTCGCGCTCGCGCTGAGCACCGAGGCGACGATCCCGCTCGCCGAGGCCGCCTCGACCGCCCAGGACCTGGGCGGCGAGGCCGGTGTGACCTTCACGCCCGAGCTGGTGGGCGAGCTGCGCTTCTGGCCCGTGCGCATCACCGTCGACCTCGGCGCGCGCTTTCGCGAGACGGCGCTCTACCGCTCGCTGCGCGTCCAGCACGAGCTCACGTGGGCCCTGGCGCTCTCCGTCGACGTGGTGCCCGACGTGCTCGAGATCATGCTCGAGGGCTTCGGCGCGACCCCGTTCGCCCGCTTCGCGAACGCGGCGACCTCGCCCGTCGAGCTGCTGCTCGGGGCGCGCGTGCGGCCGCTCCCACCTCTGTTCGTCGGCCTCGCAGGGGGGCTCGGGCTCGGCGACGCGTACGGCAACCCGGAGCTTCGCGGCGTGCTGACGATCGGCTACGCGGACGTCGACGGCATCGCCGCCGACCGCGTCGTGCCCGAGCCGGAGGTCACGGCGACCGTCGACCCGTCCGGGGCCAGCGCCGCGCCGGAGGTGACCGCGCCCGAGCCGGATGTCGAGGCCCTCGTCCCCGAGCGCGAGCGCGTCCTGCCGCCGGCCGAGGGGACGTACGGCCAGCTCGATCGCGACGGCGATCGCATCGTCGACGCCGACGACGCGTGCGTGCTCGATGCCGAGGACTACGACGAGATCGAGGACGCGGATGGCTGCCCCGAGCAGGACGCCGATCACGACTCGGTCGCGGACGTCGAGGACGCGTGCGCGACGACGCCCGGCGTCCACACCGACGATCCGGCGACGAGCGGCTGCCCGGCGCGCGCCTACGTGACCGAGCGCGGCGCGATCGTCATCACCGACCGCGTGGAGTTCGCGACGGGCAGCGACCGCATCCTTCGCCAGAGCGAGGCCGTGCTCGGCGACGTGCTCGCGATCCTGCAGAGCGCAGAGGACGTGACGCGCATCCGGATCGAGGGACACACCGACGATCGCGGCCGGGACGCCGCGAACCTGCGGCTCTCGACCGCGCGGGCGGCCAGCGTGCGTCGCTGGCTCGAGGCGCACGGGATCGCGAGCGAGCGCCTCGAGGCGTGGGGCTGCGGCGAGCTGCACCCGCTCGAGACGGGCACCAGCACGCGCGCCCGCCAGGCGAACCGGCGTGTCGAGTTCTTCATCGTTCAACCGCCGTCGCCCGATCTCGTGCTGCGCGAGCACTGCGTGGAGGCGACGCCATGAGCCGGCGCTCGCTCGGTCTCGCGCTGGGTCTCTGGCTCGCGTCGGCCGCGGCCGCACACGGGCAGGAGACGGTGGAGCAGTACACCGTCCAGGAAGGCGATACGTGCGCGACCATCGCCGAGCGCTGGTACGGCAGCCCTCGTCGCTACGACCGCATCCACGCGCACAACCCCGAGCTCGGACCGATGCCCCACCACCTGCACGCCGGGCAGGTGCTCGCGCTCCCCGTGCCGCGGGAGCGTGGCGCAGACGCGACGCTCACCGACGCCCGTGGCGCGGTGCGGACGCAGCGATCCAGCGAGTCGTCCATGGGCAGCGCCCGCATCGGTGACGAGCTCTCGGCCGGCGGCCGCGTGAGCACGGGTGAGCGCTCCACGGCCGAGCTGACGTTTCGATCCTCGTCCGTCGCCGCGATCCGCGAGGAGACGCTGGTGATCGTGCACGGCGCATCGGTCGAGCGCGTCCGCGAGGAGGGCACCCACGCCGAGGTCCGCGAGGGCGCGATGCTCAGCCGCCTCTCGTCGCTCTCCGGGGGCGCACCGCTCGTCGTCGACACGCCCGCCGCGCAGGTGGTGATGCACGAGGGCGAGGTCAGCCTCGACGTCTCGTCGAGCGGAGACACGGCGGTCTCGACGCACGCCGGACGCCCGGCGGACGTGAGCGCCGCGTCGCAGACCGTCGCGGTTCCGAGCGGCCAGGGCACGCTCGTGCGGCGCGGTCATCCGCCCTCGCCACCGCGCCCCCTCCCGCGCGCTCCTGCCTGGGCGTCGGGAGAGAGCCGCTCGTTCCTCGGCGCCGTGGGCAGTGGCGGCGCGATGAGCGGCAGCTGGCTGCCCGTGACGGGGGCCAGCGCCTATCGCGTGGAGGTCGCGCGTCGCGAGGACGGACGCGACCTCGTGTTCCAGGCCGAGGTCGGCGCCAGCGTCACGCGCTTCGAGGCGTACCACTTCCCGCCGGGCGTCTACTTCGTGCGGGTCGCGACGCTCGACGACGAGCGCCTCGAGGGTCGGCCCGGCGGTGGCGAGCGCTTCGAGGTCGTGGGCGTGCGCTTCGTGGCACCCGGGGAGCCGATCCCCGAGCCGGCCCACGAGCCGGTGGACGTCCTCGAGGAGCTCGACGCGCTCTCGGACGCCGCGCTCTTCGCGACGAGCGCGCCGCCGCCCCCCGAGGTGCTGCGCGGCGCGCGCGCCGTGGTGCCCGAGGGCGTCGTCTGCGCGATGGGCGCCAGCGCGCCCGCGCACGAGCTCGTGCTCGACGCGATGGGAACGGCGTTCCTGACGTGCGTCGACGCGGCCGGCGCCAACATCGCCGGCATGAACGTGTCGGTCGTCGGGATCCGCGCCACGCTGCGGACGCCCGACGGGGCCGAGCTCGGTGCGATCACGACCGGGACGACCGTGCCCGTCGTCATCCACCTCGACGCGGGCGCGCCGGACGAGAGCGCGATCCTCGCGACGGGCGGCCCGGGCCTGACGGTGTCCGATCTCGCGCCGCACGGCGACGGCGAGCTCGCCGCGACGCTCGGCGTCGCCGCGGACGCGCCCGGGTCGATCTCGCTGACGCTCGCGGGACGCACGGCTCCCGAGCTCGCGCTGGGCATGGTGAGGGTCGCGACCGTGCCACCACCACCACCGCCGCCGCCGCCGCCGCCGCCGCCTCCGCTGCCGCCCTTCGCACTGCACGAGGGCCTGGGGCTCTTCGCGATGCCGAGCTGGGTCGGGCTGCGTGACGAGCAGCGCACCGGCGTCGGCGGCACGATCGGCATGACGTTCGCGAGCGCGCGCCTCGGCGAGCCCGACCCGCGCGTGCGCCTCGTCGCCGGCGCGAGCGCCGGCCTCTTCGACGACTACCTCCGCATCGCCGCCGTCGCGCCGCTCGACGTGCTCGGCCAGGCGTCGCGTAGCGCCGATCTCGGCGCCCGAGACCTCTTCGTCTCGCTCGGGTCGCGCCTGCTCGCTTCCCGCTCGACCCGCGGCTTCGGGCTCGCGATCGACGCTGGGCTCTGGACGCCGACCGCGGCCGCGGCCGGGCTGAACCGAGCGCGCCTGCAGGTCGGGACCGATCTCTCGCTGCGCATCGCGAACGTCGTCGCCCTGCGCACGCGCCAGGCCGGGATCTTCGACCTCGCCGGTCCGGCCGCGACGCTCTGGGCCAGCGCGTACGGTGTCGACGTCGCGATCGCGCTCCCGCTCACGCTCGGCGTCGAGGGCACGATGACGATCGGCCGCGAGGACGGCCGCGACTGGTACGCCGGAGGCGTCGCGCTCGCGCTCGGGCTCGACCTGAGCCCCGTGTTCCTCTCGCTCGCCGGTCGCTACGGCTTCGGCGACGACCTCTGGCCCGCCGCCACGATCGCGCTCTCCGCCCGCGCCGCGTTCCAGTAGGGGTCACTCCACACCCACCCAACCCCGTGAAAACACGGCGCTCTGGCGGGTAGATGCGCTGTACACAATTCGCAGAAGTGTCTTGCGCACTTGGCCGCCAGATCGTTGTGATCTCGCGTAGTTGGGTACCCGTGGAGTGACCCCGTCAGCGGACCCCGTCCCCCGTCAGCGGACCCCGTCAGCGGGCGCGGCGCGCGTGCTTCTTCACCGCGCGGTGCACCTTCGTCGCGAGCGCCTCCGCACGCACCGGCCGCGTCACGACGTCCGCGACGCCCAGTCCGACCATGCGCGAGATGCGGTCGGCGTCCTCGGGCGCCGCGTCGGTCAGCACGGGGACTCCGCTCGCGACGAGGTTGCGCAGGACGTTCTCGTCCGCCCCCGCCGCGTAGATCGCGATCGCGCCGGCGGGCAAGGGCGGCCCCTGCACCACCAGCGGCGCCAGGCCGTTCGCGCGCAGGCCGAGCACCACGTCCTCGTCCACCGCGCCGACGAGCACGAGCGCGCGCGAGGGTGGAACCGACGCCTCGGGCACGGCGGTCGGGCGCATGCCCTCGTCGACCGGGTCGTCGGGCGTGCGGACCGTCGGGATCATGCGCGCGGCGCGTCCCTCGAGCAGCTCGCGGCCGCGCGACCGCTCGCGCTCGCCCAGCGTGACCGCGAGCTTGCCGAGCCGCGCGACGACCGCCCCCGCGCTCGGCCGCTGCGTGGGATCCTTGCGCAGCATCTCGAGGATCAGCTCCTCGAGCACCCGCGGCACGTACACGTCCGTGCGCCGCTTGCCGGGCGGCGGCGGATCCTCGTACGCGTGCTTCACCAGGAGCTGGAACGACGCGCCGTCGAAGGGCACGACGCCGACGACCATCTCGTAGAGCATGCAGCCGAGGGCATAGACGTCGGCGGCGATCCCCACGCCCCGTCCCTGGCACTGCTCCGGGGACATGTACGCCGGCGTGCCTGCGATGACGCCCTCCTTCGTCATGCGCGCCGCGTCCGGCCGGTCCTCGATGTAGGCGAGGCCGAAGTCCACGACCACGACGCGGTCGCTGCCGTCGTTGTTCGTCTCGAGAAAGACGTTCTCCGGCTTGAGGTCGCGGTGCACGAGCCCGATCGCATGCGAGGCGACGAGCACGCTGGCGATCTGCGTGGTGATGTCGACGGTGCGCCCGAGCGACATCAGCGGCAGCTCGGGATCGACGAACGAGCGCAGCGTCGTGCCGCGCAGCTTCTCCATCACCAGGAAGAGGCGCCCCGCCTCGTCCCGGCCGAAGTCGAAGATCTTCACCGCGCCCGGGTGGTGCAGGGCCGCCGTCACGCGCGCCTCGCGCTGGAAGCGCAGCACGGCGTCGGCGTGATCGCCCGCGCCTCCGTGCAGCACCTTGAGCGCGACCGGCCGGTTCAGGTCGATCTGCACGGCCTCGTACACCGCGCCCATGCCGCCCTCGCCGAGCACGCCGACGAGGCGATAGCGCCCGGCGAGCACGTCCCCGAGCTTCGGTCCGCCTGCGCTCACGGGCGCAGCTCCCAGAGGTGCACCGGCTCGGCCCAGCCGGAGAGCCGGTGCAGGTCCGCGTCGAGCATCTCGAAGTGCTCGCCCGCGGCGGCCTTCACCGCGTCCGTCACCAGGATCTGGGCGGGCCGTGCGATCGCCTCGAGCCGCGCCGCCATGTTCACGACGCTCCCGATCGCCGTGTACTCCATGCGCTTCTCGGAGCCGATGTTGCCGACCACCGCGTCGCCCGTGTGCACGCCGATCGCGAGCTGGATCGTCACGCCGTGGCGCTGCTTCCATCGCTCGTTGCCGGTCTCGAGCCACGCCTGCATGTCCTCGGCGGCCTCGAGCGCCCGGCGCACGTGGTCGGCCTGCTCGCCGGGGGCGCCCCAGAACGCCATCACGCAGTCGCCGACGAACTTGTCGACGGTGCCGCCGTGCTTGAAGACGATCTCGGTGAGGATCGTGAAGAGCTCGTTGAGGATCGCCACCGTCGCCTCGGGCGGCAGGCGCTCGGCCAGCGGCGTGAAGCCCACCACGTCGGCGAAGAGCACGGTGATCGTGCGGCGGTCTCCGCCGAGGCGCATGTCCGCTTCGCGGCGCACGATGCGATCGACGAGCTGCTCCGGGACGTAGCGCCCGAGGTCGGTGCGGATCGCCACCTCTTTCCGGATCTGCTGCTCGCTCTCCGCGAGGTCGCGCGCCGCGCGGTTCAGCGTCTGCCCGAGCACCGCGAGCTCGTCCTTCGTGCCGACCTCCACGCGCTCGTCGAAGCGCCGCTCCGAGAGGCGCCGCGCGAACGCCGTGAGCCGCCCGAGCGGCCGGCTGATCGCGCCCGCCATCGTGAGGCCGAGCAGGAGGGCCACCAGGATCGCCGCGAGCACGACGCCCGCGATGATCAGCCGCATGTGCCCGAGCGATGCGTACGCGATCGACTGAGGCACCTGCGCGACGAGCGCCCAGGGGTGCCCGGCGATACCCGACGTCGAGCCGAGCATCGGGGTTCCGTCCGGCGCCGTGTACTCGCCCGCCTGGCTGAAGCGCGGGACCAGCATCTCGCTCGTCACGCTCGCGAGGATGCCGCCGTGCAGCTCGTCGCGGGCGAGCGTGCGCTCCACGCTCGGATGCGCGACGAGCCGGAAGCTCTGGTCCACGACGAAGATCGCGTCGGCTTGCCCCGGGAAGTGCGCCTCGCGCAGCTCGGCCACGCGCGCCTGGATCGGCGCGAGCGAGACGGCGGACGCCACGTAGCCCGTCGTGCGATCGCCGACGCGGATCCGCACCGCGACGAGCGCCCGCAGGCCTCGTGACGTGCTCGTGATCGCGCCGGTCGCGACGTGGGCGCGCTCGATCTCCTCGCGCATCTCGGCGGGAAGCGTCTCGGGCACCTCGACGCCGCGCACGGCCTCTTCCTCGATCACGACGATGCGCGCGCCCTCGGCATCGTAGAGCGCAGCGTGGTCGATGGCGCCGTTGCCCTCGATGTGGCTGCGCAGCACGGCGAGGCGCGTTGCGTCGTCGAGCGTGGGGTCGGCGAAGAGAGCGCCTCCCACCGCGAGCGCGTCCTCCGCGCGGCCGAGCTCGGCGTCGATCGTCCGCGAGAGATCGTCGAGCGCGAGGATCTCCTGCTCGCGCACCATTTCCTCCACGGTCTCTGCGTTCACGTTCACGAGCAGCACGCCCACGACCGCGAGCGGGAGCACCGCGAGCAGGCAGGCCATGGCGCCGAGCTTCGCGAACAAGGGCACGCGCACGCGGACGTTCGGGTCGGCCGGAGCCGCGCCTGGTTCGGTCATGTCGCGCGGGAGTATACCGGCGGGCCCGTGTCCGTCGGTTCCCGCGAAGATCCGGTCTGGCTGACGCTGGCGTGACGCACGTGTTGCGCCCTGCCCGCTCGGGCGGTTGCGTGACGTGCGCGGATTCTCACGTTGTTTCCGGCGTGCCCAGCGGTGCGCCAGGAGCATCGAGCATGTCGGGCGCGTGGAGCATCGGTCGGGTCGCGGGGATTCCCGTTCGCCTTCACTGGTCGCTGCTGGCGCTCGGCGCGTTCGTCGGGCTCACGCAGGGGCAGGGGGCGCTCGGCACGCTGCTCGGCGCCGCCATCCTGTTCGCCTCGGTCGTCGCCCACGAGGTCGCGCACGCGCTCACCGCGCGGACGTTCGGCATCGAGACGCGCGACATCGTGCTCACGCCCATCGGCGGCATCGCGCGCCTCGAGGGGATGCCGGCGAGCGGCCGCGCCGAGGTGGCCATCGCGCTCGCGGGGCCCATCGCGAGCCTCGCGCTCGCCGCGACGGCGTTCGGTGCCACGTGGCTGCTCGCGCCCGCGGGCCTCGCCGGCTCGGTGCTCGCGACGCTCGCCTGGTCCAACGCGATGCTCGGCCTCTTCAACCTCGTCCCCGCGTTCCCGCTGGACGGAGGCCGCGTGCTCCGGGGCGTCTTGCACGAGCGCATCGGTCTGCGCCGTGCGACCGACGTCGCGGCGTCCGTCGGCCGGGTCGCTGCGGTCGCGATGGGCATCGTCGGCCTCTTCTCGGCGAGCGTGTCGCTCGTCTTGATCGCGGTGTTCGTGTGGACGGCGAGCGGGCGCGAGCGCGCCGCCGTCGACGCGCGCGACCGGTGGGAGCGCCTGCCTCGGGCGTGGGACGCGTACGGTCGCGCGATCCCGGTCGAGCTCGTGCCTGCGGCCTGGCCGACGCGGCGTCCGGTCGTCGTCACGTGGCGCTCCGACCCGCGCTGAGCACCCGGGCGCCACGACCGACGGAGAGCGCGTCGGGGGCGAGCGAGTCGTCGTCTCGCGAGACGCCCTCGACGACACGGTCCGCGCGGTGCTACCGGAGCTGTGCGCGTGCGCTTGGATCGGTCGGGCGTGTGCCGGTCACAGATAGATCATGCAGAGCAGGTCGCTGAGGCTCGGCAGAGTCGTGACCGCGCAGATCTCGTCGATCTCGGCGGCGTCGAGCGTCGATGGGCGGAACACGCAGGTGACCCCCGTGCAACCACCGCTCGGGGCACCGGAGCAATCGAAGTCGGGCGCGGCGGCGACGAGCGCGGCCGCGTCGGCGCTCGAGGGGACGCACGCGAAGACGTCGTCGCAGAGCTGACCCTCGACGAGCGTGCCGCTCGGAGAGAAGCGGACGCGCGAGGGGACGCAGCTCACCGCAGCGTCCGCGCCGTCCGCGGGGGGCGCGTCGCTCGACACGAGCGCGTCGACCGCGGGTCCGCTCGCATCGACCGTGACGCCGGTGTCGACCGCGGCGCCGGTGTCGATGGTGCTGCTCCCGGTGTCCGGCGCGCTCGACGTCCCACCCGAGCACGAGCAGGCAGGGCCGGTCATGGCGAGCGCGAGGCCGAGAAGGACTCCAAGGGCTGGACGGAGCATCGCCAAAGAGTACACGACACGCAGGATCGCTCCACATCGCACGGGCCGCCGACGAGACGCGATCAGCGAGGATGTGGCCCTGCGATCTGCCGCTCGGCGCACGTCAGCGCGGCTTGCAGCACTTCTTCCACCGGCGGCCGCTGCCGCACGGGCACGTCGCGGTGTCCGCAGGCGGTGGCTCGCCGGGCGGTGGGCGCCATCGCTCGCGAGCGGGGCCGCGCGGGGCCTCACGCGCGAGGGCGGCGTTCCTGGCGGCGATGTAGCGCTGCACGGCGGTGTCGTCGGAGATGTCGACGCCGGCCGCGATCATCTCTCCGAACAACGACTTCGCCGGGCTCCAGGCTCGCGGGTCGCGCGCTGCGCCGAGGAACGCGGCGCGCTTGTCCCTCGTCACGCGGCGGATACGCTCGGCGTCGGCAGCATCGAGGTGGTCCGCCTCCTCGAGGAACGTCGCGAACGCTGCGAGCGCGTCGGGGACCGCGTCGATCTCGTGCGCGCGCCAGAGCACCTTGCGCGGGCCGTAGCTGCGCATGAAGTCGGCGACGGATGACGTCGTGAGCCACGCCCGGGTGTTGCCCTCCGCCTGCGCTTGCCCGAAGAGCGCCTGCGGTATTCCGCGGGAGACCTCGACGACGGCGTCGGAGAGGCCGCGGTGCAGGGTCCAGTCCACGAACGCCGCGGCGAGGACGCTGATGTCGGGCTCGTCATCTTCGTGCTCCGCGAGGTCGTCGTCATCGAGGTCACCGTCGTCGTCGAGATCGTCGTGGTCGAGATCGTCGAGATCGTCGAGATCGCCCGCTTCGTCGTCGCCGTCCTCGGTCGCATCGGCGCGCTCCTCGTCCTCGTCCTCGTCTTCTTCGGCCTCGAGCACGAGCCGCACGTCGACTGCGCCACGGTCGATCTCGATGGTCGTGCTCGCGCTCTGCTCGGCGTCGTTGTCGACATCGAGCGCTGGGGCGAGCCGCGTGATGGCGATCGCTGCCGCGATGATCACGCGCAGCTCGTGGGCGTCCGGCTCGCGCCAGGTATCCTCGTCGACGCGTGCGTGTGCGTTCGGGACGAACTGGCCTTCGCTGAGCGGCCAGCCGTTGGCGATTCGCTCGCGCAAGAACGTGAGGGGCATGTCGGCGCGTTCGTCGAGCATGAGCGCGAGGTCGGGCTCTTCGGCGTCGCGACGCTCGCGAAGCGCGATGCCGCTCGGCTGCCACGACGTGCGCGCCCAGCCGCTCCACGTCGTAGCGCCGGTGAGCTCGACGCGAACATCACGCCACTCGTCGATGTCCAGCCACGGCTGCTCGCAGCCGAGCGCCGCCGCGGCCGCGTACATCTCCGCGACGAGCGCCGCCGGGATCACACCGCCGCACAGGTAGCCGCCGTTGGCGGAACCGAGCGCGGGTGCGCTCGTCAAGCGCCGTCTCTCGAGGTGCGAGCCGACGATCCATGCGCCTTGGGCGCGGACGTCGTCGTGCCGCTCGCTCAGCCGACGCAGCAGCTTGCTGTCGGCGATGGCCTCGCCCCAGAGTGCGCGGCCGAGGCTGTCACCGGTCCGTGCGCTGCGGCCGAGCCGCCCGACCGCCGACGCCGGCTCTCCGCCACCGAAGGGCACGAAGTGCAGCGACGTCTCGCCGCAGGTGCACGCAGGGTCCGGGCACGAGGCGTCGAGCACGTACCACCACGCGCCGTCGCGCACGACGTACGGCGTGAGGTCGTGCGGGAAGATGTCGGCGTGGTGCACCTTATCCCCCGGCTGCCAGTCGCTCGGCGCTTCCCTGACTCGCCCGGCAGGAAGCGCGCGCCGCGCACGCGCACGAGCGAAGCGATGATCGAGGACGTCGCGGTGCTCGGTCACCCACTGCCGGAGCCACGGGGCGTCGACCTCGAGGAGGCGCCGCGCGGCGTCGCTCGCCGGCTCGAGCACGCCGGCGTCGTAGGTGAACACGCCACGGCTCGCGCTCTCGTCGCGCTGGTGGATCACGATGTGCGCGGTGAGGCAACGCGGCGCGGCGCAGAGCGACGCGTCGAGCACGTACGCCTCGCCGCCCGGAGCCACCGCCACGACCGGCAGACCGGAGTCGAGCTTGAATGAGGTCAGCATCGTGCGTCCGTTCTACCAGACCCCGCGGGCACCTTGGATGGGACGAGGCCGGTCGCCATGGCGGGCGCGCCCCTCGCGTCGAGTGCGCTGACCTCGGGCAATCCCGCGGACCAGGCCGAGTGGAAACGCTGGGATCGGTGCCCGTGTGCCCGGGCATGACGCGGCCGCCTGGCCTCGCGAGCGAGTCGAGTGCGTCGTGGATGGGCTCGCGCACGCTCGGGGGACCGCTCCGCTGCAGCTCGCGGCCGACGAGATCTGCGCGACCGCGTCGCCGCGGCATCGACTGGAGCTCGCCGCCGTCGCCCTCCCGTCTTCGTGATCTTCCAGCTCCCTGCGATCTCTGCGCCGGTCATCGCTCCTTCTTCTGGTCCGTCTTCGCTCCCGGCCCGAGCGCGGCGACCTCATCGGCCTCACCGGTGCTCGCGTCGAGCACCTGACGGATGACGCGGTCGGTCACCTGGTGCAGGTGCGCGTGAAGCTCCTTATCGATCGCGACGTAGTGCGGCCAGAGCGTCTCGTCCACGAAGCGCTTGCTGACCTTGAGCATCACGCTCTGCCGATGCTGGCCGTGCAGCCGGTACGGACGAAGCCCGTAGCGTCGCGCGAGCGCGTTGAAGACCTGGCGCGACCACGGGTCCGGGAGCGAGAATCGGTACTCGATCGGCGGGTCAGCCGTGAACAGCTCGGCGAGCCGCGCGAGGATGCGCTGCTTCGCGTTCGCGGCGGCGTCGCGCTCGCCCGGCGTCGTCGCACCAGCGTGGAGCGCCTCGATGCGTCGGAGCTTCTCGATGAGCGCCGCTTCGTCGGGGATGGCCATCGCCGACATGATCGCACGCCTCGCGGCGGTCCGTCGTCGCCGTCCCGGCCCCGTCCGCGCACGAGGTCCGTGTCACACGCACGGCGGACACCGCCGCGGCACGAGGCTGGCGACCACCGTCGGCACGCTCGCTGCGCCAGCCGCCTGCGGACAAGATCGAGCGCGGTCGCTGCGGGCGCCGAGACCCGCATCGTGCCGGTCGGCGTCTTCGTCGCGAGGACCGGGACGCCCTCGACGTCGTGCCGAACGAAGAATCGGATCCGCGTACGACCGACGGCGACGGGTCGCAGTGGTGTGCTCGTCATGACCTGGAGCTCCTGCGGTGCGTGGTGCGCCGCGCCGTGGGGCGCCGCCGCCGAGAGCAGCGCCACGTAGTAGGGCTGCTCGTGGAACCGCATCAGCGCATCGACGTACCAGCTCGGCGGCGGCGCCCCGGCGTCACGGTACTCGGCCGGGACGATCACGTAGAAGCCGCGCCGGGGACGAAGAGGACCCCGTCGGCTCGGGCGGGAAGGCTTCCGAGCGCTCGCGAATGTCGTCTTCGTTGAACATGGAGGCGCTGCGGCGTCTCAGTGATAGCGAACGGCCGGAAACCACAACAAGGAGTGGCCGCGCCGCCCATGCCGAAGCCGTGGCTCCGTCCTGCCGAGCGGTGTCAGCGCGTGCCTTCCACGGCTCCCCCGGCAGCTGAGTGACGATGCGCTCGCGGACGTGCTCGAGCGCGGCATCGACGTCCCATCGCCGCCCGTGCGTGAGCAGCGGGGAGAGGTCGGCCCGGAACGTCGCGTCGCGCTCCTTCTGCGCGAGGTTCTTCTCGAAGATGGCGCGGCTCACGCGCTCGCCTTCGGCCTCGAGGTACCGCTCGAACGAGGTGATGATCTTCGCCGGGTCGGCCGCCGTCTCGCGCAGCGCGAGGTCGAGGTCGAAGAGGTCGCGCGCCTTCTTGCGCTGGAAGAGCGCCCGCAGCTTCGTCCCGAGCAGCTCGTCGAGCTGGTAGGTCGTCACCGCCGCCTCGCCGGAGAACCAGCGCGAGGTCGTCTCGATCTGCTCTTGGTGGAGGCCGAGCACGGTGAAGTGCTCGCGCACGTTGATCTCCACCTTGAGCTTCAGCTTCAGCGGCGGGACGTCCTCGGACTCGAAGCGGTAGAGCAGCGTCACGCGGCCCTGGCTCTGCTTCCACTGTGGCCGGCCGAGCCAGCCGTCGAGCGCGTCGTGGATGGCGTCGAGCACCGGCCCGATCGGGCCCGACGCCACCTGCACGAGGTCGATGTCCTCCGAGTAGCGGGCGGGGGGCCGGACGTGGAGCTTGTAGAGCGCGGTGCCACCGCGGAACGCCAGCGCTTCCCGCACGAGCGGTCGCCGGTACAGCTCGATGAGCGCGCGGGTGATGACGAGGTCCTGCTCGACCTGTGCGTCCTCGATCCACGGCGCGTGCTCGCGCCACTCGGGTGATGAAGTCGCGCGGGATCATGAGTCCGCCTCGATGCGAGCGTTCGCGAGCACGCGCCAGCGCGGGACACGGCGACCGCGCCGGCGGGAGCCCGTCACGAGCGGCACGTACTGCGTGACGACCTCATCGACGTGTGCGGCCAGGTCCGCGGCGACCTCCGCGTGGCCTACCGTGTCGAGCAAGTAGCCGAGACGCTGCGCCCACGGCACCGGGGCGACCGCCGCCACGCGCACGAGACGCTTCGCGTCGAGCGACTCGCCAAGCTCGCGCAGGACGGAGGCAACCACGTCGACGCCACCAACACGATCGGGGTAGCCCACGAGATCGAAGGCCGTCGCCTCGGGGCTCGAGATCCGCATCTGGCCCCGCGGCGTGTTCACCGTGATCGTCGGCACCTCGCGCACGGCGGTGCGCACGACGAAGCGAACGCGCACCTTGCCGCAGACGATCGGTCGCCGAGGCTTGCCGACCATGACCTGGAGCTCCTGCGGCCGATGGTGCGCGGCACCGTGATGCGCCGCCGCCGAGAGCAGGCCAACGTAGTACGGCTCGCCCAGGCGCTGCATCAGCTGCGGGATGAACTGCTCCGCGGGCACGCAGCCGAGACGCCGGTACTCGGGCGGGACGATGACGTAGAACCCGCGCACCGGCGCCGCGATCTCGCCCTTCTTCACCAGCCGGCGCAGCACGGCCTGCGCGGCGACCGCAGAGCCCCCGAGCGCACGCTGGGCCTCCCGCGACGTGAAGTCGTGGCGGCCGCGCGAGGCGAGTTCGGTGATGTACGGGGTGCCTAGCATCTCGATCTGTTTGCCGAAACTAACGGGACGCATCACTTTACGCAAACGGGTGCGTCACCGTCGGTCTTCGACCGGTACAAGCACAGTGCGTGATGTGATGCGTTCGGCGCACATGACGCACCGGGGCTGTCCCGACGGTCGTGGCGGCGCCGGGGCGAGGCGCGCTTCCCCGATCTCGGCCTTCGGCCGTACGATCTTCGGGCATGGAAGCCGTGCTGTGCCAGTCGACAGAGACCGAGGGGCAGATCGCGATCGCCGCCAGGCGGGGCCGGTGCTTCTCCTTCCGCGCGCTCGACCCCGGCCGCAACGCCTCGAGAGAGGTCGCCCCGCTCGTGAGCGCGTACTTCGAGTTGGTGCTCGGGCGGCCCGAGGAGGACGAGCGCGTGCAGCTGGCCGTGTCTGCCGCGCTCGGCCTCGATCGTGTCGGCTCCGGGCCTGGCTGCGGCCGTGCTCGATCCGCATCCCTGGCAACCGTTCCTGTGCGCCCTCGTGGCGGCCCAGGGCGCCGAACGCACGCCGGCGCTCCACGACCTCCGGCACTCGTTCATCTCGAATCAGCTCGCGGCGGGAACGCCGATCCACGTCGTCCGCGACATGGCGGCCCACCGCAACCTGGTGATCACCGCGCGCTACGCGCACGGCACCGACGAGGCTCGGCGCGCGGCGTTCGACCGCGTGCAGATCGAGGTCGGCGCGGGACCCGATCGGCGCACCGATCCGGTCGCCGTGGCACCAACCGTGGCACCAAGCGTCGTGGAAGTACTTCGGCGGAAGGCCAGCAAGTCCCGGAAAACACGGGACGAAGGTGAAGTGCCCAGGGACAGAATCGAACTGCCGACACGGGGATTTTCAATCCCCTGCTCTACCAACTGAGCTACCTGGGCGAAACGGAGCGCGAAAGTAGCGGAAGGGTCGGGGCTGTCAAGCGCGGGGGGGCGCGGTTCTACGAGAATTTGCCGTGGCGGCGTCCGACGCGGGACACTTCGTGCGCGTGGACTCTCGGAACGCGGCGCTGCATCGACTTCTCTTGGATGCGCAACAGGGCGGGCAGGCCAAGGTCGACGCGCTCATCGCGCTCACGCAGCGCACCGTGTTCGTGGTGCCCTGGCCCAACCCGGCGGACGGCTATCGGACACTGGTGAACTCCGGCGGGCTGGCGGCGCTGCCGATCTTCACCGACGCACAGGGGCTGCACGAGGCGGCGAGCCGCTTCGGCTGGGTGGACGCGAGCGGAAACGTCGCACACGCCGAGATCGGATCACGGCAGGCGCTCTCGTTCGCGCGCGAGCGTCAGCTGGCGTTCGTCGTGGTGGACATCGCCGCCGACCACTCGCTCGAGATCTCGGCCGCCGAGATCGAGCCACTGCTGACGCCCGCCGCGCGTCGTGAGTCACAGGGGCCCTTCGCCGGCGCGGGCCGCATCTCGAGCACGCTGATGCGCTCGGTGATGCCCATGACCGCCGGCGCGACCGGTCCGACACGACCGCCGACACCGCCACCCGGCAGCGTGCCGGCCGCGAGCCCGAAGAACACTCCGTACCCCGGCACGCTCGCTCAGCGACCGCAGGTGCACGCGCCTCCTCCCGGCTCGAGTCCCGGCAACGTGGCCGCTCCCGCGATGACGCCGGGCTCGAGTCCCGGCAACGTCGCGGCGCCGCCCGCGACGGGCTCGAGCCCCGGCGCGGCCCCGGCCCGCGGCCGCACCAGCGGGTCGAGCCCGGGGATGATCGCCGTCGTGCAGGCCAAGGGCCCGCCCTCGCCGCTGCTCCCCACGCAGCCGCTCTCACCGCTGAAGGCGATGGTCGACGCGCAACAGCTGGACATGCTCGAGATCGTGCTGCGCGAGTACCCGGAGGTGGAGTGGGCGTGCCTCGGTCTCGCCGGCGGCGCGCTCGCGATGGGGCTGCGCCTCGACGATCGGCTGCGCACGCGCCTGGAGGCGCTCGCCGCCGAGGTCGGACGCGTGTCGAACGGGATGCCCATCGTGCTGCTCGACGATCCGAAGCTGATGCGCGCCGCACGCGCCGAGGCCTACGCGTTCTATCCGTGGCGCAAGAAGGGCTGAAGAGCTGTCCCGAGATCAGGACGGCTCTTCTCGCGCAGCGATGCGAGGGGGAGGCTCCCCTCCAATTCACCCGGTGTGGAGCGGGCCGCGTATCGGCCCCGGCCAACCGAGCTAGCCATCCGACATCCTGCGCGGATGGCGGACGTGCACGCCTCGCGTCGCCGTCAGTTCCCGCACGCGGCGAGCCGCGCGTGTGCTGACGCTCGCGCCGGCGCGAGCGCACGCCTCTCACGTCGAGTGTGGCGGTCCGTTGGAACGGGGGCTGCTATGAGCGTCCGGTCGCGTGTTTCCAAGGAGGTCGGTCATGGGTCGGGTTCGCTCTCTCTTCGCGCTCTTCGTGCTCGCCCTCGTGCTGACGACGGCGGGCCTCGCGCACGCCACGGTGGTCGTACCTCTCTCCGTCGAGCAGCAGGTGGCGCAGGCCGACCTCGTCGTGCGCGCGCGCGTCGTCGCGATGCAGAGCGCCTTCGTCCCGGAGCGCGGCGCGATCCTCACGTACACCGAGCTGAGCGTCACCGACGTGATGAAGGGGCAAGCGCCCGCGACGCTCGTGCTCCGCCAGATGGGCGGTACGGCCGACGGCCAGACGATGCTCGTCCCGGGCGATGCGCACCTGACGACGGGGGACGACGTGATCCTCTTTCTCCGCCGCGATCCGTCGGGCGGGGACAACGTGTTCTTGCTCTCGCTCGCGCAGTCCGCGTGGTTCGTGAGCGGGCAGCGGGCCTCGCGAGATCTCTCGCAGCTCACGTTCGCCGTTCTCGGCGGTCCCGCCGGCACGCAGCTGAGCGAGCCCGGGCGCGAGGCGTCGGTGGACGTCGCCGAGCTGGTTGCGGAGATCCGCAGCCTCGTGGGAGGTGCGCGATGAGCCGCTCGCTCCTGGCCGCCTCGACGCTCGCGGCGCTCGCGCTGGTCTCCGTCGCCACGCCCGCACAGGCGTACGTGCGCGAGAGCTCGAACTGGAATCCGGGCACGCTGCCCGTCACCTACTACATCAACCAGAGCACCATCCCCTCGACGCTCGGGATGAGCGCGGGCATCGCCGCGGTCGAGGGCGGGTTCGCGACGTGGGCCGCGCCGGCCTGCACGTCGTGGCGCACGACGGACGCAGGCAACACGACCACCGGGGCCAGCACCGGCGACCGCCGCAACGTGATTCTCTGGCTGAACAGCTGGCCTGCCGAGCTCGGGAGCGTGAACAGCGTCATCGGGGTGACGACGCCGGTCTGGACCAGCGGCGGCTACTTCATCGACGCCGACATCCAGTTCAACAACCAGGGCTTCCGCTGGAACACCACGGGCAGCGGTGGCGGCAGCTACGTGGACGCGCAGTCGATCGCGACGCACGAAGAAGGCCACTTCCTCGGCCTCGACCACTCGCCCACCGGCTCGGCGATCATGTACGCGTCCTACTCGGGCGGGCTCAAGCGCAACCTCGCGGCGGACGATCAGAACGGCGTGTGCGCGATCTATCCGTCGGGCGTCGCGCCGACCGACGCGGGCGTGTCGACGGGCGACCCGTGCAACGCGTTCGGCACCACGTGCGCCGACTGCACGCCCAACGACGGCTGTGGGTTCTGTCCCGGAACGAGCCAGTGCGTGAGCGGCACGCCGACGGGTCCGGTCTCGGGCGCGTGCTCGGGCTACGTTTGGCTCCCGCGCGACTGCAGCGCGCCCGGGACGGACGCGGGCACGGGAGGCACGGGCCGCTTCGGCGATCCGTGCACCCAGCCGACCGACTGCGGCTCGGGCGGCCTCTGCGTGGTCGACGGAAGCGGCAACGGGTTCTGCACGCGCGCCTGCTCGGACGACTGCACGTGTCCCGACGCGTACCAGTGCTACGTCGTGAACCCCACCATCAGCGTGTGCGTGCCCGGGACGCGCTCGTGCGCGACCGGGAACGACGCAGGCATGGTGCTTCCGGGCGACGACGCGGCCGTGCTCCCCGGCGACGACGCGGCCGTGCTCCCGGGTGACGACGGCGGCACGACCTCGGGCGGCACGCGCGCCAGTGGATGTGGCTGCGCCGCGGCGGGGACGGGAGCGGAGGGTCTCGGCGCGGGTGCCCTCGCGCTCGCCCTGCTCGGCCTCGTCGCATCGCGCCGCCGACGGCGCAGCGCCCGCTGAAGCGCGTGTAGGATCGGCGTGCATGAAGCGCCCGCCGATCGCCGCCTCGCTCCTCGCCCTCTGCGTCGCGTGCTCGGGCTCCGCCTCGACCGGCGCGGATGCGTCTCGCTCCTTGGACGCGGGCATCCTGCTCGATGGCGGGTCGGACGGGAGCCCGGCGGACGCCGGCGTGCCGCCCACGGACGCCGGCGACGGCAGGTACGCGTGCGACCCGAGCGTGGGGCTCGTCGCTCCCCTGCCGGTCTGCAGCGTGGGCGATCCCTGCACGCGTCTGATCGTAGGCGCGGGCACGACGCCGATCACGACCGCGAGCGAGGTCCCGACGTGCACGGCGAGCGCGGCGCGCGGCGGCTTCACCGACGGCGCTCCTCGGACGTTCACGGACGCCGACGGGAACACGCGATACGCGTGCGCGTACCTCCCGCCGGCCGCGAGCGCCAGCGCGCAGGTGCCGCTGGTGGTGTTCTGGCACGGCGCGGGCGGGCACGCGGACGACGCCTACGAGGGCACCTCGCTCCGCCTGCACGCGCAGAGCTACGACCTGAGCGGCGACGCGGCGCGGCCGGGCTTCGCGCTCGTGTCGATCCAGGGCCGCAACCTCCACTGGCCGACGCTCGACCCGCGCGACGGACCGCACCACGACCAGTTCCACCGCGACCTCGCCGCGCCGTCCACGAACCGTGACGTCGCGCTGGCCGACACGATCATCGACGAGCTCGTCGCGGACGGGCGCATCGACGCGAGCCGCGTCTACGTGATGGGCTGGTCGAACGGCGGCTTCTTCGCGCAGCTCTACGCGATCGCGCGTCACGAGGTGCCGACGCCGGGCGGCAACCGCGTCGCGGCGGCGTCGGTGTTCACGGCGGCCGATCCCTTCCAGTCTCCGCGCTTCGCCGACGCGGGCCGCTGCGATCTCGCGCCCGTGCCGGCGACGACCGTGCCGATCCGCATCGTGTCGCGCGCTTGCGACATCATCGCGTGCGACCAGGCCCAGCTCGACGACCTCGTCGCGAACGACATGTACGTCGCGCCGCCGGGCGTGGTCGTGGAGAGCTGGGTGATGCGTCTGTCGACCGAGCTGGGTGATCCCACCACGGAGTGGGAGATCGTGGCGGGCACCGGCGCGACGACTGCGTCGTGCACGAGCCCCGCGCTCTGCGGCCTCGGCATCGCCGGGCTCAACCACATCCGCTGGCCCGACGGAGTCGGCGACGGGAGCGGCACCGATCACGAGCCCGCGATGCTCGACTTCCTCCGCGCGCACCCGCTGCCGTGAGGCGTTCTCGACGTTCGTCCCACGACCGGTGACCCCGATCAGATGTGGAAGCCGATCTGGCCGAAGCCGCTCAGCTGGTAGCCGACGGCATCACCCTGACGGCTCGGGCAGAAGTCGGTGACACCCATGCACGGCATCCGCGGATCGCTCTGACGCGTCATGTTGAGCACGTCGAGCCCGATGCCGGCGCCGATCGTGAACCAGTTGGCGAGGAAGATGTCGACGCCGAGCGCGGCGTCGATCGCCCAGCCGTACACGGTCGTCGCCGGCTGTGTCGTCACGCCCGCCGTCGTCACGGTGTAGTTCGCGTCGCCCTGCCAGGCGTACCCCGCACCGACGCGCAGGTAGGGCTCGACCACGGGGATCGGTAGCCGGAGCGCGACCTCGCCGCCGACGGTTCCGATCTGGAACGTGTTGTACGACGCGAACGTCGTGCGCGCGCCGACGGCGATCCAGTAGACGCGGAAGCCGAGCGCACCGCCGACCAGAGGCCCCGTGGAGTTGATCTCGTCGAACACCGAGCCGCCCCCCGTAGCGGCGGCTTCGGCGAAGTTGGTGTTTCCGAAGGCGACGAGGTTGACGTTGGCGATGCCACCGAAGGCCTCGATCCAGAGGAAGTCCACGTCCCGCCCGTCGCCCTCGTCCTCTTCTTCCGCGGGCGCGGGCGCGGGCGCCGTCGAGGTCGCGGTGGCACGCGAGGGCGAGGTCGAGCCCGAGCCCGAGGTCGAGCGCGCGATCGAGGTCGAGGTCGAGCCCGACGACGTCGAGGTCGAGCCCGACGACGTCGAGCCCGAGGTCGACGTCGTGCTCGCCGCGCCCGCCCCGTCGGTCGAGCCCGCGCCGGTCGCCGTGCCGCCGCCCGCGGTCTGCGCCGCCGCTCGGCTCGTCGTCGCGCCGATCCCGAGCACGCACGCCACCACGATCGCGACCGCGCTCCGAGATCTCGTCATGTTTCGTCTCCCGAGCGCTCCGAGGCGCCTTCGTCCATCATGTCGGCCGACTCGCCCGCCACGCGGTAGCCCTCCCCGAGCCACGTCGCGAGGTCGATGCGCTTGCAGCGCAGCGAGCAGAGCGGTGCGAACTTCGGGCCCCGCTCGGGGCCCTCCTCCGTCGTCGGAAGCACGCCTCGGCAGATCGGGCAGCGCGCCTTTCGCACGCGCTCACTCGCCATCGGCGTCGATCTCCTCTTCTTCCATCGCCCGCCGCTCGGCCGTCGTCGGCTCCTCCGTGAGCAGGCCCGTCTCGAGCACGCTGCGCGGCTGGGGGCGGGGGAAGCGGCCCTTCACGGCGGCGACCACGTCGCCCTTTCCGGCGTTCGCCGGGACGACCACGATCTCCGGGTCGCTGGTGTCCGAGTCGTCGTCCACCATCATGATCTCCGCGTCGTCGTCGCTGCGGGGTGGGGGCCGGCTGGGGCGCCGGGGCGCCGGGGGCGGCCGCGTGGCATGGCGCTTGGGGATCGCCGACACGCCTTGATAGGCATCGATCCGCACCACGACGACGGCCACGTTGTCGTCCGCCGGCGCGAGCAGCGCGCGCGCGACCAGCGTCTTGGCCGTCTCTGCGGCGCGCACCGTCGTCGAGAGCACCTCGGCGATGTCGTCGTCGCTGAGGACGTCCGTGAGGCCGTCGCTGCAGAGCACGAAGCGGTCGAGCGGAGCGAGGTCGAGCGTGCGCACGCTGACGCGCAGCGCTTCGCTCATCCCGAGCGCGCGGGTGATCACGTTGCGAGGCAGGCGCGCGGCGTCCTCCTCCGGCAGGTCCGGCCGCAGCTCGAGGACCTCGTTCGCGAGCGAGTGATCCTGCGTGAGGAGCTCGAGCCGCCCCTGGCGCATGCGATAGCAGCGGCTGTCGCCGACGTGCGCCACGTGTACCAGGCCGTGCGTCGGCGCCGGTGCGATGGCCACCACCGTCGTGCCCATGCCTCGGTAGCGGCTGCCGCTCTTGGCGACCTCGAGCACCTCGCGGTTGGCGGCCTGGAAGCCCGAGCTGAGGCGTCGCGCGATGACCGGCAGGCCGAGCACGTCGAACACGGGGGCGCTCGCCATCGCGTCGCGCGTCGCCTCGAAGTGTCGCGCGAGCCCGGCGAGGGCGATGCTCGATGCCACGTTGCCGGCGTTCTCGCCTCCCGCCCCGTCTGCCACCGCGAAGAGGCCGAGATCCGGCCGGACCAGCACGCCGTCCTCGTCGTAGCTGCGCGCGCCGATGTTCTTCTCCGACGCGGCGTCGACCTCGAAGAGCGGTGCTTCGGGCTCGGTCCCTTCCGTGATCGTCATCGTACCCCCGAGTATACACTCGCCTCCATGCGCGCCCTCGCTTCTCCGCCCGATGCGGTCGTGGACCCACGAACCGGCTCGCCCGCATACGGCTCGTACCGCGGGGCGCTGCGCCGCTCGGACCTCACGCGCCTCGCGCCTGATCTCGTCAGTCGCGTGCTGACCGAGAAGCGCTGGCTCTGGGGCGCGATCGTCAAGGACGAGCTGATGCTCGCCTTCGCGGTGGTGGACCTGGGCTACGCGTCGAACGGGTTCGCGTACGCCTACACCCCGAGCGAAGGGATCGTCGCCCACACCTCGATCGTGGGCGTGCCCCGGCTCTCCCGCGTGAGGCAGACGGCCACGCGCCGCATCGACGCCCGCGTGCGCGACCCGCGCCTCGGGATTCGCGTGACCCACGACGATCACGATCCCCAGATCGAGGTCGCGCTGCGCTCCGGCACGCTGGAGGTCCACGCCACGATGGACACCCGCGGGGCGCCGCCGCCGATCACCGCGATCGCACCCGTCGAGAAAGGGGTCGTCGACGTCACCGAGAAGCGCGTGCTGATGCCGGTGCGCGGCTCGGCGCTCGTCCGGGGCAAGCGGGTCTCGCTCGACGGGGCGCTCGGGGGGTACGACTTCTCGCATGGGATCCTGCCGCGCCACACGAAGTGGAACTGGGCGTTCTTCATGGGGCGCGACGCGTCGGGCGTGCCGGTGGCGCTCAACGTCGTCGCGGGCTGGACGCGCGAGCACGAGTGCGCGCTCTGGGCCGGCGGCGAGCTCCACGGGGTGCCCGAGGCGGTGTTCGCGTACGACGGCGCGCGGCCGACGGCGCCCTGGAAGGTGACGACGCCCGACGGCTCCGTCGACGTCGTGCTGGCGCCGCGCGCGATCCACGCGGAGGAGAAGGACCTCGGCGTCGTGCGATCGGCCTTCAAGCAGGCGATCGGCCGCTACGAGGGCACGCTGCGCGTCGACGGGCACGCACACGGGATCCGCGACGTGATCGGCGTCGCCGAAGAGCAGGACGTCGTCTGGTGAGCGCGGGAACGCTCGACCGGCCCGAGAAGGTGCGCGAAGGGGCGGAGCTCGACACCACGCGCCTCGCGCCCTGGCTCGCGGCGCGGGGCCTCGCCGGCGACGTGGAGGTCATGCAGTTCCCGCGCGGCTACTCGAACGTCACGTACCTGCTCCGGGTCGGAGACCGCGAGGTGGTGCTGCGGCGCGGTCCGCCGGGCGTGAAGATCGCGTCGGCGCACGACATGGGCCGCGAGCACAAGATCCTCTCCCACCTCGCGAACGTCTGGCCGAAGGTGCCCCGCGTCGTCCTGATGTGCGAGGACGAGAGCGTGATCGGCGGCGCGTTCTACGTGATGGAGCGCGTGCGCGGCGTGATCCTGCGCGCGAAGCTCCCCGCGGGAATCGTCCTTCCGCCCGAGCGCATGAAGCACCTGAGCGAGGCGCTCGTCGACACGCTCGCCGAGATCCACGGCATCGACCTCGCGGCGGCGGGTCTGAGCGATCTCGGCAAGCCGACCGGCTACAACCAGCGGCAGGTGAGGGGCTGGAGCGAGCGCTACGAGAAGGCTCGGACCGACGAGATCCCCGAGATGGAAGAGGTCGCGCGCTGGCTCGCGGCGAGCGTGCCCGCCGAGTCGGCGGCGACGCTCGTCCACAACGACTTCAAGTACGACAACGTCGTGCTGAGCGAGGATCTCGAGCGGGTGGTCGCCGTGCTCGACTGGGAGATGTCCACGATCGGCGATCCCCTGATGGATCTCGGCTGCGCGCTCTCGTACTGGGTCGAGGAGAAGGACTCGCCCTTGCTGCGCGCGACGCGCTTCGGTCCGACCGATCTGCCGGGGAGCCTCACCCGAGCCGAGGTCGTCGCCCGCTGGGAAGCGAAGACCGGCCGCGCGGCGACCAACATGCCCTTCTACTACTCGTTCGCGCTCTTCAAGCTCGCGGTCGTCGCGCAGCAGCTCTATCAGCGCTACGTGCGCGGGCTCACGAAGGAGCAGCGGTACGCGTTCCTGATCGAGGGCGTGAAGGGCCTGAGCCGGGCCGCGGCGCGGGTGATCGCGACCGGGAACTGGCAGACGCTCGAGGCCGGTTGATCCCAGCCGGGGCCACGCGCGCCGCGGGCTGATACGCTCCGCGCCCATGGCGTTCCTCCCCACCGATCGTGCGAAGGCCGTCGTCGACGGCGTGAAGAAGTTCCTCGACGAGCGGGTGATCCCGCTCGAGCCGATGCTCGTGCGAGAGGGCTTCGTGGCGATGCTGCCGAAGCTCGCCGAGCTGCGCGCGGACGCGAAGGCGCGCGGGCTCTGGGCGCCGTTCCTGCCCGAGTCGCTCGGCGGGCGCGGGCTCACGCTCGTCGAGTACGCCTACGTGAGCGAGGCGCTCGGCCGCTCCCCCGTCGCGCACTACACGCTGAACTGCCAGGCGCCCGACGTCGGCAACATGGAGCTCCTGCATCAATTCGGCAGCGACGCCCAGAAGCAGCGCTGGCTCGGGCCCCTCGCGCGCGGCGAGATCCGCAGCTGCTTCGGCATGACCGAGCCCGAGAACGCCGGCTCGAACCCGGTGTGGCTCGGCACCCGTGCCCGCAAGGAGGGCAGCGACTACGTCATCGACGGCCGCAAGTGGTTCACCTCCGGCGCCGAGGGATCGAAGGTCTGCATCGTGATGGCGGTGACGGATCCCGACGCGTCCCCGTACGCGCGCGCGTCGCAGATCCTCGTCCCGACCGACACGCCCGGCTTCGAGATCGTGCGCAACATCTCGGTGATGGGCGAGAGCGGCGGTGACTGGGCGAGCCACGCCGAGGTCGTGCTGCGCGGCGTGCGCGTGCCACAGGACAACCGTCTCGGCGCCGAGGGTGCCGGCTTCCTGCTGGCGCAGGAGCGCCTCGGGCCGGGTCGCATCCACCACGCGATGCGCTGGATCGGCGTCGCGGAGCGCGCGCTCGAGCTGATGGTGAAGCGCGCCGCCACGCGCGAGCTCTCCCCCGGCAAGCCGCTCGGCACGCAGCAGCAGGTGCAGTTCTGGATCGCCGAGAGCCGCGCCGAGATCGACGCCGCGCGCCTCTCGGTGCTCGACTGCGCCGAGCGCATCGACCGCGACGGGGCGGCGGCGGCGCGCGACTCGATCTCGACCATCAAGTTCTTCGTGGCGAAGATCCTCAACGACGTGCTCGACCGTGCCATCCAGGTGCACGGCGCGCTCGGCATGACCGACGACACGCCGCTGGCGTGGTGGTACCGCCACGAGCGCGCGGCGCGCATCTACGACGGCCCGGACGAGGTCCACAAGGCATCGCTCGGCAGGCGGATCCTGGCGCGCGCGGGGATGCCGCAGAAGAAGGACTAGAGAGGGACTGACGATCGACGGGTCGCCCCTCACCCGACCGTCTCCTCCCGTCTCGTCTGAGTGGCCGGTCGATTCTGTCCCCAGAATCGTGATCGGTCATCTAGGGCGAGGGCGCGCCCGGCGGTGCGTACGCGTGGGTCGGCATGTCGGGGACGACGTCGTGGACCGGGGCGTCTCGCGCGTCCCTCACGGGCGCGTGGAGCTCGCTCGCTCGCTCGCTCGTGCGGTGCCGGCGCGGGCCCTCGCGGCCCGAGGGATCGTGCTCGGCGTCGTGCACGTCGAGGAGCACGACGCGCGTGCGCAGCAGTGGCCGTCCGAGCGCCGTGCACTGCAGGCCCTGGCCGGCCTGGTCCTCCATGCAGCCCGCCTGGCCGACGTAGGGCACGACCTCGCCGGCCCAGAACGACCAGTCGCTCTCGATGGTCTGCCGCTCGCCGAGGACTCCGGGAGGCGGCGGCTGGGCCACCGCGGCCGTCGAGACGGCGGTGAGCGCGGCGGCGTCCAGCGTGTGCGAGTCGGAGCCGTGCGTGATGGTCGCGCTCAGCACGTGGCCGGTGCGGTCCTGGAGCACGTGCACCTCGACGCGGGTCCATCGCGTGTGCGCGTTCAGCATCGACTGGATCTCGAACTGCTGCTGCACCTGGGCGTCCTCGGCCGTCGTGGTGCGCATCTCGGGCGTGTACGCCGAGGCTGGCCCGCGCGGCGCCTCGGGCGGCCCGTAGCGCTCCAGCTCGTCGAGGGCGAGCTCGGGCAAGCTCATCCCGCGACGCCGCTCGGCCTCGATCGCGACGAGGTCGGGGTGGAACTCCGCCCGCATCGAGCGCCCGAGCTCGGCGTAGTAGCCGCTGACGACTCCGTGCCGGATCGCATCGCGCCTCTGGCCGTCGACGAGCCACTGCTCCGTGCCCCGGATCGCCTCTGCCGTCGCGTCGATCGGGCCGGGCGCGTCTGCGCGGCTGCTCTGGGCCGCCACCTCGGCGGGTGCGAGCGAGGGGGCAGCGGCGTCCGGGGCCGGGGTGACGCCCGCGTCGGCCTGAGCGTTCGCCAGCCCCGGTGGCCAGAGCAAGAGGCACCCCGAGACGGCCAGCAGCGCGCGCACGCGTGGAACATACGCACCGCGTGTGCGCTTTCTTTCGCGCCCGCCCGCGGCTATACCGCGCCCACCCTCAGGACCCTCCCGCATGCCGCAGTACGATCCTCGCGCGTTCTTCACGTTCCTCAAGCAGGGCATCACCAAGTGGGATCAGACGGCGAGCCTGGTCCCGAGCCAGCGCTTCCTCGTCAACGCCATGGTCGACGGGGCGCGACCCGAGACGGCTGGCGCGATCCTCGAGCTCGGCCCCGGCGTCGGCGTGATGACCAAGCCGCTGCTGCGCCGCATGCGCCCCGACGCGCGCCTCTTCACGATCGAGATCGACGAGCCGATCCACGAGGCGCTCTGCCGCAACGTGACGGACCCACGCCTGGTGCCGATGCTCGGCTCGGCCGCCGACGCCGAGAAGCTGCTCGCCGAGCACGGCTTCGACGGCAAGCTCGATGCGGTCGTGTCCTCGCTCGGCATGAGCCTCATCCCGGAGGCCATCCGCGAGCAGATCCTGAACGGCGCCAAGCGCGTGCTCGCCCCGCACGGCGTGTACGTGCAGTTCGGCTACTTCCACACGAAGCACGTCGCCTACACCAAGGATCGCGGCTGGTCGGGGTTCGACTACCAGGGAATGCTCGAGGGCCACTTCGCGAGCGTGACGCGCCGCGCGGTCCCCCTGAACGTGCCGCCCGCGTGGTGCTACGTCGCGCGGCCTTAGCGCGAAAGCCCACCCGGCTCTGGTATCGTTCCCCGCGCATGGCGGGACGGACCTTCGCGATCGGCGACATCCACGGAGATCTGGTGGCGCTGCGCACGGTGATGGGCAAGCTCCCCCTCGTCGACAAGGACGACACCGTCGTCTTCATGGGGGACTACCTCGATCGCGGCCCGTGCTCGCGGCAGGTCATCGAGGTCGTGCGCGGTCTCGACAAGGACGTCGGCTGCAACGTGGTGTGCCTGCGCGGCAACCACGAGGACGCGTGGCTGCGCGTGCGCGAGCGCCGCTGGGACGAGTTCGTGTTCCCGCCCCAGAACGGCTGCTTCGCGACGTACCGCTCGTTCGTCGGCGGGCCCGTCCCGGCCAAGGGCGAGATGCCGAAGATGGAGGACATGGAGTCCCTGTTCTCCGGCGCGTTCTTCCCGCCCGACATCGCCCTGTGGATGGAGAAGCTGCTCTACTGGTACGAGGACGACCACGCGATCTACGTCCACGCAGGCCTGCTCGAGCGCGACGGAAAGTTCCTGCACCCGAGGGACACCGAGCAGAAGCTCGCGCTCATGTGGACGCGCACCGACGAGTTCTTCCGCAACTACCGCGGCAAGACCGTGGTGATCGGCCACACGGTGACCGAGCTGCTCCCCCAGGAGCTCTCGTCACACACACCGTCCGATCCGACCGACATGTGGGTGGGTGAGTCGATCATCGCGATCGACACCGGCGCAGGAAAAGAGGGCGGGTTCCTCACGGCCGTCGAGCTCCCCTCGCGCACGGTCTACGAGTCGCGGTGAGCCGGGCGGCGCTCTTGCTCGCGATCGTCGGGCAGGCGGCCCGCGGTGAGCGCCGTCGGCAGGGGCTCGCGATGCGGCGCGGCCGGGTGCCAGGTCCCGGTGTGCACGCCCCCACCCCCCGCGCGCCCTGACCCGGACTCGCGTGGCGAGCACTCCCGTCGACCGCCGTGTTATGAGCGTGACACATGCCGCCGAGGCGTCTGCGCCCGATCGATTCGCCCGTGACGCTGACCGTGGACGGCGCCGAGGTCGCGGCGCGCGCGGGGGAGCCCATCGCGATCGCGCTCTACGCCGCCAGGCGCATCGTGCTCGGCCGGAGCGTGAAATACCACCGGGCCCGCGGCGCCGCCTGCTTCTCCGGGCGGTGCGACGGCTGCCTCATGCGCGTCGACGGCGCGCCGAGCGTGCGGACGTGCCGCAAGAAGGCCGCGCACGGGACCGTGGTCGAGACGCAGAACGTGCTCGGGACCGCGGGCCTCGACCTGCTCTCCGCCGCCGACGTCTTGTTCGCGGGCGGGCTGAACCACCACGAGATGTTCACCTGGAGCAAGCCGGTCAACCGCGTGATGCAGGAGGTGGCGCGGCACGTCGCGGGCCTGGGAAGGTTGCCGGACGAGGCGCGTGTCGCCGCGGACGTCGAGCGCGCGGCGTGCGACGTGTGCGTGATCGGCGCCGGGGAGTCCGGCACGGCGTGCGCCGAGGCTCTCGTGCGCGGCGGCGCCGACGTCGTCGTGCTCGAGGAGGAGGACACCTCGCGCGCGCCGCCGGTGCGCACGGCGACGAGCGCGGTCGGCGTGTTCGACGAGACCGACGGTGCGCGCATCGT
Source organism: Sandaracinaceae bacterium (assembly GCA_044220955.1). Classification (GTDB taxonomy): domain Bacteria; phylum Myxococcota_A; class Polyangia; order Polyangiales; family Sandaracinaceae; genus JBBSAT01. The sequence continues at coordinate 51,560 of JBGAQA010000008.1, forward strand.
GCTCGCGGTGGGTGAGCGGGGTGCGACGGTCATCACGCCGCGCCTCGTGGTGATCGCGACCGGGCGTGCGGAGTCTGCCGAGGCGTTCGAAGGGAACGATCTGCCAGGCGTGCTCTCGCTCGACGCGGCCGAGCGTCTCTTCGCGTCGGGCGTGCTGCCTGGCGAGAGGCCGGTGATCGCGGGTGAGGGCGACCGCGCACACGCGCTGGCGGCTCGCTTCGCGAGCGCGGGCGCGAGGCCGGTGCGGATCCTGCGCGACGATGTCGTGCGCGCGCGAGGTCGCTCGTCGGTGCGCCTCGTGGAGACGGCCGGCGGCGAGAAGCTCGCGTGCGACGTGCTCGTCGTCGAGGGACGCGCGAGCGCGCGCTACGAGCTCGCGGCGCAGGCGGGGGTGGAGGTCGTCTTCGACGGTGAGGTCTTCGACCTCGTCGCGTCGAAGGACGACGGCACGACGCGGCACCCCCGGGTTCTGGTCGCAGGATCGGCGGCGCGCGTGGACGACGCTGCAGCACACGGCGCTCGGGTCGGCCAGAAGGCGCTCGAGGTGCTCCGTGGCTGACAAGACCTTCGTCTGCCGCTGCGAGGACGTCACGAAGCACGACGTGGAGGAGGCGGTCGCGCTCGGGCATCGCGATCTCGAGTCGGTGAAGCGCTACACGGGCCTCGGCACGGGGCTCTGCCAGGGCAAGCAGTGCGTCGCGCTCTCGGCGCGCCTCGTCAGCGAGCTCTCCGGCGAGCGCGTGCGCCAGCCGATCACCCCGCGGCCGCTCCTCTACCCCACCAAGCTCGCGCACCTCGCGCGCCTCCTGCCGGACGACGAATGAGCGAGCGGGCTCGCACCGTGATCGTCGGGGGCGGCATCATGGGCCTCGCCATCGCGTGGAACCTCGCGAAGCTGGGCGAGGAGGGCGTCGTGGTGCTCGAGAGGAGCTACCTCACGAGCGGCGCGAGCGGTCGCAACGGGGGCGGCGTGCGCGCGCAGTGGTCGAGCGACGTCAACGTGCGCCTGATGAAGCGCTCTCTCGCGCTCTGCGCCGAGTTCGCGACCGAGATGCGCATCAACGTCTGGTTCCGCCGCGGCGGCTACCTCTTCCTCGCGCGCGACGACGCGCGAGCGAAGAGCCTCGCGCGTGCCGCGGAGATCCAGCAGGCCCACGGGCTCGGCACGCGGATGATCGAGCCGTCCGAGGCCAAGGAGATCGTCCCCGAGCTCGACCCCACCCGCTTCGTCGCCGCGAGCTTCAACGCCGACGACGGAGTCGTGTTCCCGTGGCCCTTCGTCTGGGGCTACGCGCGCGCGGCGCAGAAGCTCGGCGTCACCATCCGCACCCACATGCCCGTCACGGCGCTCGTCACCGAGGGCGCCCGCGTGTGTGGCGTCGTGACGGAGAGCGGCGAGACGATCCGCGCCGGGCGCGTGCTCGTGTGCTGCGGCGCGTGGAGCCCGGAGGTCACGCGCATGGTCGGGGTGGAGCTGCCGAGCCACCCGCACCGTCACGAGATCTGCTCGACCGAGCCGCTCAAGCCCTTTCTCGGGCCCCTCGTGGGCGATCTCGCCGACGGGCTCTACTTCTCCCAGTCGGCGCGTGGCGAGATCGTGGGCGGCATCAGCAACGAGGACGTCCCGCCCGGGATCGACCAGCGCTCGAGCGCGCGCTTCCTCGGCCTCTACGCGCGTGCGCTCACGCGCGTGATGCCCATCCTGGGTGACGTGAAGATCCTGCGGCAGTGGGCCGGCTGCTACGACCTCACGCCCGACAAGAGCCCGATGATCGGCGAGGTCGACGAAACCCCCGGCCTCTATCTCGCGAGCGGCTTCATGGGGCACGGCTTCATGATGGCGCCCGTGATCGGCGAGCTCTACGCGAAGTACCTCGTGCGCGGCGAGGAGCCCGAGCTCTTCGAGCGCTGGAACCTGCGCCGCTTTCGCGAGGGCAAGCTGCTCGACGAGAGCATGATCCTCGGCTGAAGGCCGTGGCGGAGTCGGGGCCGGCGCGCGCCCGTGGCGTCGGCGAGTCAGGGCCTGCGCGCGAAGAAGAGCCGCGCCGTGCTCGCGGCGAGCGGCGGCTCGACCGGATCCGCGAACCCCGCGCGCGTGATTCGCTCGCGCAGCGCGTCGGGGGAGACGAGGGCGCCGCCGCTCCGCACCATCCGCAGCTCGGCCAGGCGTGCGCCGAGCGGGCTCGGTGGGGGGCGGAACACCCCGGCGACGACGAGGCCGCCCGGCCTCAGCGCGGCGAAGACCGCCCCCAGCACGTCGTCGAGGATCGCGTCCGGCAGGAACGGCACCGGTACCCACGCGAGGCTGAACGCCTCCCGCTCGGGCACGTCGCGCGCGTCTTGCTCGCGGAGCGTGATGCGATCGCCGACCCCCGAGCGCGCCACGTTCTCCTTCGCGAGGGTCAGCGAGGGTGCGAACACGTCGACGCCGACGGTGCGCAGCGTCGGGAAGCGCCGGCACATCGTGATCGCGAGGTGCCCGACGCCCGTGCCGAGATCGAGGAACGTCGCCCCCGGCGACGAGGTCGCGGCGGGCAGGCCCGGTACGTGTGGCAGCGCCTCGATGACCGCGTCGGCGATCGTGCTCGAGGCGCGTCCCGTGGCCTCGAGGATCAGCGGATCGGTGCTCGTCCACCCCGGCTCGCGCGCCGGGTCGTCGAGCAGGTCCATCGCCATGCGCGAGAACGCGCGCGCCGCGCCGATCGCTGCGCGCCGCTCGTCGGCCGTCCCTGGCTCCACGTCCAGCGCCTCCACGATCGCTGCGACGCGCGAGGCGACTTCGGGTGGCAGCAAGAGGCCCTCTTCTTCGGCGCGGAGCCAGGCGCCGAGCGCGGCGAGCGCCTCGACCGACGCCACGAGCTCGAGCACCTTCGTCGTCGCGGTCGCCATCGACGGGACGATACGCGCTCAGCGCACGAAAGTGCGGGCGTCGTGCGGGCGTACGTCCACGTGGAAGTGGTCGTGGTGCCCCTCGTTGTACTCGGGGGTGATGACGGTCGAGAGCCCCGCGCGATCGGCGAGGTCGCACGCGAGGGCGCGCAGCGCCGGCCCGGCCTCGGCCCGGGGTGCGCGATCGACGCCGTCACAGGTGGAGGTCGCCGGCTCGGGGTCCCAGTCGCGCTCGACGACGAGCACCGAGCCGTCGTCCCGGGCGAAGCGCGTGAGATCGAGCGCGAGGCCGAACGTGTGGAAGCTCGTGCGTGGTGCGAGGCGCCAGGCCGAGAGCACGGTCGCTTCCCGCACGTGGTGATCGCGCATCACGGCGGCGAGCGCGGGCAGCCGGACCGCGAGCTCGCACGCGACGTAGAGCGGCGCGCCCTCTCGCGCCTTCGGGAACGCGACCCCTCCGACGGGGCCATCCACGCGGACGGGGGCCGGGATCGGCGTACGCGCCGTCGTGAACGGGACGACCGGAAGCGAGCGCGCGGCTTCGAGACAGCCTGCCTCGGGCCGGATGCTCCACGGGCTCGCGTCGCGCCACTCGCCGTGCACGGCCTCGCTGCGGAAAGCGCGGAACGTGGCGACGCGCCGGTCGATCTCGCCGGCGACCGCGAGCGCGGGGTCGACACGACCCTCGGTGCGGCGCTGCCCCGTGGCAGGGGCGGCCAGGGTCAGGATGGTCAGGAACGCCGCAGCGCGCCTCATGCAGAGGAGTCTACGTGCGGAGCAGGGCGATCCATTCCATACCCCCGCCATGCGGACGCTCCTCGCCCTGGCCGTGACGGTCGCGCTCTTCTCTTCTTGCGGCTCGTCGTCCTCCTCGGGGACGTCGGCCTCCACCATGCCGGCGGTCGGCAGCGCGGCACCCGACATCATGCTCCAGGACCAGACCGGTCGCGTCCGCACGCTCGCCGAGTACCGGGGGCATCCGGTGGTCGTGTACTTCTATCCGCGCGACGCGACGCCGGGCTGCACCCACGAGGCCTGCGCGTTTCGCGACGCGTGGGACCGCCTGCAGGCGACCGGCACCGTCGTGCTCGGGATCTCGGGCGACGACGTGGCGTCGCATCTGTCGTTCCACGACGCCGAGCATCTTCCGTTCGATCTGCTCGCCGATCCGGAGAACACGGCGGCGAACGCCTATGGCGTCCCGGTGCACGCCGGGATCGAGTCGCGCGTGTCGTTCCTCGTCGACCGCGACGGCCAGATCGCGCACGTGTTCCCGGACGTCGATCCGGCCATTCACTGCGACGAGGTGCTCGAGGCGATCGCGGCCCTGCCCGCGCCCTGAATTCAGCGCGCTTCGTTTGAAACGCTGGGCTGCCTCTGGTAGACGAGGCGGGCTTCTTGGCGGAGGAAACGAATGGCGACCGTGGTGACGATGCCCTCGCTCGGCGAGAGCGTGCTCGAGGGCACCGTAGGCAAGTGGCTCGTGCGTGAGGGTGATCGCGTCGAGCGCGAGCAGATGGTCGTCGAGATCCTGACCGACAAGACCGACAGCCCCGTTCCCTCGCCGGTCGCCGGCGTGGTCACGAAGCTCTTCGTGAAGGAGAACGACGTCGTCCCGGTCGGCGCCAAGCTCTGCGAGATCGACGAGGCCGCCAGGGCGTCGTCAGGCGCGGCGGTGGCGGCGGCGCCCGAGGTGGCCCCGAGCGTGGCGCACGACGACGGGGGCCGCGCGTCGCCCTCGGTGCGCAAGCTCGCCCGCGAGATGGACGTCGACCTGAAAGGGGTGTCGGGCTCCGGCCAGGGCGGCGTGATCACGCGCGAGGACGTGCTGCGGGCGGGGAGCGGCGGCACGTCGCATCCCGCCACGCCGCCGCCGGCGCCGGCGCCGGTGACGCGCTCCACGGCGATCGGAGCGCCTGCGCCGAGCTCGAGCGGCCTGACCGAGGCGATGAAGGTGGCGTCCCCGACCGGCATGGGCGCGTTCCGCGTTCCGCCCTACCAGCCGAAGCCGGGCGACAAGGTCGTGCCTTTCACGCGTCGCCGCCGCGTGATCGCCGATCACATGGTCTACTCGAAGCTCACCTCGCCTCACGTGGTGACGTTCGCGGAGTGCGATCTGCAGAAGACGCACCTGCTCCGCGAGAAGCACAAGGACGCGCTGAAGAAGGAGGGCGTGAGTCTCACCTTCCTCTCGTTCGTGGCGGCGGCCGTCGCGCGGGCCCTGCGCGAGTTCCCGGTGATGAACGCGCGCGTGCTCGACGACGCGTACGTCCAGCTCGGCGACGTGAACCTCGGCCTCGCGGTCGAGACGAACGAGGGGCTCGTCGTCCCCGTCATCCGCAACGCCGACATGCTCAAGGTCCGGGGGCTCGCGAAGGCGATCGACGACATCGCCAAGCGCGCGCGCGACAACGTCCTCTTGCCCGACGATCTCGCCGGCAAGACGTTCTCGATCTCGAACCCCGGCAAGAAGGGCAACCTCGTCGGCGGCGCGATCATCAGCCAGCCGAACGTCGGGATCCTCCGGATCGGCGAGATCAAGAAGCGCGTGGTCGTGATCGACCAGGACGGGGCGGACGTGATGGCCATCCACCCCGTGATGTACATGGGGCTGAGCTACGACCACCGCATCGTCGATGGCGTCGTCGCCAACGGGTTCTTGTTCCGCGTGAACGAGCTCCTCGAGGCCGGCACCTTCGACATCTGAGGCGAGATGAGCGACGAGACGGAAAACACCGAGGAGGCCGAGGCGAAGGCGGCCGAGGCCGAAGTTCCGTCGGCGCCCGAGCCCGAGAAGCCCAAGAAGAAGAAGAAGACCAAGGTCGAGGCGGCGGTCACGGACCCGCGCGCGGCCGAGATCGCGAGCGCGTTCGACGCGGGGAACTTCGCGCGCGTGCGCGTGCTGGGCGCCGAGCTCGCCGGAGCGACCGACCCCGCGCTGGCGGCGATCGGTCGCGACTACCTCGCGCGCATCGCCGTCGACCCGGTGCAGATCGCGTTCCTGGGTCTCTGCGCCGTCGCCCTGCTGACGATCGCCTGGATCTACATTCCCCACTGACGTGAGCGCCGGCGCGAGGCCCACGCGCGCGGCGTTCGCGTTCGTCACCGTCGCGCCGGACATGCTGGCTCTTGGCGTGATGATCCGTCACTCGGTCGGATACGGCGGATACTGGGGCACGTCGTCGGGGATCACCCAGCCGCTCGACCACAGGCTCTGGCCACCGTCGATGATGAAGACCTGCCCGGTCACGTAGTCGGCCGCGCGCGAGCACACGTAGACGATCAGGTGACTCGTCTCCTCTTCGCCCCCGAGGCGCTTGAGCGGGATGGCCTTGCGCGCGGCCTCGAGGAATTCCGCCGGGTACTGCGCGGTGCCGCTCGACTTGATCACGCCGGGCGCGACCGCGTTGACGCGGATGCCGTGGCAGGCCCACTCGACGGCGAGCGTCTTGGTCGCGTTCTCGACGCCTGCGCGCGCCGCGCCCGTGTGGATCATGCCGGGAAAGCCGCGCGTCACCTGCGCGGTGATGTTCACGATGCGGCCGCGCTGGCGGGGAATCATCGCGCGGTTGGCGACCGCGTGCGTCATCGTCCAGGTGCCGAGCAGGTTGTTGCGCACGACGGCCTCGAAGCCCTTCGGCGAGAGGTGCTGGGCGGGGGTCGGGAACTGGCCGCCCGCGTTGTTCACGAGGATGTCGATGCGGCCGAAGCGGGCGAGCACGGCGTCGACGAAGCCCTCGACCTCCTCCGGCTTCCGGATGTCGGTCGGACGCGCGTAGGCATCGACGCCCTCGCTCCGGAGGAGCGCCTCTGCCGCGGCGAGGGGCTCGGGCCGCCGCCCGCAGATCGCGATCTTGGCCCCGAGCTTGCCGAGCTCGCGCGCGACGGTGAGGCCGATGCCGGTGCCTCCGCCCGTGACGATCGCGACTTCGTTCTCGAACATTCCGTCCCGGAAAATCGTCTCGACCACGCCTGCCTCCACACACCCGACCTCGGGGCGGCGGATGGTAGCGCGCGCGGGGCGTATGCTTCACCCGTCATGACGTCGCGCGCCGATGCCGATGACGCGAAGCTCGCGGGGGAGGGCGCCGTGCGCCGGGCCGGGTCACCGCTGCGTCCGACTCCGCTGATCCGCGGCTCGCTGGGCCTCTTGCGGGCGCATCCGGTCGTCTCGCTCTCGATCGGGGCCGCCGTCGTGCTCACGCTCCTGGCCGTCCCCACCGGGCTCGGGGCGCTCCTGGCGCCGTGGTTCGTGTGCGAGCTCTTCGCCGTGCAGCTCGCGATGCGCGGCGAGACGCCCCAGGCGCGCGGGCGCGGGTGGGCCTCGGCCGCGCTCGTCGTGTTCTTCACCGTGGTCGTCATCGCCATCGCGGGCTGGATCGCGGCCCTCGGCTTCGGGCCCGACTTCACCACCGCCGATCGCTCGCTCGCGCCCCTGCCATGGCCCGAGGCGCTCCGCCGCGGTCTGCTCGTCGCGGGGACGCTCGCGCTCGCGGTCGCGGCGGGCACGCCCTTCGTCTACGCGCCGCTCGTGCTCCTCGATCGTGGCGGGCGTCTCGGTGGCGCCTGCCTCGAGAGCGCCGCGCTCGTGCGACGAGGAGGCGCCCTTCGCCACTACGCGCTCGCGTTCTTCGCGTACCTGCTCTCGCTCTCGCCGGCTCTGGTGAGCATGATCCTCGTCGCGCGGACCGTGGAGCGGGCGGCGACTCCGCTCGGCGCGCTCGTCGCGCTGCCCCTCTTGCCGGCGAGCATCCCGCTCGGGCTCGGGCTCGTCACGGTCGCCTACCTCGCCCAGCGCGACGCGCTTCCGGAGGCGCACGTCGTCCGCGCAGGTGGGGCCCTGCCGCGCCCGCTCGTCGCGTTCCTCTCCGCCGTCTCGCTCGCCCCCCTCGTCGGGCTGCTGCTCATGGCGATCGCCGGCGTCGTGCCCTCGCGGCCTGCGCGTGGAACGCTGGCCGACGACGCCCAGCTCATCGTCGACGTCCCGGCGCGCGCGCACATCGACGTCCCTCGGACGACCCTCGAGATCGACATCGACGGCGCCCGAGCGGCCGTGTTCGCCGGCGACCACGACGGCGTCGGGCGGCTCCCGCCGGTGTTCGCCGCTCCCATCGCGCACGTGCGTGTCAGCCGCCACGGCGACGACTTCGCGATCGAGCTCACGCCCGAGCGCGGAGCCGCGCACGTCGTTCGCGTGGACCGCGCGGGTCTGCGCGTGGACGACTCGGTCGAGGCGCGCCTGCGCTCGCGCTCGCCGGACGGCGTGCTCATCGGCTTCATCGTCTCGTTCGCGATCTGCGCGTTCGGCTCCCTCACCTATCTCGGTCCGCTCGGCGAGGCGCGAGCCCGTCAGCGAGCGCGCACGGTCGCGAGCCGGCGAGCGTTCCTCGCGGCGCTCGCGGTGCTCCCGTTCTCGTGCATGGCGTTCGCGGCGGGCGCGATCGCGCTCTTCGGTCTGCCGCGCTGAAGCGGTAGCGCGCGTCAGGGACAGCCGGCCGGGCGCCAGGTCAGATCCACCGGACCGTACGTCTCCGCGTAGACCTGGGCGCCCGTCTCGGAGGCGCGCGGCAGGCATGCTGGCCCGTACGTGATGTACGTGCAGAGCGGGTTCGACGCGTGCACGCAGTCGTAGTCGTGATCGATCTCGAGCGCGTAGGGATCGACCAGGGTCGCGAGATCCATCCGGCCGAGCGCCGAGGTCGCGGCCGCGGACGCGGGGTCACGGAAGAACTGCACCTGGCCGCGCGGCGCCGCCGAGGCGGTCTCGTCGCTGAGATCGAAGGGCGTGTGCGGTCCCGCGAGGTCGTGCGAGTCCCGCCAGCCGCTCTCGGCCGGGATGTCGGCGAGATCGTGAGGTGCCGCGCCGCCCCGGTCGTTCGCGGCCACCAGGGCGTCGTGCAGCGCCGCGTCGATCGACACGATCATGCGGTTGTACTCGCCGCCGCCGCAGCTCCCGGGGTCCGTCGCCGTCGCATCCTGCCCGCCCGTCACTCGGTACAGGCGCACGACGTGGTCGAGCGCTGCGGTGCCGTCGCTCCCGAGGTGGCTGCCCGCGAGCCGCGCCGTGAGCGTCAGGTAGGTCGCCCGCGACGAGGGGTCGAGCGCGGCCCAGAGATCGCAGACGCTGGCGAGCGCATCGCCCCGCAGGCCGTTCGACTGCGCGACCGTCGGCGTCTCTTCGAGGAACGCGAGGTAGGTCGCGAGCAGGCGGTCGCGCGGGTCCGCCGGCGCGAACGCGTCCGCGCCCGTGAACGCATCGATCCCCGCGAACGCGTCGATGCCCTCTCCGGCGTCGGCCTCCGGGCGTGCGTCCTGCGGCACCCGGGCGGCGTCGGTGCTCGAGGCAGGCGACGAGCAGCCGCTCCCGAGCAGGGCCGAGACCAGCGCGATGACACCCGCCCGCCGCACACCGGTAACATACCATCCACGCGCGCCGCCCGCGGTACGATGGCCCGTCATGGCCGAGGTCCGCTTCCTCCTGAACGGTGCGCCGCACGTCGCGAAGGACGTCGACCCCAACGAGACACTGCTCGAGCACCTGCGCGTCGCGGGGCTCACCGGTACCAAGGAGGGCTGCGCCGAGGGCGAGTGCGGCGCCTGCGCGGTGGCGCTCGTGGCCCGCGCCCCGGACGGGACCACCCGCTACGAGGCGGTGAACGCGTGCCTGCTCCTGCTCGCGACGCTCGACGGGCGCGAGGTCGTCAGCGTCGAGGGGATCGCGCGCGGCGGCGAGCTGCACCCCTGCCAGGCCGAGATGGCGCGGGCGGGCGGCTCGCAGTGCGGCTACTGCACGCCGGGCTTCGTCGTCTCGCTCTTCGCCGAGTACTACCGGGGCCGCGATGGCGCGCTCGACCCGGAGTCCATCGCGGGCAACCTGTGCCGCTGCACCGGTTACCGGCCGATCCGCGAGGCGGCCGAGCGGCTCGCGACGGTCCGCACCAAGGAGCGGGCCGAGGCAGCGCCCGATCCACACCGAGCTCGCCTCGCCTCGCCCGCGGTGCCGCTCGGAGGCGTGAGGCTCGTGTCGGCCGACGCGAGCGGGGCCTCGCGTCGCTTCGTCCGACCGACGAGCCTCTCGGAGGCGTGCGCCCTGCGCGCTGCCGATCCGACGCTCGTCCCCGTCTCCGGCGGGACCGACCTCGTGGTGGAGATCAACCAGCGGCACCGTCGCTTCGAGGGGCTGCTCTCGCTCGAGGCGATCCCCGAGCTCCGGGTCTGGGAGGAGACGGACGCTCACCTCGCGATCGGCGCGGGCGTGCCGCTCGCAGAGGTCGAGGAGCGCGTCCACGGGCGCGGGGAGCTCCGGATGCTGACGGAGCTCCTGCCGCTCTTCTCGTCGCGCCTCATCCGCACGCGCGCGACCTTCGGTGGCAACCTCGGCACAGCCTCGCCGATCGGCGACGGCCCCCCGGCGCTGCTCGGCCTCGGGGCGGAGCTCGTCCTCGTGTCCGCGCGCGGCCAGCGCTCCGTCTCGCTCGACGCATTCTTCCTGGACTACCGGAAGACCGCGCTCGCGCCGGACGAGCTGATCGCCGAGGTGCGCATCCCGAAGCCATTCGCGCGGACCCAGCGCTTCTACAAGGTCAGCAAGCGACGCATGGACGACATCTCCACGGTCGCCGCCGGATTCGCCTTGGATCGCGGCGAGGGCGGAGACGTGACGAGCTTGCGGCTCGCGTTCGGCGGCGTCGCCGCGACACCGAAGCGCGCCCGAGCGGCGGAGAGCGTGCTGCTCGGCAGGACGATCACGTCGGACGGCGTCGGGCGCGCGCGCGCCGAGGCGCTGCACGAGCTCTCACCGATCGACGACCACCGCGGCAGCGCGCGCTATCGCCGGGCGATGATCGATCGCTTGATCCAGCGATTCTTCGACGAGGTGTCGGCCTCGGACGCGGCCGCGGCGCTGCCGGCGAGGCAGGCATGAGCGCGCGTCGCGCGGTCGGGCAGCCGATCCCCCACGAGAGCGCGGTCGGCCACGTCTCGGGCGCGGCGCTCTACACCGACGATCTGGTGACGCGCTACCCCGGCACGCTGCACGCATGGCCCGTGCAAGCGCCCCACGCGCGCGCATCGCTCGCGCACCTCGACGTCGCGCCCGCGCGTGCCGTGCACGGAGTCGTGCACGCCATGACCGCGGCCGACGTGATCGGCGAGAACGACACCGGGCCCTCGCGGCGCGACGAGCCCCTGTTTCCCCGCCCGCCGGCCGCCGGGGAGCACCCGGAGATCCTGTTCCACGCGATGCCCGTCGCGTGGGTGCTCGCCGAGACGGTCGAGGCCGCGAAGCTCGGGGCGAGCAGGGTGGTCACGAGATACGAGCCGCTCCCGGCGATCCTCACGATCGACGACGCGATCCGCGCCGGCTCGTTCCACACGAACGAGGAGAAGATCCGCCGTGGCGAGCCCGAGCGAGCGCTCGCGTCCGCGCCGCATCGTCTCTCCGGGACGTTCGACGTCGGCGGGCAGGAGCACTTCTACCTGGAGACGCAGGCCTCGCTCGCGCTCGTGGACGAGGCCGGCTCGGTCTTCGTGCACGCCTCCACGCAGCACCCGACCGAGACGCAGGAGATCGTCGCGCGTGTGTGCGGTGTTCCGAAGTCGCAGGTGGTGGTGCAGCAGCTCCGGATGGGTGGCGGCTTCGGCGGCAAGGAGACGCAGGCCAACCCGTACGCGTCGGTCGCGGCGCTCGGCGCGCTGATCACGAAGAGGCCGGTGCGGGTGCGGCTCGATCGCCTCCGCGACTTCCAGCTCACCGGCAAGCGGCATCCTTTTCACGCGCGCTTCGAGTGCGGCTTCGACACCAGCGGCAAGATCCTCGCGCTCTCGGTCGACCTCTTCTCCGACGGCGGTTTCTCGCTCGACCTCTCGTTCCCCGTGCTCGGGCGCGCGATGTTCCACGTCGACAACGCGTACTTCTTGCCCGACGTCGAGGTGCGCGGCCGAGCGTGCAAGACGCACAAGTGCTCGAACACGGCGTTCCGCGGCTTCGGCGGGCCGCAGGGCATGATCGTGATCGAGGAGATCGTCGATCGCGTCGCGCGCACGCTGGGTCTCTCGCCCGACGTCGTGCGGGAGCGGAACTTCTACGCGGAGGCCGGCACCGACACGACGCACTACGAGCAGACGGTCGACGACCCGCGCATCCACCGCATCTGGCGCGAGCTGAAGGCGGAGTCCGACTACGACGCGCGCGCGGCCGCGATCACGGTGCACAACGCGCGCTCGCCGATGCTCAAGCGCGGGATCGCCATCACACCCGTGAAGTTCGGCATCTCGTTCACCGCCAAGTACTACAACCAGGCCGGCGCGCTGGTGCTCGTCTACAAGGACGGGTCGATCCAGGTCAGCCACGGCGGCACCGAGATGGGGCAGGGCCTCTACACCAAGACCTCGCAGATCGCGGCCGACGCGCTCGGCGTCCCGCTCGCGAGCGTGCGCGCGATGCCGACGCGCACGGACAAGGTCCCGAACACCAGCGCGACCGCGGCCTCGGCGGGGGCAGACCTCAACGGCGCCGCGGTGAAGAACGCCTGCGAGACCATCCGGGCGCGCCTCGCCGAGTGTGCGGGTCGCGCGCTCGGCGTACCTGCCGACGAGGTCACGTTCGACGACGGCACGATCGGGGCAGTCGGCCAGCCTCGGAAGTCGATGACCTTCGCGGCGCTCTGCGATCTCGCCTACCACGAGCGCGTGCAGCTCTGGGCGAGCGGCTTCTACAAGACGCCGACGATCCACTGGGACCCGAAGGCCGGGCGCGGCAAGCCCTTCTTCTACTTCGCGTGGGGCGCAGCGGTCTGCGAGGTCGCCGTCGATGGCTACACCGGCATGGCCTCGATCGAGCGCGTCGACATCGTGCACGACGTCGGCGACTCGCTCTCGCCGCTCGTGGATCTCGGGCAGGTCGAGGGCGCCTTCGCGCAGGGCGCGGGGTGGCTGACCCAGGAGGAGCTCGTCTGGGACGCACAGGGTGCTCTGAGGACGAGCAACGCGAGCACCTACAAGCTGCCGAGCCTCGGCGAGTGCCCGCCCGTCTTCCGCGCGCGCCTGCTCGAGCGCGCGCCGCAGCCCGGCGTCGTCATGGGCAGCAAGGCCGTCGGCGAGCCGCCCTTCATGCTGGCGTTCTCGGTGCGCGAGGCGATCCGCGCCGCCGTCGCGGCGTTCGCGCCGCAGGGCCACCGCGCGCCCGTCGCGCTCGGCTGCCCCGCGACGAGCGAGCAGATCTACTGGGCGATCGAGGCGGTGCGCGAGGGCTAGGTTTCCAGGGGCCCTGGGCGGGCCCCTCGACGCACCGGCAGAGCCGGATGCGTCTCACCCCCTCACCGACTCGGCTCGCTACCGCTCGCCTCGCGAGGCACAGCGCTCGTCTCGCGCACCAACCTCGTCGTGCCCGAGGCCGTCGTCGATCTAGGGACAGCCTTCGAGTCAGGCGACGGCGCCGTACTCGGAGTCGTCGGCCGAGACGGTGCCTTCGCGGACGCGGGCGTCGATCCAGGGCTCGTCTTGCCGCGGCGGCCCGAGCACGACCGGCGTGCCGTCGTAGCGCACGCGGCGGCCCGGGAAGATGTACGCCTTGAAGCAGTAGACGAAGAGCGACTTCTGCTCGAGGCGCGGATCGATGAAGGGCGCGAGCTCCTTCGCGTGCGCCGCGGGCGTCAGGCTCCAGTGCAGGCCGGCGTGCATGTGGTGGATGCCGTGGAAGCCGTTGTTGAACGTGAACCAGTTGACGAACTTCCCGACGAAGTTCCGCGAGTGGTTGTAGGGCGACTCCGGATCGCAGCCGTCGTGCTGCACGAAGTTGATGCCGGCGATTCCCCACACCGCGTACTGGTGCGGGATGAAGACGAACACGATGAACTTCCACGGCTCGAAGGAGGGCCAGAGCGAGATCGCGAGGGTCACCGCGAGGAAGAGCGCGTACGCGCCGAGCTCGAGCATGAGCTGGCGGTACCAGACGGGCTTGCGGGTGCGCATCACCTTCGCGTACTCGTAGTTGTCCTTGAAGATGGCGCCGCCGACCGCGAAGTTGAAGAAGAGCTGGTTCAGCAGGTTCCAGCGGAAGCGCATCTTGTCCGTGCGCATCCGGTCCTTCGGCGTCTGCGTGTACTTGTGGTGCGAGAGGTTGTGCCCGGGCACGAACATGCTGACCGGGTGCCCGTAGGTCAGCGAGAGCGCCATCTGGAAGATGCGGTTGTGCGTGCGATCGCGGAACACCGGCGCATGCACCGTGTTGTGCGTCGCCACGGCGCAGAAGAACGAGAGGAAGCAGATCGTCGCGCAGAGGATCGCCGCGGCCCATCCGGGCATCGGGACGGCGTAGCCGACCGCGACCAGCGCGAAGTACGTGACCACGAAGGCGACGGTGCGCCGGTCCGCCGCATATCGGAGCAGGCCCGCGCGCCGCGCGCCGCCGTGCGTGTAGAGCGCGTCCACTGCGTGCTGGTTGCCCGTGTCCCCCGGGATGGCTTGCATGACGCGGCGAGTCTTAGCCCCGGCTCTGCGCTTGTCCATTTCGGGCCAGGGCCGTTCTGAGGCCCGTCACACGGTGCGAAGCGCGCTTCACGCCAGCGCTCAGGAGCCGCGGATCTCCTACGATCAGCGCGGATCTTCGTGCTCGGGTGATGGCCGTGTAGAGCAGCGAGCGGCCGAGGAGCAAGGGGACGTCCTGGCTCGGGAGCAGCAGGGTCACGTGATCGTGCTCGGACCCCTGCGCCTTGTGGACCGTGGTCGCGTACGCGCGCTCGACGGTGCCGAGCACCAGCTCGAGCGGGTGGTGGACCAGCCGACCGCCGCGCACGAACACGGCCATCAGCCGCGGACCCTCGGGCGTCGACAGCGTCGCGACCATGCCCTGGTCGCCGTTCAAGAGCTCGCGGTCGTAGTCGTTGCGGTGCGCCAGGAGCGGCTCGCCCGGGACGAACCCCTCGGAGCCGGAGAGCTCGGCGGCCATGCGGCCGAGGCGCGCGTTCGCGCCGTCTGCGCTCGCGGCGTCGCGACCCGTGCGCGTCACCGTGAGCACCCGGCTGGCTGCCAGCTGCGTGAGGCAGCTCTCGAGGCGCGCGCGATCGAGCTGGCTCTGCATGTCGAACGCCGCGCGCGCGAGCTCGAGCACAGGGGCGAAGCGCTCGGCGAACGTCGCCCTGAGAAACGCCGCGCGCTCCCGCTCGAGCCGCGCGACGCCCGAGTCGTGCTGGGCCGCCTGGGCCGGGTCGTCGAGCGCGCGGACCGAGGCCGGGTCGAGCGAGCCGTCCCGGATCGACGCGGCGACGCGGCGCACCTCGGCTCCGCCTGGATCGCGCGCGTCGGTCCGGTGGCTCACGCTCAGTCGCGCGACCGGCACGACGCCCGGCGCCGCCACCAGGTCGGCGAGCACCGCGCCGGGATCCACGGAGGGCAGCTGATCGGGGTCGCCCAGGAGCACGAGTCGCGTGTCCGGCGAGAGCGCCGCGACGAGGCGCTCGGCGAGCGCGAGGTCGAGCATCGACGCCTCGTCCACGATCACCAGGCGCTGAGGGAGCGGGTTCTGCCCGTGGAACGTGAACGCGCCGTCGGAGGGGCGGAACCCGAGCAGGCGGTGCACCGTCTCCGCGCGGGGCAGCCGGTCGAGCAGGGCGGTCTCGCCGCGCAGCGTGGCCGAGAGCGAGGCGAAGATGCGGTCTGCCGCCTTCCCGGTCGGTGCGGCGAGCGCCACCGACGCTGGAGCGACGATCGGGCGATCGCCTCCCGCGAGCGCGCGGACGATCGCGGCCACGATCGACGTCTTGCCCGTGCCGGGGCCGCCGGCGATGACGACCTGCGGGCCAGCCACGGCGGCCCGGAGCGCCGCGAGCTGCTCGGGGCCGAGCGCGGCAGGTCCCTCTGGCGTCATCAACGTTCCGGCGCGCTCCGTCGCGGCCTCCGTCGCGGTCCCCGCTGCGCCCGGAGCCGCCGCCGCTCGCGCCGCGAGCGAGCGGGCGAGGCGGTCCTCGAGCGCGACGTGGCGCGCGGCCGCGAGCCGTCCCTCGTCGAGCACGAGCGGCCGCGCCTCGCCCGGTCCCCCGACGATCGAGCCGAGCAGGAGCCGCGCGCGAGAGAGACCGTCCGTGAGGGCGTCGCGCTCGGCGGCGTCGAGCCCGAGCTCCTCCGCGCGGGCGAGCGCATCGTCACGATCTCCGAGCACGATCGCCGTTCCGCCGCGGTGGGCCGCGTCGAGCGTGGCGAGCACCACGAGGGTCGCGGCGAGCGGATCGCTCGGTCGTGGCCGCACGAGGCGCACGAGCTCCCACGCGAGCGCGAGCGGCTCGGCGCCGAGGTCGCTCTCGGCGAGGCGCTCCGCCAGCGCGTGAGGGAAGGGCAGCTCGTCTCGGGCCGCGAGCCCTGCGCGGAGCCACGCGGTGCCGTGCGGCGTCAGCGTGCTCTTCATGCGCCCTCCGATCCGCCGAGGACCCGCCGTGCGAGGCCGGACGTCGAGCGCCGCGGCGGGAGCGGGTAGCCCCAGGGCGCCTCGCTCGTCCTCAGGTCGTGCTCCCACGCCGCGACCTCGGCGTGCGCGGGACGCAGCAAGAGCGTGCCGCTGCCGTCCTCGGCCTGGCCCCGCACGAAGACGTAGAGCAATCCGCCGAAGCGCGCGTCGTATGCGGGGCCTCGCTCCAGCCCGAAGGCGCGGCGGCAGGCCAGCGTGTAGAGCCGCACCTGCACCTCGTAGTGGGCGCGCACGTGCTCTCGCATCGCTCGCTCGTCGTACGCCTCGAGGCGATCGCTCTTCCAGTCGAGCACGTAGAGCTTCCCCTCGTGCTCGAAGAGCAGGTCGACGACGCCGCGGACGTAGCCCCGCTCGAGCGCGACGCCCTCGTGCTCCGGGATCGGGTGCACGAAGGGCATCTCGACGAGCCGTCGCGTGGGCGTGGCGAGCCCCTCCGGGAGCGAGAGCCCCGCAACGTGGAGCGGCGTCTTCAGCGCGCGGATCGCGAGCGCGAGCGCGCCGTCGGCGAAGGCTCGCGGCAGGCCGTTGCGATCGGCCGCTCCCTCGGCGACGGCGCGCAGCGATGCTCGCGCGAGGAGCTCGTGCGCCTGGCCCGCGCGCACCTCCGCGATGGGGAGGTGCTCGAGGATCTCGTGGATCATCACGCCGACCTCGGCGCCGCCCGGTAGCCCGTCGTCGCGCCGCGTCGCGCCCTCACGCTCCCCGGTGCTCTCGCCCGTCAGCTCCTCGCGTTCCGCGCGCGCGTCGTCGAGGCTCGGCTCGCCGCGGCGCTCGGCGTCGGCCCGCGCGGCGCTCTTCATGCGCGAGTACGAGGTGACCTCGACGCCCGAGAGTGCGCTCCGGAGTGCCTGCCACACGCTCTCGTCCACGTGCGGCAGGTCCGGCGCGGGCGCCGGCGCCGGCATGGGCGTGTGGACGCGTGGTGGGACGGGAACCTCCGAGACATCGAGCTCGCGCCGCAGCACGCGCGTCGGGTCGAGCCCCTCTGCCACCATCCGCTTCAGCTGGGCGTTCACCACGCGATAGGGCCCGGGGATCTTCAGGTCCGAGCGCAGCGTGCCCTCGGAGCCTGCGGGCCGCGGCCCGACGTACGGGAGGTAGAGCAGCGAGGCCGCGCGCGTGAGCGCGACGTAGTAGAGGCGCTGCGCCTCCTCGTCGTCCTCGAGGCCGAAACGCTCCTTCTCGACGGGTGGCAGCGGACCGGCCCACGCGTAGCGCCCGTCCGGCGTGCCGGATGCAGGCCCGTGGAGCACCACGGGGCTCTGCTCGGAGGGCGGCTTGCGCCCGAAGCCCCCGAAGAGGAACACGGCCTCGGCCTCGAGGCCCTTGGCCTTGTGGATCGTGAGGATCTGCACCGCGGCGCGCTCGCTCGGCAGGCGCTGCACGTCCTCGTCCTCGCTCGGCCGCGCTCGCCCCGACACCAGCTCGGCGAGGTGCTGCGCGAGGTCGCGCAAGGACAGGCCGCCGCGGTGCGAGAGCGTGAGCAGCACGTCGAGCACGTGCAGGTAGTTGGTGAGCCGCCGCTCGGTCGCGTGCAGGTAGAGCTCACGCTGCGCGAGGCCCGTCTCGTCCACGATCGCACGCAGGAGCGGCGCGAGCTCGCGCGCGCGCGCGAGCCAGACGAGCCGATCGAAGGCGCGGCGCACCCCGTGCTCCGCCGGCAGCTCTGCGGCGTCGGCGAGGCTCGCGAGCGGCACCGCGAAGATCGCGGTCGCGTACGCGCGTAGGCGCGCCCGCCGGTCGCGCGGCGAGACGAGCGCGCGCAGCACGTCGAGGACGTCCTTGGCCTCGTCGGTCGCGAAGAGACCGTCCTTGCGGAAGAAGGTGTAAGGGATCCCGCGCGCGCGCAGCGCGTCGCCGACCTCGTCGCCCTCGGACGCCGAGCGCGTGAGGACGAACACGTCGGAGGCGTCGATCGCGCGCGCGCCCTTCTCGTCCACCACTCGAATCGAGCCCGCGAGCAGCGCCTCGATCTCGGCCGCGTACGCGCCGGCGAGCGCGCGCCGCGTGGGCTTCATGCGCAGCTCGCCGTCGGAGACGAGGTGCACGAGACGGAGCGGCGCCTGAGGTGCATCGTGCGCGTCGACGAGTGCGAGCGCCTCGCGCGCGGCGACGACCGGCGCGTCGTAGCGCACCACGCCCGTGAAGTAGGGCGGCGAGCCTTCCGGCGGACGGAGCACGCCGTGGATCCCCTCGAGCAGGGCCGCGCTCGTGCGGAAGGAGCGGTCGAGCACCCCACGGCGCGCACGTCCGCCGGCCTCCATCTCGCGGCACGCGCGCTCGTAGGTGTGCACGTCCGCGCCGCGGAAGCCGTAGATCGCCTGCTTCGGGTCGCCGATCACCGCCAACGTGGTGCGCGGGGCCCCCTCTCGAGCGTCGAAGAAGAGGCAGCGGAAGATCTCCCACTGCAGCTCGTCGGTGTCCTGGAACTCGTCGACGAGAGCGTGCTGGTATCGCGCACGCACGGCACGGGCGAGGCTCTCGCCGCTCGGCCCGCGGAGCGAGTCCAGCACGAGCGCGAGCAGATCGTCGTAGTCGTAGAGGCCCTGATCCCGCTTCTCGGCCGCGAGCCGCGCGCGCACCGCGGGGAGCACCACGTGCACCAGCAGCGGCACGATCGAGCCGACCGTCTCCGCGAGCGTGGTGAGCGGCCCGCCCAAGAGAGCGTGCGAGCTCAGCGCATCGGCGAGCACCGTGATCGTGCGCTCTCGGGCCGACTTGCGGCCTTCGCTCACCGTCGCCCACGCGAGGAGCGGCGGCAGCACGTGCTCGATCGGCTCGCCGCGCGCGCGCCCTGCCAGCGCGAAGAGGGCAGGCAGCTCGGCCCGCGCGCGCGCTTGCGCGACCTGATGCGCGATGCCCGCCACCGCGGGCTCGATAGGCACCCCCTCGGGCAGCGCGAGCAGCGCGTCGCGCACGCGCGTGAGGCTCGCCGCGGGCCGCACGGGACACGTCTCGCGGTGGAACGCCGCGAGGCAGTCCTCGATCTCCGAGAGGCTCATCGTCGTGAGCGCCGTCGAGAGCACGGCGAGCACGTCCCGCCCCGCTTCACGCAGCACGGCGCGGAGCGCCCGCCCGAACGCGGCGCGCCCGTCGACGCGCGCGTGCTCGAAGGCGCGCCCGCTCGTGAACGCGTGCTCTGCCAGCAGGCGCTGACAGAACCCGTGGATCGTCGAGATCGGCGCGCGGTCGAAGCCGGCGAGCGCTCGTGCAACGAGCGGATCGCCCGCCGCCTCCGAGGCGAGGCGCTCCCGGACCCGGACGCGCATCTCGCGGGTCGCCTTCTCCGTGAAGGTGACGACGAGGACGCGCTCGATCGGGGCGCCGCGGCGCACCAGCTCGAGCACCATGTGCTCGAGCGTGTACGTCTTGCCTGTGCCGGCGGACGCCTCGATCACCGCGTGCCCCGTGGGGTCGACCGCGCTCATCGCGCCGCTCCCTTGGACGGTGGGACGATCGCGGGCTCGTGCAGGTGCTGGAAGAAGAGCGCGAAGCGTTGCCCCACGAGCCGCGCGGGCGCGCTCGGCGCGGGGAGCCTCACCGCGCCGCGCACGGGGCCGTAGCGGCTGCGGCCACCCTCCCACTTGGGGCCACGGACGACGTCGATCGAGCGCGAGAGGTCGCGCTCGAGCGTCGGGCTGCCCGAGACGAAGAGGTGGGCGACGCGCAGCACCGACTCGATGGGCATGAACGACGTCTGCGGCTCGGTCGCGAGCTCCCTGGCCAGGCCGGCGAGCCAGCGCCGGGCGAGGTCGGGTCGCAGTGGCTTGAGCGTGACGCTCGTGCTGCCGTGGCGAGCGACGACGAGCGCGCGGCGCGAGCGAGCCGTCGCGCGGGGCTCGAGGCAGAGCGCGGCGTGGTCGACGAATGCGCGCAGTGCGAGCCGCAGGTCGGCGATCTGCTTGCGCTCGCGCGCGCGCTCGGCGCCGAAGTCGAGCTGGAGCGGCTCCTCCCCGCCGAGCAGCGGGGCCGTCGTGCCCACGAGCTCGAGCGCTCGGCCATCGGGGAGCGGTCCGAGCGCGATCGGATCGAGCGCGCGGCCCGCGGCGTCGCCGTGCTCGCGGCCCGCACCGAAGCGCACCGCCGCCGCCTCGCGGACGCCCGGCCGCGCGCGGCGAAGCTCGGCGAGCATCTGCTCGGCCTCGTCCGACGCGAGCGAGCGTGCCCGCTCACCGAACGCGCCGAGCGGGAACGTCCCGTGCGCGACGCCGTGGGCCGCCAGCGCCTCGACGGACGTCGTCGCGCCGAGCGCCCCGAGCACCAGCGCGCGGACGACGTCGGCGTGCGTCCAGCGGTCGAGGTCGAATGGCTCCGAGTCGCCGCTCGCGTCGTCGTCGTCGTCCGCGCGCCCCACGATGCGGCGCGCAGCCGCCTGCACGGGGCAGTCGAGGAAGCGGCGCAGATCATCGAGCGTCACCCGGACCACGGCGCCGGCCTCGGCAGCCGGTCGCGGCGGGATCGGCGGCAGCAGGAGCCCGGCCCGGCGCGGATCGTCCGGGGCGAGCTCGCGCAGCAGATCCGCCAGCGGCAGGGCGCTGCTCGCCCAGCGCGCGCGCTCGGCGTCGCCGAGCACGCGAGCCCGAGCCTCCGCCTCGGCGATAGGGAACGCGAGCGTGGCGACGCGCGCCGCGAGGTCGCCCTCTCTCGCCGCGGCGAGCAGCGCCACGTCGCGGCGGAGCGGGGGGCGGGAGCGCTCGAGCTCCGGTAGCTGCGCGTGCAGCTCGCTCAGCGCGTGCGCGGGTGCGATGTC
The DNA here is from genome assembly GCA_044220955.1 of Sandaracinaceae bacterium. GTDB lineage: Bacteria > Myxococcota_A > Polyangia > Polyangiales > Sandaracinaceae > JBBSAT01. Next base: position 72,658 of record JBGAQA010000008.1, read on the forward strand.
GTCGCCCGTCTGCTCGTCGCGCGCGACCCACGAGAGCACCAGCGCGTCCCGCGCCGACACGAGCGCCTCGAGCAGCGCCAGGCGATCGCGGTCCTCCGCCGTGACCTCGCAGGCCTGACGGCCCGTCTCCGCGCGCAGGTCCAGCCCCGTCTCCGGCTCGTGCGAGGGGAAGCGGCTCTCCCCGAGGCCGAGGACGAAGACGAGCCGGTGGTCGCCGGCGCGGTGCGGCGCGAGCGCTCCGACGAGCACGCCGCGATCGCTGGCGCCGCGCGCCGCCGGGAGCGACTCGAGCGCGCGGAGCGCCAGGCTGGAGGCCGCGGCGCAGCCGAGCCTCGCCCCCCCGTCCAGCGAAGGTCCGCCCAGATCGCGCAGGGCCAGGAGCGCACGGCGATGCTCCGCCTGCTCCATCCCCTCGGTCACGACGTACGTCTCCGCGAGCGACACGAAGAAGCGCGCCCACGCGTCGACGGGCAGCGACGCGCGGCGCGCAGCCGCCACGTCGGCGGCGAGCGAGCGGATCAGCGACACCACGCCGTCCACGCCTCCATCCAAGTCCAGCTCCTCGGGGAGCCATCGCTGCCCGTCCTGCTCGAAGAAGCGCTCGTCGCCGCTTCGCTCGCCGAGCATCACAGCGCCCAGCGCGAGCCGCTCGATCGCCTGCTCGAGGTGGATCGCGCACGGATCGGCCGCGTACGTGGCGGGCAGCTCTTCCGGGCCCGTGCCGAAGTACACGCCGAGGCGTTCGATCGCCAGCGCGAGCGCCTCCGGCTCGGGAGCGCCCGCCTCGCCGGCGCCCGGCAGCCGCGCGAGCACGAGCGGGTGGAGCAGCACGTCGAGCAGGCCCGCGCGCGTCGGCCCCGCCGCGACCAGCCGCACGAGGCGCACGATCACCTCGAGGACGCGGCTGCGCGAGGCGAGCGCGAGATCGACGCCGCTCCAGGGGATGTCGCGCGCCTCGGCGAAGACGGTCTCGATCTGCGGGAGATAGAGGTCGCGGTCGCGCGCCGGGATCCAGACGGCCACGTCCGGGAAGCGCAGCGGCGCGCCGGTGGTCGCGGCCTGGTGAACGCGCGCCCAGATCTCGCCGGCGACCGCCTCGACCTCGCGGCGCAGCGAGGGCGCGGCGACGACGACGACGGAACCGTCCCGGGCGGCGCTCGCCTCCGCGGCGCGGATCGGGCGCCTCTGCCGGATCGAGGCCTGCAGGCGCCCGAGGCGCGTGCGCTCGTCGGCGTCGGCGAAGAAGCGCTCCGCCGCGTACTCGGTCGCCGCGTCGAGCGCTGCGACGTGCTCGCGGGCCGCGGTTCCCCACGACGCGAGCAGAGGGCTCTCGGAGCCGGTGTCGTCGGCCGAGCGCCGCGTCGCGTCCTCCCAGAACTCGGCGCAGGGCGCCGGCGTGAGCACCAGCACTTCGCCGCGCGTCGCGATGGCGCGCACGAGCTCGTGCTCGACGCGGGAGAAGTACGAGTAGCCGAGCACGACGAGCGGCACGCTCTCCGCGCGTCGATCCGGCGCCGCGAGCGCGAGCGCGCCCTCCGCGAGCGTCGTGACCGCGTCGTCGAGCGGACCGAGCGCCTCGCGCAGGAGCGCGCCCTGCCACCAAGCCCGGGCGCCCGGACCGCGCTCGCCGGCGCGCCAGGCGCGGACGAGCTCCGGCCGGTCGAGGGTGTAGCTGGCGTAGAGCCGTGCGAGGCGTGAGGCCAGCTCGCACGCGCGGCGCTCGCGCAGCGCGCGCGTGCCGCCGCCTTCGCCTTCGCCGTCGACGTAGGCGCGCACGGGCGCGAGCTCGTCGCTCGCGAGCCGCGCCGGAGTGAGCAGGACGTCCCGGACGAGCCCCTCGCAGAGGCTCGCCGAGAGCACCTCGCGCCCGGTCGCGCTCCGCACGCGCGCCTCGAGCTCCGCCGGCAGCCGCGTCAGATCGATCGCCGCGACGATCCCCAGCGCGCGCGCGAGCGCTAGCTCGGCGCGCCGCTCGACGACCCGGCTCGGCACGGCGACGACCAGCCGCTCGAAGGGATCGACGCGCGCGCGCACCCGCTCCGCGAGCACCTCCCACAACCGCTCCACGCGATCGGAGAAGACGACGCGCAGCACGCGCTCAGCCCTTCCGGCGTCCCTCGAAGGGCGCCCGCCCGCGCACCACGAGGTCCCACCACTTGAAGGTCATCGCGAGCGCCGCGTCGAGCTCGCGCGTCGCCTCGGTGGGCGCGAGCGTCGCGTCCGGGAGGCACTGCGCGGCGATCGGCGAGGCCGCGAGCATGTGCTGGATTCCCTGCGAGAACCCCTCGCCCGCATACACGAGGCAGACGGGCATCCCGAGCTGTGCGAGGTCCTGGAGCGCGTACGGGATCTTCTCGTCTGCCGTGCCCGCGCTGTCCTGGTACTTGCACTCGAGCGCCATCGCGGTGCGCGTGGACTCCTCGATGATCAGGATGTCGATCCGTCGGTTCTTGCCGATGATCGTCTTGCCGAGCGGGACCTCGCGATAGATCGTGATGCCGCGGTGGCCGAAGCTCGTGGCCAGATACGACGCGATGGTGTTCGCGTACTGGGCCCCGGTCATGGTGACGGTCTTGCGCACGGCCGGTTCTCTCACGCGAGGAGTCGAAAGCCCAGCGCGCGCGCGGCCACGGCCATCTGCTCGTCGTGGGTCGCGAAGCGCAGGGCGGAGTCACGCTGCCGCAGCGCCAGCGCGCTGGCGAGGTGGATGGCGTCCAGCGTACGGAGGCTCGTCGGCATCGGCTCGGCAGCGCGGCGGAGGATGCGGCGATCGAGCACCGCGATCTCGAACGCCGACAGGATCTCGTCGACCGCGTCGCGCCGGTCGGCGACCTCGTCGTCGTCGAGCTCGCCCGCGAGCCGCTGCCGGTCGACGACCCGGAAGCACTCGACGCGCGCGAGCTCGCTCGTCACCGGGTCGCGCAGCTTCGACCAGCTGGCGAGGCGTGCCCGCTCACCGAACGCCACGCGCAGCACGACCGAGGAGTCGACGTAGGCCCTCAAGGCTCGGTCCTCATCGCTCGCCGCGCTCGGCGCGGAGGGTGGCCAGCGTCGAGGCGCGCGCGCGGGTGGGCGCGTAGCGCTTCCGCCGGAGCGCACCGAACGACGTCGACGCGGGGATCACCGTGACGCCCTCGTCGTCGTCCACGGGCACGAGCCGTGCGACGGGTCGATCCCGGTCGGTGACGAGGATCGTCTCGCCGCGCTGCACGCGACGCAGCGTCACCGAGAGCTCGTCCTTCAGGCGCGCGATCTTGATCGACCTCATGGCTAGATCTGGCCATGACGCCCCCTCCACGTCAAACGTACCGAGGTCGAGGCGCATCACTTCTCCTCGTCCATCGCGAGCGTCAGCTGGCCCACGCGGCTCTCGGGCGTCGTCCGGATCCGCTCCGCGCCCGTCGCCCCGAGCCGCTCCTCGGCGATCGCGAGCGCCTTCTCGCTGATGTCGGCGCCGGCGAACGAGCGCCCGCCGAGCACCGCCGCCACCCCCGCGCTCGCCGTCCCCATGAAGGGATCGATCACCAGCTCGGCCGGCGACGAGGACTGCTCGATCAGCACGCGGCTCACCGCCACCGGCTTCTCGGTCGGATAGCCGCGGTGGATGCGCTTTTCCCGGATCAGGTCGGCGACCCCGAGGTCGGCGAGCTTCCGCTTCCCCTTCTCGAAGAAGAGGATCAGCTCGTACCTGGAACGGTAGTGGTATCCCATGCCGATCGCGCAATTGTGCGTCACGAGGCCGTTCGCGAGCACGAAGAGCTGGGCATCGTCGTCGATCGCGATGTCCACCAGCTCCTGCTCGGGTCCCGACTCGACCGAGGTGACGGTGAGCGGCTCCGCCCGGCGCTGCGGGTCGCTCCTCACCCGAAATCCTCCGGCGTGATCGTTCGAGAACGGCCGCAGGGTCGCGTGCTCTCCGCGCCGACGCAGCTCGCGTAGGGCGAAGTACGAGAGATCCGCCGACGCGAGGTTCAAGGTCGTTCGCTGCTCGTCGTGGGACCACGATCCGTCGCCCTCGAGCAGTCCGTCGAGGACGCCGTCACGAAACGCTCGCGGCGCCCGATACACGGCAGGCTTGAAGTACTTGGTGGTCGCGTCGGTGCCTCCGACGAACGTCTCGACGAGGCGCCGCGCGATCAGGAACGAGACGTGAACGATCGTCGATCTCGTTCCGTCTCGCGTCTCGATCCGGGCTCGGAGGCCCAGGCGGCGTGCCATGCGGGCCACGTGGGCGTGGAGGATCACCTCGCGCTCGTGGAAGGCGAACGAGATCCCGGCTTGATCGACGCAACCTTCGGCGGCGAAGAGCCCGACGAAGCGGCCCCACGCGTGGTCGAGCTCGATCGCGTCCGGAATCGTGCGTGCGGAATCGTTCGCCAGTGCCTGCCGGAACCGGCCGGTCGCGAGGTGCTCGAGCCCGAGCGCGCGGGCCCAGGTCGCGGGCAGGGCCCGCTTCGCCATCCATCGGCGCAGTCGACGCGCGGGAATGCCGAGCTCGGCGGCCATCGCTTCCTTGCTCCGTGCCTGCTCGCAGTGGCGTGCCTGGTGCGCGGAGCACGCGCGAGGGGTCTCGAACGATCGGCCGCAGAACAGGCACGAGCTCGCGCTCGGGAGCTCGAGCACGCGCTCCTCGTCGCTCAGGAGCGCGTCCAGCGAGAGCACGGCTTCGACGTCGCGATCGACCTCCGTGCTCGTGGCGAGCGTCGCGCCGGCCACCAGGGCGTGGGCCTCGACGTGCGACCCATCCGCGAGGACGAACCGGTGCTCCGCCGATGAGATGACGTCGGTCCCGTCCGACAAGCCCAGTCGCAACGTCGGCGCGTGCGTCCGACGCGTCGCGAGGACGGGAACCAAGCGCCCTTCGTGCGTTCGGACGCTCTCGCCACCTCGGACCTCCCCGATGGGTACGACGCCACGTTCCGTCCATACCGGCGTGGACGGGTGAAGGCACTTGTCCCACACCAGAGGCTTCCAGAACTTGAAGCCGGCCGCCTCGCCCGCCGGCTTGGCCACGAACGCCGTCTCCTGGTCGCAGTAGAGATAGAAGTGCGCGTTCTTCTTCAGCACGCGGTGCACCTCCGCGAAGAGCTCGGGGAAGCGCGCGTTCGGGAACACGGTGAACCAGTCGTTGCTCGACGACTTGCTGTGCGAGAGGCGCGTCGTCGTGCCGACCGCACGGTGCTTCTCCAGCGACTCGTAGGGCGGGTCCGTCACCACCAGATCCACCGACGCGTCGGGCAGGGTGCGCAGCCACGCGACGGCGTCGAGGCGGGTGAGCGCGTAGCGCGTGCCCGGCGGGGCACGCTCGACGGCTACCTCTTTCTCCTCGTCTCGGGCCACGGGATGCTCCGTCGCCCATACCACGGGCTCGGAAGGGGTCAGGGAGGGATCTCGCTCGGTCACCCCCCACCGACGTCCGGGTCCCGTCCGGACTGACGCCTCGTGGTAGGAGACACGGCCATGACGCGTCACACCCTGCTGATGGGCCTGCTCCTGCTCGGAGCGTGCGGCGCGTCCCGCGCGTCCGATCCCCCGCCGAGCGTCGCCCCCATCGACACCGTGCCGCCGCCGCCTCCGGGGCCGGAGCCCTGCACCGGCGCGTGCCCCGGCGCCGGCGCGACGTGCACGCGCGGTCCTGCCTGGAGCTGCACGTGCACCGAGCACGCGGACGTGAACTGCGGCGGGGCGCAGCGCATGCTCGGCCCGAGCTGGTGGGCCTGGTCGTGTGTGCCGACCGACGACTCGGCCGATCGCGGCGACGGCTGTCCGTTCGCCGAACCGATCGAGGGCAGCGCCTGCTCTGGCGCTCCCACGTGTCGCTACGAGCAGGGCCCCTGCGGCTGGAGCGGCGTCGACGCTGCGTGCGTCGGCGGGGCGTGGCACCTCACCGCGTTCATGATGCCGCCGCCCCCGTGAGCATCAGCGCGGCAGCGCGATCAGCGCGAGCCGCGCGTGCCCCGCGCTCTCTTGCGTCGAGAGCATGACGAGCCGGTCGCCGACGAAGGCCCAGCGAGCCTGGTGCGTGTCGAAGGGCAGCGCGGGGATCGCGACCGACCACGTGCGCGCCGCCGGGTCGAAGACCTCGATCGAGCGGTCGGCGACGAGGCCGCCGTCGCCGCGGGCGGAGCCGCCGACCAGATAGAGGTGTCCGTCGTGCGCGAGCATCGTCGCCGAGATGCGCACGTGGGCGGGGCAGGGCATCGGCGCGAACGTGCGCGCGGCGAGGTCGAAGTCGAGGCAGTCGTCGACCGGGGCGAAGCCCTCGCGCATGCCGCCGACGATGAAGAAGTGATCGCCTTGCGCCGCCGATGCGAACGCGCGCCGCGTACCCGTGAGCTCCGCGTCGATCGTCTCGCACGTGCCCACCGTGCCGTCCGTCACCGGGCAGCGCAGCACGTCGGACAGGTGCGTGAACTGCTCCTGCTCCGGCAGGCTCTCGTCGAAGCGGAGGCCGGCGAAGATCCAGATCGCTCCTTCGAAGAACGTCGCGCCGAACTGCGTGCGGCCCGCCGGGAGCACGTCGCGCGCGATCGCGAAGCGCTCGTCCTCTCCGATGACGAAGCCGTCCGCGAACGTGCGCGCCGCGTGCCCGTCGTGGCCGAAGCCACCCAGCGCGAGCACGCGATCGCCGAGATCGATCGACTCGAGCGACTGCCGTGCCTCGGGCAGCGGCGCGAGCGGGAACCAGCGGAGCGAGGGCACGTGCAGGCGGAACGCCTCGGCCACGAAGTTCGTCTCGGCGAAGTCGTGCTGCTCCGGGCTGTCGTTGCCGCCGAAGACGTAGAGCGAGTCGTCCGACGCGAACATGCCGAAGCGGTTGCGCGCGCGTCCGGGGAACGAGATCTCCGCCCAGCCGACGGCAGGCGCGCCGGGCCGGATCCACTCGATGAGGCGCGCGCGACCGTCCATCGTCATCGCGCCGATCCCGCCGAGGGCGAGCACACCGTCGCCGTAGGCCACCAGCCGGTGGAAGAAGCGCGGCTGCGCGAGCGCGCCCGCTGCGCTCCACGTCTCGCCCTCGAGCCGGAACAGCGTGCCGTCCGCACCGCTCGCGAAGATGGCGTCGCCGATGGCGACCGCGGCCATGCCGAAGCCGTCGCCCGGGAAGTCGGGGCCGCGTGACCACGTGCCCGTCGCGGGATCGAGCAGGTCCACCGAGGTCGAGGTGTGGAGCGCGGCGTCGAGACCTCCGACGACGACGATCGCGCGCGAGGTCGCGACCACGGCCAGCGCGCGGCGCTGGATCGGGCAGGGCGCGCTCGTCCACGCATGGCTCGCGGGGTCGTACACGTTCATCGTGTCCGCGAACGTCGCGTGGTCCTGGTCGCCGTCCACGTTCCAGCCGCCGACGACGTAGAGACGTCCGTCGAGCGCCGCCATGTCGAACGACGAGCGCGGCGTGGGCAGATCGGGGAAGGGCTCCCACGCGCCGGTCGCCACGACGTAGCGCATGCACGTCGCGATCGAGTGCATGTCGGTGGGCGCGCCGTGCGCGTTGTCGATGCGCGAGCCGCCGCAGCGCACGAGATCGCCGCCGAGCGCCACGAGCCCGAAGCCCTGCAGGCCCGACTCCATCGCCGCGAGCGACGTCCAGCCGCCACCCGGCTCGAGCCGATCGAGCGCGTGCGACTGCCCCTCGCGGTCGTAGTCGTGGGGCGTGCCGTGGTAGCCGCCGAGCACGTACACGCGGCCCTCGAGCGCGACCGCGCCGAAGCTCGTCACCGGCTCGTCCATCGACGCCGCGAACACGCCGTGCACCGCGTCGATCGAGGCGGCCGTGAAGGGCGGCACCGGGTCCTCCGAAGCCACGGGCGGGGTCTGCGCCCGCGGCGTAGCACCACCGCACGCGGCGAGCACGACCAGCGAGGCCACGGATGCGCTTCGACCCATCACGGCGGCAGGACAGCACGCGCGGCCCGGGCCGTCGAGCCCGTCCGGCGCTCACTCAGCGGCAGACGTACGTGCCGCTCGGGATCGCGGCGCACTCGGCGTCGGAGAGGCAGCCGAGGCCGCGGCAGACGCCGGCCTCGCAGGCGAAGTTGTCGGCGTCGGCGTAGGGGACGCCGAGCGAGCAGTCGTCCGCGTTGCTGCAGGCCTGGATGCACCCGGCGACGCCGCCACCGAGGTCGCGGCAGACGTAGGTTCCGCCGGGGATCGCGGCGCACTCGGCGTCGGAGAGGCAGCCGAGGCCGCGGCAGACGCCGGCGTCGCAGGCGAAGTTGTCGGCGTCGGCGTAGGGGACGCCGAGCGAGCAGTCGTCCGCGGTGCTGCAGGCCTCGACGCAGCCGGCGAGGCCTCCGCCGAGGTCGCGACAGACGTAGGTGCCGCTCGGGATCGTGGCGCACTCGGTGTCGGACAGGCAGCCGAGGCTCCGGCACACGCCGGCGTGGCTCTGCCATCGTCCTCTTCGTCTCGCTCGCCGTCGCCCTCAGCGTCGCCCTGGCCCGGCGCAGCGTGGGCGACCGCTCGTGGGCGCTCACGGCCTTGCCGTTCGTGCTCGTGGCGGCCGGGCACCTCGTTCTCGCTCTTCGCGCGGGCAGCGCGCAGAGCTCGCGCGACGCGGAGCGCGAGTCACGGGCTCGGGTGGTGCAAGCGAGGTTCGACGAGATCCCGGCGAGCTTCCGCCATCGCGGGAGCTTCGGTGAGCTCTCCGAGCAGCTCGACTCCGTCCTCGTGATCGACGACGCGTCGCAGTCGATCGTCCGCGTCGACCACGAGCGAGAGTCGCTGGTGGCCATCTGCGTGGGCCGGATCGAGGGCACGACGCTCCGGCTCGTCGACGACACGAGCGTCCGCGACTACGCGGACGAGAGCGGACGGACGGTCTACGAGCGATTCACCGTACTGCCGGGCGAGGCGGCAGGACGCACGGACTGCGCCTACGAGCGCTACACGTTCTGATCCCTTCACTCGTCGCAGATGCGTGTGCAGGTGTGGCGCGCGCCCGTGCGCACGAACGACGAAGTGAAGGGAGTGGGCCCGAAGTACTCGGACGCGGAGCGCTGATCGCAGGTCTGTGCCGGCAGGTCCGAGGGTGTCGCGCAGTCCGCGTCCGTGCTGCACGGACGGGCACACCCCTCTGCGAAGGGATCACAGATCAGCGCGGTGTACGGGCTCCCGGGCATCGGAGTCGCGCGCGTGCAAGGGTCGTCGGCGCCGGTCAGGCGTGGGTCACAGGGCAGCCCCAGCTCGCGCGGGACCTCCGGGCCGGGCGGCTCCCGCAGACAGCTCCGCGTGATCCACGCGCCTGCGACAGGTGTGATCACGCTGAAGGCGATGCGCCGTGCGCAGCCCACCGGCAGCCCCGCGGAGAACGCGCCGAGCGTCCCATCGTCGTACACCCAGCCCGGCAGCCTGTCTGCATCTGCCCCCGTCACCTGCGACACGCGACAGACCTCGCGCAGAGCCCCGGCGGCGTCGGCCTCGAGTCCGCCGAACGTGAACGCCTCGGGGTGATCGAGGTCGCCGCAACGAACGCCGAGGGGCAAGATCTCCCAGACGTCGCACCCCGCGAGCCCCTGGGCATCGCGCGTGAGCGGGCTCCACTGACAGCGTCCATCGAGGACGGGCGCGAGGCGGCGCACGAGCAGGTCGATGGCGGGCCCGAAGTCGTCGCCGCAGATCGACTGCACGATGCCGCCCGTCTGCCGTGTGAAGTCGACCAGGCGCCGCGCCGGGAACGCGTCGCCTGTCGCGCCCACGCATGCCGGAACGAGGAACCCCGTGCGGGTCGGGTCTTGTCGAACGTCCATGCGTGGGTCGGCGAGGATCGCGTCGAGGTTCGTCGTCCCCTCGCCGTGCTCGGGCTCGTCCACGAGATCGGGGGGAACGCCGGCGAGCGTCAGCACCACCGCGTGGTCGCCGGCCACCGCGCGCAGCCCATCGACGTAGCGCTCGATCGGGTACGTGACCTCGGGATGGAGTGGAACACGGATGTTCGGCTCGTCGGGCGTGAACGAGAGGCTCTCGTCGAAGATGTCCGAGCTCGACACCGAGCCGTCGTCCGAGTTGGCCAGGATCACGACCACCAGCGTCGAGTCGCCGCCGGGAAACTCATTGTCCCCGTAGCCCCCATGCGCCGGCGTGCCCGAGAGATACGGGCCCGTCGGAGGAACGTAGTCTGGCCGGGCGACCGCCTTGAGCATCGCCTCGAGGCTCTGCTCGTAGCCGCAGCCGCCCGCTCCGACGCGCGTCTGACACTCGAGCGTGCTCGTGAACGTCGCGACGTCGGTCGAGAACCAGAGCTGGGCGATCGGCGCGATCGAGGCTGGATCACAGGCTGCATCGGCCCTCCGCCGCGCGTTCGCCTCGGGCATGGCGAGCAGGCCGTCGTCGCCTGCGACACTCGTACAGACGTGCGAGCGCCCGAGACCCCCCATGTCCTGCGTGGTGACGCCGACGCGCAGGATCTGAACCGGGGAGAAGTCTCGCTCGCCGGCCCCGGGATCGCTCGTCCCGGCCTCGAGATCGCCCGTGGCGAGGATCTGCACCAGGCGCGGCAGCTGCGCGCGGAGCGCGTCCCGCGCAGGCTCCATCGCGGCCGACGTTCCGAGGACGAAGAGGATGTCCACGTCTCCGCCCGGATACGTGTACTCGACCGGGTTGATGATGGGACCACACGGCCGGTGCGGCGAGCTGGGCGTGCAGCTCCCCGCGATCGCCGACACGGCGACCGAGGCGAGCACGCGAGCGAGCGCACGACGGAGGCTCACGAGGCACCTCCCGACTCCCATCCTCCGCGTAGTCCGACCGATTCTCAAGGAGGGCGCGGCTCGCGATCACGATGCGCTCCGGTCCGGATGAAGGCCGCCCTGCATGTGCTCGCGGTCCTCGTCTGCCTCGTGTGGGCGGGCGCGTACTACCTGCGGGAGCTCGGCAGGGCTTTCGAGCAGCTCGACTCCGTCCTCGTGATCGACGACGCGTCGCAGTCGATCGTCCGCGTCGACCACGAGCGAGAGTCGCTGGTGGCCATCTGCGTGGGCCGGATCGAGGGCACGACGCTCCGGCTCGTCGACGACACGAGCGTCCGCGACTACGCGGACGAGAGCGGACGGACGGTCTACGAGCGATTCACCGTACTGCCGGGCGAGGCGGCAGGACGCACGGACTGCGCCTACGAGCGCTACACGTTCTGAGCCAACGGGCCGCAGGCCGGAGTCGCTCTGAGGTAGGGTTCGCGACGAGGTGGGGCATGCGGGCACCGACGGTGTGTCTGATCGTCCTGGGGGCGCTCGCGCTCGCGACGCCGGTGAGGGCGCAGGACGACGACGGCGGTGATGGCGACGGCGCCTCGGGCGACGCGGGCCAGCCGCCGGTGACGGCCGGCGGGGTCTTCACGCAGGAGTCGTATCCGCAGGCGGAGGTGGACCGGCCGCTCACGCTGGCGCAGGGAGCGATCGCGTTCGGTGCCCCCGCCGACGGCTCCTTCCGGCTCTCCGCGCAGTGGGACACGGCGGTGTTCACCGAGACGGCGGCGTCGGGGCTCGGCACGGCCGTGAACGTGACCTCGTGGAGCAACCTCTTCTCCTTCGAGCTGGACACCGGCGACTTCGTCGGGCGCGTCGTGCTCCCGCTCGGCTACCTGCGCAGCGCGCTCAGCCCGGCGCCGGCCACCGGGAGCGGCGCGAGCGATCAGGCCGAGCTCGGCAACGTCGAGCTCGAAGGGTACGCGAGCATCGTCCTGGGCGCGGAGCACCGCCTCCTGATCGGAGGCGGCGTCGCGCTCCCCACGGCCACCGATCAGCCGTGCGACTCCGGCGCGTGCAGTGGGACGGGCGCGATCGTCCGTCAGATCTCGTGGGTCGCGACGTTCCGGAACGCGCCTGCGTGGGCCAACCAGGCCTTCACGCTCTGGCCGAGCGTCGACTACACGCTGGGCGTCCCCTGGGTGCTGGTGCACGCGAGCGCGGCGATCCCGATCTTCTTCCCGACGAGCTCGCGCATCGGCGGCGGCCCGATCGTGCAGCACGGCAACGTGGACCTGATGCTCTCGCTCGACGTGTCGGGCGCCGTGCGCATCGTGAACGTGGTGGACGTCGGCGCTTCGTTCCTCGCGTGGGCGCTGCCGAGCGGGGTCGGCTACAGCCCCGGCCCGGGCCGCACGATCGACCTCGGGCAGACGGCGCTCTCCTTCTTCGTCCGGACCGATCCGGAGCTCGACGTGCCCGTGAACGGCGGCGCCGAGTTCATCCTCGACCTCGACAACAGCTGGGGCCCGACCGGCGACACCGGCAAGTTCTGGGGCCTGCGCTTCTGGCTCGGCGGGCGCTTCGACGTTTGAGCCTAAGGGGCGCTCGCGCGGATCGCGAAGGTGTGCCAACCGCGCAGAGGCAGACCGTCGCCCGTGTCAGCGGGCGCGCTTCATGGGCTTCGCGCTCATTCGCCGAAGCGTGCGCGTCACGGGGTCCACGCCGATGCCGGTGCTCTCGAGAGCGACGACGCCGAGGATGGGCTCCACGTCGTCGGCGCCGAACACCATCTTGGTGACCGTCTCGTCACCCATGAAGCGGATGCGGGCGAAGCCGACCGGAAGCTCGACCGAGCTCCCGTCCGCCAGCTCGTACGTCTCCTTGCGGGTCGGCTTGATGCCGATCTTTCGCATCAGCTTCGCGGGAGCGAGGCAGTCGATCGCGCCCGTGTCGACGAGGAACTCGCTCGAGAACGAGCGCTTGCCCGCGAGCGCGAAGACTTCGACGGTCACGTGCGTCAGACCCATCGCGCCAGCGTAGCACCGGCCCGCGCCGTGGCTCGGAGCGCAAGGGGTCGATTCAGCTCTCGGTGAAGTGCGCGGCGTGCTGCTGGCGTAGCTCGCGCTTGAGCAGCTTGCCGCTCGGGTTCTTCGGGAGCGACTCCGCCAGCACGACGGCCTTCGGGCACTTGAAGCTCGCGAGGTGCTCGTCGCAGTGCGCGCGCACCCTCGCCTCGTCGAGGGTGTGGCCGGGCTTGCCGACGACGACGGCGAGCACCGCCTCGATCCAGCGCGGGTGCGGCACGCCGATGACGGCGACCTCCGAGACCTGGGGCAGGCGGTAGATGGCTTCCTCCACCTCGCGGCTGGCGACGTTCTCGCCGCCGGTCTTGATCATGTCCTTCTTGCGATCGACGACGGTGATGTAGCCCTCGGCGTCGATCGTCGCGAGGTCGCCCGAGTGGAACCAGCCGCCCTCGAACGCCGCCCTCGTCCGCTCCTCGTCCCGGAAGTAGCCGAGCATCAGGTGCGGGGAGCGATGCACGATCTCGCCGACCTCGCCGGGCGCCACGTCGCGCATCGCGTCGTCGACCACGCGCGTCTCGACGTTGAGCACGGCGCGGCCGCACGAGCCCGGCTTGCGGAGCTGATCCTCGGGACCGAGCATCGTGGCGAGCGGCGCGATCTCGGTCTGTCCGTAGAGGTTCCAGAGCCGCACGCCCGGCAGCCGCTCCGCGAGCTCGCGCAGCACCTCGACCGGCATGATCGAGGCGCCGTAGTAGCCCTTGCGCAGGCTCGAGAGATCGGTGCGCGCGAGGAGCGGCGAGCGCAGGAGCGAGATCCACACCGTCGGCGGCGCGAAGAACGAGCTGATGCGATGCCGCTCCATCAAGGGGAGCAGGTTCTCGGGCGTCGGCTTGGCGGTGATCACGTTGGTCGCGCCGACGTAGAGCGAGGGCCCGAGGAACGCGTCGAGCTGCGCGCAGTGGTAGAGCGGCAGCGCGTGCAGCGCGAGATCGGTGCCCTCGATGCTCGCATCGACGAGGCAGCTCACGTACTGCGAGATCACCGCCTCGTGCGTGAGCATCGCGCCCTTGGGCAGCGACTCGGTGCCGCTGGTGTAGACGATCTGCGCGAGATCCGCGCCGCCGAGCGAGACGTCCGGGAGCGCGGCCGTGCTCGCACGGAGCAGCTCGAAGCTCGTCATATCGGGCGCGGGCTCCGTCGGGTCCTCCGAGGGCAGCCAGACCAGCTCGCGCACGGCGGTGTCCTGCGCGGTGGCGGCCCGCGCGAGCTCGGCGAGGCCCGAGTCGGTGGCCAGCACCTCCGCCCCCGCGTGCCGCAGGACGTACGCGACCTCCTCGGCCTTGAGCATGAAGTTGACGGGCACGAGTACCGCGCCGATGCGCGCGAGCGCGAAGCGCAGCGCCGCGAACCCGTGCGAGTTGCGCGCGAGGACGGCCACGCGATCTCCGAGGGCCACGCCGCGACCGGAGAGGCCCGCCGCGAGGCGATCGCAGAGCGCGTCGAGCTCGGCGTAGCTCCACCGCGTGTCGCCGCACACGACGGCGGTCTTCTCGGGATGACGCTTGGCGCTGCGACGCAAGAGGTCGGCGAGCGTCTGGCGGCGAGCGAGGTCGTGCATGGCGTCTCCGGCGCGAGAGGATACATCGTGCGCAGACCGTCCGTTGCGCTCCACGCTCCATGCGCATACGATGCGCATATGGTGAAGGCGATGCCGTCGGCCGCGATCGACACGCGGGGGTCCAAGCGTCCGGTCAACCTGACGCTCGATGCGGAGCTCGTGAAGCGAGCGCGAGGCATGTCGAGCAACCTCTCCGCGCAAGTGGAGTCGCTGCTCACGGAGTTCGTCGAGAAGCGTGAGGCCGAGGATCGCGCGCGCAGGGGCCGCTCCGAGCGTGCGGCGCGCTCCTGGAACGCGTTCGCCGAGCGACATGGCTCGTTCGCCGACGAGTTCTCGACCCTCTGATGAGCCAGTTCGACGTCCACCGGAATCCGGGCACGAACCGCGAGGCCATCCCGTTCGTGGTCGTGGTGCAGTCGTCGAGCCTCGACGGCTTTCGTCGGCGCGTCGTGGTCCCGCTCGTGCGCAAGTCGCTCCTCGGCCAGGTCCATCAACCCCGTCTCAACCCGTCCTTCACGGTGAAGGGGACCGCGGTGGTGCTGCACCCGCTCGAGATCGTCTCGGTCCCGCTCGAGAGGCTGGGCAAGCCGATCGCCTCGCTGGCCAGCCGCGGCGCGAAGATATCGGACGCGCTCGACGAGCTCCTGAGTCGCGTGTACGACTGATCGGATCGCATGACGACACGACGACCGCGCGGCCTCCGAGCTCACGACATCGTGGCCACGCGCACCGGCCGGCGTGGGGCCCTCGCGCTGCTGGGCCTCGCGGGGATCTCGGTCGTCGCGCCCGCGCGTGCAACGGCCCAGAGCGGCTGCTCCGATCACGACGCGCACGACCCGGCCGGCAACGGCCGCAGGTGCGGCGAGTCCGGCTGCAGCGACGCCGATCACGCCGACGCCGGCGGCAGCGGCCGCCATTGCCCGCCGATGCACGACCTCTACCGCTGCTCGGACACCGACCCGACCGATCCGGCCGGCGGCGGCAGGCACTGCTGAAGGTCAGGCCGGCGGCGGCGCGCCGAGCGCGCTGATCGCGGGGGAATCACGGGGGCGATTCGTGATCACGAATCACGATCCCCTGGCTTCGCGGCTCACGATGCGCGCGCCCACCTCGAGCGCCGCCGCGGCGAGCACGACGCAGCTCGCCGCGAAGCCGAGCTCGAACGCCGCGCCGCTCGCCACTTCGTCCACGAGCACGTAGCCGATGACCAGGCTGAGCAGGCCGATGAAGAACGACGTGTACTGCATGGACGTGCGCACGTCGCTCGAGAGCGCCGAGATCACCGTCCCGATCGTGCCCACGAGCGCGGCCGATGCGGGCGCGCCCGCGAGGAACGCGACCCACCACGCGGCGCTGCCCCCGAACGCGGGGAAGGGCGCGAGCAGCGGCAGGCGGCCGAGGAGCAGACAGCCCGCCCCGACGAACACGACGTGCAGCAGGGCGGGCAGCGCCATCGCGCCCGCGAGCTTGCCGGCGAGCAGCTCGCGTCGTCCGACGGGCGCGAGCATGAGGAAGGGCAGCGCCCCGGTGCTTCGATCGTGCAGCACGGAGTAGCCCGAGAGGATGGCGACGTAGAGCGGTAGGCTCGGTCACGAGACCGACGAGCCCGGCCGCCTCGAGCGCGAGCCGATGCGCGGGGTGCCCGGCCACCGTCACGCGCCCCGACGTCGGCGTGAGCAGACCCGCGAGCAGGAGCAGCAGCGTGCTCTTGCCGCCGCCGTTCGGCCCCACGACGCCGACCGCCTCGCCTGCCCTCACGCGCGGCGTGATCTCGCGCTGCACGGTGCGCCCCCCGAAGTCGCGGCGCACGTCGTCCATGCTCGCCACGATCTCGCTCGCCGATGGTGCGCGCGGCTTCTTCTTGATCGCGGTGGCGGAGTGTACGGCAACCGGCTCGCGCCGCCTCCGGGACGAGACGCAGGTTTGAGCCGTCGTTCGCACCGTGGTACGAAATCGGATGGCCAAGCTCAGCATCTCCATCGCGGACGACGATCTCCGATGGCTCGAGCGCCGCGCCAAACGGCTGCACCGTGGCAACCTCTCCGCCGCCGTCGCGGAGCAGACGCGACTCGCCCGGCACCACGAGGCGCTGGGGGTCATGCTCGATCGACTCGGCGTTCCCGAGCTGTCCGAGCCAGAGAGCGACGCATGGATCGCCGAGATCGACGGGCGCGCGAAGAAGGCGAAGCGGCGGAAGCGCGCGGCGTGAACGAGCCGTTCGGAGGCGGCCTCACCCTCGACGCGGGCGCGCTGATCGCCCTCGAGCGCCGGGGTGCGAGAGTGACGCGCCTGCTGCGCGCGGCACACGCCCATCATCGGACCGTCACGGCCCCGGTCGCGGCGATCGCCGAGTGGTGGCGGGGGCGTAGCGATCGTCGCGAGTGGATCGAGGCGGGCCTCCTCGTGGAGCCGATGGATCGGCAGCTCGCGCACGTCGCGGGTGAGGCGCTCGCCAGAGTGCGCGGCGCGACCGTGGTCGATGCGATCGTCGCCGCGTCCGCAGCGAGGCGAGGCGACGTGGTGCTCACCAGCGATCCCGGGGACCTCGCGCGCCTGGCGGCCCACTTCCCCGGGCTGCGTGTCCTCGCGGTCTGAATGACTGGTTCGCAGCTCGCACCGGTCGCGGCGTGTCTGCGTACGCATGCTCCGCCGACCGAGTCACGGCTCCGCGGTCCGGTGACGGCTCACGTCGTGTTCACGACGCCCTGCGACTCGTTTCGCTATGCTGCGCGACCATCGTGCCGAAGCCCAAGGCAGCCAAGAGCCCGAAGTCGTCGCTCGACGCGCTCGCGAGCGCCGCGAAGTGGACGCCCAAGCTCGTCGACGCGGCCTTCGCCGAGCACGGCGCGCGCACGCTGAGCGAGCTCGCGCCCCTGCTCGCGCGTCGCGACCTCTTCGAGAAGAACGTCGCGTCCGACACGTGCGACTACCTGCTCGTGCACGTGCTCGATCACGCGCTCGACGCCTCGCCGCTCGTCCCCCTGCTCGAGTCCATCGTACGTGCGCCCGCGGCCGATCCCGCGAAGAGCCCACGCCTCGAGGGCGTGCGGACCTGGGCGATGCTCGTCTTCGCGCGGGACGCGCATCCTGCGTTGCGCCCGCAGCTCGCGCTCATGCTCGCTCGCCTCCCGCGTCCGCTGGACGCCTACGGAGCGCCGTTCCGGCTCCACACGCTCGCGAGGACCGCGGCGATGCTCGGTGATCCCACGCTCGCCCCGCTCTTCACGCCGCTCTTCGACGACCTGCCCTCCCTGACCCAGCCCGTCGCGGACGTGATCGCCGAGGCGCGCGGGTGGATCTCGGACCTCGCGGCGGGAAAGAGGGCGCAGTGGGTCAGCGTGCCGATCGTGGCCGCGCCCGCACCCGCCATGCCCGCGGTCGCGCCCCGTCGCGTCGTCGTGGAGACCGACGAGCCGACCCCTCCGGCGCACACCGAGGACGGCCGCCTGCCGGGCGCGTTCGCCGCGCTGTGCTGCGATCTGCACCTCGAGCCGCTGGTGTTCGCCGATCGGGAAGGCCTCGGGTCGGCCCTCGCCGTCTTGCGTGAGGCGCTCGGCGATCGCCTCGCGTACACCGTCGACTCTCGGCGTGGCACGCGTGTCGTCCGGCATCGCAGCGAGCACTTCGACGACCTCGTGGATGGAGTCGCGTTCCTCACGCCCGAGTCGGATGCCAAGGCCACGCCGCTGGTGGCCGCGACCGCGGACACGCCGACCGGTGGGCCGTGGATCCTGGATGTCGCCTTCAAGGGGCCGAGCGCGGGAGACGACGCACCGGGAGAAGCCTCGCCGTGGACGCTCTCGTTCTACGCCGAGGTGGCTCCTCCGCGCGCAGCCCCGTACCTGCCGGTGGTGCCCGCGCTCCTGCGCTTCTCGGTGCCGCTCACGTTTCCGCGCGCGCGCTTCCAGAACCTCGTCGCGCGCGTCGCCTCGTCGCTGCGCGTGCGCTGGGGCAACGCGGGCCTCGGCTACGCCACGTGGGCCTACCTGGGCGGCTCGCGCGGTGAGCACGAGCAGCACGCAGCGCAGCACCCGAGCTTCGATCGCGGCGATCACGCGGGGCACATGCTCGCGCTGCTCGAGCGCGTGCGCAGCGTCAGCTGGCTCACGCTGATCGGCTCGGTGCTCTGGTGGCGCCTGCCCGAGGCGAGCCGCGACGCGCTGATCGCCGAGCTCGACGTCACGCGCGTCGGTGCGTGCGTGATCGTGCGCCTGCCGACCGTGCCCGACGCAGCCACGCGCGAGACGCCCGCCGCCTACGCGAGAGCGGACGCGCTCATCCGAGCGATCCGGCTCGAGACCGTCGACGAGAGCTACGTCGGCGAGGCGCGCGGCCTTCCGGCCTGGCTCGAGCGCTTCCACGCGTGACGTTCAGGTACGGACGGGTGCGGCGGGGGGGTTGCGTAGTGCGGGCGTATGGCTCGGCGGCGCAGCGGGGGCCCCCGAAGTGCGGGGGGCGTGCTCGACGTGGGCGAGCAGGGCCGCGCGAAGTTGCGGACGCGTGCCGCGCCGGTCGTGCGAGGGGCTGCGAAGTGCGGGGCGCGAGGATCGGCGGCGCGAGGGGCGAGCACACGAGTGCCGGCGCGTGGTGGTCCGGACGAGGAGTGACCCCGCGATCCGCGGGCGCGGTGCCGCATCGGTCGGGTGGCGTGCCGCTACGGCGCGCTCCCGATCAGGGGCGAGCCACGATCTCGAACGAGGCCGCGTCGGGCGAGCTCGGCGCCGGGGTGCACGTCACGCCGTGCGGCGCGACGGTTCCGCTCGCGGGCACGATGATCGTGCCGAGCGCCCAGTGCCCGACGATCGCGACGACCACGCCGGAAGGCGCGAAGGTGCACGCGCTCGCGTCGTCGCTCAGATCGAGCGCCTCGATGAGCAGGTCGCCCGCCGTGGACGCCACGCCCCCGAACATGAACGGCGCGTGGAGCGGGCCGATCGTGCGCGTGCCCGCCGCGCTCGCGCCGTGCGCGACCACGATCACCCAGCTCGCACCGCCGGACGCGGGGAAGCGATAGCGCGCCGGGCTGCTCGCCTCGTCCGCGGCCGCGTGCCTCTGCGCTCCTTCGGCGTAGGCGCCGCGCGCGAGGCCGACGCCCAAGGAAGTCCAGCCCGTGCCGGTCACGGGCGCGATCGGGCCGCTCTCTCCCGGCCGCTCGAGCAGGAGGATCACGATGTCTCCGAGCGCGGCGTCCTGGGGCGGCTCGATCTGCACCCAGCCAGCGACGCTGCCCGTCGCGCCGCCGTGGAACGTGAGCTCCACGGGCGCCGGCGCACCCGCGTCGCCGCGGCTCGCGTCGAAGAGCACGTTGCCCACGTCGTTGGCGGCGTCCACGCCCGGGCGCGCATCCGGACGGCCGGTGTCCGCCGCGATGCCCGCGTCGGCCGGAGCGTCGGCGTCGTCGGAAGGGCCAGCGTCGAGCTGCGCGGCGTCCATGGTCTGGCCCGCATCCACGCCGCTCGGGACGGGCACGCAGCGCGCGCGCCCGTCGCCGATAGGCTCACACGTGGCGTCGCGCGGGCACTCCACCACGCTCGTGCACGCGTTCACGCACTCCCCGCGCACGCAGAGCAAGGGCGCGCGGCAAGCCCTCGAGGTGCACACGTCGTCGTCGAGCGCGCACGTGCCGCCGCCAGCCACGAGGAGGCAGCGCGTGCCGACCGGACAGTCGCGGTTCTCGCCGGCGCCTACTCGGTCGCGAGCTGGGCACGGGCACAGGTCGCCCACGGCGCCAGAGGCGTCGACTCGCTGTCCGCCGTGAGCTGCACCAGCAGCGGCCCGGTCGGCGCGCCGCGACGCTGCGCGAGGCGGACCGCCATCCAGGAGGCACGCGCGCGAGAGAGCGCGACCTCGGGACCTTCGACGCCGAGCTGATCGGCGAGGGTCCGGGCGCTCGCGTAGCTCTCGGCCGCGCGCTCGAGCTGGTCCAGCGCCTCGCGCTCTGCGCCGATGAGCAGCGCCGCGTCGACCGCGAGGAAGCTCGGCGCGTACTCGTCGACGAGGCGCGTGAGCGCGGCGAGGCTGCGCGCCAGATCGCCGAGCGTCCACGCCGCGTACGCGAGGGCCGCCAGGGCGCCCTCTGCGTTCACCGTCTGCGGGAACTCCTCGATCAGCAGCTCCCAGTAGCGGACCTCGTTCTCGAGGGCGTCGTGCTCGTCTCGCTGCTGGTCCGCGATCCGGCACGCGATCTCCTCGCGCTGAGCCGTCGTCGTGGCGCGTGCCAGCTCGAGCTCGACCTCGGCGCGGGACGGCACCGCCGTGAACCGGTCGAACGCCTCGGCCACCTCGATCAGGAGCCGCTCGCGACGCGGATCACCGCGAGGGTAGCGCTCCAAGAGCTGCATCATCGGCCAGGGCCCGGGGTCCACAGGATCGAGCTGGCGTGCCGGGCCCGACTGCGAGCCGAGCGAGAACGGCACGTACGAGAGCGGATCGGCCGGGCAGGTGTCACGCTCGAGATCGAGGGACCGAGGGACGTCGACACGCGTCAGCCCGAGGATGCGCGCGAGGCAAGCGCGGGCCGCCTCGGTGTCGGCGACGTCCGCAGCAGGCCCGGCGTCGGCAGGTGTCGCTGGCGCGGTCGTCGTCACCTCGGTGCCTTCGGTCTCGGCGGTGGGTGGTGTCGCGGGTGCGGCCGTTGCCTGCGCGGCGCATCCCGCGAGCCACACGAGCGCTACGGCGATGGGTCGTCGGTTCATCTCGGCATCGTGGGCCGGGCGCTGCGATGGCGCACCGCCCCCCCGCCCCGTGCGATGCTGGTGGTCACGATGCGACCTCCGGCCCTCGGCGTCCTCGCCCTCTGCCTCGTGTTCGCTCCATCCGTGCACGCACAGACCGTCGACCTCGGCGAGATCGAGATCGTCGTGCCCCGTGGGGAGCCGCCGACCTACGTGATGCCGCAGCTCGAGGTCCCGGCACCGACGGCCGCGGACGTGCCGGCGTCCGCGTCCGACGAGCTCGAGCGATGGCGGGCGGCGTGCGGTGCCGCTGTCTCGGCCGCCGACTGCCCGGCTGCTGCCGCGGCGCTGCTGGCGGCTCTCGAGCCCTCGGAGCCCTCGCTCTCGCGACCGGCGCTTCTGCTCGTCGGCATGCTCCGCTATCACGCCGCCGGGTGGGCCCTCGCGGCGGCGTGCGACGCCTGTGCCGACGCGCCGGGGCCGTGCGAGAGCTGTTCCGACGTGCCCGACCAGACCCGTGCGATCACTACGTGGTCGCGGATCACGGGCGACGACACGGTCGCGGCGTACGCACGCTACGAGCGCGCCACATGCCTGGCCGACGCGGGGCAGAGCGACGAGGCCGTCGCGGGCTTCGACGCGGTGCTCGACGCCCATGGCCTGCCGGACGAGCTCGTCGCGGCCGCCGCGTTCTACCGGGGTGTCATCGGGGGCGTCGACGATGCGCGCTCCGTGGCGCGCACGTACGGGCGATGCGCGGGGCTCGGCGTGCCGGAGCTCTCGGAGAGCTGTCGAGAGGTCGCCGTCGACGAGCTCGACCGGCTGCGGCTCGTGGACGAGCCGATCGCGCTCCTCGTGCCACGCCTCTCCTCGGCCGACGAGACGACGGCGTTTCGAGCCGCGGATCTCATCGCGTTCATCCTCGCGAGGGCTGGCGCCGGCGCGGCCTCGCATCTGCCGACCACGATCACCTCCCCGGCGCGCGCCGCAATCCTCGGGCGAACGGCCCTGCTGCTCGAGCGCCAGGGGCTGCTCACGTGGGCCCTCGAGGCGGTCCAGGCCGCGAACGCCGTCGTGCCCAACTCCGGCAGGACCGAGCTCATCACGGCGCTGACCGCACGTCGCGCCGCGACCGCCGACGCTCCAGAGCCGTGGCTGCGTCGAGCGATCGCGTTCTGCCTCGGGCGACCGGCGTGGCCCACGGGGGCGTTCGGGGTCCGCTGGAGCTTCGGGCCGACGGGTGCTCGGGCGATGCGGGTCGTCGTCGAGCGCGACGACGGCTCGCAGCTCGCACCGGTCGCGGCGTGTCTGCGTACGCATGCTCCGCCCACCGAGTCACGGCTCCGCGGCGCGGTGACGGCTCACGTCGTGTTCACGACGCCCTGAGGTCGCGGCACGACGCAGCGCGCGCGCCGACAGGCGAGCCTCAGCGCGCGAGCGGAACGAGCTTGCTCCGGAGCATCTTGCGATCGCGGGTCACGAGCGCTGCGCCGTGAACCATGCTCGTGGCTGCGATCAGCTCGTCGGCGGGATCGCTCCGGAAGTCGAGGCGCGTCGACGCGCGCGCGACCGCGAGATCGATCGGCCACACGTGAACGCTGTGAACGGCGCGTTCGAGGCGTTCGGCGTCGATCGTGAGGCGACCGAGCTGGCGGAGCTTCTCGATCTCCCAGAGTACGATCGCCGAGATGCTCCACGGCTCGCGAACGAGGAGTCGCTCTTCGGCAGGACGAAGCTCACCGGCGAGCGCGTGGACGAGGACGTGCGTGTCGAGGTTCAGCATCCCAGCGGACTCCCGTGGTCATGATGTCGCCGTGAACCGCGACGTGCCCGGCGAGCGCGCCGATCAAGCTGGCCGGCGCCTGGCGGAAGGGCACGAGACGGGCGACGGGGCGGCCATGCTTCGTGATGACGATGCCGTCGTCGTCGACGTGATCGAGCAACGAAAGACACTCGCTCTTGAACTTCGCTGCCCCGATCGTGCGCATGACACAACCTAGCGCGGGCGACGCCGGATGACCAGTAGTGTGGCCACTCCGCGCTGCCCGACACGTGCGACTACCTGCTCGTGTGCGATGCGCTGATCGCCGAGCTCGACGTCACGCGCATCGGCGCGTGCGTGATGGTGCGACTGCCGATCGCGCCCGACACAGCCACGCGCGAGCCGCCCGCCGCCTACACGAGAGCGGACGCGCTCATTCGAGCGATCCGGCTCGAGACCGTCGACGAGAGCTACGTCGGTGAGGCGCGCGGCCTGCCGGCCTGGCTCGAGCGCTTCCACGCGTGACGTGCGTCACCGCCGGGGGCTCGAGCGGGTCTCAGCGCAGCCCCAGCACGAACGCACCGCTGTACGTGCGCACCCTGGGGAGACCGGTCCCGATCGGACTCCCGGTGTACGTCCCGGTGACGAGGATCCGATCACCGCTGACGGTGACCGCACGAGGCACCAGACCGCCGGCCTCGCCCGGGAGCACGGCATCGACGACCGCGAGCGTCTCGGTGTCGACGCGTGTGATGATCGTCGCGCCCTGGCTCTCGCCCACCACCCAGGCGCCGCGGCACGCGTCGAGCGCGATGTCGTGAACGGCATCGTCCGCGTCGAGGCCGACGCGCGTGAGCCCGATGTCGTGACCCGTGCTCGCGTCGAGCACGACCACGACGCCGTCGGTACCTCCGAGCGCGGGCGTGCTGGGCGTCACGCCGGGATCGCCCGGGCCCACGTAGCCCACCGCGATCACGCGCGAGCCCGCGATGACCACGCGCTCGAGCGCTTCGTTCCGCGAGGAACTGTCGGTGGTGCCGACGGCGCGCACCCACCGCGTGTGACCTGCAGCGCTGAACGACATCACGTACCCGTCGTCGTCGCCCTGGCTCGTCGCCATCATCCCGTCGTCGGACGACACGTAGTGTCCGAAGTGGCCGACCACGTACACGTCACCGGCGTCGTCGGTCGCGAGACCCTCGACATCGGCGGACCAGCCATCGAGGCAGCGCATCCAACGGATCGTCCCTGCGTCGTCGAAGGCCGCGACGAACGAGAAGCCGCTGTCGCAGCGCTCGGTGCCGAGGACGAGCGAGCCCTGGAAGCTGCCGCCGATCACGTAGCCGTCGGCGCCCACGGCGAGCGCGTCGAGCTCGACGTCGAGGTCGGCCGCGATGGTGGTCACCGTGGTGGTCCCGCCAGCCGGGGTGCGCGCGACGAAGCCCACCGGCGTGCTCGACGCGACGGTGAAGCTCTCGCCCTCGATGTCGTTGGGCGTGGCGAACCAGCCGACGGCAAAGACCTCGCCGGCCGCGCTCGTGGCCAGCTCGGCGATCATGCTCCCCTGGTTGTCGCCGTAGTGTGTGATCGCCCCGAGTCCCGGTGGCGCATCGGTCCAGGTGCCCCGAAGCCCCTGGTAGTACGACGCGACGGGCGCCTCCTGGTGCCCGCCGAGCACGAACGTGCCTGGGGTGGAGCCGCTCGTGACCGCGAACATCCACACGTTGGGGTTGGTCTCGAAGACGCGGTTCACGTACACGATCTCGGCGGGCGGCCGACTCACGCACCCCGCATCCACGTTGGCGTCTGGCGGGGCGGCGTCGGTCGCGCCGCCATCGCGGCTCGCGTCGCTCACGAACGCGTCGTCCGGCCCCGCGTCGGGCGCGCCACCGGCATCGGGCGACGCCTCGGTAGACGATGCGCACCCCGACGAGGCGAGCAGGGCCAGCAGGACGAGCGTTCGCATGAGTCGATGAGGGTCGGCGCATCGGCGCGCGCCGTCAACGCGCCGGCGCCGCCGACTCGAGCGCTTCGACGCGTCATCCCGGGCGAGGGCTAGCGGGTGCCCAGGAGGCCTGTACCATCGGGAACGGACGTCCACTCACGGTGCGCAGCGCAGGCGGCACACGTTGCTGCCGTCGGGCCGCGGGAGACAGACGAGACCCTCGTCGCACCAGTGCGTGCCGTCGCACGAAGCGCCCGCACCGAGGTGGTCCTCGCCGGCCTGACAGGTCCAGCGTCCGCTCCCGTCGTCGAAGCACCCGAACTCGCAAGGGCCGATGAGGGCTGGGGACGCCGGGTCGCACGGCTCACCTCGTGCGAGCCAGGCCGCTGCAGGCCCGTGGCCCAGCTTCCTTCCCGGTAGCACGCCGCCCAGCGCGCGCAGGTGCGCGTCCGGTACATCTCCTGCGCGGCGAGCACCTCCGCGAGCTGCGGGCACGGGCTCACGTGCTCCTGCGTGCACGCGACGAGCGCGAGCGTCGCGCCGAGCCCCAGCGCCGTGATCCGCGTCCCGCCCATCGCCCACGAGTGTCGCCTGCCCGCCTCTGTGCGTCGATGGAGGCCCACTGTGCTGGTGAGCGCGGCGCTCTCCGGCGACCCGACCAAGCGGGGCGAGTCCGCGAGATCGTCGCCGTGCTCTGACCCGCGTCGCCGACTCGAGCGTCACCGGCCCGCGGCGGCGCGCGTGCGGAGCTTGGGGAGCAGACCGCGGACCGCGCCCCACACCGCGAGCACGACGATGTCCTCGCTCGCGAAGTGAAAGTAGATGTGACGGTGAACGCGCGGGACGTGGTGGCGTCGAACCTCGAGAGCTCCGACGCGCCTGTAGAGCGGGAGAGCTCGCGCGATCTCTGGCAGCGTCCGAAATGCGTCCTCGAGCTCCGTCACCAGAAGCTGGGGCGCCTCCGGCCGATTCTCCATCCACCACCCGCGCGCCTCGACGATGTCCGTGCGCGCGCCTGGGGCGAAGACGATGCTCATCCGCCGGCGCGCAAGAGTGTGAGGATCTCTTCGAGCGAGTGGTGCCGCCCCGCTGCGGCGTCCGCCGCCCGAGCGGAGAGTTCCTCGTCTAGAGCCTCCGGCCACTCGTCGTCGTCGTCGCCGCCGACGACGAGTTTGACGTCGCCTTCGGGGAGGTCGGTCGGCTCGTCGACGACGAGTCTGCCGCGCGCGACGTGGCCGCGAACGTGATGCATTCGCGAAAGATAGCGCGGTTCGCGGGAGCGAGCCCGCGCCTCTGGAGAGCGAGCCGAGCCTCCGAGAGAGCGAGCCGAGTCTCTGGCACCCGCCGAGCGGCGCGATCGCATCGAGAAGCGTCGCGAGTATGCGGCGGCGCGTGCGGCTTGGTATTGGATCGTCGATCCGCAGCTCTGCACGATCGAGGTGCTGAGGCGCGCCGTCAGCGCGTCGCGGCGACCCAGCTGGCGCCGGTGATCGTGCCGCCGTACCCGTGGCCCGAGGCGTCCACCGTCGTCGCGCCGGTGCCCTCGTCGAAGAGCCACGCCGCCACGGTCGAGCTGTCCGGGTCGAGGTGGGTCGGCGGGACGAAGCCCGTGCCCGAGTAGCGCGCCGTGCTGCTCACTCGGATCTCGTCGATCTCGCCGATGAACGCGCCACGGGTCGGTCGCGAGTCCCGCCCGTCTCGGCCAGCCCAGTGGCCCATGGAGGCGGCCCAGGAGATGGGGTCGCTCTGCACGACGCTCGCGGCCATCACGCCGTCGACGTACAGCCGTACGGCGCCGCCGTCGAAGACGCCAGCGACGTGGTGCCAAGAGCCGATCGGCGTGGTGAAGCTCGCCTCCGCCGAGACCTGATGCCCACAGCCGGTCGTCGGGTAGACCCACATGCGATACCGATGAGGCTGCCGCTCGACGTTGCCCGACCACTCGAGCGAGAAGTCTCCCGTGCATCCGCCCGCGTGCTCGAAGAGCACGCCGCCCTCGCCCGCGGCCGAGCCGGGCGCCGAGGAGGTGGGCCGCGCCCAGACCTCGAGCGTGAACGCCGCCACGTGGCTCCCGAGGTCGGTCGGGAACTGCACCTGGTCGTCGGTGCCGTCGAAGGAGAGCGCGAAGCGCGGGGTGGCTGCGTCGTTGCCCGCGTCGCTTCCGGCGTCGTTGCCCGCGTCGTTGCCCGCGTCGCTTCCGGCGTCGTCGCCCGCGTCGCTTCCCGAGTCCTGCGGCGTGCGCGCATCCATCGCATTCGCATCCGCGCCGGCGTCCGGCAGGGACACGAACGCATCGGGGCTGGGATCCGGCGTGCTCCAGCACCGCATGTCCGCGCGGCAGCGCGGGAACGACGCGGGACAGTCGCCGTCACCGCGACACGCCGAGACACCCTCGCCCGTCGAGGGCGGACACCCCGCGACCAGGCTGCAGGCAACGGTCAATGCGACGATGAGTTGGGTCCGCTGCATGTCGACCTCCGGGATGCTCAGAACCAGGTCTCGAGCCCATCGGGCGTGAGGCGCCAAGAGCGCTGCGACCCGCGCGCGTCGAACGTCACGAGCATCACCGCGCTCACGATCGCACCGATCAGCCCGAGGCCTAGCGCGACGCCGCCCGAGCCCGCGAGTGCCTGTGCGGTCTGCTGCCGGCTCGTCGTCTGCGCATAGGTCTCTCCGTCGCGTGGCGGCCCGAGATCCGGCGCGCCCACACCCAGGAGCACGGCGCCCGTGAGCGCGAGGACCCCCCCGGTCGTCGCGAGCACGACGCCGCCGACGTCCAGCACCTCAGGGTCCTGCGTGGGCACGTAGTCCGGGGCCGTCGCTGCGGTCGGGGGCGCTGGCGACGCCTGCGGCGGGGACGTCAGCGTCGACTCCGGTGCCGGGGGCGCCGTCGTTCGAGCAGCGACTGCCGCCTCGAGCACGCGGACACGCCCCTCGATCTCGGCGCGGTTCTCCACGTCTGGACGGGCATCGAGGTACGCGCGGAACGCCTCGAGCGCCGTCTCGTCGTGTCGCGCACGATCGGCTGCCTGACCGATGTTGAAGAGCAGCTCCGGCCGATGGCTCAGCTCGTAGGCTCGCTGGAAGTGGCCGAGCGCGTCGTCGTAGTGGCCGCTCGAGAAGGCCGCGGCGCCTGCCTCGTACAGCCCGTGCGCCTCGTCGTCTTGTGCGGATGCGGGGCTCTTCGTCGCGACGACGACCAACGCGACGACCCACCACCACCCCGCCCCACGCACGCTCCAACCAGTACACCCATCTATGAAGAGGTGTCAGCGCACACCTCCTCCGAGCTGGGTGTTGGCGTGGACGCCCGCGCGCGACGGTGCGTGCGTGTCTTCGCCGCCGGATCTGTCGCGCGCGGTGGGTCGCCGGATTGCCGAGCTCCGGCGGCTTCGTGGCCTCACACAAGAGACCCTCGCGGCGCGGGTCGGGATGGCGACCAAGTACCTCCAGCGAGTCGAGAGCGGCCACAACGTCACGCTCCGCACGCTCGGCGTCGTCGCGCACGCGCTCGACGTCGCACCGCACGAGCTGCTCCGTCCCGTCGGCGCGTCGACGCCCGGGTCCGCGAGCGATCCGCTGGCGAGCTTGCGTGGATCAGGCGTGGTGGTGGCGCGACACGCGGGCCGCCAGCGCGTTCCGGTGCTCTCGCTCGGGATCGCTGCTGGTTACCTGCGCGCTCCTGCGAGCGTCGAAGTGCTCGGGTGGGCCGAGCTGCCCGGCCGTCGCGTGGCATCCCCGCGAGGAACCTTCGTGGCGCAGGTCGTGGGTGACTCGATGCAGCCGAGGATCCCTCGGGGCGCATGGTGCGTCTTCGGACCGGTCGCGAGTGGCTCGATCGTCGGTCGTGTGGTGCTCGTGGAGCATCGTGGTCTCGTCGACGCGGACACCGGTGGGTCCTTCGCGGTCAAGCAGATCGGCGACGTGACGTCGCTGCGCTCTGGCGTCCGGCGCGTGACGCTCGAGCCCGCGAATCGTCGGTACAGGGCGACCATCATCGATGTCACCGAGGACGATGACCTGCGAGCGGTCGCGGAGCTCATCGACGTGCTCGGACCGAAGTGAGTCTCGGCGCCGACTCGAGCCGCGCTTCGAAGAGGCGACCGAGATCCGGCCCGCGCGGTCGGGCGTTTCCGGGGGCAAGGGCTGGCCGGCGCCCCGGGAGGGCCGTACCATCCGGTATGGCCACCACCGCGATCAAGACGACTTACTCACTCGACGTCGAAACGGTCGAGGCGTTGGCGCGCGTCGCGCGCGAGTGGAACGTATCGAGGTCGGAGGCGCTCCGACGTGCAATCCGGGCGGCGGCCGAGACCGCGGGAGAAGCCGACGTGGAGGAGAAGCTCGCGGCGTGGCGGAAGCTCCAACGGAGCATCGCGCTCACTCCGGCGAAGGGCGAGGCCTGGACGCGCGGCGTGCGCGCCGAGCGGCGTTCGTCGTCGATTGCCCGCGAGCCGAAGCGCCGCCGGTGATCCACCTCGACACGAGCTTCGTCATTCGCGGGCTGATTCCGGGAACGCCGGAGGACGCCCGGCTCGAGGCGTGGATCCGCGCGCGCGAGCCACTCGGCATCGCGGCGATCGCGTGGGCCGAGTTTCTGTGCGGACCCGTGACGCGATCGCAGATCACCCACGCTGCGAGCGTGCTGGGCGAGCCGGCCGTGTTCGATCGCCAGACGGCCGAGACCGCCGCGCTCCTCTTCGACGCGAGCGGTCGGCGGCGCGGAACGATGGTGGACTGCTTCATCGCGGCGACGGCGATACGAGCGGGCGCGTCGCTCGCGACGGTGAACACCGCCGACTTCCGCCGCATGGTCGGAGCGGGCCTCGTGCTGGCCTGACGGCCGGGGACCGCGGCTCAGCCCGGCGCCGGCACCGCGAGGAACGCCGCGAGGCGCGCGAAGTACTCCACCCGGTGCTGCACGAAGTGCCGGACGTGCGCGCTGTCCGTGAGGTGCAGGCGCTCGAGGGGGTGGCCCGCGCGCTCGGCCCGATCGAGGAACGCCACCAAGTGCTCGGCGGGGACGAGCGCGTCGGCGTCGCTCCAGATCGCGAGCAGCGCACCGGCGCGCACCGCGATGCGATGCGGGGGAACCCGTTGGATCGGGCGTCGATCGCGTGTAGCGTCCCGCACATGGGACTACTCACCACACGCTGGGAAGCGAAGTTCGAGAACCACAACCTCACCGTCACCCGCAACGAGGTCGGGCGCGGCTTCGCCCTCGAGTGGGACGGCGTCGAGCTCGCCCGCCGCTCGTGGTCGTGGATCGGCCTCGGCGAGCTGCACGGCACGGCCGAGGTCGACGGCAAGCACCACGACGTGAAGGTCGCGATCGAGTGGGCCGGCTTCTCCGAGATGGACGGCAAGTGCACCATCACGGTCGACGGCCGGGAGATCCCGGTCAAGCACGTCCGCTGAGCCCGCCCTCGCCGTCTCGGCTCCGGGCCGCCCTCCACCGGCCGCCGCGGTCGGAGGCGCTCCGACGTGCAATGGGCGGCAGCCGAGACCGCGGGAGAAGCCGACGTGGAGGAGAAGCTCGCGGCGTGGCGGAAGCTCCAACGGAGCGTCGCGCTGACTCCCGCGAAGGGCGAGGCCTGGAGGCGCGGCGTGCGCGCCGAGCTGCGGTCGTCGTGATTGCCCGCGAGCCGAAGCGCCGCCGGTGATCTCCGACGCGTGTACGTGGAGCATCTTCCGACCGTGCCCTGCGCACCAGCCCCGTGCTCGCCGCCAAGCGTCGGCACCGCGGTCAGGCGTTTCCGGGGGCAAGGCCGACGGGTGCGTGGCAGTGCCGACCCATGGGGAACGGACGTGGCACACTGGCGTCAGTCCGCCGGAGGTCCTGTCGTCATGCCCCGTATGACCAAGCCCACCGATCACACACTCTCCGTCCTGAAGCAGATCCGCGATGCGGTCACGCAGACCAACGTGCGGCTCGACCAGACCCGTGAAGAGCTGTCGCAGCGGCTCGACCACACCAACGAGCGACTCGAGCATCTCGCGCGCCTGCACACGGAGACCGAGATCCGACTGGCGACCGAGCTCACGGCCGTGATCGGTGCGGTCCACACGGTCCGCGATGCCGTCGTCGCCGACCGCGAGCTGCGCAAGACCGTCGACGATCACGAGCAGCGGCTGACGGCGATCGAGCGCCGCGCCGGCTGACCGAGCCACGCGCCGAGCTCGCTCGCTCCGAGCTGAATCGAGAGCGCTCGACCCACGCGGCTCAGCCCGGCGCGGGCACCGCGAGGAACGCCGCGAGGCGCGCGAAGTACTCCACCCGGTGCTGCACGAAGTGCCGGACGTGCGCGCTGTCCGTGAAGTGCAGGCGCTCGACGCCGATGCCCGCACGCGCGGCCCGATCGAGGAACGCCACCACGTGCTCGGCGGGGACGAGCGCGTCGGCGTCGCTCCAGATCGCGAGCAGCGGCACGGCGCGCAGCCGCGCGATCACGCGCGCCTGGCCCGTCTCCATGAAGCGGACCTGCCGGCGCGCGACGAGGTGCCACGCGCCGAAGAAGAAGGCGATCGGCGGCGAGAGCAGCGGGTGGAAGAGGCGCGGGCGCCGGCCGAGCGACGCGAGCAGGCCGGGCATCATCGCGGCGCTCGCGAACTTCGCCGTGATCCACATCGGGATCCGCTCCGGGAAGCCCGGCGCCGAGTCGAGGATCACCTTCGCAGGCCGCACGCTCGCGGGCATCGCGTCGAGCAGCGCCGACATGGTCCAGAAGCCGGCGTTGCTGAACGCGTGGATCACGAGCGGCCGCGCGTCGCCGTCCACCTCGCGCGCGAGCCTGCCCCCGAACGCGGGCCAGGCGCCCGGGATCCCCATCGTGCGGAACGTCGGCGTGATCACCGTCCGCACCTCGTGACCGCGCGCCTCGTACCAGCGCGCGATCGCGCGCAGCTGCCGCTCGGTGCTGCCGTGCCAGCCGAGGATCAGGACGCGCGCGTCCGCGGCGGATCGAGACGTCGTGGAGTCGTTCGGGGGCGATGACATCGGTGCCGAGGTCCGAGAGTCGCAGCGACGAGGTTCTTTCTGCGAGCGAGGTGCCGTGTCGCTGGCGAGCGAAGCGAGCGGAGAAGGGGTGAGCGGGAGCCGGCTCCGCCGGGCCGGCGAGGGGACCGCTCAGGTCCCCCTGAGTAGGTGATGTTCGATCCAGTCGATCACGCGCGCCGAGAGGTTCTGCTTCATCAGCCGTGACATCTGCTGGATGCCCGTCGGGCTCGTGACGTTCACCTCGGTGAGCTTGCCGCCGATCACGTCGAGGCCCACGAAGACCAGGCCGTCCTCGCGCAGCTTGGGGGCGAGCGCCTCCACGATGCGCAGGTCGTCCGCGTCGAGCTCGCAGCCCTCGACCGTGCCGCCGACGTGGATGTTGCTGCGCACGTCGTCCTTCTTGGGCACGCGCAGGATCCCGCCGAGCGGCGCGCCGTTCAGGAGCAGGATCCGCTTGTCGCCCTTCACGACGTCGGGGATGAAGCGCTGCACCATCGCGAGGCGCTTGCCCACGTGCGTCACGGTCTCGATGATCGCGTTGGTGTTGAGGTCATCGTCCCGCATCAGGAAGACGCCGTCGCCGCCGGCGCCGGAGAGCGGCTTGATGACCGCGCGGCCGCCGACGCTGCGCAGGAACGCCTTGATGCGCGCCTTGTCGCTGCAGACGATGGTGTCCGGCATGCACGAGAGGAAGTGCATCGCGTAGAGCTTCTCGTTGGCGTCGCGGAGCGCGCGCGGATCGTTGACGAGCAGCGTCTTGCCGCGGAGGTGCTCGAGCAGCTGCGTCGCCCAGAGGTAGCTGCTGTCGAAGGGCGGATCCTTGCGCATCAGCACCGCGTCGACCGAGTCGAGCCAGACGTCCTCGGCATCGCCGAGCGTGATGGGGAGCGCGTCGTGCACGCGCCGCATCGTCGCCCGGCGCACCTGCGCCCCGAGCCGGCCGCCGTCGAAGAAGAAGTCGGCGATGCCGCAGTGATCGACGCGATGGCCGCGCGCCTGCGCCTCTTCCATCAGCGCGAACGAGGTGTCCGCGTCGACCTGGACGGTCTCGGGCGGGTCCATGATGACGACGATGTGCATCGCCGACGGAGACTAGGGCCGCGCCACGGGCGGGGCCAGTGCGATGGCGGCGAGTGCGATACGCTTCGCTCCGATGCCGATCGAGGTCGTCCTCGCGGCGGCGGGCGTCGTGGTCGTGGGGGTCACGGACACGCTGCTCGCGCTCCGCGTGCTCCGCGCCTACCGCAAGGCGCGGCGCGTGCCCCACCTCGTCATCGTCTACGGCATCGCGAGCTCGTTCTTCGCCGTGCTCGGGGCGAGCATCGTGTTCGCGGCCGAGGGGTCGCCCGTGCTGGCCGAGGGGCTCGCGTGGGACATCGCGCGCATCACGGGCTTCGGCGGCGCGGCGCTGGCGTACGGGCTCGTCGGCGTGTTCGCGACGAGCGCGCTCGCTCGCTCGGCCGCGATGAAGCGCGCTTCGTACGCGGTTCTGGCCGCGCTCGCGTCGCTCGCGGCCGTCGCGGTGCTGGCGAGCCCCCGCGAGATCGGGACGATCGCGACGACCGCGTGGGGCATGCGCCTGCCCTTCGTGGCGCTCGCGCTGCTCGGCTCGGGCTATGGCTTCCTCGAGTCGCGCTCGCTGGTCGCGGCGTACGAGCGGGCGCGCGCGGCGGGGCGGGCGGTCGATCGCGTGGCGCTCGCGCGCATGCGCACGATGGGGCACGGGTTCGCCGCGATGGCGGCGGGGCAGGCGCCGCTGCTCGGCTTCGCGCCGGGCGGGCGCTTCGACACGCCGCTCGGCTACGCCTGCGTGGCGATGCTGCTGCTCGGTGCGCTCGGCTTCGTGCTCGCGTGCGTGGTCACGTGGGCGACGCCGGCCTTCGTGCGCGCGCGCTGGGAGGCCGCGCCATGAGCGCGCTGCTCGACGCCGCCGGCGAGGTGCTCGCGCGCGAGACGGGCATGACCGCGACGCAGGCGCGCGGGACGCTGCGGCTCCTGCTCAAGGAGCGCGGCATCGACGCGCGGATCGCCCGCAAGGCCGACGTGCTCGCGCTCTTGACCGGCACGCTCGGCGATGCGCTCGCCAAGCGCCGCATCGAGGCGCGACCGACCTTGCTCGCCGCCATCCGTCGCGCCGTCGAGAGTGCGAGCGAAGAGGACGACCTGCTCGATCTCTTCTCCGACATCGACTGAGCGTGCGCCGCGCTACGCTCCGGCGGTGGTGCGTCGCGTCGAAGACCACGACGAAGCCGAGCGATCGGTAGAGCCGCGATCTTCTCGCTGCGCCTCTCCTTCGGGTGGAAGTCCCGACTCGGTAAGCGCCGGCGCGCCGAGTAGCAGGCTCCGGGTGCCTGGCCGAGAGGTCTACGCCCAAGCGGAGCGTCGAAAGCCCGCGAGGCGGCGAGAGCCGCGCAGCGGGGAGCGAGCACACGGGCCGCAATACGAAGTGAAGCCTGCAGCCTCGACAGAGAAACAATCCGAGAGCCGAGCCGCTCATCTCACGGCGAAGGCAACATCGCGCGGACCAGCACCGGAACGTGCGCGCGGTCTCGGCGGGGTATGGGGAGCAGCACGTGTGCACGGAGAGGAGCGGAACGCGAGAGACCCGTCTGCGCAGCGGTCGTCGCCGCAAGCGCGTGCGTATAAGCCGGAGGCGAAATCGCACGCGGCGCAGCGGGAGTCCGAGGGGGCCGTAGTAGTGGCGATCGCGGCGCAGAAGAACGCCGCGGGAGCGAAGGACCCCTGCTTTGGTCATGTCGGAGGAGCAGGTAAGCGCGAGGGAATGGCCGCCAGGAGCGGACCTAACGACCCCGGCGGCCGACGGCCGTTCGACAAAGTGCGACAACTGCGACGACGACTGTGGGCCGCAGCCAAGCGGGCTCCGGGTAGACGCTTCCACGCGCTGTACGATCACATCGCGCGGAGTGACGTCCTCGCGGAAGCGTGGAAGCGGGTGCGCGCGAACAGGGGAGCGGCGGGCGTCGATGGTGTGACGCTCGTCGAGATCGAACAGCGCGGTGTCGATGTCTTCCTGGAAGGGATCGGCGCAGCGCTGCGCGAGGGGACGTACCGGCCGGCCGTGGTCCTGCGCCGGTACATCCCGAAGGCCGATGGAAAGCAGCGGCCCTTGGGCATCCCGACGGTACGGGACCGTGTGGTCCAGATGGCGGCGACGCTCGTGCTGGAGCCGATCTTCGAGGCGGACTTTCTTCCGTCCTCGTACGGCTTCCGGCCCGGGCGAAGCGCGACGATGGCGCTCGAGACCCTGCGCAAGCAGGGGAGCAAGAGCCATCACGTGCTCGACGCCGACATCCGCGACTACTTCGGAAGCATCGACCACGACAAGCTGCTGAAGCTCGTCGCGCGTCGAGTCTCGGATCGCCGAGTGCTCAAGCTGGTGAGGCAGTGGCTCGAAGCGGGCGTGATGGAAGACGGTGCCGTGACGGGGACGACGAAGGGCACGCCGCAAGGCGGGGTCATCTCGCCGCTCCTGTCGAACGTCTACCTGCACGTACTCGACGCGATGTGGCAACGCCACGGCGCGAAGGAGTACGGAACGCTCGTGCGCTACGCCGACGACTTCGTCGTCATCACGAGGACGAAGTCGGCGTG
Organism: Sandaracinaceae bacterium; assembly: GCA_044220955.1. Classification (GTDB taxonomy): domain Bacteria; phylum Myxococcota_A; class Polyangia; order Polyangiales; family Sandaracinaceae; genus JBBSAT01. Next base: position 107,981 of record JBGAQA010000008.1, read on the forward strand.
CGCGGCGGCCGAAGAGCGCATCGGGGTCATCCTGAAGCGTCTCGGTCTGGAGCTGCATCCCGACAAGACGAGGAAGGTGGAGCTCTTCGATGGCAAGGAGGGCTTCGACTTCCTCGGCTGCCATCTGCACAAGCGCATGAGCGGCGCGATCTGGGAACGGGAAGGACGCCGTGTGTACTTCCTGCACCGAGAGCCGTCGCAGCGTGCGATGAAGCGGATCCGGCAGCGTGTGCGTGAGCTGACTCCGAGGGGACGCTGTCACGTCGACACGCGCGACGTGATCGCCGATCTCAACCCTGTGCTTCGCGGCTGGGGCGAGTACTTCCGCACCGGGAACGCCGCCAAGCGATTCAACCAGCTCGACTCGTACGTGTGGCAACGCCTCCGAGCGCTCCGCGTGAAGAGGAAGGGCCGCAACGTGCGACCGCGCGATCTCGATCGCTGGTCCCGCGACTACTTCGTCGGCCTCGGGCTCCACCGCCTGCGAGGCACCGTCCAATACCCGGGGGCCGCGTAATGCGTCGACCCGAGAGACCATCGGCAAGCCGTGTGCGGGAAATCCGCACGCACGGTTTGAAAGGGGATCCTGCCCTTTCACCGATGAAACCCATCGTGTGAAAGGGCAGGATCTACCAATGAAGCGCGCCCCGCTCGCCCTGCTCGCCTGCTTCGTCGCCCTGACCGCGCCCGCGGCGCACGCGTACGAGCCAGACCCCTTCGCGCTCGGCGCGCCGCCGTCCTTCTTCGCGCGCTACACGCGCTACGCGGTCGCGGCCGACACGCCGCTCGCGTCGCAGGCCGGCGCCGACATCCTCGGGGCCGGCGGGAACGCCGCCGACGCGGCCGTCGCCACGGTGCTCGCGCTCGGCGTCGCCAGCCCGGCCTCGAGCGGCCTCGGGGGCGGAGGCTTCGCGCTCTACTATCGGGCGTCCGACCGCACGCTGACCCTCCTCGACTTCCGCGAGCGCGCGCCCGCCGCGGCGAGGCCCGACATGTTCGCGCGCCGCGCGGACGAGGACGACGCCGCCGCGTCCGCGCGCTCGCAGACGGGTGGCCTGGCCGTCGGCGTTCCAGGCGAGCCCGCCGGACTCGACGCGATCCTGACGCGATTCGGCTCGGGTCGTGTCGCGCGCGCGGCCATCGCACGCCCGGCCGAGCGGCTCGCACGCGAGGGTGTCCCGGCCACCCGCTACGTCGCCACGCAGTCGCAGGCGTTCGTCGCGCTCCTCGCCGCCGACCCCGTGCTCCAGACGTTCCTGCCGACGCCGACGACGCCGATCGCGCGAGGCCAGCGGCTCGTCAACCCGATGCTGGCCCGGACGATCCACCAGTTCGGCGCGCGCGGCGCGGAGCCCTTCTATCGCGGCGCGATCGCGCGGGAGATCGCGCGGGTCGTCTCCGCGCATGGCGGTGTGCTCACGGCTGCCGACCTCGAGGCGTACGAGGTCCGTGAGCGTGCGCCGCTGCGGGCGACGCGCTTCGGACACGAGATCGTGACGGCGCCGCCGCCCTCGGCAGGAGGCTTCACCTTGCTCGCGAGCCTCGGGCTCCTCGAGCGCTGGATGCCCGCGCCGCGCGAGGGTGCGGCGCTCCGCCACGCGCTCGCCGAGAGCTGGGTCGGTCCCTTCGGCGATCGCCAGGCCTACGCCGGCGACCCCGACTTCGCCGCGATCCCGGTCGACGCGATGCTGGCCGACGATCGCTTGGCGGCGCGCGCGACTCTCTTCGATCCGCACGGGCACCGCGGCCCGCTCGCGTGGGCGCTGCCCCTGCCCGGCTCCGAGCCGGCGAGCACGGCGGGCGGCGAGGACCACGGGACCTCGCACGTCTGCGTCGTCGACGCCGAGGGCAACGTGATGGCGCTGACCACCACGATCAACCTCCAGTTCGGTGCGCGCCTCACCGCCGCGGGGATGATCCTCAACGATCAGATGGACGACTTCGCGCGCGAGGTCGGCGTGGCGAACGCGTTCGGCCTCGTCGGCGGCGCGCTGAACCTGCCCGGCCCGGGGCATCGACCGGTCTCCACGATGTCGCCGACGATCGTCCTCGATGCGCAGGGGGCACCCCTGCTCTGCATCGGCGGCAGCGGCGGCAGCCGCATCGTGACGGCCGTCGAGCAGGTCCTGATCTTCACGCTCTTCGTCGACACGACCGTGGGCGATGCGGTGGCGCGGGCGCGCGTCCACCACCAGGGCGCGCCCGACGTGCTGAGCACCGAGGTCGCGCTTCCGGCGGATCTGGCGCTCGCGCTCGGGGCGCGCGGACACGACCTGAGCGCGCCGGTCGAGGCCTCGGCGAACGTGCAGGCGATCCGCATCCTGCGCGACGCCTCGGGGACGATCACGGGCCTGGAAGCGGCGAGCGATCTCCGCAAGGACGGCGAGCCCCGCGGGCTGTAGGCTCCCGTCCATGACCACTCCCGACACGATCCACTACGTTCGCATCCCCAAGGGCATGGGCGGCCGCGCCGAGATGGTGCGCATGACCTACGTCCTGGCCGGCAAGCCCTACGTCGACGCGCTGGCGTCCTTCGCGGACGCGAGCAAGACCGTGGCGGGCCACAACCCGTTCAAGCAGTTCCCCTTCGTGACGACCGCGAGCGGTGAGAGCATCTACCAGGCGATCGCGATCATGCACCACGCGGCGCACGGCACCTCGGCGTGGCCCAGCGATCCGGCGGTGCTCACGCGGACGCTCTCCGTGGCGATCGGCGCGTACGATCTCTACCAGGCGTTCGGCGGCTTCGCGGCGGACGACGAGGCCGCGCGCAAGAAGTTCGAGGGGCGCCGGGCGCCGCAGTTCTTCGGCGCGCTCGGCGAGATCTACGCGACCCGCAAGTACGCGGCGGGCGAGACGCCCTCGTTCGCGGACTGCATCGCCCACCAGGCGATCGCCTGGTGCGTGCGCAAGAACGACGTCTGCAAGGGTCTGCTCGCGGAGAGCGAGCCGCTCAAGGGCTTCATGACGCGCTTCGAGAGCATCGCCTCGATCAAGGCGTTCATGGAGAAGCAGGCGGCGGCGCGCGCGACCGACGACTCGATCTGAGGCGCCGGTGCCGGACGAGGAAGTCGGCCCTGCGGGGCGCACGCCGGTCCGCGGCCCCTTCGCGCGCATCATCAGCGTGCTCGGCGGCATCGTCATGCTGCCCGCCTTCGCCTTCGCCTTCGCGCTCGCCCCGGCGTGCATGGGCTTCGCCGATCCGGCGCTCTCGATGGTCAACGCGTGCCCCGCGGCGACGGCCGCGCTCGGGGCGCCGATCACTCAGGGATGGCTGGGTCTCTCGTACGGCAACGCCGAGACCGAGGACGACGACGGGCGCGCGAGCTGGTCCATGCCGGTCGCGGGCCCGAGCGGACGCGGCACGCTCGACATCCGCGCGATGGAGCGGGCAGGGCGCTGGCAGTTCGGTGCGCTCGTGCTGACGGCCGGTGGGCACGAGATCGACGTGATCGCGTGCGCTGCCGGGAGCACGGGCGAGGTCGTCGCGATCACGCACCGCGCGCTCGCCGGCACCGCGACGACGATCGTCGGCGAGCCCGGCGTGGCCAGCGGCGCCGCGTGCACCGTCACGATCGATCCGAGCGAGGGCGCGCAGAGCTGCCACGTCGCCGTCGTGTGCGCCGATCGCACGCTCTACGGCGAGGGATCCTCCGGATACGGGCACTGTGCCGTCGATGCGGGGGGCGCGCTCGTGATGCGCGACGGCAACCCCGGCTCGGTCGACGGCGACCCGATGCTCGACCTGCGGCTCGCCGCGAACGAGGTCGTGGTGAGCGATCAGGGACGCGCCGGGACCTGGGTCGTCACGATCACGACCCGCCCCTGATCGGGGTCACTCCACGCCCCCGCAACCCACCGGGATCATTCGGGTCTGGCGGGTAGGTGCGCGTTTCGTCGAATCCGCCTGGATTGGCGGGCTCCCGCGCAAAACGCGCACCTGCCCGCAGGAACGCTTTCGGTTCGCGTGGTTACGTGCGTGTGGAGTGACCCCGTCAGCGGGACCGGGCGGTCAGCGCGACCAGCCGAGCATGATCACGACGGCGATGGCGTTCTCGCCCGTGTCCGGGCGCGTGCCCTGCGCGACGCCGATGCCGACGTAGTCGACGTCCTCCTCGAAGCTGGGCTCGAGCTCGGTCGCCTCGTCGAGCACCGTCACGACTGCCATCACGCCGCCGAGCCTGCGGAACGCGAGCGAGAAGCGGCGCATCGCCGTGCTCGCCTGATCGACGGCGTCCTGCGTCGTCATCTGCGGGTTCGTGAAGAAGTCGGCCGCCGCTTGCTGCGCCGCCGCCTGCAGGTTCGGCTCCATCGAGACGACCCGCGCGCCCCGCGCCGTGCGCGCGTGGTTGATCGCGTCGAGCACCGTCTGCGGCGCCGCGCCGACGTCGATGGGCTGTGCGAAGCGCAGGAAGACCTCCGTCGCCACGAACGCCGTGCGGCCGTCGCTTCCGTCCGCGATCACGCCGATGCCGACCACGTTCGCGTCCGCGTTCACGAGGTTCGCGCGGTGCCCGGGGCTCGCGACGAGCCCGTCGTGGATCTCGCGCGCGGAGTACCCGCGCCCGATGTTCTCGAGCACGAGCCCGCTGTGCAGGCCCGCGGCGCGCACGCGATCGGCGGGCGAGCCCGTCGTGGGCGACTCGTGGCCGGTGAAGTCGTGCGCGACCATGTCTTGCGAGTGCGCCAGCGCGATGGCCTCCGCGCGCGAGTCGATCGTGAGCGCCGGCAGGCCCGCGGCGGCGCGGGTCTCGTTCAGCATGCGCAGGAGCTCCGCCTGTACGGACGTCACGTCCGCGCTGCCGCTGCTCGCCTCGGCCTCGGCGTGCACGCGCACCGAGGTGGGCACGCTCGTCCCGAGGTAGACGGGGAAGTTCGCGATCACAGAGTCGCCGTGCGGTCCATCCGCGAGCAGCTCCACGTGGTGCTCGCCGCCGTGGGTGATCGGAATGTGCAGATCGAAGGCGGGCCCCGCGCCGCCCGGGATGCGCGACGTCGAGCCGTCGGGGAGCTGCAGCGCGACGACCGGGTTCGTGTACCCGCTCGCGAGCGACCCGCGCAGCACCAGCGGGCCCGCCGCCGGTGCGCGCGGCACGGCCTCCATCGTGGCGTCACGCGAGCTGAGCACAATCACGACCAGCCAGACGCCGCCGCGCGGCAAGATCACGCCGCCCCAGTGCGTGTACGGCTGCCGACCGAGGAACTGATCCATCGAGCGCTGCACCTGGTCGGGGATCGACGCGCGATCCGGCAGCCCCAGCACGAGCACGTGCGGCACCGGCTCGACGAGGCCGAGGTTCCACGCGAAGAACTGGATCACCTCCGAGGGCGGCGGATCCGCCCCGTCGCCGAGGTGGTCGCTGATCTGCTGCGCGAGCGTCGCGAGGCGCGGGTCGCCCGTGATCGTGATCGAGCGCCCGGCCGCGGCCGCCTCGACCCCCGTGACCACGCCGGCCGCATCACCTCCGCCGATCACCGGGTCGCCGGCCGGGACCGCCGTCGCGTAGCTCGCGACCGAGGGCGTCGGCGCGCTCACCTCCTGGCCCGCCGAAACCCCGCCGCTGCCGAGCTCCGTCTGCTGCGCGGGGTGGCAGGCGAAGAGGAGCGCCGAGGCACAGAGATAGAGGTGCAAGCGGAGGGACGTTCGCATCCCGCTCCCGTACCACGACCGGGGCTCGTCGAGAATGGAACGGCTCGCCCATGCGGCCCCTTCCGTCGCGCGCGTTCGCGCGCTCCCGTCCGGGCCTCCGTGGCGAGCACTCTTGTCGAGAATTACCGCGCGCGAGACCGGGTCGATACGCTTCGAGCCAGGAAACGAGGAGGAGCGCGATGTTCGACTTCCTGAGGCCCCAGCGTCGCGAGATTCGCCGCCGTGCGGTGTACCTGCCCTGCGAGGCGGTGCGCGAGAGCGGCTTCCGGCGCATCGGCGGCCGCATCCTCGACCTCGCCGACGACGGCTGCTTCGTGGCGACGGACACGATCTCGCTCGACCTCGGCGAGGAGGTGTTCCTCTCGTTCCAGGCGCCGCGCACGCGCCAGTGGATGGACGCGCGCGGGATCGTGAGGCGCCGCTCGCGCGGCATGCGCCGCGACGACCACCCGATGGGCCTCGGCCTCGAGCTGCTCGAGATGAGCCCCGTCGAGCGCGCGATCCTCTCGGCGTCTCTGACGCGCCTGCCGCCGCCGATCCCGACGCGCCGTCAGGTGCCGGACTACGCGGGCTTCGTCCTCTCGATCGCCAGCATCTGAGCCGGGCGGGATCAGCGCGTCCCGAGCTCGATCACGATCGGTGAGTGGTCCGAGGTGTGCGCGGGGAGCTCGCGCACCGAGCGAATCGCCGCGCCGCGTACGTACGCGTGATCGAGCCGCATGGGCGGGACGCCGAAGATGCCGTTGGGCCACGTCGTCGCCAGGCCCCGGCCCGCGGCCTCGTGCGCGTCGACGAGCCCGAGCGCGCGCAGGCGCCGGTGCGCGTAGGCGAAAGGTGACGCGTTGAAGTCGCCGGCCGCGACCACGACGTCGAACGCCTCGACGTCGCTCGCGAGGCGCGTCGCGAGCCAGTCCATCTGCCGCTGGTAGAGCCCGGCCCATCCGCTCGTCGCGGGCGGCCCGGTGTGCACCGAGTAGATGCGCAGCGAGCGCCCGCCCACGCCCAGATCCGCGCGCGCGATCGGGACGGACTCGACCCGCTCGATCCCGGCATCGACGAGCGGCCGGCGCGAGAGCACCGCGATCCCGAAGTAGTCCTGATCGAGCGGGTGCGCCTCGACGACGCGGAAGGGATAGCCCTCGCGCGCGCCGCGGGCGTCGAGCAGGGCGAGCCACTCGACGCTGACCTCCTGCAGCGCGAGCACGTCCGCGTCCGCGCCGAGGATCTCGTCGGCGAGCGCGTCGCTCGGTCGCGGCGCGAGCAGGTTCGCGTCCAGGACGCGCACGAGCGGCGCCGCGTCCTGGCCATCCCCGTCGCGCCAGGGCAGCCACTCGAAGGTCCAGGCGAGGTGCACGAGCGCGAGCCCGGCCAGCACGGTGGCGATGCGCCGGTGGCGCCGCGCGAGAGCGATGAGCGCGAGCGGATACGCCGGCAGGAGCGCCCAGAACGCGAGGCTCTCGAGCGGCAAGAGCGGATAGGGCGTCTGGAACGGCAGGAAGCGAAGCAGGGCGACGAGCGCGAGCCCGCCTGCGAGCGCTGCGTAGAAGCGCGAGGTGTCTCGGGGTCGAGCAGGCAGCGCGGACGGCACGCACGTACGACGGTACCGCGCCGCACCGCATTTCCACCGCTCGGCCAGCGGGCACGCCGGTCCCGCGAGCGGTCGGAGCAGGAGGGTGAGCGGGCCGATCTCGATCGCGCTGGGCGTGTGGTAGATCGCGCCCCATGACCGCCGTTCTCATCGATGGACTCCGCTCTCCCTTCGGCAAGCACCGTGGCGCGCTCTCGAGCGTGCGGCCCGACGACCTCGCGGGACGCGTGATCGAGGCGCTGCTCGCGAAGCACGAGGCCGCGCGGCGCGACGTGAGCGAGGTGATCCTCGGCTGCGCGAACCAGTCGGGCGAGGACAACCGCAACGTGGCGCGCATGGCGCTCCTGCTCGCGGGCCTTCCCTACGAGGTGACGGGCGTGACCGTGAACCGGCTCTGCGCGTCCGGCATGGAGGCTGTGGTGCAGGCGGCGCGCGCGATCGAGACGGGCGATGCCGAGGTGATCGTGGCGGGCGGCGTCGAGTCGATGACGCGCGCGCCCTACGTGATGGAGAAGTCGAGCGAGCCCTTCCCGCGCACGCCGCCGGCCGTCTACGACACGAGCCTCGGCTGGCGCTTCCCGAACGCGAAGATGATCGAGCGCTTCCCCCTGCTCTCGATGGGAGAGACGGCCGAGGAGGTCGCGAAGGAGCACGCCATCTCGCGCGCCGACCAGGACGCGTTCGCGGTCGAGTCGCAGAAGCGCGCGTCGCGCGCGCGCGAGGCGGGCGTCTTCGAGAGGGAGATCCTGCCGATCACGCTGCCTGCGCCGAAGAAGGGCGCGCCGGAGGAGGTGCTGAAGCACGACGAGGGCATCCGTGCGGACACGACGCTCGAGGCCCTCGCGAAGCTCAAGCCGGTGTTCAAGAAGGACGGCTCGGTCACGGCCGGCAACGCCTCGACCCTGAACGACGGCGCCGCGGCGCTGATCGTGGCGAGCGAGGCGTGGGCGAAGAAGAACGGCCAGCGGCCGATCGCGAAGATCGTCGCGCGCGCGACGGCCGGCGTGCACCCCAGCGTGATGGGCATCGGTCCGGTGCCCGCGACGCAGAAGGCGCTCGCGAGGGCGGGCCTCGGCGTGAAGGACCTCGACCGTGTCGAGCTCAACGAGGCCTTCGCCGCGCAGTCGCTCGCGTGCGTGCGCGCGCTCGGCCTCGATCCGGAGAAGGTGAACGTGAACGGCGGCGCGATCGCCATCGGGCACCCGCTCGGCGCGAGCGGCGCACGCCTGCTGCTCACGCTGGTGCGCGAGCTCGAGCGCAGCGGCGGCCGCTACGGCCTCGCCTCGCTCTGCATCGGCGTCGGCCAGGGCGAGGCGGTCATCGTCGAACGGCTGTGAAGAGCTGTCTCGAAGTCGGGGCGGCTCCCCTCGCGCAGCGTACCGGCCGCGGCAAATCGAGTCCGGCGCGCGCAGCTCGACAATCTGGCTAGACTGGCTAGAATCATGGCATGTCGAGGCGATGGCAGCTCCAGGAGGCGAAGAACCGGCTGAGCGAGGTCGTCGACCTGGCGCTGAGCGAGGGCCCGCAGACCGTCACGCGACACGGCAAGGAAGTGGTCGTCATCGTCGCGAAGACCGAGCTCGATCGGCGACACGGCACGCGGGGCCGACGGGGCACGGTCGTGTCGTTCCTCCGAGGACTCGCCTTCTCGGGAGCGCGGCTCGATCTCGCCCGCTCGACCGACCTCGACCGCGGCGTGGATCTCTGACGTTGGCGTACCTGCTCGACACGTGCCTCCTGTCGGAGGTCTGGAAGCCCAGCCCCAACCCCGGCGTCCTGCGCTGGCTCGGCGACTCGTACGAGGACGAGCTCTTCCTCAGCGTGCTCTCGCTCGGCGAGATCACGAAGGGCCTCGAGCGCCTGCCGGACGGCAAGAAGAGGCAACGCATCGTCCGTGACTACTCGGTCCTGCGCAGCCGGTTCGCGTCGCGCGTGCTCGGGGTCTCCGACGTCGTCGCCGAGCGATGGGGCCAGGTCTCGGCGGGCGCCGAGCGAGCCGGGCGCCGGCTCCACGTGGTCGACGGCCTGCTCGCCGCGACGGCGCTGGTCCACGGGCTGACGGTCGTCACGCGCAACGTCGATGACTTCGAGAGTACCTCCGTCCCGCTGCTCGATCCGTGGTCGTGAGCGCTGCTCGCCCTCACCCGCTCGGGAACATGCGCCGCAGCGCGCCGCCGACGCGCAGCTCGTGCAGGACCACGCCCGCGATGTGCGTGCCCGCCAGACCCAGCACACCGAACACGAAGAGCTCGTGCGCCTCGCGCGCCGGAAGCTCTTCGATGTCCGGCGCCGGGATCCCGCCCGCGAGGTAGGCAGGCCAGCCGGCCGTGACCACCGTCGCCAGCCCGCTCGCGAACGCGAGCAGCACGAAGAGATAGGTCGCTCCCTCGACGAGGGTGGCCATCCGGCGGTGCAGCGGCGCCATCGCGATCGGCTCGACCGGCCGACGGCGGCGCGAGACGAGCCGCGCGATCGTCACGAAGAGCAGGAGCCAGCCGAGCCCCACGTGCGCCCGCGACATCCACAGCCGCGCCGCGCCGTCCGGGTCGGCGTCCGACATCAGGAACCCGAGCGTCGCGAGCGCGAACACGATGAGCGCGGCCGCCCAGTGCAGCGCGGCGTGACCGCGCGACCAGGTCGCGGCGAGAGCGGTGGTCATGCGACCAACGTACGCGCCGCGCGGCCGGCGGCCACTGCCCGGACGTGGGGTGCCGCGTCCTGGCCTCGACGTCGCGTCACATCCGGGTGAGCGTCGTGGTGACGGGACCGCCCTGGCCCTCCCAGGTCCACGTCATCGTCGCGCCGACGCAGCTCGCGTGGATGGTGCCCGCGGGCGAGCAGCTCGCGGTGGTGTGGGTGTAGACCTCGGTGAACGAGGACTCGCCGTTCGGGAGCGTGCCGCACGTCGTGAGCTGGCCGCCGCAGCCCAGCGAGGGGTACTCGATCGTGCCGCACGGCTCTCCGGTCGAAGGGGTGACGTTCAGATCGATCGGCCAGGGCGGGTAGCCGGGCTGGATCCCGTTGCCGGTCCAGTGTCCCGCGCACGCGACCCCCAGCGGGCCCGTGGGCGCGCCCGGCGCGGCCCGCGGGGCGAAGCAGCAGCCGGCGAGGAGCAGGAAGACGAGGGCGACGGCGGCGCGCGTTCGACTCATGCTGGGACAGTCGCCGAGGCTGACGAGGGCGTCAACGCGCGTAGACTGCGCCCGTGATCGCACGCGCGCGGCTCGTCTCGGCCGAGGCTTCGGTGGCGCTCCGGGAGGGCCGCCTCCGGCTCGCCGTGATCGCGGACACGCACGGCAAGCCGCACCCGGGCGCCCGCGCTGCGATCGCCGCGCTCGCGCCGGACGCGATCCTGCACGCCGGAGACATCGGCGACACGGCGGTCCTCGAGACCTTCGGCCAGCTCGCGCCGCTGATCGCCGTGCGCGGGAACATCGACGAGCACGGGCTGCCGGACGTCGTCGCGATCGACGTGCGGGCCCGGGGAGCGAGCGTCTACCGGATCACGCTGCTGCACGTCGGCGTGTACGGCGCGAAGATCCGCGCCGACGCCGCGCGCACGGCCCACGCGCAGCGGGCACGCCTGCTCGTCTGCGGGCACTCGCACGTGCCCTTCGTCGGCAAGGACAAGGGTCTGACGGTCTTCAACCCCGGCTCGATCGGTCCGCGCCGCTTCACGCTGCCGATCGTCTTCGGTGTGATCGAGATCGCGGACGGTCAGCTCTCGCTGCACCATGTGGACTGCGAGACGGCAGAGCGCTGGGAGCCAGCATGAGCACGGACGACGATCCCGAGGGCCGCGCGTACGCGAACCGGCGGCTGAACCTGATGAGGGCCGCGATCAAGCTGACGCCGCTGCTCCTGCCGCTCTTCGCGATCGCGTCGTACTTCGTCTTCCGCGCGTCCGGCGTCATCATCGTCGGCATCGTGGGCACGACGATCGGCGTCTGGGCGTACCGCAACTACCAGCTGCGCCGCGCGATGCAGGAGGTCGACCGCGAGCTCGCCGAGCAGGAGCGGCAGCGCGGCGGACCGAGCGACCGCTGACCCGTGGAGCGCCGGCTCGTCCGAGCTCCCGGCTCCCGAGCGCCCCGATCACGCCGACGACGCGCGCCGAGCATCGCGAGGAGCGCCAGCACCACGGGCGCGAGGCGCGGCGCGCCGCCGCTCGCGCGACAGCCGCATCCTGCGGCGAGCCCGCCACCGCGCGTCCCCGTGTCTGCGCCAGCCCGCGCGTCGAGTCCCGCGGCGGCGTCGGTCGAAGACCCGCCGCCGTCCATCCCCGGCGTGGCCGCGTCGTCTCGCGGCCCACCGTCGGTGCCCGGCGTGACCGTCACGTCCAGCGTCGGTCCCAGGCTGCAGCCGCCCGACTCGCGGGAGAGATAGTGCGCGCCGTCGGGATTCGCCGAGACGATCGCGAGGTCGATCGGGCCGCCCGCCGCGACGAGCGACGTCACGTCCCAGCTCACCGTCTCGTTCGCGGCGACGGTGTGCGCGCCGCCGCTGCACGTCGCGCTCACGGCCGGCCGGTTCGTCCACGTCAGGGTCGACTCGTCCCAGCTCGCGCCGGTCACCGCGCAGACCTGCCCCGAGCCGCCGGCCGCGCTGCCGCTGCTCGACGTGTGCATCGTGAGCGTCGCGTGCGTGACCACCCCGGTCGCCGCGGGGAAGCGCAGGTACGCGAGGGCGGTCGGCCCGCTCGCGTCGCCCTCCACGTTGAGGTCGCTCGGGTCGGGGAAGGGGCCGGGCTCCCAGATCGCCGCGGTCGAGTCCGCGATCGCGGCTCCGGCGCTGCTGCACGTCCCCGCGTCCATCGGCATGCCCGCGTCGATCCCGCCCGGGCACATCGCGAGCGCGCCCTGGGTGCCGTCGACCACGAGGTCCGAGAACGTCGCGCCGATGGGCATGGCCGCGAGGCCTCCGTCGTTACGCGGGCTGCCGATCATCATGTGCAGGTCCGAGGGGCCGAATTCGAGGCCGCTCGAGCTCCAGTCGACCGCGACCACCTCGGCCCCGTCGCGCAGGAGGCGCGCCTGCCCGCCGCCCCACTCGACGCGGATTCGCACCGGGTCGCCCGTCCACGGGCCCGGGTTGGCGAAGGGCTCCTCGAAGAACGAGGTACAGCCGCAGCCGTCGTAGCCCGGCGCGCCGCTCGGGCACATGCCCCACATCATCTTCATCGCGCCGACGCGGCCTGGCTCCACGTCGCCGTAGATGCGCAGGAGCATCTTGTAGTGGTTGCCGCGGAACGCCGGCAGGTACGCGATCGGCTCGCCGATGCCGTATCCGTCCTCGTACATCGCGAAGATCTCGTGGTCGGCGAGCGGGAGGTTGCTCGTCGTGACGTGCGCGAGCGTGAACTCGATGGAGCCCGACACCAGGCGCGGCAGCGCGTACCAGATGCGGTCGCTCGGACCGGTGACCGTCCAGCCGTCGGCGCCGAACGTGCCGCCACTCGCGTCGCCGCTCGTGCTGCCGCGGAGGCCGTCGGCGAGATGGAAGGGCTGGGCGCTGGCGAGCGCGGGAGCGAGCAGCGTCAGCGCGATCGCGAGGAGCGAGGAGAGTCGGCGCATCGGGGGAGCTTAGACCGCCGGCCTCGACGCGGAAACGGGGCGCGCCGCCGAGCGACCGCGCGCCGCGGGAATCGAATCGAACGGCGCGGGCGTTCGCCGCATCGGACGACGCGTGCGCATCCTGGCCATCCTCTACGGAGCGCTCCTGCTCGGCATCGTCGGCGCCGCCGATCTGGGCGCGCTCGCGCCGCTGGTTCACGGGCTGCACCGCGTGCCGCTCGGTGACAAGGTCGCACACCTCGTGCTCGCGATCGGCCTGGGCTACTTCGCGGCGTCCTTCGCGCGACGCCCCGCCCTGCGGCTCGCCACCGTCCGCGTTCCCCTCGCGACGCTGGTCGTGCTCGCCCTCGCCGTCGTCGAGGAGGCGTCGCAGCGCTTCGTCGCCGGGCGGACTTTCGATCTGCTCGACCTCGCCGCGGACTTCGCCGGCCTCGCGGTCGGGACCGGCCTCGCGCTCCGACGCGCCGCGGGCGCTTCGTCGTCCAGGACGGACCCCATCTCGGACGCTCCGGGATCCCTCTCCAGGCAGCGTGGGGGCGGCGAGCCGAGACGGGAGCACGATGGGTAGGATCCCGAGGGTGCGTCGTCCTTCGCTCGATCACTGAACGACTGTGCGGCCCTGCCGTGGCCTGAGCGCTGCGGAGGGGCTATGACGAGCGGCTTCCGTGAGCCAATTCAGGCGACTTCGAGACGCTGCCATCGCGATCGTCCTGCTCGCGCTGCCGTTCTTCGTCTTGAACGCGAACCTCCGCGAGCCGGGCCGCGAGAACTTCTACGACGGGCCGATCCTCGAGCTCTCCGCGCCGATCCAGTCGCTGGCCGCGAGCGTCGCACGCGCGTTCAGCGACGTCTTCGACGACTACGTGTACTTGGTCGAGGTCCGCGAGGAGAACGACCGCTTGCGCGCGCGCCTGGCGCGGCTCGATCAGGAGCACGAACAGCTCACCGCGGAGGCGCTGGAGAACCGCCGCCTGCGCTCGCTCCTCTCGCTCCGGGAGCGAGTAGGGGGCCAAGTCATCGCCGCCACCGTGATCGGCCGCGACGTGTCGCCCTTCTTCCGCGTCACGCGTGTCGAGGTCGACCGCGGCGAGCGCGACCACGTGCGCGAGGGCATGCCCGTCGTGTCGGCGCGTGGGCTGGTCGGCCAGATCCGCCGGACGTGGGGCCGCTACTCGGACGTCCTGCTCGCCGTCGATGCGGGCAGCGCGGTCGACGTGATCATCCAGCGCACGGGCTCGCGCGGCATGCTCCGTGGGACCGGCGAGGACGACCGGTACATGTCCCGGATCGAGTACCTCGGCCGCGACGACGAGGTGCGCGTCGGCGACCTCGTGCACACCAGCGGGCTCGGCCAGCGCTTTCCGGCTTCGATCCTCGTCGGCCGGATCACCCGCATCGTGCGGGCGGACTCCGGCATGTTCCAGGAGGTCGAGGTCGCGCCCGCGGTCGACTTCTCCACGCTCGACGAGGTGCTCGTGCTCGAGGGCGGCTCGCGCGCCGAGGCGCGCGCCGACGTCGAGGACGAGGACGAGCCACTCACGGGGGAGCCGTGATCTCCACGGGAGTGCTCGTCCCGGCGGGCTTGGACGGGAGCGCCCGTCGGGCGCGGACGGTGGGGGCCGGAGCGGACGAGCCGTCGATCGCGGGGCCCGCATGAAGAACGTGGTGCACCTGGCGTTCGGGCTCGCGCTGCTCGTCGCGCAGGCGGCGATCGCGACGTTTCTGCCTCTGCATCCGTTCGCGCCCTGCTTGCTCCTGCCGATCGTCATCTATCTCGGCGTCGATCCCGACGTGGAGCTGCTGCGCGGCGTCGCGCTCTCGTTCGTGCTCGGCTACTTCGGCGACGAGGTGGCGGGCGTGCCGACCGGCCTGACCACCTTCGTGCTCGTGGCCACTTTCCTCGTCACGCGCGGCGCGGGCATTCGCCTCGTGCTCCGCGGCGCCCCGTTCCAGATCGGTCTGGCGTTCGTGGTCTCGCTCGTCGCGAGCGGCACGATGCTGGCGCTCCGCGCGATCTTCCAGCCGCCCGAGGCGTTCCCGCTCGTGATGCCGCCGTCGGGCGCGCTCGGATGGTTCGTTCGGCTCGCCCTCGGCGAGGGCTCGCGCATCGGCAATCCGGTCGCGCTCGCCACCACGATGATCGCGTCCGCGCTCGCGACGGGCCTCTGCGCGCCGCTCGTGTTCGCGGCGGTCCGCCGCATCGAGCGCATCTCGCAGCGCACGCGCCGCAGCGCGAGCACCTCCGAGAACGTGGTGTCGCCGTGAGGCGAGCGAGCGTGCTCGCCGTGCGGCGCCCGGACGGAAGCGGGCGCAGCCCGCGGACGGTGGGGACCGCCGTGGGGAGCCGACCGTGAGCCTGCTCTCCGTCCGGCGCGAGGTCGGTGAGTTCCGCAAGCGCTACAAGTGGATGGCGGGCTTCGTCGTCCTCGTCTTCACCGTGCTGACGGGGCGGATGATGGACCTGCAGGTCGTCGAGCACGAGCACTACGCCGAGATCGCGCGCGAGAACGTCACCAAGACGCTCCCGCTGCTCGCGACGCGCGGGATCGTGCGGGACACCGAGGGAAGGGTGATCGTCACGAACCGTCCGAGCTACGACGTCTACCTCACGCCGTCTCGCATCCGCGAGGGCGACGTGGAGCGCCTCGAGACGCTGATGGGCCTCTCGGACGAGGCGCGTGCGCGCTTCGAGCAGCGGCTCGACGAGGTGCCCGAGCGCCGGCAGACGCACCAGATCCGCTTCTTCACGGACATCTCGCGCGAGTCGCTCGCGGCGCTCGAGACCCACGAGCAGGACTTCATGGACGACCGCGGCCACAGCCCGCTCGACGTGGTGGTCGCGCCCGTGCGCACGTACCCGTACCGCTCGCTCGGCGCGCACGCGATCGGCTACCTCAACGAGCTGCGCCCGGACGAGCTCGCGGAGCTGCGCGGGGCGGGCTACCACCTCGGAGACCTCGTCGGGCGGACCGGCATCGAGCGCGCGTGGGAGAGCCTGCTGCGCGGCCGACGCGGCTACCGGCGCGTGCTCGTCGACGAGGACGTGGAGATCGACCCGGCGCTGCTCGCCGACGACCGCCCCGAGCTCGTCGAGCCCGTCCCCGGTCGCGACGTGACGCTGACGCTCGACATGGAGCTCATGCGCATCATCGAGCGCGCGTTCCGCGGGCGCGCGTCGGGGGCCGCGGTCGTGGTCGACGTCCGCACGGGCGCGGTGCGCGCCCTCTTCAGCAAGCCGAGCTACGACCCCGAGGCGTTCACGAGCGGGCTCTCGCGCGAGGAGTACGCGGACCTGCGAGACGATCCCTTCCGTCCGCTCATCGACAAGACGATCTACGAGACGTACTTCCCGGCCTCGACGTTCAAGCCCTTCGCGGCGCTCGCGGCCCTGCAGGAGGGGCTGATCGACCCCGCCGAGCGCGTCACGTGCACCGGCACCTACTCGATCGGCACGGGCGCCGGCGCCCGCCATCCCCACTGCACGGGCCAGCACGGCGAGGTCGACATGCGCCTCGGCCTCGTCGAGTCGTGCAACATCTACTTCTATCACCTGGCCGAGATCGTCGGCATCGATCGCCTCGCCCACATGGCGCAGGACTTCGGCATCGGCCGCCGATGCGGCATCGGCATCAACAGCGAGGCGAGCGGCTTCATCCCGACGCGCGAGTGGTACGAGCAGCACCACGCGTGGCAGGGCGGCCTCGCGCTCAACACCGCGATCGGCCAGGGCGACACGCGCGTCACGCTCGTGCAGCTCGCGATGGCGTACGCCGCGATCGCGAACGGCGGGACGCTCTACGTGCCCCAGCTCGTCGAGCGCGTCTCGGCGCCCGACGGGACGGTCGTAGAGGAATTCCAGCCGCGCGTGCGCCGACGCGTGCACGTCGAGCCCGCGCACCTCGCCTACGTCATCGACTCGCTCTTCGGCGTGGTCAACGACGACCGCGGCACGGCCCACGAGGCGCGCCTCGATCACCCGGGCTCGGTCACGATCGCCGGCAAGACGGGGACCGCGCAGCTCGGCGGGCGCATCCGCTCGGAGGACGAGGCCTCCCGCGCGGCGTACGAGCGGCGCGCGCACGCGTGGTTCGCCGGCTTCGCGCCCGTGGAGGACCCCGAGGTCGCGATCGTGGTCCTCGTCGAGCACGGCGGATCGGGGGGTCGCTACGCCGCTCCGATCGCCATCCAGATCTTGCAGGAGTACCTGGGTAGCGAGGAGCCCATCACGACGGCGTCGGCGCGCGACGTGCTCGCCCCCGGAGGCCACTGATGGCCACGCTCGGCAAGGGCATCCGCGAGCAGTTCGACTGGCCGCTCTTCGTCACGGCGTCGGCCATCGCCGTGATCGGCGTCACCAACCTCTACTCCGCGACGAGCGCGTCTTCGCGCGTCGCGCTCGCCGACCTCTACATCCAGCAGATCTACTGGCTGGTCCTCGGCGCCGGCGTCGCGGTGCTCGTGGCCGCCATCGACTACCGGCACTTCGAGCGCTTCGGCTGGTTCGCGTACGGCGCCGGGATCGTGCTCCTCGTGCTCGTGTTCCTGCTCGCGCCCGAGATCCGGGGCTCGCAGAGGTGGATCCGCATCGGCGCGTTCTCGCTCCAGCCGAGCGAGCTGATGAAGGTCTTCTTGATCATCGCGCTCGCCAAGCACCTGCACAACGATCCGAAGACCGAGGGGCGCACGCTGCGCGACCTCGTCGTGCCGGGCGCGATCCTCGCGGTACCGATGCTCCTGATCGTGCGGCAGCCCGACCTCGGCACGGCGCTGATGTGCGCGTTCATCTTCGCGAGCATCATGCTGCTCACGAACCTCAAGTGGCGATCGTTCGTCACGCTGATCGGCACCTTCGTCGTGAGCGCCGTGCCGATCTGGATCTTCGGCCTGCAGGGCTACCAGAGGACCCGCTTCCTCTCGTACTTCGACATGCTCTTCGGCGAGAACCCCGACATCCTCGGCGACGGTTGGCACACCTACCAGTCGCTCGTCGCGATCGGGTCGGGCGGCCTCACCGGCCAGGGCTTCATGCAGGGGACGCAGAGCCAGTTCCAGTTCCTGCCGGACCGTCACACCGACTTCCCGTTCAGCGTGTGGGCCGAGGAGCGGGGCTTCCTCGGCGTGCTCCTCTTGCTCGGGCTCTACGTGTTCCTGATCCTCTGGGGCCTGCGCATCGCCTACACGGCCAAGGACCGCTTCGGCGCGGTGCTCGCGGTCGGCGTCAGTGCCTTCTTCTTCTGGCACTCGGCCATCAACCTCGGGATGGTCTGTGGCCTCTTGCCCGTGGTCGGCGTCACGCTGCCCCTGTTCAGCTACGGCGGCTCGAGCGTGCTCACGAGCATGATGGGCATCGGCCTCCTGATGAACGTCTCCGTGAGGCGGCTGTCCTTCTGAGCGCGGGCACGCCGCGTGCTCCCGCGGGCTGCGCCATGCGGATCTGGCTCACCCTTGCACTCCTCTCCTCGGTCGCCGGCTGTGCGGGCGATCACCTCGTCGAGCCGGGAAACGACGCCGGCTGGCACTCGATCCCCGCGTACGACGCGGGGGCGCTGCCTCGGGACGGCGGCCCGATCCCGTCCCTCGACGCCGGAGCGGCGTCGGCATGCCACGACGTGGCCATCACGCGCGCGCACGTGCCTGCCGCCGTGCGCCTCGGGGCCACGGTGCCCGTGCACGTGGCGAGCGACACGAGCTCCTTCACCTCGTGCGGGTGCGACACGCGCGCGTCGCTCTCGGGAGCGGGGCAGGTCTCGCTCGCGGCGTGCGACTGCTGTCTCGACTGCGACTGCATCGACTTCGGGTACGAGGCCACGGTCTCGCTTCCGGGCCCCGCTCTGCCCGGCCCCGTGGGCGTCGCCGTCGAGGGGGCGCTGGTGCCGATCCCGACCACGATCGTGGATCCGGCCGCGTGCGTCGGGAGCGCCGCGCGCGTCACGGAGCTCCGGCCGCTCGCTCCCGATGCGCGCCTGCGTCAGGGATCGCCGGCGGGCGGCTGGGTGGAGCTTCGCGCGTACGAGCCGCGCTGCTGCGGGGAACCGCTCCAGCTGGTGACACCCGTGCTCGCGGCCGACGGCGCGATAGACCTGACGCTCGCCGACTGCAACCCGGACCTGTGCGAGTGCGCGAGCGACGAGCCGCACGACGCGTCCACGCCGGTCTATCTGGGGTCGCTCTCGCCCGGAACCTACACCGTGCGCGCCGGCACGGCGTCGACGACGATCACGATCCCGTGATCAGCTCGCGCGCCGCCGTCGCGAACACGTCGGCCAGCTCGCGGTAGAGCGCGGCGCCTTCCTTCGCCGACGCATCGGCCGGGAAGCCGAAGTACGCCTCCGGGCCGCCGGCCTCTCCGAAGCTCTTCTTGCCCTCCTTGATCGCCCGGGAGAGGGACGTCGGGTTCGCGGCGAGCGTCCTGGCGCGCTCGGTCTTCACCAGCGCCGGCTGCGCCGCGAGCACGAGGCTCGTCTCGTAGCTGCCCGCGTGGCAGGCGCCGCTCTTGAATTCCTCGCCCAGCCGCAGCGCGTGGGGCTTGCGCGTCACGTCGGGGAACACGGCGCGCGCGCCCTTCGCGACCGCCGCCTCCAGGCCGCCCCGGAGCGCGGCCAGGTTGTCGGGCTCGAGGTGCGCGTTGACGATCACGACGCCGCGGAAGCCGGTCCGCACCGCGCCGAGGATCACGTCGCGCACGAGCGCCGTCGCCGTCTCGAGCGGGAGCGAGATCGTCCCGGCGAACTCCGCCGCGTACTCGGTCACGGCGTAGGCGAGGGGTGGCAAGACGAGCGCGCTCCGGCCCTCGTCCCGCAGGATGCGCGCCGCCCGCTTGGCAGCTTCGCGCGAGATCACGACATCCGTCGCGAGCGGCAGGTGCGGGCCGTGCGCCTCGGTCGCGCCCGTCGGCAAGAGCGCCACCGCGCCCTCGGCGATCGCGGAGCGCGCCTCCTCGTACGTCAGATCCGCGAGCTCGAGCGAGGCCATGCGAGATCGTCTACCACGGCGTCCCGTCAGCGCGCACGGCTCGCGCGGACCACCGCGGGCAACCCGACGCCGAGCACGGCGAAGCCCACCGCGCCGGCGAGCAGCGTCGCCCCGAGCTGGATGCCGTGGAGCGCGAGCGCGAACGCGCGGGCCGCATCGGCGTCACGC
Source organism: Sandaracinaceae bacterium (assembly GCA_044220955.1). Taxonomy (GTDB): domain Bacteria; phylum Myxococcota_A; class Polyangia; order Polyangiales; family Sandaracinaceae; genus JBBSAT01. The sequence goes on from JBGAQA010000008.1 coordinate 127,932, forward strand.
CCCAGGAGCACCAGCGCTCCGACGGCGCCTGCCTCGAACGAACCGACGAAGCCCGGGGTCGGCACGAGCACGACGGCCGACACGGTGGCTGCCCAGCACACGAGGGTCGTCGCCGCGGAGGCCTCGAGCGCGGGGAAGCACGCCGATCGTCGTGCCGAGGGCGCCACCCGCACCCTTGGCGCCGAGCACGACGCCGGTGGCGCCCGTCGTCACGCCCGCAGTGATCACGCCGCCCGCGGTGGTCCCCGAGCCCGTCGTCATCCCGGCGGTCACGTTGGAACCGTCACCCGACGCCCTGCAGCGGCGGCTCGACCGGAGGCTGCGCGCGAGGTCTCTGGGGTCGCGGGTTCGCTTCGCGAATCGGGACGTCGGAGACCATGCGCT
>JBGAQA010000090.1:0-26418 GCA_044220955.1 Sandaracinaceae bacterium
CGTCGTTCGTGCGGGCGGTCTTGACGGCGACCTCGCGCGAGAGCGAGCGCTGCTCGGCGAGGTGGACCACGCCCATGCCCCCACGCGCGAGCTCGCGCACGATCGCCAGGTCGGTGTCCGGGTCGGGGACGAGCGAGACGCGCGGCAAGGGCGCCCTGCTCGGCACCGACGGCCCGCGTCGCGGCAGCGTCGCCGACGTGACGCCGAGCTCGGTGGGCGCGATCGCCAGGCGCCCGAGCGTGCTCGCGATCTCCTGCTCGGCCCGCTCTCGCTCCATCCTGCGCATGGTAGCCGACGCGACCGCACCATCAGTCGGGCTGATGGCTCACATGAATCCATCCGATTTCCCGCGGCACCCGCTCCGGCGCACGATGACGTGATGCATCGCTTTCTGGCTCTGGCCTCGGTCGTCGCGCTCGCTCTGCCCGGCTGCTCGGGCGCACACACGCTCCCGTCCGAGGACGCCGGAGCGCCGTCCGGCGACGCCGACGCCCCCGTGCCGCGGGCCTGTCGCCTCGCCAGCCCCGCGCCGGCGCCTGCGTTCGCGGGGCAGGGCTGCTACTGCGACGGCCCCTTCGTCGTCCGCGGCACGCTCGCGTACCGGCAGTCGTACGAGCTGGAGGTGATCGACGTGTCCGTGCCCGGCGCGCCGCGCCTCGTGACGTCGGTGCCGCAGCAGGCGGTCTTCTCGACCGACGTGGACGTCGTGGGCGAGGTGCTCTTCGCGTCGGGCGGCGTGCTCGAGCGCTTCGACCTCGCCGATCCGATCGCGCCCGTCTCGCTCGGCGTCACCGACGTCGGCGGCCACGTCGAGGCGATGGCCACGCTCGGATCGCGCATGGTGGTCTCCATCACGCGCGAGGATCGCTCTCACGCGATCGTGCCCATCGACGTGACGGACCCGCGCCGGCCCGTCCTCGGCACGCCGGTCGAGCTCGGCACCCTCGGCGCTGGCTCGGTCGCGATGCGCGGGACGATCGCGCTCGCGGCGGCGCTCGACACGAGCGTCGCCTCCGGTCCGGCCCGCCTCGTCGCCATCGACGTCGCCGACGTGCGCGCGGCGCGGGTGGTCGGCGCGCTCGAGACGACCTCGAGCTTCCTGTCGAGCGTCGCCGTCCACGACCAGCGCCTCTTCGTCGGCGGCATCGAGACGGGCGTCCGCGCGTTCGACGTGAGCGACCCGGCCGCGATGCGCGACCTCGGCATCGTCGTGCCGAGCACGCCCGGCCAGCAGGCGGTCACGATCAGCGGCGATGTCCTCGTCGTGTCCGGGCAGGGCCTCGGTCTCTACGATCTGTCGGCGCCCGGACTGCCCTTCCTCGGCCGAGCCGATCCGACCTCCGACAGTCCGCACGCGCAGCTCGCCGGGGCGCAGCTCCTGGGCTCCGGCGGCAACAACATGTTCTCCGTGCCGCTCACCTGCGACTGAGGTCGAGGCAGCGCGCGGCCGGGGTCAGGCGGCGGCGAGCTCTGCGCTGCTCGACTGCGCGGGGAGCGCGGGCGGCTTGCTCAGTCCCGTGACCAGCCCGAAGAACCAGTCGGTCACGAACGTCGGGACGAGCGCCATGAGCACCGGGCCCATCGCGTTGTAGAAGGGCGCGACGTAGCGTGCGCGCGGCAAGCGCGAGACGGCCGCGCTCTCGATCGCCCGGCATACGCTCGCGGGGCCGACGGCGAAGCGCTCCGAGCCCTTCCCGGCCTCGGCGACGCGCTGCAGGATCGGCGCGTAGGGTGAGCGCGGGTCGGCGGCGTACTTCTCGACGTAGGCCATGGTCGTCGCGGTGAAGTCGCTCTTGATGTAGCCGGGCTCGATCACCGACACCTTCACCCCGAAGCCGCGCAGCTCCATGCGGAGCGCGTCGCTCATCGCCTCCACGGCGTACTTGGTCGCGTGGTAGGCGCCGCCGAGCGGGAAGGTCATACGACCGCCGACGCTCGAGACGTTCACGATGCGGCCGCTCCGCCGCTCGCGCATCGCGGGGAGGAACGCGCGCGTGACGGCGAGCAGGCCGAACACGTTGGTGTCGAACTGCGCGCGCACGTCGGCGTCGCTCAGCATCTCGAGCGGACCGGCGAGGCCGTAGCCGGCGTTGTTCACGAGCACGTCGAGCCCGTAGCCGTTCGTGAGGCGATCGACCTCGGCCTTCGCGGTGTCGATCGAGCTCTGGCGGGTGACGTCGAGGGCGAGCGCCTCGATGCCGGCGGCGCGCAGCTCGGCGAGGGCCTTCTCGTTGCGGCCGGTGCCGATGACGCGATGGCCCCTGGACCGAAGGTGGAGGGCGGCAGCCTTGCCGATGCCTGCGGTCGCGCCGGTGACGAGGATCGTGAGTGAGCGGGCCATGGTCGTTCTCCTTCTTTCTATCGAGCGATACGGGTTTGGTCGGACTGAATGTTCATTCCACGAACAGGGACAGAAAAGCCGGTGACTGGCGGACGCCAGACACCGGCGGGCTCAGGCGCGCAGCGCTTCCCAGGTCAGCAGCTCGAACCGATCGAGCACCTCGGGCGAGAGGTCCAGCATCCCCTGCCGGGCGCAGCGGATCAGCTGGATGAGGCCGCCCCACACGAGCGAGATGAGCAGCGCCGGATCTTCGTCGCGCGTGGCCTTGAGGATGCGGCTCGCGCCCAGGATCGACTGCGCGAGGGTGAGCACCCGGTTCTCGAGAGCGCGGCTCTCGTCGTCGAGATACGGCGCGTGGTGGTGTAGCTCGAGAAAGTCGAATGCCTGCGGGTTCTTCTGAGCGAAATCCACAGCGCGTCGGAAGACATGAGACCACTGGGCGCGGGTCGTCTTCTCCACCGGGAAGTCCGCGCTGACGCCGTCGATGAAGGCCATCTTCCAGCGGCGGTAGAGCGCGTTGACGAGCGCCTCCTTGCTGGCGAAGTAGCGGTAGATCGTGCCTGCGCCGACGCCCGCTCGCTCGGCGACGAGGGGGACGGGCGTGCCGTGGAACCCCCGCTCGGCGAAGAGCGAGAGCGCGGCGTCGAGGATGCGCTCGCGCTTGTCGCTCGGCTCGCTGCGGTGCGTCGCGGTGGCCACGGTATGAACGTTCATTCCACGCGCGCGTGCCGGCGTCAAGGATTTCTTGTCCCCAGCAGGTGGAGGAATCGGGGTGGCCAATCCCCGAGCCAGTGGGGGGGCCTGACGACCCCACCTACGATCTGCGCGGTTTCCTGCGGACGTCGGGGCGGCACGCACGTTGCGGAAGCGCTGCGACATGCGGTCCTTCATCCCCCTCGCGGCCCTCGTCCTGCCTCTCTCCTCCTGCGCGCCGCACGCGGCCTCGCGCGGCGCGGGCGCCGACCCGGCCTATGCGCTGGACGCGTACTGCGCGATCGCCGGGACGGAGGGGCTCTTCGACTGGACCGGCGGCGCGCTGGTGGCGTGCCCCGGCCTCGCGTCCGGGTCGGGCGAGGCGGAAGAGGATGGCAGCGGCTGCGGCGTCGCGACGATCGACGCGAGCGGGCGCGCGCACGAGACGACGTTCGGCGACGCGCGCGGCGCGCAGGTGCTAGCCGACGGTCGCGTGCTGGTCTGGGGTTTCGACGGCTCGCTCACGCTGCGCAGCGGCAGCGCGCCGACGCGGGTGATCGCCGAGGTCGCGCTCGATCCCTGGCTCGACGCCGCGAGCAACCGCATCGCTTACGTCGCGCCCGCCGCCGGAGCGACGGCGATCGAGCCCGGCGACGACCGCCGCGTCGTCGTCTACGACGTCGCGACGCAGACCGAGCTCGAGGTGCTCGCCGACGCGACGGCGTCGTCGCCCGTCGTGATCCCGGGCACCGACGAGGTCCTCTACGTGTCGAGCGCCGCCGGGACCGCCGCGGTCTTCCGTGCGAGCGCGCGGGTGGCTGCCGCCGACCCGACACCCGACCCCTGCGAGGGCGGGCGCACCGGCGACCCGAGCGATCCGGCGAGCGAGTGCACGCCGGCCGACTCGAGCACGACGTTCGTGCAGATCACCAACCTCACGCCCGAGATCCCGCAGACGAACCTGCCGCCGTTCGGCCGGCAGCACCTCTTCGTGGGCGAGGGCGACACGCTGCGCCTCGTCTTCGCGGCCCTCGTGCCGACCGAGTCGGGCGCGCTCGCGAGCGAGGTCTTCGCGCTCGACCCGCGCACCGGCGAGGCCGAGGATCTCGGTCCGGGCAGCTTCCCGCAGCGCGGCGCCCGGGGCTCGGTGCTCGCGCGCACGGGCGAGAGCAGTTGCGTCGCCGTCCAGTACCTCGGCGCGGGAGCGACGCCATGAGCCGCGCGCGCATCGCCGCGGCCCTGGCCGCCGTCCTCGCCCTGGCCTGTCAAGCGCAGCCCGGCGACTTCGCCGTGGCCGCCGAGGGCGACATCCACTCGGAGTGCGCGACCGGCGCCACGACCCGGGGCATCGACGTCTCGGCCTGGCAGGGCGCCATCGACTGGCGCCGCGTCGCCGCGAGCGGCGTGGAGTTCTCGTTCATCCGCGTCTCGGACGGCACGCACTCGATCGACAGCCGCTTCACGCAGAACTGGTCGGGCGCCCGCTCGGCCGGCGTGCTGCGCGGCGCCTACCAGTTCTTCCGCGCCGGGCAGGACGTGCGGGCGCAGGCCAACATCATGATCGACGCCCTGCGCGCCGATCCGGGCGAGCTCGCGCCGGTCATCGACGTCGAGGGCGAGTCGATCCAGGGGCGCTCCGCGGCGCAGGTCGTGGCGGCCGTGCGCCAGTGGATCGAGCTCGTCGGCGCGGCGACCGGCACGACGCCGATCATCTACACGGGCACCTACGTCACGGGCTCGAGCTCGCCGATGTACTCGTCGAACCCGCTCTGGGAGGCGGCCTACTTCCTCGACTACACGTCGTCGCACTGCCCTCGGATCAACGACAACTGGGATCGCTGGACGTTCTGGCAGTACTCCGACCGCGGTCACGTGCCCGGCATCACCGGCAACGTCGACATGGACGTGTTCAACGGCACCAGCGAGGAGCTCGCGGCCTTCGCGGGCGGTCGCGCGCCGATGCCGCCGCCGCCGCCGACGGCCGGCTCGGGCGACCTCTCGTACCCGACCGACGCGCACGTCGTGAGCTCGTACGTCTCGCACCGGCAGGGGAGCGGCCTGGTCCGCTACGACTGCGGCTCGATCTCGCGCTCCGGGCACAAGGGAACGGACTTCGCCGTGCCGCGCGGGACGCCGGTGCACGCGTCGGCGCCGGGCGAGGTGATCCGCGCGGTCGACGGCTGCGTGGAGGGCGCGTCGTCCTGCGGCGGCCAGTTCGGCAACCACGTGATCATCCAGCACGCGAGCGGTCGTGCGACCCTCTACGCGCACATGACGAACGGCTCGGTGCGCGTGCGCGCCGGTCAGCGCGTCGAGTGCGGGCAGGAGCTCGGCCTCTCGGGCAGCACGGGCCACTCGACGGGGCCGCACGTGCACTTCGAGGTCCGCGATGGCGTCACGGGCATGGGCAACTACTACGACCGCACCCCCACCGATCCCTTCGGCGGCCACTGCTCCTCGCAGCCGCACGATCTCTGGGGCGACGCGTGCCGGCCGACGGAGGCGCGCGACGACGCGCGCTACGTGTCGAGCACCTACCCGCGCCAGATCACGGTGACGCCGGGCCAGACGATCACGCAGGCGTGGCGCCTCGAGAACACGGGGACGACGACGTGGACCGACGAGGAGCACTACGCCCTCGTGCGCACGAGCGGCCCGAGCTTGATGGGGCTCGCGCGCGCGGCGGTGCCGTCCCGCGTCGCCCCGCACGCGCAGATGCGCTTCGAGGTGACCTTCCAGGCTCCGACGGAGCCGGGCAGCTACGTCGTCACCTACCAGATGTCGCACGGCACGAGTCAGTTCGGCGACGTGGTCCAGCTCTCGATCCGCGTGCCGGGCGCGGCCTCGTGCCACTCGGCGACGCTCGGCACGAACGTGCCCTCGGGCACCTGCGTGCAGGTCGCCTACGCCGGCTGCGGGCAGTCGAGCTGCGGGTGGTACGCGTGCAACGGTGGCGCGTGGACCTGCACGAGCCCGAGCGCGTGCACCGGCGAGAGCCACCCGAACGAGGCGTGCGCGCCGCCGCCTCCGCCGCCCTCGAGCGGCGCGTGCGAGACGCTCTCGTGCGGCGACTGTGTCGCGACGCCGGACTGCACCTTCTGTCCCGGCAGCGGGCAGTGCGTCGCCACGGCCGATGCGGGCAGCTGCGCGGGAGGCACGACGAACAGCGTCGGGGCGTGCGACGAGTGCCACCCCGTCGGGTTCACCTGTACGGACCGCTTCGACTGCTGCGGCGCGACGACGAGCTCGGACATCCAGTGCATCCAGGGCTTCTGCGAGGACACGACGATGTGCGAGATGAACGGCGACACGTGCGCGCCGGGCGACACCAACACGCACTGCTGCGGTCTCGGTCTCTGCGGCCAGGACACCGGCGGGAGCTGGGAGTGCTGCCTCGCGCCGAACAACCAGTGCGCGTCCGACGCCGACTGCTGCGGGTTCGAGCGCTGCACCGGCGGCGTCTGCCAGGCGCAGGCGGTCGGGCAGAGCTGCATGAACACGCAGGAGTGCGACGGCGCGAGCTACTGCCTCGACGATCACACCTGCGGGTTCTGATGCGGCGTGTCCTGGCTCTCGCTCTCGTCTCGGCGTGCGGATGCGCGAGCCCGGGGATCGACGCGCGGCGCGGCGCGGACGCGGCCCCCGCCGACGCGCGCGCCCCGGAACCGGACGCGCGGGACGCATGGACCCTCGTGGACGCCGTCCCGGCGGTCGATGGGCCCGTGCCCGTCGACGCCGCGAGCCCTCTCGACGTCGCGCCGCCGCTGCCCCCGGCTCGCTCCTGCGCGTACCGCTCGACCACGTTCGACGCCGCGATGCTCGAGCTCGACGCGGACCCGAGCTCGGCCACGCGCCTGCGCTTCGAGGTCGCGGACGTGCCCGCCCCTGCGCTCGTCGATCATGCGACGCTCGTCTTCGAGAGCTACGACGCCGATCACCCGGGAGACGAGGGCGTCGTCACCCTCAACGGAGCCGGCCCGTTCCCCATCCCTGCGATGAGCGCCTGGGACAACGCCGCCGGCACGGGCAGCATCGACGTGACCGGGACGCTCGTCCCCGGGACGAACCGGATCGAGTTCGGGCCGGGGCCCCTGCCACGCAGCTTCTTCCGCATCGGGGCCGTGCGGCTCGACCTCGAGGTGAGGATCGACGCGTGCGCGCCGCCGCCGACGTCGGCGCCCGTCGAGCGGCGCCTGCACTTCCACGAGGGGACCTTCACGAACCGCGCGACCTGGGTGGTGCCCTGTCCCCCGGGCCACCCGCGCTTCGCGGCGATCCGCGACTACGCCTTCACGGCGAGCGGCGCCGAGCACGAGCCCACCGACTGCGATGGGCTCTATCGCGCCGGGAGCGGCGAGCGGGGTACGGCGACGTACGTGTTCGACGCAGTGACCGCCGCGACCTACGGCATCTACGTCTCGTTCCGCACGAGCGGCAACCGCAACCCGCGCGGCGCCCTCTTCGTGGTGAACGGGGAGGAGCGGCGCATCGATCAGGTCGACGCGTCGGGCGCATTCCGCGAGGTGCTCTGGGGCGAGCGCGCCCTCGCCGGCATGGTGACCGTCGTGCTCGACTCGTCGCGGGAGGCCGAGAGCGACTCGGTGACCGAGATCCGCCTCGTCCCTCGTTGAGCTCCCGCGGGCCCGACCTGGACATCTCCAGGTTGGCAGCCCCAACCGTCACCGTTCGGCCTCGTGCGAGCGGGTCACGCTTCTCGACGAAGAAGCAGAAACGCACGCGGGAGTGGTCAGGTCGCGGGGGCCGACGCGCGAGCCCGTTCGCGCGGGACGCGCGGCACCAGGCGCTCGATCTCGTCGGCCGCCGCTGCGGCGCCTCCCGCGCGTCGGAACCCGTCGGCGACGCGCGCGGCCCCCTCGCGCTTGCCCACGGCGCTCTCCACGGCGTCGCGCAGACGACGCGCGCCGAGCCTCGCCGCCGGCAGGCGGACGCCGGCGCCCGCGATCTCGACGTGGCGCGCGACCTCGACCTGATCCCGACCGAACGGGACGACGCAGACGGGCACGCCCGCGGCGAGCGCCTTCTGCGTGATGCCCATGCCGCCGTGACAGACGACGCACGCGGCGCGCGCGAGCAGCGGTCCGTGCGGCAGGAATCGCGCGACCTGCGCGTTGGCCGGAGCGCGGAAGAGCGCGGGGTCGATCGCCGCGGTGGTCGCCACGACCCGGAAGGGCGCGTCCGCGAGGGCCGCGAGCGCGACCTCGATGAGCTTGCCGTCGTTCTGGAACTCGGTGGAGCAGGTCACGAGGACGAGCGGTCGCGTGTCCTCGGCGACCCGCGTCGCTTCGCCCGCGGAGGGCGGCTCCCACGTCCCAGGCCCGACCAGCTTCACGTTCTCGGGCCACGCACGCGCGTACTCGAAGGGCTCCGCCGTGTACGCGAAGATGCGAGGCGCCGAGACGAAGTCGCGGACGTGCCCGTATCGCGCGGCACCCGCGCCGGTGCGAACGCGGTTCAGGTCGGGCAGGACGCGATCGAAGAGCAGGTCCACGACGGGCCAGAGCAGCGCGTCGCGGAGCCGGCCGAGCGGGCCGCGCAGAGGCGCGAGGCCCAGGCCCCAGGGCGGGACGCCGGGCGCGCGGACGGGGAGAAAATACGGCGCGAACACCGCCCACGGCAGCCCCGATGTCTCGGCGACGGCCGCGGCGCCCCAGCAGTTCACGTCGACGTAGAGCAGCTCCGCGTCCTCCGCCGTGATCGCAGCGCGCAGGTCCTCGACCTCGACGCGCGCGCGATCGACGAAGGTGCGCGCGGCCCGGACGAGCGCCGCCGGTGGCGAGCTCGCCTTCCAGTCGTCGAGCGTGCGCGCCTCGACGGCCGCGTCGATCGGTCCCGCAGCAAAGCCCATCGCGCGTAGCCGCGGCACCTCGGACGCGAGCGTGCGGACGCGGACGTCGTGCCCGCGACGCGCGAGCTCGAGGAGCGTGGGAACCAGCGGGAACAGGTGCCCGCGGGCAGGTGAGGTGTAGACCAGGATGCGTGCCACGTTCGGTTCCTCCTCAGTCGACGATCGACTCCACCAGCTCGTGCAGCGCGCGGCGCGTCGCAGCGGCGTCGAGCCCGCGGTCGCGCCGCAGGATCTTCCAGACGTAGACGTCGGTGATCGCGACGAGCTGCGCGCTCAACCGCGTGCGCGCGGCTCCTCGGCGCCGCGCGATCCAGGGCGCGAACACGCGCTCGACCCACGCGCGGTGCAGCGCGCGACCGGCGTCGGTCACCCGCCGCATCGCGGGAACGCGCTCCTCCTGCGCGAGGAAGCGCAGGCTCCGCTCGCCCCACGCCTCGTAGTGCTCGGAGAGGTTGGCGATCGCGGCCGCGAGGTCGCCCACCTCCGCCTCGCTGCGCGCGCTGCGGACCTGCTCGAGACCGAGGGCGGCGGCCGCGTCGACGAGGCCCTCCTTCGAGCCGTGGCGGCGCAGCAGCGTCTGCACCGTCACGCCGGCCTCCACGGCCACGTCGTCGAGCGACACGTCGTCGTAGGGCCGTGCGCCGAAGAGCCGCGTCGCCGCCTCGAGCACGCGATCGCCGGTGGCCTTCGAGGCCTCGGCGCGCGCGGACATGCGATAGGGGCGCCGCTTCTTCGGGCGCTCATATTTCATGTGAGTGCGATTAACAGCAAAAGCGTCCCGTGTCCAGCGCGCGTCGGGCGCGTGCTCTCTCGGCATGAGAGTGCGGGCCGCGACGCGGTGCCGGCGACCACGTGCGAACGTCGTCCCCCCACCGCGGTGCACCGGCCCCGACGAGTCGGATAGGATGGGTCCGATGCGACACCTGCTTCGATCGCCTGCGCTCGCGCTCCTCGTCGCCACCTTCGCCGCGGCGAGCGCCGGATGCGACTGCGCGGGCGGACCGACTCCGGGGACGTGCACCACGTCGACCGACTGTCGCGCCGGGCAGAGCTGCATCGACGGCCGCTGTCGCGCGACCCCCGACGCGGGCCCGCTGCCCGACGCCGGCCCGGGGAACGACGCGGACCGCCCCGACGCCGTGGTCGTCCCGGACACGGGTCTCGACGGCGGGCCGACGTGCGCGGGCGTGACGTGCGATCCCGGCGAGCGCTGCGCGATCGTCGCCGGCGCACCCTCGTGCGTCCCGAACACGTGCGCCGACCTCGCGTGCTCCGTGACGGAGCGCTGCGAGCCCGCGCCGGTCGGCATGGGCAACGTCTGCGTCGACATCTCGTGCACCGACGCGATCGACTGCGCGCCGGACGAGTACTGCAACGGCACCATCTGCGTCGCCGACCTCTGCACCGCCGGGGTGGGCACCTGCGACGCGATGAGCGTGAGCGTGTGCGTCGACGACGGGAGCACGTCCACGGTGCGCTACACGTGCGGCAGCACGACCCACTTCACGAGCAGCTGCACGACCGACGCACGCGGCGCCTACTGCCCCTGCGAGGACGACTGGGACTGCCCCGCCAACACGCGCTGCGAGGTCGGTCGCTGCGAGGGGACGGGCGTCGCGCCGACCTGCCGCCTGGCGCCGCAGCCCTTCACCAGCGTCCTTCCGACCAACGAGATCACCTGGGGCGGCGTCAGCGCGGCCATGCACGACGCCGTCGGCCGGCCCTTCCCGCCGAGCGCGCAGGTGTCGGCCACGCCCGTGGTCGTCAACCTCGACGACGACACCGGCGACGGTCGCATCGACGAGCTCGACATCCCCGAGATCGTCTTCCAGACGTACTGCGGCACCGACGTCTCGACGAACGGCGCGCTCCGAGCGATCCACGGCGGCGGCACGCACCGCGGCGAGGACTTCTTCGCCGTGATGGGCCCCACGGTCTGGCACGAGGGCGACCCGCTCCCGGCCACCACGACGTGCGCGAACGGCGACCTCAACTCGACGTCGGGCATCGCTGCCGGGGATCTCGACGGCGACGGCGTGCCCGAGATCGTGGCGATCACGGAAGGGGACGGCGTCGCGATCCTGTCGAACACCGGCACGCGCATCGCCACGTCCGCGACCGCCCTGTGGCCGGCGGGGTACGTCGACCCGACGCCCGCGATCGCCAACCTCGATCACGCCGGGCTGCCCGAGATCGTCGTCGGGCGTGTGGTCCTGACGATCCGGCGCGATCCCGGCATGCCCATCGTGTTCCAGGACACGTTCTCGGGGGCGCTCATGAGCGGACAGAACGGCCAGGGGCCGATCTCGTGCCTCGGTGACGTCGCCGGCGGTGACGAGCTGGAGGTGGTCGCAGGCAGCACCGTCTACCGTCTGCCCACACCGCCGGCCGGCGTGACGCGACGCTCGATGTGCGCCGTGGGTGACACGAGCAACTTCTGCGGCGGTCGCCTCGACGTCGTGTGGGACGGGCAGACGGTCAACGGAGCGACGCTCGTCCCGACGGCCCAGCGCGACGGATTCTGCGCGCTCGCCGACGTGCTGGGCGTCGATCCCGTCGCTGCGCCGGGCCCGACGAACCCGCTCGACGGGCAGCCGGAGGTCGTGCTCGTGGCCAACGGCTACCTCGTCGTCTACTCGGGCGACACCGGTGTGCGCCGTCGCTTCATCAACCTCGGCGCAGGCACGGACGGCGGGGCGCCGAACGTGGACGACTTCGACGGCGACGGGTTCCCCGAGGTCGGGACCGCGTTCGGCCTGCGCTACATCGCGATCGATCTGCAGGCGCCGACGGCAGCCTGCCCCGCGTGGCCGAACGCCTTCAACGACGCGATGACCGGTCTGCAGGGCAACCCGATGCGGACCCCCCCGGCCACGGCATGCACCGCGGACGCCGACTGCGGCGACCCTCAGTTCGCGTGCAACGAGACCATCGGCCGGTGCGTGTGCTTCCACAACGGATGGATGCGCATCACGGAGGACGACTCGAGCCGCGTCACCGGCTCCACGGTGTTCGACTTCAACGGCGATGGTGGCGCCGAGATCGTCTACAACGACGAGTGCTACTTCCGCGTCTACGACGGGGTGAACGGTACGGTCCTGTTCCGCGGACCGAGCTCGAGCCGCACCCGCGTGGAGAACCCCGTCGTCGCCGACGTCGACAACGACGGGAACGCCGAGATCGTGTTCCCGAGCAACAACGACGCGAGCGCGTGCAGCGTGGGCGAGACGAACAACGGCATCGAGGTCTGGGGCGACGCGAGCGACTCCTGGGTCAGCGCTCGCAGGATCTGGAACGAACACGCGTACCACGTGACCAACGTGCTCGAGTCGAGCGGTGTGCCGTCGTACGAGCCACAGAGCTGGCTGACCTACGCCGGCCGCTCGTACGACACGTACCGTTCGCAGCCGCGCAGCGCGGGCGTCGCGCCCGATCTCGTGATCGATCGCGTGCAGGCGAGCTCCCCGGACGCGGCGTGCGGGACGCTCGGCACGATGCTCGACATCGTCGTCCGCGTCGTGAACCGCGGTGACCTCCGCGTCGGCCCCGACGTGATGGTGGCCTTGTACGGGGAGTGGCCGACCGTTCCCTTGAGCGAGGCGCTGCACGCCGACGCGCTCGGCACTCCGCTGAGCGCCCGTCTCGGGACGACGCTCGAGCCCGGCGCCTCGACGCTGGTGTCCGTGCGCTACGTGGCCGCGAACAACTCGCCCGGAGTCCTGCCCGCCATGATCCGCGTGGTCGTCGACGACGCGATGGCCGAGCGCGAGTGCGTCGAGACCAACAACACCGTGTCGATCGCGGTCGATCCGGGCTCGACCGCCCCGGATCTCGCGGTGGACCTGGGCGCGACCGGTGGCGTGTGTCCGGCGCAGACCTTCGTCACCACGATCGAGAACGTCGGCTCTGCGGCGGCGAGCGACGTCGTCGTTCGCTACTACGTGGGCGACCCGGCCGCGGGTGGACTCGCGATCCACGACGAGGTGTTCCCCGGCGTGCTGGCGCCAGGCGCGTCGATGATGCGCACGGTCACCATCAACCCCTTCCCGATGGGGCCCCTCTCGATCGTGCACGCGGTCGTCGATCCCGACGACGTGGTCGCCGAGTGCAACGACGGGAACAACGACGATCAGACGGCCAATCGCGTCGGCTGCCAGGTCGTGATCTGAAGGGCCGAGGGCCACCGAGGCCTTCGCTCTGCCGTCCGGACGCGCTTCGCGGCCGACGTGGTCGCGCGCTCCGACGCCTCGCTCGCGACCGGCGGGGCGCGCCCACGAGCTGCTCGCGCATGTGCCCGGAGGTCGGGGGCTCTGCCTCGCGTCGAGTGCGAGTACGATGGGTCCGTGGCCGACGCATACGAGCGCGAGCACATGTCGGGCAAGGGCGCGGTCCTGCATCGCCAGAAGGTGCAGGCGCCGCGCTGGGCGCTCGCGCTCGTGGCTGGCCTGCCCGCGGCGCTCCTCGGCGTCCTGGGCGCAACGCTCGCAGCGGGTGGTGCGCCCTGGGAGGCGATGTTGCCGCCGGTCCTCGGAGCCCTCGTCTACGGGGGCGCGATGACAGGGCTCATGCTCGCTCTCGCGGGGGGCCGGATCGCCGTGTCCGAGGGCGAGCTCCACGTCCAGATCGGCCCGTTCGGTCCGCGCATCCCGATGGAGGAGATCGCGTCGTGCGAGCTCGGCGCGAGCGGCGTGCGCAGCTACGGTCTCGGCGCGCAGAAGCTGCTCGACGGCACGACCATCTACAAGATGCTGGGCGACAACGCGAGCGCGGCCCGGATCACCAAGAGCGACGGACGGAAGCTGGTGGTGGTGTGCCCGGACGCGCAGCGGCTCGTCGCCGCGGTGCAGGAGGCGATGCGGCGGCGGGCCGTTCCGAGGACGAGGGTCGAGATGGAGGGCGGGGCAGAGGACGCTGCGGAGAACGAGCGAGAGAGCGACCGAGCGGACGACCGGCGGCGCGGCTGACGCGCTCCCGGCCTCCCGACTGCGGCGGACGTCGTGCCGGCTCGCCGGTCGTCGAACGGGCGCCCGAGCCCACAATCCACGGCCGTGTCCGGCCGGTCCGATCTATCGTCGGCTGCGTGAGGACTGCGTGAGGATCGCGCTCCCCCTCGCGATCCTGGGGATCGCGCTCGGGTGCGGCGGCACACCCCCCGGCCGGGCGACGGTCGCTCCTTCGCCCGCCACGTGCGAGCGTCAGGCCCCTCGGCGCGGCCCTCTCGTGCGTCTCGCGCCCGCCGAGTACGACGCGACCGTGCGCGACCTGCTCGGCGACGACTCGCAGCCCTCGTCGGCGTTCCCGCGCGAGCCGGAGGCGCTCGCGCCCGACGGCGCTCCGGTCTCGCCCGTCCTGGCGGGAGCGTATCTCCGCGCAGCCGAGACCCTCGCGGAGCGGGCGTCGGCGGAACGGCTCGAAGCGATCGCCCCCTGCGTGGCCGGGGGCGACGAGAGCGACGCTTGCGTGCGCACGTACGTCGCCGCGTTCGGGCGCCGCGCGTACCGGCGACCGCTCACCGATGCGGAGGTCGAGCGCTTCGTGGCGATCCACCGAGAGGGCGGCGTTCGCCTGGTGCTCGTCGCGATGCTCGTGTCACCGCACTTTCTCTACCGCGTCGAGCATGCGGGTGTGCTCTCGATGTACGAGCGCGCGAGCCGGCTCAGCTACCTGCTCTGGGGCTCCATGCCCGACGAGACCCTGTTCGCGGCCGCCGGCGCGGGCGCGCTCGGAACGGCCGACGCGATGGAGGTCGAGGCGCGCCGCATGCTCGCCGACCCGCGTGCACGCCCGCAGCTGGTGCGCTTCGTCTCGAGCTGGCTCGAGCTCTCGCTCGACGACGTGACGAAGGACGACGTTGCGTACCCCGAGTGGCGGCCCGAGCTCGCGCGGGCCATGCGGGACTCGTCGTCACGCTTCGTCGAGCACGTCCTGTTCGAGTCGACCGGTACGCTCGACGAGCTCTTCCGGGCGCCCTACGCCTTCGTCGACGACTCGCTCGCGCCGATCTACGGCGTGCCGCCGCCGGGCTCGGACACGCTCGTCCGCGTCGCGCTGGATCCTCGCGCGCGGGCCGGGATCTTCACCCAGCCGGCGTTCCTCGCAGCGCACGCGAGCGCCGATGGAAGCTCACCCGTCCTGCGGGGGCGCGCGCTGCGCGAGCGGGTCTTCTGCCAGGCGCTGCCGGCCCCGCCCGACGACGTGAGGCCGCTCGCGCCCGTCGGACCGGCGCGTCCGACCACGCGCGCACGCTTCGAGGCGCACGTCGAGGACGCAGGATGCGCGGGTTGCCACACGCTGATGGACCCGCTGGGCTTCGCGCTCGAGCACTTCGACGGACTGGGCCGCTTCCGGGCCGACGAGAACGGCGAGCCGATCGACGCCGGCGGGGAGATCTTCGGAACCGGCGCGACCGACGGACCCGTGGACGGCGCGATCGCCCTCGCGGGAGCCCTCGCGAGCAGCCAGGACGTGTCGCGCTGCGCCATGGAGCAGGCGTGGCGCTTCGCGCTGCGGCGCCCCTCGGAGGAGGCGGACGCCTGCGATCGTGAGGCGCTCGCCGGGTCCTGGGCTCGATCGGGCGGCGAGCTGCGCGAGCTCCTGGTCGCCATCGTGCGCTCGGACGCTTTCGTCGCGCCGGGACCGGAGCTGCCGCGATGAGGCGGCGGGCGCTGCTCGCGGGCCTCGGGCTCGGCGCGCTCGGGCTCGCCGGCCTCTCCGTCTCGGGGCCGCGCCTCCGCGTGCACGCGCAGCAGGGAGCGCGCCTGCGCTTCGTGGTGATCGTCACGCCCTGCGGGACGATCCGGAGCGCCTGGGGGACGCGCCGGAGCGACGCCGACTTCGGTCTCGGAGAGATCCTGGCGCCCTTCGCTCCGCTGCGCGACCAGCTCCTCGTGCTGCAGGGGACACACATGCGCGTCGCGCGCACCGGCCCCGGGAGTGGGCACCAGCAAGGCATGGGGGCGCTCCTCACCGGAGAGCCGCTACTGCCAGGCGCGTTCTGCGGTGGCAACGACTGCTTCAACGGGACGAGCGGCTGGGCGGCGGGGCCCTCGATCGATCAGAGGATCGCCGAGGGGGCGGCGGGCGGCGCGCGCTTGCGTTCGCTCGAGCTCGGCGTGCGCCTCGGCGGCGCCAACAACCGTCATCGCGTCGCGTACCGCGGCGCGGACGATCCGCTGCCGCCCGAGGACGACCCCGCCCGCGTCTACGAGCGTCTGTTCGCGGGCAGCGGGACCGACCTCGAGCTGCTGCGCAGGCGTCGCGCCGAGCGCGCCAGCGTGCTCGATCTCACGCGCGCCGAGCTCGCCGACCTGCGGGGTGACCAGGACGCGCAGGGACGCCTGGCGCTCGACGCTCACCTCGACTCGATCCGCGACGTCGAGCGCGAGCTCGATCGCGAGGCCGAGGCCAGCGCGTGCGCGCCGCCCGCGCTCGGCGAGGCGTTCGACTCGCACGAGAGCCGCCGCTATCCGCAGAGCTCCCGTCTCACCCTCGACCTGCTCGCCACCGCGCTCGCCTGCGACGCGACGCGCGTCGCCACGGTGGTCTACTCCGGCGCGGCCAGCATGCAGACGTTCCGCTGGCTCGGCGTACGCGAAGCGCACCACACGCTCTCGCACGAGCCCGACTCGAACGAGGAAGCGCGCGAGAAGCTCGTGCGGATCGACGCCTGGTACGCGGGGGAGATCGCGCGCTTCGCGCAGCGCCTCGCGTCCATCCCCGAGGGCGAAGGCACGCTGCTCGACCACACGATCGTCCTCTGGGGCAACGAGCTGTCGAAGGGGAACCTCCACTCGCACGAGAACATGCACTTCGTCGTCGTGGGCGGTTCGCGGGCGGGCTTGGGTCTGGGCCGCTGGCTCGATCTCGGAGATCGCCCCCACGCCGATCTCCTGCTCACCCTCGCCAGGCGGATGGGGTGCACGCTCGATACGTTCGGCGCCGAGGGCTTCTGCACGGGGCCGATCGACGCGCTCGGCGGGTAGGACCGTGCGCGGCGCCACACTTCTTTGCAGTCGGCGGGGCCGGGATGGAGCACGCTAGGCCCCATGGAACGCCCCACCTCGATCCCCGGCCTGGCCCTCCACCTCGTCCGCACGCGCTGGCAGGCGCTCTCGTCACGCGGCCGGATGCTCACCGTCGCCGTCGGCGCCACCGCACTGCTCGGGGGCGCCTGGGGCGCGCACGCGATGAGCGGCGGCTGCTGCGCGAGCCACTGCGCGAGCGGCGGTTGTCCGATGCAGCACCACGCGGCGCAGGCGGACGAGGGCGGCGAGGGCGGCTGTCCCTTCCACCGGCACTGATCCCAGCACGCGGGGCGCGCTCCGGGTCGAGCGCGGCGCGCCGGCGCGAGACCGTCGTCACCGTCACCCGACGACGACGCGATTGCGGCCCTGCTCCTTGGCCTTGTAGAGCGCACCGTCGGCAGTCGCGAGCAACGCCGCGACGTCCTCGAAGTCGCGCTCCGGGCCGAGCGTCGCGACTCCGATGCTGACGGTGAACGCGATCTTCTCGTCCTCGTGCGCGACCTCGAGCGCTTGTACGCCGGCCCGGATGCGCTCGGCGAGCCCGGCGACCTGCGCGGCGGTGCTGCCGCGGATCACGAGGACGAACTCCTCGCCGCCGTAGCGCGCGACGACGTCCTCGCCGCGCACCGAGGCCATCAGCAGCTTGCCGAGCGCGACGAGCACCGCGTCCCCGCCCGCGTGGCCGTGGGTGTCGTTGACCTTCTTGAAGTGATCGGCGTCGACGAAGAGCACCGAGAGCGGCGAGCCGTTGCGCCGCGCGTAGCTGAGCTCGGCCTGGATGCGCTCGTCGAGGAAGTGACGGTTGTAGGTCCCCGTGAGCTTGTCGCGCACGGTGGCCTCGTAGAGGCGCTTCTGCTCCTCGATCACGGCGTCGTCCTGCAGCTCGAAGCGCACGACCGTGTCCTTGCCGAGCTGGATGCGCGCGCCCGGCTCGAGGAAGCAGGGCTCGGTCAGCCTCTTGCCGTCGACGAACGTGCCGTTCGTGCTCTTCAGATCCTCGATCGCGTACTTGCCGGCGAGGCGGAAGAAGCGCGCGTGGCGTCGCGAGAGCGAGTCGTCGTCGATCGTGTGCGAAGCCTCCGAGGTCCGGCCGACCACGAAGTCCTGTCCCTCGCCGATCACGATCATCCCCCCGGGGCGCGGTCCCGACAGGAGCACCAGCACGCCTCGCCGCGCGCTCTTCTCACCCTGCGTCGGCGCGGGCGTGACGGCCACTTGCATCGTCGCTTGAGGGGGGCGGTTGGGCTTCATGGACGTCTCTGACGCTACCCAACTGGGCGCCGAGTTGCCACTCCGAAGCGGTCGGCGAGCACGCCGGGGACCGCGTCCGCTTCCGGCGGATCTCGGCCCTCAGCCGGGAACGGCGGGCACCTCGTGCAAGAGGTCCGGATCGCCACGCGCGAGCGTGATCGCGAGCGTGCCCTCGACCTCGGCCGGGCTCTGCTCGCTCGCCGCGCGCTCGAGGGCGGCGAGGCTCTCGGGGTCGAGCTCCACGCCGGCCCGCGCGATCTCCGCCGCGAGACGTCCGAGCGCCTCGCGCGCGATCTCGAACGTCAACACGGTGTGGACGCCGGCGAAGAAGTGAACGTCGACGATCGATGCGCGCGCCTCCCCGAACGCGTCGTCCACGCGGGCGATCGTCGCGTGGGGGTCGCCGCGTCCGATTCCTCTCAGACGGAGGCCACGGGCCGCGCGATCGAGAAAAGCCCAGGTCATGACCACAACTTCGGCACGGACCCGGGTCGCGCAAGGGCGTGGTGGTAGGCTCTCGAGCGCACACAGAGGGAGGCGATCGATGGCGCGAGCGAGGTCGGCACGGGGTTTCTTGCTCTGCGTCGGTGGAATCTGGGTCT
Organism: Sandaracinaceae bacterium; assembly: GCA_044220955.1. Lineage (GTDB taxonomy): Bacteria > Myxococcota_A > Polyangia > Polyangiales > Sandaracinaceae > JBBSAT01. The sequence continues at coordinate 18,778 of JBGAQA010000090.1, forward strand.
CTTGCGCGCTCGCTGGCTGCGACGCCCCATCCGCGGCGAGGAGCGACGCGGGGCCCTACGACGCCAACAACCCTCTGACGAACCCGGGCGACGGGCCGCCGGCGGGAAACCCGGCCGCGCCGTGCGCGATCCCGCCGGGGGCAGGCCTGGCCGACAGCAGCCACCCTGACCACGTCGTCGGCGACGGGACACCCGGCAGCTGCACCGGGGCGGCGTTCGTCGCGGCGGTCGCGCTCGGCGGTGTGATCACCTTCGACTGCGGACCGGGCCCCGTCACGATCCTGCTCGACGCACCGGCGCGGATCTTCAACGACGCGAGCGACGACGTCGTGATCGACGGCGGCGGACTCGTCACGCTGAGCGGACAGAACCGGACGCGCATCCTCTACATGAACACCTGCGACGAGGCCCAGCACTGGACGACCTCGCACTGCCAGGACCAGGAGACGCCGCGCCTGGTGGTCCAGAACCTGACGTTCGTGGACGCCGACTCGCGCGGCGAGACGACCTACGACGGAGGCGGCGCGATCTGGGTGCGCGGCGGGCGCCTGCGCGTCGTGAACTCGCGCTTCTTCCACGATCGCTGCGCCGACGTCGGCCCCGACGTGGGCGGCGGCGCCATCCGCGTCTTCGACCAGTCGCAAGATCTTCCGGTCTACGTGGTGAACAGCACCTTCGGCGGTGCCGAGGGCTTCGGCAGTACGTGCAGCAACGGAGGCGCGATCAGCAGCATCGGCGTCTCGTGGACCATCCTGAACAGCGTGCTCTCGTACAACCACGCGATCGGCATGGGCGGTAACCCGGCCACCATGGGCCCCGGGGGCGGCAGCGGCGGCGCGATCTACAACGACGGCAACACGATGACGCTCTCGATCTGCGGCTCGCTGATCCAGCACAACGACGTCGTCGAGCACGGCAGCGCCATCTTCTTCGTGAGCAACGACCACAGCGGCAACGTCGTCATCGATCGCTCGACCATCACGGGCAACGTCGGCGGCTCGTGGTACCCGACGTATCCGCAGATCTCCGGGCACGCGGACACGCCCATCACCGTGACGGACTCGACGATCGAATGAGGGCTCCGTTCGCCTTCGACTACGGTGGGGTCCGCCGCTGGGTGAAGGAGAGCGGGCTCGACGCGGTGACGATCGAAGAGACGGGTCGCGTGGTGTTCGCCACGTTCGACACCAACCCTGCCGTCGCCGCTGGTGTGGTCTTCGCCGAGGCGTCCTTCGACGAGGTCGCGGACGGCGCGGTGCGCGTCGCGCCGGAGCTGTGGAGCGACGCCGCCGCGCGCCTGCGCGCGGTGCGCCGGCCCGGGACCACTTCGTGTCTCGTCGTCTGCACGGCCCGCCTCGGTGCTCGCTCGCGCGTGGTGCCGTGGGAGTGGACGGTCGACGGCGAGCGCGTGAGCGCGCCCCACGTTCCCGGCCCCGCGTACGCCGGCACGATCGACGAGCGGCCGCCTCTCGCCGAGGGCGTGCCCTTCGTGATCGCCGTGCGTCCCGGCGCGCGTCGCCTCGCCGGAATGGTCCGCGTCCATCCCGACGGGGCGCCTGCGACGGACATCGCGTTCGAGCTCGGCGTCGAGGTGGCCGAGGGACGCGCGATCGACGTGCTCCTGACGCGCGATCCGCGCGCACCTGGCGCACTCGTGGCCCGGCTCGCCGCCCCCGCGTAGTACGCTCGGCCCGTGCACGTCCGCCCGACCCACGCGATCCCCGGCTTCGTCACCGCCGTCGTCGTCGTCGCGGCGTGTGCGACGCCCGTGCCGAGCGGGACCTGTACGCGCAGCACCGACTGCGCGGCCGGGCTCGCCTGCGTCGACGGCCGCTGTGCGGTGATCCCGGACGCGAGCGTGGACGCGTTCGTCGCCCCGGACGCGGTGTGCGCCTGCACGGCGGGCGAGACGTGTGCATCCGGGCACTGCGTCGCCGACTGCGGCGACCCGCGCGCCGTCCGCTGCGGCTCGGGGACCGAGTGCGACTACGCCACGGGACGCTGCGGCCCCACGGGCACGGCCGCGCTCACGGGACCGGGTGTTCGCTGCGGGGGCGCGGCCGGGCCGCTCTGCCTGCCCGGGACCGAGTGCACGCTCGCGGGTGCGTGCGAGCCGGCGCCGCCGTGCGGCTCGATGCACTGCGTGTCCGGCGACGGTACGTGCTGGGGTGCGAGCTGCCTTCCCTCGCGTCCGGTCGCGTCGTGCAGTCCCGCGCCGCTCGCCCGGATGCAGATGCCCGACTTCCTGCTCGGCGGCGACAACGGGATCACCGACCTCGAGCTCGACGACGCGTGCAACGCGTACGGCGTGACCGTCATCTCGGGCCCCGACTACCTGCGGCAGCTCGCGCCCGACGGGACGCTGACCGTCACGACCGGCGTCACCAACCTCAACATGGGGGAGGTGGCGGTGCTGCGGCCCTACGACGGCGAGTTCGGCAGCTCGCCCGGCGAGGTCGCGCTCACCTACACCTGCTGCGTCACGTGCGGCTGCATCGGCGCCGACCCGCAGGGCGTCGCGCACCTCGATCGCACGGCGAGCACGCTGCCGATGGTCGTCACCGCCATGCCCTCGACCGGCACCGGCCCCTTCGGCGTGAGCGTGCTCGACTCCGGGCCCTACGGCCTGGCGTGGGGGCGTGACCGGACGCTCTACGTCGGCAACGTCGAGCACGAGGGGGACTTCGTGCGCGCCGATCTCGCCGCCGGCACGAGCGCGAGGATCGCCGACCTGGGCAGTCGCGTCTACGCGACCGCGACCTTCGACGCGGCCTCGCTCCTGGTCGCGCTGGCCGACGGGACGATCGAGCGCGTGTCGACCGATGGCGTCCACGTCTCGTCCTGGGCGACGCTCACGCCCGTCGCGACGAGCCTGGTCCGCGACCCCTTCCTCGGCGTCGTGTACGTGTCACTCGCGGATGGCTCCGTCGTGACGTACGCCGCCGACGGGACGGCCGGGGCGACGCTCGCGCCCGCCGGCGCCGCGGGTCGCGTCGCGTACTCGCCCGACGGCGCCCTCTACTACCTCCGCACCGGCTTCGGGCACGGCGTCACGCTCGAGCGGATCGACCTGCCCACGACCCTGCCGTGACGCGCTAGACCTCGGCCGTGTCGTCCCGCGGTGCACGCTTCGGCTCTCCCCGGTGGACCCGCATCGTCCTGATGGGCGCGCTCTTCGCGCTCTTCTTCTTCGGCAGCCCGATCCTCGCGCTCACGCTCTTCCCCGCGCTGAGGCTCGCGTCGCGCACGCGCGAGACGTACCGGCGGCGCTGCACGACGCTGCTCGCGCACGGGATCCACCTGATCCTCTGGACCGCGCGCTTCGTCGGCGTCGTGGACTACGAGCTCTCGCCGCTCCCGCCCGGCATCGATCCGGGCAAGCCCTACGTGATGATCTCGAACCACCCGACCTTCGTCGACATGATCGTGGTGATGGGCGCATTCCGGGAGCTGACCTGTGTCACGCAGGGCAGCTGGTCGCGACACTGGGCACTCGGCCGCCTCTTGCGCTCCACGAATTACCTGCCTGGTCCGGGGAGCGGGCTGCCCGAGAGCGAGCAGATGCTCGACTCGATGGTCGCGCACCTCCGCGCGGGGTTCCCGCTCCTGGTGTTCCCCGAGGGCCATCGCTCGATGACGGAGCGCTTGCTGCGCTTCCGGCGCGGCGCCGTGGAGGCGGCGACGCGCGCCGGCGTGCCCATCGTGCCCTTGTTCCTGGCTCTCGACCGGCCCTACCTCACGAAGGACGTCCCGCTCACGCGCCCGCCGCGTGTCGCGCCGAGGTACACGTTCGAGTGGTTCGACGTCGTCCAGCCCGGCGCACTCGGCGGCGACGCGAAGAAGATCCACGATCACCTCGTCGCGCAGTACGAGGCGCGCTTCGAGCGGCAGCGCCTCGCCTACGAGGCGCTCGATCCGAGTCAGGGCGCGCGCCAGAAGTCGTAGAAGTTGAACCAGTTGTCCGGCGCCATGCGCGCGTAGTGCTCGAGGCGCTCCGCGTAGCGAGACACGTAGCGCGCGAGCGCGGCCTTGCGGTCGCCGCGCGGCAGCTCGATCCGATCGGCGAAGGGCTCGCAGAAGAGGTCGTAGCGATTGCGACCCCGGCTCAGGCCGAACGTCAGGTAGACGGGCGCCTTCAGCATCGAAGCGATGAGGAGCGGCCCAGCGGGGAAGGGCGCCTCGGCCCCGAGGAAGGGCACGCTCACGACCCGCTCGGCAGACGCCTTCGCGGGGATGCGATCGCCCAGGATCGCCACGATCGCGCCCTGCTCGAGGAGCTCCCGGATCCGCAGCATCGAGTCGAGGCTTCCCTCGGCGTCGAGCTCGACCAGGTGCGCCGAGCCGTCCGGGTCGAGCTTCTCGAGCGCGTCGTTCAGCATCCGCGCGTTCTTCGTGAACACGAGCGCATAGAGCGGCACCCGCTCGGTCGCGCTCTGGCCGCGCATCGCGTAGAAGCTTCCGAGGTGGGCGCCGAGCAGGATCGCCCCCTTCTTGCCGTCGCGCAGCGCGCGTACGTGATGGTCGCCGGTGCAGGTGATCTCGAAGCTCGAGAGCTTCCCCTGCACGAAGAAGAAGGCATCGAGCGTGCAGTGCACGAATCGCAGGAGGTGCCGGTACACGGCGAAGAACGAGAGCGGCGGAGCCGAGGGGTCCAGGCGCGCGCGGAAGCCCCGGATCGCGCGCCGCGCCTGGGGCGCGGTCAGCGTGAAGTAGAAGGCGACGAAGAGCGCGACGAAGCGGCCGACGGCGCGGCCGAAGACGGTCACGAGGAGCACCGTCGCGCGGATCGCCAGCACGCCGCCCCGCTCGCGGGCGTCGAGCCACCCCTCTGGCTTCTTCTCCGCGCCCGTCGACGGAGTGCTCATGCGCGGAGCCACACCAGGCGCGTGTGCGTCTCGGCCGCGCCGCTCGCGTCGTCGTCGACCACCACCTGGGGCCGGATCGCGCGCGCGGCGAGCGCGACGTCCCGGATCGTGCGCGGGTCGTCGTGGAGCGGGATCAGGACGCAGGGCCGGAACGTGGTCATGGCCGGGGCGCCGGTCTTATCACGACGCTCGGCGCTGGCCCGTCACACGAGCTGGGTCATCGCGTCAGGAAGATGGGGTTGGTCACGCCGAAGGGCAGGCGCCCGGGGTGAACCGGCTCGAGCTCGGCGTCACCCGTGACCGCGACGACGACCCACGTGCGCCCGGTCGCGGCGACGTCCACGTCGATCACGTCGTCGAAGCGGACGATCGGATCCGATGCCACGATCGGCGCGTCGGTCGTGACCTCGCCGTCGACGAACACACGCAGCCGGTCGACGTCGACCCAGCTGGGCGCCTGCACGACGACGTGCATCGACGCCGTGGCGCCGACGCCGCTCACGTGATGGCCAGGGCCCTGCCCGCCCACGTCGGCCTTGACGTAGATGCCGCCGCCCACGGTGGCGTGACCCGCGGTGACGGCGTCGCGGAGCACGCCTGCGCCCATCGCGCGTAACGCGGCCGGGTCGTCGGTGCCGACGTCCACCCACGTGCGCGGGTAGCCGACGGGCGAGTCGGTGATGCCGTGCGAGTCGCTCGACCCGACGGCGAACATGTCGCGCCCACCGCTCAGGAACGCGAACCAGTCGCGCACGCTCGAGTCGAAGTTGTGATCGAACCCGGAGTCGTTGAAGACCTCGATCACCGAGAAGGAGTCGTCCCAGCGGGCGGTGTCGCTCGCGGTGAGCGTCACCGGATCGAAGCCGACCTCGTCGAAGTACGCGAAGATCGCCCCCGCGGGGCCGCCTTGCCGCGGGTGGTTCACCACGATCGCGGGACTTCCCCAAGCGCTCGTGCGCGACGCCACGTCGGCGAACACGTCGTGCGGGTCGCGGAACGCCCAGTCCACCGCCCCGCCGTTCGGGAGCGTGCTCGCCGGCTCCATCGGAAACACGCCGAAGTGCCCCCACGCGAACGTGGTGAGCTCGAGCGAGCACACGCCGTACACGAAGGGATCGAGGCCGAGAGCATGCACCTCTGGCTCGAAGTCGTTCACCCACTCGTGGTCCGAGCGGAGCGGGACCTCGAGCCCCTCGGCCGCCGCGCCGGCCACCTTGCGCGCGCCCGAGTCGGGCGAGTCGGGCGACCGACTCGTGTGGATGTGGAGGTCCGTGCAGAGGTGGTCGTGCGTGTCGAGCGATCGCACGAGCGTCGCCGCGACCTCGCCCGTGTCCCCGGCGGCGAGCGTCACCCGCTGGTCGTGGATCTCGTACTCGTAGCCGCGCGATACGACGATCCGGTGCGAGCCCGCCGGGACGCGCAGCGTCGCCTCGCCGGTCGGCTCGAACGCGAGGTGCAGGCGCCCGCCGGCCTCGAGCCGCTCGCCGAACGAGGCGGGCGGCCGCGCGAGCATCGCCTCCGGGATCACCTGGATGCGGGAGGGCAGGGCGAGGCCGGTCTCGTCGTACGTCGTCACGTGGAGCGTGGCGAACGCCGGCAGCGCCAGCGCTGCGCTCGCCTCCGTCGCCGCCAGGGCGCGGCCCGTCACGAGGAGCTGGCCGTCTCGCACGGTCGAGATCGTCATGGCCTCCGCGGGCAGATCGAGCGTCGCGTGGCCGCTCGCGTCCGTTCGCGCGCGCACCCACACGCTCGCGTCGGCGCGCTGGGCGACGACGTGGACGCCCTGCGCAGGAGCGCCTCCCGCCTCGGTCACGCTCACGTCCACGCCGCGCAGCGTCTGCCCGGCCTCCTCGGCGAGCGCGCGCCGGAGCGGCGAGAGGCCTGGGCCCGCGATCGTGACGTAGCCGTAGACGTGCTCGGTCCGCGTGCAGCCCTCCGCGTCGAAGGGCTCGGCCGTGTAGATCCCGGCTCCGCCCGCCTCGATGGTGCGCGCGATCGCTCCGTCGGCGCTGCGCCACGCGTAGCTCGCGCCCTCTTCGTCCTCGAAGAGCAGCGCCGGTACGCGGGTCGCCGCGCCGGTGTCGAAGCCCACGGGGTCGACGAGCGGCTGCATGCGGCTCGACTGGACGATCACCTGAGCGGGGTGGGCGACGTGGAAGCGTCCTGGCCGGTCCGGCGCGAGCGTGAAGCGCACCTCGACCGTGCGCGCTCCCGGGGCGAGCGCGTGATCGATCGCCACGCGCAGTCCGTCGTAGCGACCGAAGAGGTGCCCGGCGAAATCGGCGAGAAAGGGGATCAACGTCATCGTGCCGATCGAGCGCACGACCGCCTCGCCTCCGTCCGAGCCATCGTGGAGCACCGTCACGCTCTCGGTCTCGAGCGTGTAGAGGCCGAGCCCCGGGATGATCTCCTCGAAGTCGGCGGTGTGCACGATGTGGCCGCCCTGCATCAGGCCGACGCCGACGAGCTTGCCGCCGAAGGGATCGAAGAGGTCCGAGGGGCCGGCGTCTTCGACGATCGCGGCGACGTGCTCGTTCGCCAGCACGAAGTCGCCGGCGGCCCACGTCGCGAGGCCCGTCCGGTCGGCGGGCAGCTCGCTCGCGGCGAGGCGGCCAGCGCGCGCCTCGCCGGGCGGGACCGCGAGCGGGCTCGGATGTCCATCGGGCGCGCCGGCGGGGATCACGACGGCCATCGCGCAGGATGCCGGCGCGTCCGACGCCGCGTCGGCCCCCGCGTCGTCCGCGGCGGCGTCGACCGGCGGCGGCGCGTCCGGCCC
>JBGAQA010000091.1:0-26304 GCA_044220955.1 Sandaracinaceae bacterium
TCTTGCGAGGCCTCGGGACGAGGCGAGGCGCGCGAGGAAGGCGCCCGGCGTCGTGCCTCGTGCGGCACGCGGGCGGACTGCAGATCGACGGCGGGGAGCTGCGCGGCCTCGCCGTCGGCCACCTCGGGCGCGGTGCGCGCCGAGGGGGCTCGGAGCCACACGGCGTGCCGGTGTGGTGATCTGCCGGATGGACTACCGTCGCCCGATGGGCACGCGAGCGAGAGGGTCGAGCGCGCTGGCGTTCTTCGTCGTGCTGGGGAGCTGCACCGGAGGCGCGCCCCCCGGCGCGATCGACTGGACGATGGGCCGGGTGATCGCGGTGGATGTCCCCTCGACGATGCTCGAGGACGGCGGCGAGACGCTGGACCTCTGCTACGCGCTGACGCTGCACAACGACGTGCCGATCTACGTGTCACAGGTGGCGATGCACGGTACGACGGGCGTGCACCACTCGAACTGGTTCTACGTCCCGGACTTCTACTTCGACGGCGACGACGGCCTCTTCAGCTGCGCCGAGCGGCACTTCGATCCGTCCGGCGCGGCGACCCACGGCGGAGTGCTCTTCGCGCAGTCGACGCAGGCGACCGACGAGACGATGTCGTTCCCGGCCGGCGACGCGCTGATGGTGCCGGCGAACGCGCGGTTCGTCGTGAACCTGCACTACGTGAACTACTCGGGCGGGCCGCTCACTCCAGAGATCTCGCTGCGCGTCAGGACCGTCTCGGAGTCGGACGTGACGACGCGCCTTCACGGCTTCGCGTTTCAGTACGACGACCTGCACATCGCGCCGCGCACGTCCTCCGAGTTCACCGTCGACTGCGATCTGGACGCGACGAGTCGCAGGAGCCTCGGACATCCCCTCGACTTCGGCATCCACTACGTGCTCCCGCACTACCACTCCTTCGGGACCTACCTGCGGCTCGGGATCGTGGGCGGCCCGCACGATGGCGCGACGATCTGGGAAGCCGACAGCCGGATCGGCGAGCCGCTCGGGAGCCCGATCTCGCCGCCGGCCGACCTCACCGGCGCGACGGGCATCCGGCTGACCTGCCGCTACGACAACCCCGGCGACACGGAGATCCTGTGGGGCAACGGGGGCGGCGAGATGTGCATCGCGTTCGGCTACTCGGACAGCCCGAACCTCTGGGCGAACGTCGGCGGCAGCGGCACCATCACGGGCACGAGCGGCGGCGTGACGCGGGCGACGGCGTCGTGCACGGTGATCACCGCCCGCCCTCCGCTCTGAGGACATGCAGCCGCCACGCTCGAGCCCGATCAGCCGGGCCAAGCGTGCCGACGCGAGCGGGCCGACACGATCGTGTCGGGTCCGCAGGCGCGAGGCTCGGGGGACTTCGGCAGGATCCGATCGCGGTCGGGCATCACGCAGAAGCGACGGCCCTCGCGCGAGCCGCGCGGCCGCGACGGCGACGGTCGTTGACGCACCCGCAGGCGACGCCGATCCTCGCTCGGTGGACGCGATGTGGGAGTGGGCGCTCACCACGCGCTGGGCCAGCCTCGTGCTCCCCGCGCTCGCGGCGGTGTTGGTCGGGACGCCGGCGCTCGTCGCGGCGCGCGCGGTCGCCCAGAAGCGTGCCCGCGATCTCGCATCGCGCTTCGACGGCGCGCGCAGGCGGCTCGCGGACCTCGAGTCGGGCCCGAGCGTGGTGCTCGAGGGCGTGCTCGAGGCGACGGGCGATCCGATCCTCGGCATCGGCTCCGGCGAGAAGCGGCTCGTCGCGAGCGCGTCGAGCGTCGACGGTGGCGAGACGACCCTGCTCGCGCAGGCCACGGCCGCGGGGCTCGCGATCCGGCTCGAGGACGGGGCCGTCGCGCTCGACGGGCCCGTCTCGATCGCGTGGGGTGACCCGGAGGTTACGCCGCGCCGGGTGGGCTCGCTCGCTCGCGCCGCGCGCGACCGACTGCTCGCGGCGGCGCCGGGGCTCGCCGAGTCGCCGGTCCGATCGCCCATCGCGCTGCGGGAGCTGGCGGCGGGCGCACGCGTCGTCGCCCTCGGCACGCTCGCGACCGCGGAGGGTGGATCGTACCGGGCGGATGCGCAGCGCGTGCTCCGAGGGGACGAGCGCGACCCCGTCGCGATCGCATCCGCGCGGATGCCGCGGCCGTCCGCCAGGCGCGTGCCTGCCCTCGTGGTCGCGCTCCTCGCGGCGATGCTCGCGACGGTGGTGCCCTACGGGCTCCTCGAGCAGCAGTGGCCCGAGTGGTACGAGTCCCCTCCCTGGCAGCCGAGCGCCCTCGAGACGCTGGTGTTCTTGACGCCGCGCCGCCGCGAGGCCGTCGCGCACATCCACCGCTCGTCTCCCGCACCGACGGCGGCAGCGGTGCGCGCGTGGTCGCTCGCGACGGCGGCCTACGGGGACTGCGATGCGGCGGGCCAGGCGCTCGCGTGCCGGGGCCTGCCCCTCGACGACCTCCTGCGCGCGCGGTGCACGCCCACGCCGCTCGCGCGCGTGGCCGCCGCCCGCCACGACGGGCGCGCGGGGGACGCGGACGCGCTCGCCTCGCTCCCGGAAACCGTCCCCGCCCTGCACCGCGCACGCTTGCAGGTGGAGGCAGGTGAGTTCGCCGGCGCCGCGCGAGCGGTGGCAGGCGACCTCGGCACATGTGTCGCCACGGGCCTCGGGATCGCGGCGGGGGACCAGCCGCTCACCGCCCTCGAGCACCGCGCCCACGACGAGGACGTCCGGTGCGCGACGATGCTCTTCGCGCTCGATCCCGCTCGCGCGGGGCGCCTCGCCCCCGGGGAAGGCCCCGGCTCCTCGCTCGCGGCCGAGCTCGCTCTGATCGACGCGCCCGAGCACGCGCCCGCCGACGAGGACGGCGACTGGCCCTCCGGACGCCCGCTGATCCTCGGCATGCCCGAGGTCTGCGACGCGCTCTGCGCCGCCGCCCGGCGCGCGCTCGAGGGCGGCAGCGCGCGACCTCGCCGGCACGCTCGCATGCTGCTCCCGGCGCTCGAGAGCGCGCTCGCATCGGGTGACGCTCCTTCGTTCGAGCACGACCTCGCGCTCGTCACGCCGCATGCGCCCCCGCTCGCCGTCGCTCGGCTGCGCGCCGCGTGGGCGATCGTGTGGCAGGACGGCGAGGCCGCGCGCGCCGCCGTCGCCGCCATCCCTCGCGCCGCCGATCGCGAGGACGATGCCTACGATCGCGAGTACCTCGCGGCGCTCGCGAACGCGCGCGGCTCCGAGGCGCAGCGCGACGCGCTCGTGCGAGCGCGGGCTGCGACTACGGCGGATGCATGGGCCCGGAGCGGCTCGCGAGCCGGCTCGCCGCGGCGAGCGAGGGCGGCCTGGTCGCGGCGCGGCACAGCTGGGCCGAACTGGCGGCGGGCGCGTACGTCGCGAGCTTCGTCGAGCGCGACGAGCGGCTGTTCGTGCGGGTGCTCGAGCAGCGGCCCATCGGGCCGTGGCAGTCCATCGAGGGCCTCGCCGCCGACGCGCTCGTCCTGCGCGGCATGGCCCGCCAGCTCGGGGACGAGACGTGGGGCGAGGACCTCGACCGGCGGCTCGCCAGGTACCGCGCGATCCTCGAGGATCGACGGCGCGCGGTGTTCCTGCGCGTGATCGCCGACGACCCGGAGTGGTGATGCCCTCGGGTCGCGCCGCGGACCTGCGTCCCGCCGATCGATCGTCATCAGGCACGAGGAGGGCATCGACCCGGTGCTCCGCGCGAGCTCGCGCGAGACGGAGGGCTCGGACGACCGAGCGAGCCCGCCGGCCTCGCCGAGCGAGCTCTCCCCCCAGCAGAGACGCATGCGTCGCCGTCGGCGATGCCGCACGCGAGCGTCGCCCCGCTACTCGCCGAGCTCGCCGCAGGTCCACTGCCGCCGCGGCGCGTCGTCGATGATCACGCGCCGGCACTCGCAGACGACGCCGCGCCGCGGGTAGCGACAGGTCGCACCGGCCGGCGAGCCTCCGCAGCTCGACCCGTCTGGCGGCGGGCGATCGGGACACGCAGGCGGCGGGACGTACACGTCGGCGTGCGCACCGGCGTCCGCGAGACACGCGAGCGAGACGAGCAGCGCGACGAGGACGCGAGACGGGTGCATGCGGAAAGGACAACGCCTACGGGGGAAACGTTCCCCGGATTCGGGAGGATCCCGAGACGTCGCGTTCACGGAGCGACGAGCGCGTCGAGCAGGCGCGTGGAGTCGCTCGGGCTGCCCCAGGAGCGCGCCCCGAGGATGCCGAAGCCCTGGCGTCGGACGACGAAGCCACTCGGGCGTGTGCGTAGGGGTGAGCGACGCTTCCTCACGCCGTTCGACGACCTCACCTGGCGTCGGCCGATCGGCGAGATCGATCGCGATCTCGGTCGGTAGCGGCACCCCGGCGCGCAGCCTCACATCAGCCCGCCGGGGAGCGCGTAGCTCGTCGCCTGCAGCGGTACCTCCACGTCCACGAAGCGAACGCGCCGGTGCAGGCGCTCGGTGTCGTACCCCGGGATCTGAACGCACGCGCCGATGGGCGCGCCGGTGATCGTTCCGTCCGCGAGGTCGAGGCCCGTCGGGCCCATCCAATCCTCGCCGACGACCGCGCCGCACTGGGCAGCTCCGGCGATCGCGAAGCGCTGCACCTCGAGCGTGGCGCCGAAGTGCGCCGACACCCCGAACCCGCCGCGGGGCGGGTCGCAGCCCTCCTCGAAGCACGCTCGCTCCACGCCGACGACGTCGACGTCGGTCGCCGTGACCCGCGCACGCCAGAGCGCGCCGATCGCGGCCACGTGCGAGGCCTCGATGCGCGCCCGCGTGATCGTTCCGACCGTGTCGTCCTGGAACCACACGCCGACGCCGTAGTTCCCGTGCGCGTCGGTCCCCGTGCGGAGGACGACGAGATCGCTCGCGTCCAGAACGGCCCCCATGTCGACGAAGATCGCCGCCGCGTGGTTGCCCTCGAGGAGCACGCGGGAGAGCACGGCGTGCGCGCCCAGCATCGCCTGCAGGCCGATCCCGAACTGTCCATCGTCGAGCGGCAGGGTGCCGTCGACGACCGAGTCGGTTAGCTCGAGCAGCGCGCGATCGGCGAGGATGATCGAGGAGTTGCTGTTCCGGGCGAAGCGCGCGCGGTGCAAGGTCACGGTCGCGTCGGCGAAGATCTCCAGGCCGTACCCGAGAAGGGGCCCGGCGCGCGGGACGGTGTCGCTCACCAGCAGGTCGTCGCCCACGAGGTGTGCGCCCTGGTCCACGAAGATCCCCTGGTCGTGGCTCTCGGTCACGACCACGCGCGCCAGCGTGGCGCTCGCGTGCCTCGAGATGCGCAGCCCGTCGCCGAAGCGTCCGTCGGCGAGCGGCCGCGTGCGCGCGATCACCACGTCGGAGAGCTCGATCCGGCCGTCGACGTCCACGAAGACGCCGTCGTCCTCGTCGTCCTCGATGGCCGCGCGCTCGACCGATGCGCTGCTGCCCGGGCCGAGCTCGAGGCCGCGACCGAAGAGGCCATCGGCGTCCACGCGACCGTGCCGGAGCGCCGCGCCTCGGAGCGTGAGGGTGCCGCTCGCCACCCACACGTCCTCGACCTCGGCGCCGTCGATCACGACTTCCTCCACCGTCGCGTCGCCGCGAACCACGAGGCCGAAGCGCGCCGGATCGGCGATCGAGAGATTGCGGACGCTTCCGTCGTGGACCTCGATCACCCCGAGCTCCTCGGCGGTCGTCGAGGGACGGCTGGAGGTGAGGCGCGTCCCATCGACACAGGCGCCGCGCAGCTCGAGGCCGCGCGCTACGACCAGATCCTCGTCGTAGCGGCCCGTCGCGATCGCGATCAGCGCGCCGTCGGGCGCCGCCGCGATCGCCGCGGTGATGCTCCGGAACGCGCGCGTCCGATCCGATCCGTCGCCGCCCGCGGTCGCGTCGTCGTCCACGTACACGAGGGCGCGGCCCGGCGGAAGATCTGCGGGCCACCCGTCGACGGCGCACGCGCTGCCGAGCCGCACGCAGTCGGCCGTCCCGGGGAGGTGCACCGCGTCGAACGCGCAGTCGGTGCGCTGCCCGCCCGCCGGCCAGGGATCGCAGATCAGGGCGCCCGCGAGCGCCGTGCTCTGCCGCCAGCCGCTCGGACAGGGCGTGAGGTGCGCCGGCTCGGGCGCGGCCACGTCGGGCGGCACCGTGGTCGCGGGAGGTGCTCCCCGACAGCCGCCGACGAGCACCAAGAGAGCGAGGATCGTCCGTCGCTGCACCACCGGTCGAGGGTAGCGCGACGGCGGACGATCAGGACGTCATCGAGCCACACGGGCGCGCCCCGTGCGAGCACCGAGGAGTACGTGCGCGGGATCGTGGGGTGAGATCGGGAAGTGTCCTATGCCAGCGCCGCTCTCGCGCGGGCCGCGTTGGCGCCGCCCGCACGTACCCAGCTCTCGAGGAGCGGTCGCACCCAGCTGGCGTGGGTGGTGAGCCACGCTCTCGCTTGCTTCTGGACGCCCGAGCCGTCGCGCGTCAGCGCGAGGACGAGCCCGACGGCCGCGGGGCTCCTCAGCTCGGCATACGACGCGAGGGCGTCCGCGTGCATGGTCTTGGGGTAGGCCTCCACGGCGCGCGCTTCGTGCGCGAGCGCCGCCTCGCCGCCGAGGAAGAGCAAGCGCGCGCTCGAGGGCCCGATCATCCACTTCTGAGGCTTCCAGTCGAACGCCTCCCACAGCGCGCCGAGGGATCGCGCCACGTGGTCCTCTTGGCCGTCGAGGAAGGTCAGATCGAGCTGCGATGCAGGGGCGTCCGAGCCCGGCTCTGCACCGTAGCAGCGCTTGTCGCGGAGGTACTTGTAGCCCCTGCGAACGATCCCCGCGGGGCCGTGCAGGGAGATGTCGAGGTAGCGCGCGCCATGCCGCTGCGAGCGCGCCGTCAGCAACGCATCGAGCCGCGCTCGAGCCGCAGCGTGGTCCTCGGGCAGTACGCGCAGGAGCAGGCCGTGCACCACTTGCCAGATCGGCTGAAGGACGTTGTTGTTCCACGGTCCCGGCGTGCCGCCCGCCTCCCCCGCAGGGAGCCCCTCGAGCACGTCGAGGAACGCCGAGAGCATGAACGACGGGCCGAGCATCGCTTCGAGCGCACCGAACGGCATGATCCCCGCGACCGGGACGTGGCGCTTCAGGATCTCCACGGCCTCGTCGGGCTCGATCGGGGCCGGGCTCGCCGGCGCCGCGACCGGCTTCGTCCACACGGAGTGCCCCTCGCGCAGGACGTGAATGGCGACGTTGCGGTGCGCGACCGCGTCGACCCACTTCGCCTTCGCGAGCTTGGACGGGTCCACGTCCGGCAGGAGCGTCGTGGGTCCGAAGTTCGCCGCGCCGTGTCCGAGCGCGAACGCGAGATCGAGCTCCGGCGTGAGCGCCCAGCCGCTGCGCAGGAAGCGCGCGCCGTAGGCCCGGGCTCCGTGCTCGAGCGCGCGTGAGGCGAGCGGTGGGGGAGCGGCCTCGCGAGCCTTCTTCGTTGCCATGACGGCAGACTGTACACCGAGGACAGTGCGACTCGCCGGTGATCGCGCGCGGGCAGCTCGCCCGACGGCGTGCGACCTCGTGGATCCCCCTCGCAAGGTGAGACGCGAAGTGCAAGGTGGTTCGATGTGGCGAGTGGCGGAGCAGGTCGCGGCAGAGCTGCTCGAGTCGTCCGCGCCGAACCGGCATCACCGCGCTGCGAGCTCGTCGAGGGTGCGCGTGCCGATCACCGCGGGGGCGTTCGGTGACGGCTCGCCGGACACGCGGCGGACGACGACGACGCCGTCCTCGCCGATGTCCGCGGCGAGCACGTACGTGTCGTCGGGGGTACGGAGCACCGTGGGACCTCAGCGGTCGCGAAGGTCGTGACGGCCCACCACCGCACGTCGATCGCGTCGTCGGACGCGTCGGAGGCGCTCCCGCCGCTCCGGGCCTGTTCGCGCCACACGACGGTTCGCTCGATCACGACGCCGAAGCGCGCGGGCCTGAGGCGCTGTGCTAACACGTGCATCTGTACGGTGTGCGCGTCCTCGCCGCACTACGCGTACAGCGGTCCGGCGGCAGCTTCGGCAAGCCGTCGAGCGGCGCGAGAGCGCCACCCGCGCTCGAGCCACCACCGCGCGCGGCGACACCCACGACGACCAGCGACTCGCTTGCGACCCCGCCACACGCTTCGGCGCCAGAGCCTGCTCTCGAGAACCGGTCCGACTGACCGGCGGCGATCACCCCACCACGCGCACCACGACGTTCCCCTTCTTGTGGCCTGTGTCCACGTACCGGTGCGCCTCCACGATCTCCTCGAGTCGGTATATCCGGTCGATGACCGTCCTGAGCTTCCCGGCCTCGATCTGGCCCTTGAGGAACTCCAGATCCGCAGCGCTCAGCTTCATGCTGGTACCGGAGTCCTTGAGGACGTTGAGGTACTTCCCCGTCGGGGTCAGCGAGCCTCTCACCTTCGAGCGCGAGAGCTTCCCGACGGCGTCGAAGATGACGTCGTAGCGCTCGCCGTTGCGCGTGAAGTCCGAGGTCGTGTAGTCGATGACCTTCTCGGCTCCGAGCGAGCGCACCAGCTCCACGTTGCTCGCGCTGCACACGCCTATGACCTGGGCGCCGAGGTTTCTGGCCAGCTGGACGGCGAAGGTGCCGACGCTGCCCGAGGCGCCGTAGATCAGCACCGTCTTTCCGCTCCGGATGCCTGCCTTTCGCAGAATGTTGAGCGCAGTCGGCGCGCCGTTGGGGACGGTCGCCGCCTCCTCGTGGCTCATGTTCACCGGCTTCTTCACGAGCGCCATGTGCTGCGGTAGGCAGAGGTACTCGGCATAGGCCCCGAACAGCATCTCGGTGCCGCAGAAGACCTCGTCACCTTGCTTGAGCGAAGTGACGTCTCGACCCGTCTCCTCGACGACGCCGGACAGCTCCATGCCCAGGATCTTCCGGCGCGGCCCCCTGAAGCCGATGGCGAAGCGCATGAACATCTTCATCAGCACGTCGAGCACCGGCCCCATCCCCGGCCTCATCGCCCTGAGCTTCGTGTCGCCTACGTGAACCGTCGTCGCGTGGATCTTGATCAGCACCTCGTCGTTCTCGGGGACCGGCTTGGGGACCTCGACGAGGCGAAGAACCTCCGGCGGGCCGTACCGCTCGCAGACGACGGCTCTCATGGGTAACCTCCCACCGAGGATACGCGACTTCCGGTCTCGGTGTAGGCGGGGAGGGCGTCGGAGGCGTCGGAGGAGGCTCGCGGGCGGAGCGTGCCCGACCCCGAGAGGACGACCGATGCCCCCACGCGCGCACGTCGCGCCGCCGCGTCGCGCGCGAAGTGCTCCTCGAGGTACGCGAGCTCGGTCTCCGTCCGCGCGAACGTTGCGCC
Organism: Sandaracinaceae bacterium; assembly: GCA_044220955.1. GTDB lineage: Bacteria > Myxococcota_A > Polyangia > Polyangiales > Sandaracinaceae > JBBSAT01. Next base: position 9,314 of record JBGAQA010000091.1, read on the forward strand.
CCATGCGCTGAGCGCGAGCTCGTCGTCTCTCGACTGCGCGCTCGACGCCGCGCGCGGATCTCTCGGTCGCCCACGATGCACACGCGGCGACGGTTGTGCGCGTAGGCGATCGAAGCACCTCGCACGACCAGGCCGCGGGTCGTGCCGAGGTGTGCGCGCCCGACGCGGACGAGCCTCGCAAGGTGAGACGCGAAGTGCGAGGTAGTTCGATGGCGAGGGCGCGGTCGAGAGGGCCTGCCGGGACCGCGACCGAACGCCGGCAGGCGATCGGCGAGGCCGGCCGCCACGCACCGCCTCGACGCAGATCTCGCCCCTCCGATCCCGGGCGCGCTCACGCGGCCTGGGGGCTCGGTCTCTCGGTGCGCGACGGCAGGAGCTTCGCGCTCGCGACCGGGCTCTCGCCGAGGGTGAGCAGCGCCAGGACGTCGCCGGTGACCGCGACGTAGGTCATGCGCGCCCCGAGCGCCGCGCCGGCCATCCCGGGCGCGAACGCGTCCTGGCCCGTCAGGTAGAGGCCCTCGATCTTCGTCTTCGGGCGCAGCCAGTGGGTGTGCTTGGTCCAGCGGTCGCCGCTGATGTCGACGCCGTACGAGCTGCCCTTCCACGAGCGCGGGTTGCAGCCGATCGGGACGCCGGCGCGCACGACCTTCGGCGTCTTGCCTCGGAGCGCGGGGATGTGCCGCTTGGCCATCGCCGTCATCGACTCGGTCGCGCCGGCCTCGAAGGCCGCGCGGAAGCCCGGATCGCGCTTGCAGCGCGCGACCCACTCGTGCGCGCCCTCGGCGAGCACCATGACCGTCGACTGGCCCGGGTAGCGCTGCGCGTGCAGCGGGTCGCGCGCGGAGGGAGAGAGGATGTACCCGGGCATCCCGGCGAACTCCATCGAGTCCTTGAAGCGGCGGTCGTTGCCGGTGATGTCGTAAGGGTCCTGGCCCTCGAAGTACGGCATGTGCCAGACGATCGGCTTCGGCAGCTCGATCGGCTCGTCGTAGCCGAGCATCAGGTAGAGGTGCGGCGGGCTCGCCTCGAGCTGCTCGTACTTCCGCGGGTAGCCGAGCGAGGCCGAGATCTCCGGGTCGAGCAGCTCGACGAACGTGTTCCACGAGCCAGCGTCGGAGATGACCAGCTTGCTGCGGATCTCTTCGCCGTTGCCCAGGCGCACGCCGACCGCGCGGCCGTTCTCGACGAGGATGCGCTCGACGGGCGAGTGCGTCGCGACCTGTCCCCCGGCCGCCTCGATGATCGGGACGATGCACTCCGGGATCTGCCCGGGTCCGCCGACCGGGAAGTACGCCCCGTAGCGGTAGTGGAACAGGACCATCGCGTACGCGGCGAAGGGACAGCGGTCCGGCACCTGCCCGAGGTTCCCGTACATGTAGCCGAGCACCGACGCGAGGCGGTGCGAGAAGCCGAGCTCGCCCTTCAGCACCGCGCCGAGGCTCCGGTGCATGTACCGCCGCCACGGCGAGCCGATCAGGCGATACGCCGCCTCGCGCACCGACTCGGGGGTCCACGCCGGGTACACCTTGGTCAGCGCCCACGCCGCGGCCCGACGCTCCACGTGGTCCTCGAGGTCGTAGTAGGCGCGCGCCTTCTTCCCCTCGCCGGGGAAGCGCCGCTCGATCCACTCGATGTTCTTCTCCATCGACGAGAACCACTCGTAGGTGTCGTCGCCGAAGGTAACCGTCTCGTGCATGTCGGGCATCTTCGCCCAGCGCAACTGGCCTCCCGTGATGTAGTCGATGTTCGGGCGGTTCACCTTGCGACCGACGCGCGGGTCCATGTCGCCGATCGAGTCGACGCCGCTCGGGAACTCGAAGCCGTCGATCTCGTGGACGTGCGTGCAGCCGCCCGGGACGATGTTCGCCTCGAGCACGAGCACCTTCGCCCCACGCCGCTGCGCGAGGAGCGACGCGACACCGAGGCCGCCGATCCCCGAGCCGATCACGATCGCGTCGGGGCGCTCGAGGTAGCGCGTCGGAGCCTGGTAGCGCTTCTTCGCCGGGCGCGCCGCGTCGAGTGGCGCCGGACCCAGGTACGGCTGCCCGGTCTGGTAGAAAAGTTCTGCGTCGCTGGGCACGGGCACCTCCCTCAGAGCAGTCGGACGAACACCCGCGGCTGGATCGCCGCGGCGGTGAGCACGCCGGACACGAGCGCGCCGGTCACGCCGGGCGTCAGCACGTCCGAGCCGGTGAGATAGAGGCCCCTCATCGGCGTGTGCGCGGTGAGGTTCGCGTTGGCGAAGCGCGCCGGCGTCGTCTCGTAGCCGTACATGCCGCCGTGCCACGCGCGCGCGAAGTGCACGGCCGAGACCGGCGTCGACATCTCGTGGTGGACGAGATGCTTCATGATCGCGGGCATGCGTCGCGTGACGTGAGCCAGCAGGCGCGCCTGGACCTCGGCCTTGAGCGCGTCGTAGGCCTCGCCGCGCCGGCCCCAGCGCGTCTCGGTCCAGCGCTCGAAGGTCTCCCAGTGGACCCAGGCCAGCACCTCGCCGGTGTTCCGCTTCTCCGAGTCGGCCGCGAGGGCGGGATCCTTCAGCGAGGGGAAGGACACGTAGCAGATGGGCGGGACGGAGGAGGGATCGGTGACGTCCCAGAAGTAGTTCTCGGGGTCCCACGACTCGAGCAGCCAGTTGTTGGTCTCGCTCGCCCCGGCCTGCCGGATGTCGCCGGCGAAGCCGAGGTTGAGGCAGAGGTACGCGGCGACGCCCTGGATGCTCTCGAGGCTCTTGGCCCACGCGCTCTGCCGGCGATCGGCGGGCAGGAGGCGCTGGACGGTGTTCTGGCCGCCGATCGCCGAGACGACGCGATCGGCGTGGAGGCGGCGTCCATCGTCGAGGCGGACCCCGACGGCGCGCTCGCCCTCGAAGAGGATCTCGTCGACCGGCGCGCGCACGTAGGTCTCGCCGCCACCGGCGCGGATGGTCTCGAGCAGGCAGCGCGCGAACGACTCCGAGCCGCCGACCGGATAGTAGGCGCCGCGGAAGAAGTGCTTCGCGACCATGGCATGCATTCCGAAGCTCGAGCGGCTCGGCGGGCTGCCGTAGTAGCCCCACTGCGAGACGAGGAGCGTCTTGAGCCGCGCGTCCCGGAAGAGCTCGTCCATCACCTCGCGCGTCGTGCGATCCCAGTAGCGCCGCCACGTCCACCCGATCGCCCCGGAGACGACGCGGCCGACCCACGGCGGCATCGCCTTGAGCGCGTAGAACGGCCGCGTGACGTCGAAGACCGTGCGGCAGAGTCGGAAGTAGCGCTTGATGGCGGCCGCCTCGGCCGGGAACGACGCGATCAGGTGCGCCTCGAAGACATCGACGTCGCTCTCGTAGGTGAACTGCACGGCGTCGGGGAAGTGGAAGCGCTCGTACGTCACGGGCAGCCGTCGCATCGCGAGCTTGCCGTCGGTGAGCCAGGCCAGGAGCTTGCCGGGGACGTCGTCGAGGCTCTGCTCGCCGACGCAGTGCACGCCGACGTCCCAGCGATAGCCCTTGCGCGTGAAGCAGTGCGTCATCCCGCCCGGCACGTAGTGCTGCTCGAGGAGCAACACGCGCTGGCCGTGCTTCGAGAGCGCCGCGCCGCACGCCATGCCGCCGATGCCCGACCCGACGATGATCGTGTCCCAGCGGCCGGTGGGCGCGTGCCGCCGCGCGGAGCGATAGAGCCCGCTCTTGCGCAGAGGTAGCGCGTCGGCCGTGCCCTGGGTCGCGACGAGCATCCGGCGCACTTGAGCGCACGCGCGGAGCCCGACGCGTGATCGCGATCAAGTCGGCCGCAGAGCGCGCTCGGCGACGGCTTTCGCGCCCACGCGTTGGGCATCCAGGCGCCGTCACCGCCGAACGTTCGGCCGTCAGGCTGCACGGAGTGCACCGCGCTGATCGGTGCGGTCGCGGCTACGTCCGCAAGGGCCGCGCGCGCAAGGATCCACACGTGAGCACGGTGCGATCCTGGTCGGCACCGTCGTGCTGGTGTTGTTCGGTGTGGTGCCGCTCCAGGGTTACCTGACCGGCACCCTCCACGACGAGAACGGCTGCCCCACGTCGCTGCTCGGCGTGTTGCCTCTCCTCGCGTGCGGCGCGTTCGGCCGTCGTAGACATCGCAGCGCCGGAAGCTCGCGCCCGCCGGCAAGTCGTCCTCGGGTGTGCTCTGACGAGCGCGCGTCCGACGAATCCCGAGCCCCCGGCGACCGCCACGCGCGCTCTTGGTATGGTCATGGCGAGCTCATGGTCGGCGTTCCGCCCGAATGTCTTTCCTTGGGCGTGCACGGCCCGGCCGCGAACGTCGGCTCGACGTGCGCGTCGTCGAGGGCATTCTCGGGCTCCTGGAACGTGCCGACCCCCGCCCGCGCATTCTGGCTCGCTCTCACGATCGCCGCGTTGATGCTGGCGACGGGCTGCACGCGGAACCTCGGCGCGCTGGTGCGCACCGGCCCCGACGATCCGGGGGAGCGCATCATCGGCCTCTACGACTGCGAGGAGGGACGTCCCGACGTCGCGAACATCGACCCGACGCGACCCATGACGATCCTCGTTCACGGGTGCACTTCGTCGGGCGCGCGCTTTCGAACGCTGGCGCAGGTCTTCGAGCTGCACGGTCAACAGACCCTCTGCTTCAACTACAACGATCGCGACTACCTCAACACGTCTGCGACCCAGCTCGCGCTCGCGCTGAGCGAGCTCGAAGAGCGGATCGAGCCCGGGCAGATCACCCTCCTCGGCCACAGCCAGGGCGGCCTCGTGGCGCGCCGCGCGTTGCAAGCGGATCTGACGCGCCCTCTCCACACCCGAGAGGGCTTCACCTATCGCCTGGTGACGGTGTCCTCGCCTCTGCACGGGATCGACTCTTCGGCAGACTGCGGACAGGTGTGGCTGCACGTCATCTCGCTCTCCATCACCGTCGCCGTGTGTCTCGCGGTGACGGGGAACAAGTGGACGGAGATCCCGCCCGGCTCCCGCTTCATGACCAACCCGTCGCCGCTCGTGGACGAGGTCAGCGGCCACTTGCAGATCGTCACCGACGAGCGAGCCACCTGTCGCGAAGAGCGGGACGACGGAACGTGCGAGACCGACGACTTCGTCTTCGGGCTCCACGAGCAGTACAGCGACGTGGTTCGAGCCGACGCGCGCGTCTCCGTGGTCGAGGTCGCCGCAGGACACGCGGCGATCGTCGGCGAGAACCTCCGTCCTCCGCTCCTGCTCCTCTCGGTCCTGCAGGCGCATGGAATTCTCGCGCCGACACCTCCAGAGCGCGAGCCCGAAGTCGTTGCGTTGTTGGGACGCCTCTACCCTCGCGACTGAGGGCATAGTCCCCATCAACGCCGGTTTGTCCCACTGGTAGATCCCGTCCTTTCACCTGATGTGGAGCATCGGCGAAAGGGCAGGCCCCCCCTAGTGGGTGAGCGTCCAGGTGCACACCGTGGCCTCGGGCGACCCCGTACGGTACTCGAGCGTCCCGGTCGTCAGGTTGCCTACCGCACGGCCGATCGTGCCTGCCTCGCTCCCGAGACCTGGCACGGTGAGCGGTGCGCTCCAGGCACCAGATGCCGCGAGCGGGCCGCCGTCGGAGAAGAAGGTGCCCGTGGTCGAGCCCGCGTCGAGGCCGAGGCGCACGGAGCAGCCGGTCTGCTCCACCATCACGGTCGTCACCATCGCGCACGCCATCATCCCGGTCATGCCCGGCGTCGCTGTCCACGTGCCGCCGACCGAGGGGCACGTACTCGCATCGCCGCTCGGCATGGAGCTGGGGTTGTTGCAGGCGCTCAGCCCGAGCGTGGAAAGGGCAGCAAGGACCATCAGGCTACGAACACTCTTCGACGACATCGGACACACTCCAGATCGGGGGCGAGTCGGGCGCCGTCTCACGGCGACTGCGGCGGCACGCCCCGACGCGCCGCGCTCTCTTCACGTGAGCCGCCGAGCGCGCGGCTGGCCATCCACCCGTCGCCCAGCCCTTGACGGGGTGAACCGTAGGCGGCGGCTCGAGGTGTTTCCATGCGCAATTCGACCGCGCGCAACTACCTACGACGCGTGCGCACTCGAGCCGTCGGCAGGCGCCCCGAGACGGGGCGGAGCTTGGTTGGCGAACCCGCGAGCAACACGCACGCGACGGTTGACACGCCGGCGACAGCGCGGCTACCACGGCGAATGCGCAAGGTCCGGGCAGCCCGACGGGGTACCGAGGCCGAGGTGTCGGCCGTCGCGGCCGTGCTCGACGTGGTGGACCGCGCCTACGACGTCGAGTCGACCGACGAGGCCTGGGTGCGTGGCATCACGGGCGCCTCGTTGCCGCTCGTCGACTCGGGGATGGGAGTGCACGGCTTCCGCTTCGACCTCGCGACGGGCCTCGTCGGTGACCCGGCGCTCGCCGGCGGATCGGACGAGTGGGCGTCGCGCTGGCGCGAGGTCTGGTGGGAGGGCTTCATGCTGCGCCTGCCGCCGAGCGCGCTCCGCACGATGGCGGAGTTCGGGCCCATCTCGCACACCACGGATCTCTGGGCAGCCACGGCCAAGCAGATCCCCACGTTCGAGGAGATGCTCACGCAGCGCGGGCGCGGCTCCTTCGAGTCCGTGGGCGCGGTCAGCACCGGCATGCAGTACCCGGACTCGCTGAACGTCGTCGCGGTCGACGCCAGCGGGATCGGCGTGGCGCTCTGCGCCAACCGCGAGCAGGTGGCCTCCGCGCCGCCCGACGCGCGTGCGCGCTGGATCCTCGCGAGGGTCGTCGGGCACATCGCCGCGGCGGCTCGCCTGCGCGCGCGGCTCGGACGGTCGCGCCTCTTGGACCAGGCCGACGCGGTGCTCGCGCCCCACGGCGCCGTGCTGCACGCAGAGCCGTCCACTCAGGCACGCGTGACGCGAGAGGCGCTGCGCGCCGCCGCGCGCGACGTGACCTCGGCTCGGAACAAGCGGGCCACGGATCCCGAGGACGTCGTGGGCACCTGGCGCGCCCTCTACGCGGGCGAATTCTCGGTCGTGGACGTGTTCGACAGCGACGGCCGCCGCTTCGTCGTCGCCAAGTCCAACGCACCGACACCGCCGGCGCCCGTGAGACCGAGCGCGATGTCCAAGCGCGAGCAGCAGGTGATGGCGCTGCTCGCGTCGGGCTGTTCGAACAAGCTCATCGCGTACGAGCTCGGGCTCACTCCCTCGACCGTCAGCAAGCACGTCAGGACGATCGCCCGCGCGCTCGGTGCGGGCAGCACCTCGGAGCTCGTGACGCGCGCGCGTCGCCTGCGTGACGAGACGAGCGCTTGATGCGAGACCGAGACGACGCGCCGCCTCCTCCCGCCGGTCTGAAGGCTTCGCGAATGCGCGTCGGCGGCGAAGAGCTGATCGTGCTTTCTTGGCCCGACGCCCAGGCAAGCCTCCCGGATGCGCCGAACCTCACTCCGGCCGAGCGAGACGTCGGGCGCCTCCTGCTCGAAGGGTGTAGCGACGCCGAGGTCGCATCCGTGCGCAAGACCTCCGTTCGCACCGTCGGCAAGCAGGTGGCGAGTCTCTACCGAAAGCTCGGGATCAGCTCGCGTCGAGAGCTTTGGGCTCGGGCTCGGAGTCCGAGGGCGCGCTGAGCGTGCAGCACGACACGGGAGGAGAAGCGCGCATCGGCGCGCTCGGGTCGAGGTGTGGAGATGCCGACGCCCAAGCGGGGCGTCGAAAGCCCGCGAGGCGTCGGGGTCGGGCGGTCCGCGGGCGGGGCGCACGTCCGAGCAGTGAGCTCAGCGCGCCGCCCGTGCCGCGCGCGACGGTGCCGGAAGCGCAAGCCCACCGGGCGCGGCGGGCTCGACGGGTCCACGCTGCCCGTCGAGGAGGCCTGCGCGCCCTTCGTCTTTCGGATATACGAGCGCGTCGTGAGCGAGAACCGCTGGGTCGTACACAAGTTCGGGGGCACGAGCGTCGCGGGGCCGGAGCGCTACCGGGGCGTCGCGCGGATCGTCCGGGGCTACACCAGGGCGCCGCAGGGCGTCGTCGTGTCGGCCATGTCGAAGGTCACCGACGCGCTGCTCGAGCTGGTCGAGCGGGCACGGCGTCGGGAGAGCTACGAGGCCGCGCTCGAGGCGCTGGTCGCGCGGCACGCGGAGACCGCCAGCACGCTCCTGCCCGCCGCGGAGGCCGAGCGGATGACCGGAATCGTCCGGGGCGACGCGCGCGACCTCGGCGACGTGCTGCGGGCCGTCCACCTCGGCCGGAGCGCCTCCGAGCTGACCGAGGAGCTCGTCTCGGGCTACGGCGAGATCTGGTCGGCCCAGATGCTCTGCGCGCACCTGCGCGCCGAGGGGGTCGAGGCGGCCTGGCTCGACGCGCGCGACGTGCTGACCGTCCGCCCGAGCGAGCTCGGCCCGCGCATCGACTGGGTGGCCTCGAGCGAGAAGCTCGACGCGTGGCTCGCGCAGCACGCGACGCGCACGCTGGTCATCACGGGGTTCGTGGCGTCGACGCCGGAGGGCGTTCCCACGACGCTCAAGCGCAACGGCAGCGACTTCTCGGGGTCCATCTTCGGAGCGCTCCTCGACGCGTCCGAGATCGTGATCTGGACGGACGTGGACGGCGTGCTCTCGGCCGATCCGCGGCGCGTGCCCGAGGCCGTCGTGCTCGACGCGATGAGCTACGACGAGGCGTGCGAGCTCGCGTACTTCGGCGCGAAGGTGCTGCACCCGCGGACGATGGAGCCCGCCGTCCGGAGCGGGATCCCGATCTGGATCCGCAACACGTTCGCGCCCGACAAGCCCGGCTCCAAGATCGCCTCGCGCGCCGCGCTCGAGGGGACGCCGCGCCGCCCCGTCGCGGGGTTCTCGACGGTCGATCGCATCGCGCTGCTCAACGTCGAGGGCAGCGGGATGATGGGCGTGCCGGGCGTGGCCGAGCGCCTCTTCAGCGCGCTGCGCGCGCACGGCGTCTCGGTGGTGCTCATCTCGCAGGCGAGCTCGGAGCACTCGATCTGCCTCGCGGTGTCGGAGGGGCAGGGCGAGCTGGCGCGGGCCGCCGTCGAGAAGGCGTTCGCGGCGGAGCTCGCCACGCGCGAGATCGCGAGCGTCGATCTCAGCGGCGGCCACAGCGTGCTCGCCGCGGTCGGGGACGGGATGGCCAAGCTCCCGGGAGTCGCCGCGACCTTCTTCGGGGCGCTCGCGCGCGCGGGCGTGAACGTCCGCGCCATCGCGCAGGGCTCGAGCGAGCGGAACATCTCGGTCGTCGTGGACGGCGCGGACTCGACGCGCGCGCTCCGCGCGGTGCACGCCGGGTTCGTGCTGAGCGAGAAGGTGCTCTCGCTCGGCCTCGTCGGCCCGGGCGGCGTCGGGCGCGCGCTGCTGGCGCAGCTCGCCGAGCGCGCGCCCGTCCTGCGCGAGAAGCACGGCGTGGATCTGCGCCTGCGGGCGGTCGCGAGCTCCAAGCGGATGCTGCTCTCGGACGCGGCGATCCCCGCCGACGACGCGGTCGCGCGGCTCGAGAAGGACGGGGTGCCGCTCGATCTCGCGGCGCTCGCCGCCCACGTCCGCGCCCCGCACCTTCCGCACGGCGTGATCCTGGACTGCTCGGCCAGCGACGCGGTCGCGGGAAAGTACGAGGCGTGGCTCGAGGCAGGCGTGCACGTGGTGACGCCGAACAAGCGCGCCGGCTCGGGCCCCTTCGCGCGCTACCGGGCGCTGCGAGGCCAGGAGAGCCGCGGGCGCCACTTCCTCTACGAGGCGACGGTCGGCGCGGGCCTGCCGATCATCGCGACCCTACGCGACCTCTCGCGCACGGGCGACCGCATCGATCGCGTCGAGGGCGTGCTGAGCGGCACGCTCTCGTACGTGTTCAACGTCTACGACGGCGCGCGCCCCTTCTCGGAGGTGGTGCGCGAGGCCAAGCGGCTCGGCTACACCGAGCCCGACCCCCGCGACGATCTCTCCGGGGCCGACGTCGCACGCAAGCTCGTCATCCTCGCCCGCGAGATGGGGCGCGACATCGAGCTCGGCGACGTGCGCGTGGAGTCGCTCGTGCCGGCGAGCGCGGCCGGGGCGCCGAGCGCGGAGGCGTTCCTCGACAAGCTCGCGAGCGGCGACGGCGACATGGCCGCGCGCCTCGCGACGGCCCGCGCGAAGGGCGCGGTCCTGCGCTACGTGGGGGTCGTCGAGCGCGAGGGGATCGCGCGCGTCTCGCTCGAGGCCTACCCGGAGACGCACCCCTTCGCGCGCCTGGGCGCCACGGACAACATCTTCGCCTTCACCACGGCCCGCTACGCCGCGCGCCCCCTCGTCGTGCAGGGGCCCGGCGCGGGCCCCGACGTGACGGCGGGCGGAGTGTTCGCCGATCTGCTGCGGCTGGCCGACTGGGTCGGGGGCCACTGATCCAGGGTCGGGGGGCGCTTCGGTGTACCATTCGAGCAGCCGATGAACGCGCCCCTGAACAACGAGGATCGCACCGGCACGGTCCTGCTCGGGAAGCTGAAGGTCCTGCGCCTGCTCGGGCAGGGCGGCATGGGCCAGGTGTACGAGGTCGAGCACCTGATCACGCGCCACCGGCGGGCGCTCAAGATCATGCACGCCCGCTACGCGACGTCGACCGAGACGGTCGCGCGCTTCATCCGGGAGGCCGGCGTCGCGGGGACGCTGAAGACGGTCCACGTCGTGGAGACCTACGACGCCGGACAGCTCGAGGACGGCTCGCCCTACGTGCTCATGGAGCTGCTGCGCGGCGAGCCGCTCTCGGGCCTGCTGGAGACGCCCGGGCCGATTCCGTCCGGGCGCCTCGTCGGCATCGTCTGCCAGATGCTCGAGGGCCTGCTCGTGGCGCACGAGGCCGGCATCGTCCACCGCGACGTGAAGCCCGACAACGTGTTCATCGCGCGCGACGACCGGCAGAACGAGCGCGTGCGCCTGCTCGACTTCGGAATCTCCAAGTTCACGCAGGGAACCGTCGACTACGCCGGGACGCTCACGAGCGACGGCGCGATGATGGGCACGCCGTTCTACATGTCGCCCGAGCAGGCGTCGGGCGCGCGCACGGTGGACGAGCGGTCCGACCTCTACTCGGTCGGCGTGATCCTCTACGAGGGCCTCGCGCGCAAGCGGCCCTACGACGCCGTGTCCTTGCCCGCGCTGGTGATCAAGATCCACTCGGGCGACCACGTACCGCTCGCCGAGGTCGCGCCCGACCTCGCGCCGGGCCTCGCGGACGTGGTCGAGCGGGCCATGCACGTGAACCCGGGCCTGCGCTACGCGTCCGCGAGGGACCTGCTCGCGGCGCTCGTGCCCTACGCCGACTCGACCTACGTCGCGTCGATCCACACGATGAAGGAGGCCGCGTCCTCGCCCGTCGCCGTCACGCTCGGCGCGGCCCCGGGCGTGCGGCAGTCGGCGCTGCAGGTCCCCGGCGCGGGGGCGAGCAAGCCGCCGCCGGCGCCGCGCCCCGGCTGGGTGATGCCGACGGCGATCGCCGCGGTGGTGACCGCGCTGGTCATCGCGGCCGCGTTCGTCGCGGGGCGGGGCACGGTGCCGGGCGCGCCGCCGACGAGCGCGCCGCCCACGTCGGTCGCGATCACGCCACCGCCGACGAGCGCGCCGCCGCCGACGCTCGCCGCGCCGCCGACGACGGTCGTCGCCGTGATCCCGCCGCCGCCGACGAGCGCGCCGCCGACGACGCTCGCCGTCCGGCACCCGCCGCGCACGGGGACCGAGACCGCGCACGAGGATGATCCGCGGCCGCCGCCCACGCGGACGGGCCACGGGGGGATCATCCGTGATCCGCACGGGGCGGGCGCAGCGTTCGGCGAGCCTTGACCCTACCGTTGATCCGCTCGGTGGCCTTTGTTTGTCCAAGGCGTCTTCGACGCGTCCACACACGAACGCGCTCCGCGCATTCGTGAAGAGGCGAGGGCTCCGCCCTCGCGCACCCGCCAGCGCAGTCAGACTCGGGGAACGCCGCCGATCTGCACGGCCATCGGAGGTGCGCGAGGGGCTTGCCCCTCGCCTGCGCGAAACCGCGGAGCGGTTTCGTGGCCAGTAGCGCGTCGCAGACGCCGCGGCCTGCCCGACTCACGCCCGCCATCACCCCCGGAGAAGCGAGTCGCGAACGGCCCGCGGCGAGCCTATGGTCGCGCCCATGGCGATCCCCTCCCTCCGTGGTCAGCGCGCCCTCGTGACAGGCGCTTCCTCCGGGCTCGGCGTCGCGTTCGCGAAGGAGCTCGCGGCGGCGGGCGCGCACCTCGTGATCACCGCGCGCCGCAAGGACCGGCTCGAGTCGCTCGCCGAGGAGCTGCGCGCCGAGCACGCGATCGAGGTCGACGTCGTCGCCGCCGATCTCGGCAAGCCCGAGGCGGCCCAGGCGCTCTTCGACGCGACCGAGGGGCAGGGCAAGGCCGTCGACGTGCTGATCAACAACGCTGGCTTCGGCACGCGGCAGCCCTTCCTCGAGCAGACCTGGGACAAGACGCTCGAGGAGATGCAGCTCAACCTCGTCTCGCTCACCGAGCTCAGCAAGCGCTTCGGGCAGAAGATGCTCGGGCGCAAGCGCGGCGCGATCCTCAACGTGGCCTCGGTCGGCGCGTACCTGCCGACTCCGTCGATGGCCACCTACGGCGCCGGCAAGAGCTACGTGCGCAACTTCACCGAGGGCTTCGCCGCCGAGGTGGCGGGGAGCGGCGTCCGGGTGTGCTGCCTCTGCCCGGGCGCGACGAGCACCGAGTTCTCGGCGGTCGCCGGCATCGAGCTCCCGTGGTGGAAGAAGATGGCGTTCATGAGCGCCGAGCGCTGTGCGCACATCGGCCTCGCCGCGCTCTTCCGCGGCCGCCGCAACATCGTCAGCGGGTGGTCCAACACCCTGGCGATGTTCTTCACGCGCTTCGTCCCGCGCCGCTTGCTCGGCGCCCTCGCCGAGCGGGTGCTCTGAGCGACGTGTCTGCTCTCGAGACCGGAGGTGGGGTCATGGGGCGTTGGGCAAGGGTGCTGATCGTCGTGGCCGTGACGGTGTCTTCCGGGCTCGTTGCGGCAGACGTCGGCCTGTACGAGGCCTGCCGCGGCAACGACGACTGCCCCGGGACGACCTCCTGCATCGGGATCATCAACCCGAGCAACGGACATCGGCGCGAGTTCTGCAGCATGGGGTGCTCCAGCACTGCGGCCGGGCCGGCGACTCGCCCTGCCACGCCGGGTTCTTCTGCGCCGACGGCATCTGCTATCCGCAGTAGCCCCGAGGCCGACGGCTTCACGCGCGCGAGCTCGGCCGCGAGCGCCCGTCCGGTGTACGTCCCGGCGCGCGCGATCCGCGCGGGCGAGCCCTCCGCGACGAGCGACGCGCCACTGCGAGCATCGCGAGCGCGGAGCGGGCCGCGTCGCCGCGTGGGCGCCACGGTGGATGAGGTGCGATCGCTGCAGCGGCCGTCTCCTGCCCGCTGGTCGGTCGCTCGGGAAACGTCGGGAGATCGACCTCGGTGAGAATTCACCCTTGTCGAAGGGCGGCGACCCGATCGAAAACCGCGCCCCTCAAATGGAGCGCACCGCGCGATCCATCCTGGCTCGCGTCGGAGGGCTCTTCTCTGAAGGGTAGGTTGGATCCATGAAGCAGATCGCGCGTTGGGTCGTCTCCGTCGCCGCAGCGTCGCTGCTGCTCACCGGTGCCGTCGGTTGCTCCCGGCGAGCCGCACTCAATGGCACCTGGACGGGCACCTGCACCCGTCGTGTCGATCGCATCGGCGATCCGACCCCGCCGAGCGACGTCGACTGCATGGTGACGGTCGCACCCGGCGAGGGCGATCAGGTGACGGTGCACATCGAGGCTTCCCACGGGGAGTTGAGCTGCGACGGGAGCGCGACCATTCGAGAGCTCGACAACAACGTTGCTCAGGCGTTGGTGACGGCCGCGACCCAGTGTACGCAGATCTGGGGCCGAAGCATGGACTCGTACGGCGGAAGAACGATGACGCAGTTCTCCGTTTCCCGCATTGGCGACGGTCCGCAGCTGACTCTCGATGGGGCATTCGGGGGCCCACAAGACACTTTCCAACTTCGCGGAGACCTTCACCAGTGAGACACCTCCGCGCTGCATCGAGCGTCCGCTGGTGACGGTGATGGGCTGTCGTCGGCGCGGCGTTCCCAGTACCTCGCGGCTCACGCAGGCTCGACGCGCGGCGCGCGGGGGACGCGCGCGCCGCGCGCGAGCTCGGCCGCGAGCGCGCGTCCGGTGTGCGTCCCGGCGCGCGCGATCCGCTCGGGCGGCCCCTCCGCGACGATGCGCCCGCCGGCCGCACCGCCCTCGGGGCCGAGATCGATCACCCAGTCGCAGGCGAGGATCACGTCCAGCTGGTGCTCGACCACGACGACCGTGTCTCCGCGCTCGACGAAGCGGTTCAGCACCTTGATCAGGCGCGTGACGTCGTCGCGGTGCAGCCCGGTGGTGGGCTCGTCCAGCACGTAGAGCGTCGGCCCGCTCGCGCTCGCGCCGAGCTCGGCGACGAGCTTGAGGCGCTGCGCCTCGCCGCCGCTGAGCGTGCTCGAGGGCTGGCCCAGCTCGAGGTACCCGAGCCCGAGCTCGGTCAAGAGCTCGAGCGGACGCGCCACCTTCGGGATCGCCGCCAGCACCCCGGCGGCTTGCTCGATCTCCATGCGCAAGAGCGCGCCCGCCGACGCGCCGTGGATCGTGGGGGCGAGCGTCTCGCGGGTGAAGCGCATGCCGTCGCACGTCTCGCAGGGCAGGTGCACGTCGGGTAGGAACGCCATCTCCACGGTCAGGATGCCGTTCCCCTGGCACGTGGGGCAGCGGCCGGCGTGCGCGACGTTGAACGAGAACCGCGAGGCCTCGTAGCCGCGCGCGCGAGCCTCCGGCGTCTTCGCGAAGAGCCGGCGCAGCTCGTCCCAGACGCCCACGTAGGTGGCGGGCACCGAGCGCGGCGTGCGGCCGATGGGCGACTGGTCGACCATCACCGCGCGCTTCAGGGCCGGGGCGCCCTCGAGCCCGTCGACCGGGAGCCCGGGCTGCTCCTGCACCAGGCCCAGGGCATGGCGGACCGCGGGGAGCAACATCCGGCGCACGAGCGTGCTCTTGCCCGAGCCCGAGACGCCGGTGACCGCCACCAGCCGGCCGAGCGGAAACGACGCGTCGAGCCCGTCGAGGTTGTGGCCGCGCGCGCCCCGGACCAACAGCCGGGGACCCTCCGCGCAAGAGCGGCGGACCGGCGGGAGGTCCGGCGGCCGTGCGAGCGACCGGCCCGTGACCGATCCGGGGCGCGTCGTCACCTCGCTCGGCGAGCCCTCGGCGACGATGACCCCGCCTCTCTTTCCGCCGCCAGGCCCGACGTCGATGACGTGGTCGGCGCTCCGGATCACGTCGGCGTCGTGCTCGACGACCAGGATGCTGTTGCCGCGTTCGACGAGCCCGCGCAGCGCCCCGACGAGCTTGCCCGTGTCGCGCGGGTGCAGGCCGATCGTCGGCTCGTCCAGGACGTAGAGCAGGCCCGTGAGGCCGCTCCCGAGCTGCGCGGCGAGGCGCACGCGCTGCATCTCGCCGCCGCTGAGCGTGTCGGCGGCGCGGTCGAGGCCGAGGTAGCCCAGGCCCACCTCCTCGAGGAAGGTGAGACGGCGCCGGCACTCGCCGAGCGGCGCCTCGCCGATCTCCGCCTCGCGCCCGCGCAGCGTCAGCGTCGAGAGCAGCGCGCGCGCGTCCGACACGCTGCGCCCGAGGACCTCGGTGATCGGGCGCCCATCGAGCGTGACGGCGCGCGCGAGGGGCGAGAGGCGCGTGCCGGCGCACGCCTCGCACGGCGAGAGGATCTCCCGCAGCGTCTTGCCGCGCCCGATCACCTCCGTGAGCGCGCCGCGGCCCTCGCAATCCGCGCACTGGCCCTGCTTCGTGTTGAAGGAGAAGAAGCGCGGGTCGAGCTCCGGGAAGCCGTCCCCGCAGCTCGGGCAGGCGCGCGTGGTGGAGACCAGCTGGTCCTCGCCCCTGGCCACGAGCCGGAGCGAGCCGTCGCCGAGGGCCGACGCGCGGCGAACTCCGTCCTCGAGCGCCGCGGGGTTGCCCCGGATGCGTCCGACGACCACGTCCACCTGGTGCTCCACGAAGCGCTGGAGCGAGGTCCCGGGCGCGAGGGGGCGCAGCACCCCGTCGATGCGGGCCTCGCGGAAGCCGTCGGCGTAGAGCTTGTCGAGCAGCTCGCGGTGGTGCCCCTTGCGCCCGCGCACGACCGGCGCGAGCACGGCGATCTCGGTCTTCGCGCCGAAGCGGCGCAGCGCGTCGTCCGCGAGCAGCGACGGGGAGCGCGCGGCGATGGGCACGCGGCACGCGGGGCAGTGCAGGAGGCCCGCACGCGCCCAGAGCACGCGGAGGTAGTGCGAGACCTCGGTGACGGTCGCGACGGTCGAGCTCGCCCCGCCCCGCGCGAGGCGCTGCTCGAGCGCGACCGTGGGGGGAACGCCCGCGACGCGATCCACGTGCGGGCGGGGCAGCTGTGGCAGGTACTGGCGCGCGTAGGGAGACAGCGTCTCGAGGTAGCGCCGCTGGCCCTCGGCGAAGACGACGTCGAACGCGAGGGTGCTCTTGCCGCTCGACGGCAGACCCGTGAGCCACACCACCACCCCGGGAACGGCGTGCGGCGCGGCGTTCGTCACGCGCAGAGCTCCTCGGCCCAAAGGGGATCGAGGTGCTCGGCCGCGAGGGCGCGCTGCGGGTCACCGTCGGGCGGCCCGCGGAGAACGAGCGTTTCCTGCGCGAGCTCGGGGCGCTGCTGGCGAGCGCCTAGTCTTCGGTCCGATCGACGAAACCCCCGTCATGGAGGGGAAACGTCGAGCGGATCGATGGTGGCCGCCTTCGTTGCGCTGTTGGCCGGGGCTCCGGCCGGCGAGCGGCCGGAGCTCGGCCCCTCAGCCCTCCCAGCGAAAGCCGGTCCGCGCCGGAGCGGGCGGGAGCGGGCTGGACGGGAGCCCGGGCGGCGGATCCGGGTCGTTGTAGCCGCCCGGGGCGATGTCGTTCGGCGTGTCGGAGTGGAAGAGCGACGCGAGGTACTGGGCCTGGCCGCGGCCGACCCCGA
>JBGAQA010000092.1:0-25599 GCA_044220955.1 Sandaracinaceae bacterium
CGGGCGGAGCGCGTGCGTGCCCGTCGGGCGGGCGTCACGACCGACCCGGTGACCCGCCGCGACGGGACGGCGTCCCCGTTCGTCCGCACGCGCGACGGCGCCGACGTGCTCGTCGCGGCGCCCGAGGGGCTGCGCTTCGTCGCGATGACGCGGCAGGCCGAGGTGCTGTTCGTGGTCGAGGCGCACCTCGAGGCGTTCGAGGGCACGCTGGCGTTCGAGACGGCGCGTGCGTTTCCGGACCTCGACGTGGTGTCGCTGCGCGGCGCCGGCGGGGTCGTCCTGCGCCTGCGCGCCGAGCCTTCGACGCTCGAGGTCCCCGTCGGGCAGGCCGCCGAGGTAGACGCGCGTGCCCTGGTGGGCTGGACGGGCCGCCTCCTGCCCGAGGGGACGCTCGCCTCGGGCATGCTCGCTTTTCGTGGCGAAGGCGCGCTTCTCGTGCTCTGAAGAGACGACGCAGTGACCGACGAGACCCACCCCGCGAACGAGCGACCGAGCATCGCCGCGCGGCGCGAGCGCCGGCGTACGATCCGGCAGGACGCGGTCAACCTACCGAACTTGCTCACGATGCTGCGCATCGTGCTCATCCCATTGGCGCTCTGGCTGATCGCGGACGGCTCCCGCCGCGCCTGCTTCTGGGCAGGCGGCGTCTACACGATCAGCGCCATCACGGACTTCCTCGACGGATGGCTCGCGCGGCGGATGGGCCTCATCAGCGTGCTCGGGAAGTTCCTCGATCCACTGGCGGACAAGCTCCTCGTCATCTCGTCGCTGGTGGTGATGGTCGCGATGGAGCGCGTGCCCGCCTGGGCCGTGATCATCATCGTCGCGCGGGAGCTCTCGGTGACGAGCCTACGGGTGATCGCGATGAGCGAGGGCGTGGAGATGGCCGCCAGCCAGGGTGGCAAGGAGAAGGCGGCGCTCCAGATGATCGCCGTGCTCCTCCTGATGCTCCACTACCCCTACGTGCTCGACTTCGGCGTCGTCGCGTTGTCCGTGGACTTCAACGTCGTGGGTCTGTCCACCCTCTACATCTCGGTGTTCTTCGCCATCTGGAGCGGCGGGGAGTACGCCAAGCTCTTCGTCGACGCCGTCGAGATGAAGGAGAAGCGCCTCGCGGATCAGGATCGCGAGGAGGACGAGCGGGAGGCGAAGGCGGGCCGAAGCTGAGCTTTCAGACGCGCTGGGCGCGCCCCTCGACGCGGCGGAGCCGGATGCGTCTCACCCCCGTGGCTGGCGTCGGTTTTGGGACAGACTTCGAGTTCGAGAGGCGAGGCGCCTGCGGGCGATCACGCCTGGACGGTCGCCGCGTCGGTCGACGCGCGCCGCCGCACGGTGCCCTCGGTCTCCAGCTGAGCGAGACCGTACTTCTCGGCGCACCAGAGCGCGCCCACGAGCAAGCTCCGCCGGTCGGAGAAGAACGCCGGGTCGTTCCCTTCGAACCAGTGCCCGAGGAACTGGAAGCCCCAGCCCACGGTGAAGAGGGACGCGCCGAGCGGGAGGGCGACGATGCTCGCGATCATCGGCAGCGACGCGACGATGAGCGGGATGCCGATCATGTGCGTCGCCTGGTTCCGCCGGTCTCGGTGATCTCCCTTGTAGCGCTCGAGGAGGAGCGACCACTCGCGGTTCAGGCGGATCTTCATGAGGGCCTCCGAGCGCAACGGTGTACCAAGATGATGCGCCGCGTCGCGCGTGGCTGCTCGCATTTCATGGATGCAGGCGGTTGAGCATTCGCGGGAACGGAATCGTCTCGCGGACGTGAGGCAGCCCGCAGAGCCAGGCGACGGTGCGCTCGACGCCGAGGCCGAACCCTGCGTGCGGGAACGAGCCGTAGCGCCGCACGTCGAGGTACCACTCGAACGCCTCGCGGGGGAGCTTGTGCGTCTCGATCGCGGCCTCGAGCGTCGCGAGGTCGTCCTCGCGCTGGCCGCCGCCGATGATCTCGCCGTACCCTTCGGGCGCGAGCACGTCCATGTTGAGCGCGAGCGTCGTGTCGCTCGGATCGCGCTTGAAGTAGAACGCCTTCATCTCGATCGGGTAGCGGTGGACCATGACCGGGCGATCGAAGCCCTGCGAGATCACCGTCTCCTCGTCACCGCCGAAGTCGTCGCCGAACTTCGCCGGGTGCCCGGCCTTCTGCAGCGTCTCGATCGCCTCGCGGTACGTGATGCGCGGGAAGGGCGCCCTCACGCTCTCGAGCGGCTTGAGGTCCCGCTCGAGCGAGTCGAGCTCGCGGCGGCGCTTGTCGAGCACGCGCGCGACCACCGACGAGAGAAAGTCCTCGGCCAGCGCCATGTCGCCGTCGAGATCCATGAACGCGACCTCGGGCTCGACCATCCAGAACTCGGCGAGGTGGCGCCGCGTCTTGCTCTTCTCCGCGCGGAACGTGGGCCCGAAGCAGTACACCTTGCCGAGCGCGGCCGCGGCCGCCTCCATGTAGAGCTGACCGCTCTGGGTGAGGTACGCCGGCTCGCCGTGGTACTCGGTCGAGAAGAGCGTGGACGTTCCCTCACACGCGTTGGGGGTGAAGATCGGGGCGTCGACCAGCGTGAAGTCGTGGGAGTCGAAGTAGTCGCGGATGGCCGCGATGATCTCTGCCCGGACGCGCAGGATCGCGTGCTGGCGCTTGCTCCGCAGCCAGAGGTGCCGGTTGTCCATCAGGAAGTCGGTGCCGTGCTCCTTGGGGGAGATCGGATACTCGCGGGCGGGCAGTGCGATGGTGTCGAGCTCGCTGACGCCGAGCTCGAAGGTGCCCTTGATCTTCGCGTGCTCGCGCACGACGCCGGTCGCCCGGAGGGAGGTCTCCTGGGTGAGCTTGTCGGCCGCGGCGAAGAGCTCGGGCGAGACGTCGCCCTTGAACACGACGCACTGACAGATGCCGCTTCCGTCGCGGACTTCGAGGAAGTGCAGCTTGCCGCTCGAGCGCTTGTTGTAGAGCCAGCCCTCGACGGTGACCTTCTCGCCGACGTGTCCGCCGAGATCCTCGATCCGTACCTTCTTGCTCATGGTGCGGCGGGTCTAACCCCGTGGGCGCGCGCGTGCTAGCTGGGCGACATGTTCGTCGTCGAGAGCCGCCACGCGCGGCGTTTCGTGGTGCGGATCGATCGCGCCGAGGAGGTGCTCGGCAGCATCAAGAGGCTCTGTGAGAGCGAGCGCGTCCGCGCCGGCTGGATCCGCGCGACGGGCCACCTGGAGTGGGTGGAGCTCGTGCACTGGGATCCGGAGCGCGAGTCCGAGACGCGGCCGCGGCGGTTGCAGGGGCCGCTGCTCGCGCTCGCGCTCGAGGGCAGCGTGTCGATGCGCCTCGGGGAGCCGAGCGTGACCTTGCGCGGAGCGCTCTCGCGCGAGTCCGACGCGGGCCTAGAGGTCGTCGGCGGCCAGCTGGTCGCTGCCTCGGCGCTGGCCCTGGAGCTCGTGCTCGACGTGCTCGAGGACGTTCGCCTGGAGCGCGACGAGGATCCGCCCACCGGGCTCTCGCTCTGGAAAGGCGAGCGCACCCCGGGCGTGATCGCCCGCGGGGGCGCGGGGGCCGCGCGATCCCCGACGCCAGCCGGCGCGCCCGCAAGAGCGACCGATCCCGAACCGGCCGCCGACCCCGTCCAGGCGCCCGCGGCGGCCCCGGCGTCCGCGTGGGCCGAGGTCGCCGCCGTCTCGGCGGGCGTGGAGCGGAGCAGGCCTCTCGCGAGCGTGGCGTTCGACGACGACCACGTGCTCGAGCCGAAGAAAGGCGACTGGGTCGAGCACCGCCAGTTCGGGCTCTGCCGCGTCGACGGCGAGGACGCCGAGGGCGCGCTGATCATCCGGCTGCCGAGCGGCATGCGAAAGCACATCAAGCTGGATGTCCTGGAGGTGCTGGCCCCCCGGCACGACACGGATCGGCGCATCTTCCCGCTCCGCCCACGCACCCGGCGCTGACCGCTCCGCCCCATCGCCGGACGGACACGTCAGCGGATCGGGAGATCGTCCTCGCTCTTCACGCGGCCGTCGATCCGCGAGACCGCCACGTCCGCGAGGAGGTTACCCGCCTGCACGGTGAGCGCCGACATCAGCACGATGCCGAGCAGCATCGGCACGTCGAGCGAGTAGATGGCCTCGATGGCGAGGCGTCCGATCCCCGGCCAGCCGAAGACGGTCTCCGTCACGATCGCGCCGGTGACGAGCAGCGGCATGCTCATCCCGAGCAGCGTGAGGATCGGGAGCACGGCGTTGCGGAGCGCGTGTACGACCACGACCCGCGCGCGCGAGAGTCCCTTGCTCCGGGCGGTGCGGACGTAGTCGGCGCGTAGCGTCTCGATCATCTCGCTGCGCAAGATGCGGGCGTACGTCGCGGCGCCGACCACGGCGAGGGTGAGCGCGGGGAGCAGCGCGTGCTCGACGTGCTCGGCGGTGGTCACGCCGTAGCCGCCGACGGGGAGCCAGCCCAGCCGGAACGCGAACACCTCCATCACGACGAGGCCGATGAGGAAGCTGGGAGTGCTGATCCCCAGGTACGCCAGGCTCATGGCGGAGGTGTCGATCAGGGTGTTGCGCCTGAGAGCCGCGAGCAGGCCGATGCTCAGGCCGAAGACCAGCTCGAACGTCATCGCCAGGGCGCCGAGCAGCACCGTGCGCGGCAGGCGCGTGAGCACCACGTCGAGCACCGGCTGGCCGTCGCGGAACGAGTGCCCGAGGTCGCCGCGGAGGATCCCGCCGAAGTAGGACAGGTACTGCTCGTGGAAGGGGCGGTCGAGGCCGTGGGCGCGGCGGAATTCCGCGATCTGGCTCGCGTGCGCCCGCGGTCCGAGCGTCGCGACGGCCGGATCGCCGACGAGGTTGGTCAGCAGGAACACGAGCGACATCGCGATCCAGACGACGAAGACGCCGCGTCCCATGCGGCGGACCAAGCGCCTGCCCGAGAGGCCGCTCATCGGCGCGCTCCGAAGGGCGACATCGCCGCGAACGCCGAGAGGGTCCGCAGCTCGCGCTCGGCTCGGCGGCGCGGCAGATCGAGCCAGACGTCGCGGTACATCTGGTCCCAGACGGGGTGCGGCTCGTAGCCGCGCACGTAGGGCTGCCAGGCCTCGAGCTTGGTGTCCGTGAAGACGAAGCCCCAGGGAGCGTCCTCGAGGATCATCCCGACCGCGTCGTGATAGAGCGACATGCGCGCGGCGTGGTCGCGCTCGACGCGCGCACGCCGGAGGATCTCGTCGACGCGCGCGCTCTGGTAGAAGGTGCGGTTCTCGCTCGTCGTCTCGTGGATCGAGCTCGAGCTGAACAGGACGTCGAGGAAGTTCGAGGGGTCGGGGAAGTCGGCGCTCCAGCCGGCGAGCATCAAGGGCACGGTCCTTCGATGCCCCGTTTCCTGGAGGTAGATCGGGAACGCGACCTGCCGGATCGAGACCGGGATGCCGATGCTCGCGAGATCCTGCTGCGTGAGCTCGCCGAACATCCGGCCCGTGTCTCCCTCGCCGACCCACATCTCGACGGGGGCCTCGAGACCCTCGGCGATCCAGCGATCACCGTCCTGCCGCACGGGGTGACCCGCGAGCGCCATCTCCTCACGGGCACGTCCGAGATCGAACCGATGAGCGTCGGGCCGTCCGGCGTCGTAGCCCGGCACCCCCGGTGGCAGTGGCTGGCCGTTCAGGAGCAGGTTGCCGCCACGGGCGCGCTGCCATCGCTCCCGATCGATCGCCCAGGCGACGGCGCGGCGGACGTGCACGTCGGTGAAGGGCGCGATCTCGCAGTTCATGCCGACGCCCCAGACCGTCATCAGCGGTCGGTTGATCGCGTAGTCGGCCCAGGCGGGCTGGTGCCGCAGCCAGTAGCGGTCCGAGGGCGTCGTGCGATGGATGTGATCCAGGTCGCCGCGGATGAAGCGCATGAACGCCGCGCCGCGCTGCAGGTTCAGCTCGTAGACCATCCGATCGACGTAGGGCTCGCCCGGACGGAAGAAGTCCGGGTTGCGTCGGAACGTGACGCGAAGGCCAGGCTCCCAGCTCTCGAGGACGAAGGCGCCGCTTCCGATGGGGTGCCGCGCAGGGTCCTCTTGCTCGTACATCTCGTGCGGCACCGGGTAGGCGAAGATCATCGCCATGGCGTTGAGGAACGTCTGGTCCGCGGCGCTCAGGCGGAAGCGAACCGTGTAGCGATCGAGCACCTCGACGCCGCGCAGGTGGCTCGCGCCGGCCTGGTAGTCGTCGAATCCGTCGATGAGCGCGTAGAACGCCAATCCGGGCGAGTGCGTGCTCGGCGCGAGCAGGTGCTCCATCGACCAGCGCACGTCCTCGGCGACGATCTCGCGCCCGTTGTGGAAGTGCGCGCCCTCACGGAGCCGGAACGTGTACGTCAGCCCGTCCTCGCTGACGGTCGGCAGCTCGCGCGCGAGCCGCGGGACGAAGTGCACGTCGTGGTCGTAGTCGATGAGGCCTTCGAAGAGCAGCTTCTCGCCCATGCCCGAGAGCTCGTCGTAGGAGACGTGCGGATCGAAGCCATGCACGTCCGACTCGTGGAAGAAGACGAACGTGCCGCCGTGATGCGGCGCGACCTCGCCGGCGCCGGCCCAGATGGGCGCGCTCGGCACCGGCGGCAGGAGGAAGAAGAGGGCGAGCGCGATCAGCGTGATCATCGCCAGCGCGACGACGCCGATCTGGCGCTCAGTCCTTCGGATCGAGCGCATCGCGCAGCCCTTCGCCGAGCAGGTTGAATCCGAACGACGTGAGCGCGATGACGAGGCCCGGGTAGAGCACCAGGCGCGGCGCCAGCGACATCAGCTCCTCACCGTCCCGCAGCATGCTCGCCCACGTCGAGGTCGGGGGCTGCACGCCGACCCCGAGGAACGACATCGCCGACTCGGCGAGGATCATCTGCGCGACGAGGGAGGTCCCCAGCACGATCGCCGGGCCCAGCACGTTCGGGAGGACGTGGCGGAGCACGATGCGCGCCTCGCTCATCCCGAGCGCGCGCGCCGCGTGTACGAAGTCGAGCTCGCGCACCTGCAGCGTCTTGGTGCGCGTCACCCGCGCCAGCGAGGTCCACGAGAGCCCTCCGAGCAGCAGAGCGAGGCTGTAGAGCTCCGGGCGATCGATGACCTTGTTCAGCGCGATCGCCAGGAGCAGGAAAGGCACGGACTGGAAGACGTCCGCCGCCTGCATGCTCAGCGCGTCGAATCCGCCCCTTCGATAGCCGGAGAGCACGCCGATCGTGAGCCCGAGCAAGACCGCGAGCAGCGTCGCCGAGAGCGCGATCGCGAGCGAGATGCGGCCGCCGAAGAGCAGACGCGAGAGCTCGTCGCGGCCGAGCGCGTCGGTCCCGAGCCAGTGTGCCGCACAGGGGCCGACGGGAAGCCCGTCGTCGCGCAGCCCGTCGTCGAACTGGTGGTCGGGGTCGTAGGGAGCGACGAAGGGCCCCACGATCGCCAGCAGCAGGACGGCGAGGACCAGCGCGCCGCCGAGCATCGCGCCGCCGTTCTTGCGGAAGCGTGCGAGCGCGCGCGGGTCCATCGCTCACATCCCGAACGGCGTGCTGGCGCCCGCCGCGCACACGAGCACGTTGCCCTGCGTCACGCCGTGGCAGGACCAGCCGGAGGGGCAGTCGGCCGCGCCGGCGCAGCTCACCGTGCAGACCGGGGTGTCACCGTGCACGCCGGCCACGCAGAGTCCTCGCTGGCACTCGTGGTCCGAGGCGCAGTGCTCGCCGAAGCGGCGCTCCCCGCGGCCACCGCAGGCCAGCAGCAGCAGGAACGCGGGGACCACGAGGCGCATCACGGCTCGGATGCTGCCCCGTCGCGAACGGGACCCGCAAGCGCGATCCCGTCCGAGCTCGACCGATCGCGGATCCGGCGCGTCGGTGCGCCTCCAGCGCCGGGATCAGGTGAGCCGTGCGAACCAGCCTGCGACGGAATCGCCCTATCTTTAGCTGAAAGAGAGGTCGTCTGCGCATTTTCTTTGACAGTGCTCCATTCAATAGAACATATTCGCGACCGCTCGGCAGACGTGATCGCGTGAGCAGATCATCTCCGAGCGAGCGCATGTGCGGAGGTCCGGGTGGTCGACGGGCGGGAAGAGCGAAGCGAGGCCGGGCTCAGCGAGGACAAGCTCGCGAGCTTCGAGCGCGCGCACCCCCGTGGCGTGACCGTCCAGCAGATCCTCGAGGTCTTCGGCGCGGCGCTCACCGAGGCGACGTTTCGCAAGTACGTCCAGCTCGGCCTCTTGCCGCGCAGCGTGCGCGTGGGCCGCAAGGGCAAGAGCCGGGGCTCGCAGGGCCTCTATCCATCCACGGTCGTGCGCCGCCTGGACGCGGTCCGTCGGCTCATGGGGCAGGGCTACACGATCGATCAGATCCAGCGGGAGTTCTTGTTCGTGCGCGGTGAGCTCGAGGAGCTCGGGCGCACGCTCGAGCGCCTCTATGCGGGGCTCGAGCGGGCGCTCGAGGCGCGCGGGGGTGACGAGCTCGCGGAGCGCAAGCTCCGGGAGGCACGCGAGGTCGGGGCGGACCTGGCGCGGCGCCTCGACGAGATCGAGCAGCGGATGTCGATGCGGGCGCGGATGCAGCGCGCGCAGGTGTGATGGGCGGCGCGCGTCTCGCCGGGCGAAGCGAGGGGCGCGCGTGGAGAAGGTGGGAGGCGAACATGGGCGACGGAACGGAAGCGGGCGAGGGTCGGATGGGCGACGCGGTGGTGGCCGCGACGGAGGGGTCGCTGGCGCTGGCCCTGGCGGGTGCGGCGGACACGGCGACGGAAGGCGAGCCGGGCGATGGGCGAAGGAAGCGGCGCGATCGCGCGCGCGCCCACACCATCTCGATCCGGCGGCTGAGCAAGACCGAGCTCGCGCGCGGCAAGATGCTCTATCCGGAGACCGACTACTGGAAGCCGAAGACGCGCGCGGAGTGCGTGGACATGGAGCGGCCGTGCCCCTTCGTGTCGTGCAAGTACCACCTCTACGTCGACGTCCACCCGGTGCGGGGCTCGATCAAGGTGAACTTCACGGACCTCGAGGTCTGGGAGATGACCGAGACCTGCGCGCTCGACATCGCGGACCGCGGGGGCATCACGCTCGAGGAGGTCGGCGAGATCATGAACCTCACGCGTGAGCGTGTGCGTCAGGTCGAGACGGCCGGCCTCGGCAAGCTCGCGGCGCTGACGGACGTGGCGCGGCTGAAGGACTACGTGTTCTGAGCCGACCGAGAGGCGGGACGGCCCCGCTTCTCAGCGAAGGCTGCCCGGATCGTCCGGATCCGGCGGCGACTTCTTCTCCGCGTCGCCCTTGGCGGCGCCCCCGTGCTCGAGCTGCGCGACCGACCTCTTGATCTCGTCGGCCAGCTTGCCCAGCTCGGCCCCGACCTTCGACGCGAAGGGCTTGGCGGCCGCCTGGATCTCGTTCGCCGTGCGCTCGGTCTCGCTCGCGACGCGCTCCATGGCCTTCTCCGCGTCGCCGGCCGCCTTTCGCACCGCGGGATCGATCCGGCGCGCGAGCAGATCCGCGGCGCTGCGCAGATGCGCCAGGGCCGCGTGCAGCTCGTCCTTCGGGGTCGGGCCCGCGCCGCTCGGCTCGTCGGTTCCCGTGGACTTCGGCTCGGTCTTCGAGGTCTCGTCGCTCATGCTTGCAGCGTTACTCACGGACAGAACGGACGCCAGATGAGCACGACGTTGTTCTCCTCGCGGCACTCGCGGATGGCGCTTCCCATGCCGTCCGATGGATCGTCGAGCAGCGCGTAGTAGTCGACGACCGGGCGCTCGAGCATCGCGTCGAACGTCACCGTCTCCGTGCCCCCCTCGGGGAGCAGCACGTTCTGGGTGCGTGCCTCGCCGATGCGCTCCCCGCCCGCTCCCGGCAGGCCGCGGTAGAACCCCACCACCACGCCCGACCCGACGCGCTCGAGGCCGTAGTTCGCCACGTCCACGCTGAACGTCGCCCGGTCGCGCCCGGTGCACTCGTAGCGGCCGCGGCCCCCCCAGAGGTCGGGGGAGACGAGCACGTCGCCGCCCTGGCGCAGGTTCTGCCGGTACGCGTCGAGCAGCTCCCAGCTCGGCTGCTCGTGCAGCGGGATGTGCCCGTTCTCGTCCACGTTGGTGATGTGGTACGCGTGCTGGTTCCAGATCCGCCGCGCGCCGACCCAGCGCCCGAGCCGGTCGCCGTAGATGAGCACGCCTGCCGGGGTCGTCCGGTCGCGCGGGCGGCGCAGGAAGTTCGCCTCGTCGTTCGCCGCGAACACGATCTCGGCCTGCCCGTCGGCGTCGACGTCGGCGATGACCGGGTTCTCGGTCCGCGTGCGCGAGGAGTTCCGCTCCACCACGAGGTTGAAACCCGTGAGTCCGTCGAACACGCGGAAGTTGAACTGGTCGTTGTAGACGACCTCCGCCCGCCCGTCGCCGTTGAAGTCGAACACGCTGGAGCCCGTCGTCGCCGACGAGCCGTCCTCCGTCCTCTGCGTCCAGATGATCCCCTCGGCCGAGCAGTAGTCGTAGGGCACGCGCGGGCCGGTGCAGTCGTGGTCGTACACGGAGTAGGAGGCACCGTTGGCGATGCCGATCTCCGGCCGTCCGTCGCCGTCGAAGTCGGCGATCGTGGGCGGGCCGCCGGCCGAGGTCACGCCGCCCGCGGTCAGCGCCTGCGTCCAGAGCGTCCGGCCCGTCGGGCCCGCGATCACGTAGAGGTAGCCGACCGACACCAGCACGACCTCGGGCCCCCTCGAGCTCGCATCGAGCTCTCCGACGCCGCAGAGACCGTCGCCGGCGTCCTCGTCGACCCACATCGTCGTCCCATCGGCGCGGATCGCGCTGCGGCCGGCGATGACCTCCTGGACGCCGTCGCCGTCGAGATCGGCGACGCACGAGATCGGACCGAGGATGCCGTTCGCGCCGCGGCTCGTGTCGGATCCGCCGACCCAGCGCAGGGCGCCGGTGGCGCCGTCGAGCACGTTGCGCCCGACGATGACCTCGACGCGGCCGTCCCCTTCCAGATCGGCGATCGAGATCGCGCCGCCGATCGTGCGGTCGTAGCGCAGCCCGCGATCCACGGCGGTCGGGTAGTACGACTGCCACATCGACGAGCCGTCGGCGCGGAACGCGTAGGTGCTCGAGGAGACGCCGATCCCGACGATCTCGTTCAGTCCGTCCCCGTCGAGGTCGCCGGCGGCGAGGTTCGTCGACGCCTCGAGCCGGCCGTTCGGCAGGCCGTCCGACGGGTTGCTGATCGTGATCTGCGTCACCGGATCCCAGATGCGCAGGGTCCCGTTCTCGCCCTCGGCGCCGACGACGTCGTAGGAAGTGAAGACCACGACGGGGCGCAGGTCGCCGTCCCGCGGATCGAGGTCGATGACCACCGGCGTCGCGCAGACCTGCACCGAGCCGGGGCTGGTGATCACGCTGTGGTCCGGCCAGCGCGTCTCGAGGATCGGGTGGTCGAAGGGATCGATCACCGGGACGACGCGGCACGTCGTGGGATCGGGAGGTGGATCGAGCGGCGGCGGGGCGTCGGGCGCCCAGGCGTCGACGCCTTCGTCGGGGAGCACGACGGCATCGGGCCGCCAGGCGTCGAAGCCGGTGTCCATCGGGACGAAGGCGTCCTCGCCCGCGTCGGCGTCCGGGGGCCTGGCGGCGTCGCGCGTGCCCAGATCCGGTCGTGCTCCGTCGGGAAGGACGGCGTCCACGGCGTCGCGCTCGTGCGCGAGGTAGCACCCCGCGAGCGTCGAGACGGCGGCCGCGAGGAGGAGCGCACGCATGGTCGGGACCTCGTACACAAGCGCCGTGCCAGCCCTCAACGGGAAAAGGACGGGCGATCCGCGCTGGGCGCTGCAGCCTGTCAGGAAACGCACGGCAATACAGCCGGAACGCTCACGCGCTCGCCGCGCCGACGGGGTTGGTCAGGGTCGCGATGCCCGGCTCGATGGACACCTCGACCACGTCGCCGGAGCTCAGCGGTCCGACGCCGGCGGGAGTCCCCGTGAGCACGATGTCGCCCGGGTGCAGGGTCATCACCGCGCTGATGTACGAGAGCAGCTCGTCGACCGGCCAGATCATGTCGGCGACCGAGCCGTTCTGCCGCTCGAGCGCGCCCACCCGCGTGACGACGCGGAGGCGTTCCAGCGGCCCCGGCTCGGACTCGAGCACGGCGCCGACGGGGCAGAAGGTGTCGAAGCCCTTGCCGCGGGTGAACTGGACGTCCTTGCGCTGCAGGTCGCGAGCGGTCACGTCGTTGGCGGCGGTCACGGCGAACACGCCGCGGGCGGCGTCGGCTCGGGACGCGCGCCGGAGCGTGGTGCCGACCACCACGCAGAGCTCGCCCTCGTGCTCGACGCGCTCGCTCTGCGGCGGCAGCTCGATGGTGCCGCCCGGCGCCAGCAGCGCGCTCGGGGGCTTGAGGAAGAGCAGAGGCTCCTTCGGCACGTCGTGCCCCAGCTCCTTGGCGTGCTCGCGGTAGTTGCGCCCGACGCAGACGATCTTCGTCGGCACGACCGGGCATCGAAGCGCATCGGCGCGGAGCGGGACGAAGCGGTCCGTCTCCTGACCGCCCGCGAAGGGCGCGCCATCGAGGAGCCGCGCCGTGTGCGGGTCGACCTCCCGGGCCCAGTACTCGATGCCGCCGTGCACGAGGCGGAGGTAGCGCATCGCGGGAGGCTACCAGAACTCGGTCGACGGGAGTGCTCGGCACGGAGGCGAGCCGAAGGCATCGCGGGACGGTCTCTCACTGGGCGACGATGCGGATCACCCCGTCGTCGTCGAGACGGACGAGGCCGCTCTCGCCCGCCCTTCCGATCGCCGTCGACCACGCGACCGACGCGCGCTCGCGGGGCACCGGCGTGATGGCCACCGGGACGTGCTCGCCGTGGAACACGAAGCTCGCGCCGTGGACGACCGCGCCTTGCGGGCCCTCGAGCGGGTAGAGGACGGCGATCAGCGAGTCCTCGCCGCTCTCGCCCGCGAAGAGCCACACGCGCTCGCCGGCGATCGGGGACCAGACGAGCGGCCCCGCCGCGATCCGGGCGCGGATCGTGTCGTCCACGGCCAGGTCGGCGCGGGTGTACGCGCGCTCCGCGGCGGCGGTGTCGAAGGGCGTGAACGCGTCGGCCCAGGGAGCGAGCTCCGGCGTGCTGCGCATGGCCGCGCGCAGCGCCGGCAGATCGATCTCGAGCGGCGCGAAGGGCGCGCCGCCGAGGCGCGGCGCCGGGTAGGTGAGGGAAGGCGCGGGCCCGTAGCAGCATCGCACCGCGCCCTCTCGTCCGGCAGTGTCGTCGAGAACCGTGCGCGCGTCGCAGCGGTGGGATGCCGCCTCTTGGTCCAGGCGTGCCCCACGCAGCACGAAGCGCTCGCCCGAGCGCGTCCACTCGGGCGCGAGCACGCCCTGGGCGATCAGTCCGAGCGCGCCGACGCAGCGTGCGGGGTCCGCCGCGCACGCGGGGAAGTCCCCCGACGCCGTCGGCAGCGCGACGTGCGCGTCGCCCTCGCACGCGCGCTCCCACTCGAGCTCGTCGCAGAGCCGGCCGCCGCGCGCCTCGCAGCTCGCCGCGGCGACCTCGACCGCGACGTGCTCCGGGTCGGCGCGGTCCGCGGCGCGTCTCGCGCCGAGGTCGATCTCGAACGCCGGCACGTCGATCGGCGCCTGATCGGCCTCGACGCGTGGCCGCCGCAGCGGGGTGCCTGGCCGGCTGCCGGCGAGGACGACGCCTTCGGGGACGGCGACGCGGTCCGCAGCGCCTACGGCGAGCGCGCGCTGCGGCGCGGTCGCCTCGCGCGGCGCGACGGGGGCTGGTCCTGACGCGCGCGTGTCGGCGCCGCCGTCGTCCTGCGAGGCAGGGCCGCCGCACGCGGCGAGGACGATCGCCAAGAGAGCGCGCGCACGCATGCCCCGAGAGAACCCGAGCTCGGGGCGAGCGTCCACTTTCGAGCACGCTTGCGCCGCCGCGGGCCGGGCCGCATGTTCGCCCCGTCGAAGCGATCCAGGTGATCGCCGGCGGCGTCACGTCGCGAGGCGGGGCGCCGCGGGAGGAAAGTCCGAGCTCCACAGGGCAGGGTGCCAGCCAACCGCTGGTGGGGGTGACCCCGAGGAAAGTGCCACAGAGAATCAGACCACCGTGCTCGTCCGAGAGGGCGCGCGCGGCCAGGGTGAAAAGGTGAGGTAAGAGCTCACCGCGTCGGCGGAGACGTCGGCGGCACGGCAAACCCCACCCGGTGCAAGACCGAACAGGGAGCGCTCGAGGGTGGCCCGCCCGAGCTCCCGGGTGTGTCGCAGGAGGGCCGCGGCGACGCGGCTCCTAGAGGAATGATCGCCATCGCGCCGAGGTGACGACGCGCGAGACGAGACTCGGCTTACGGATCCTTCGACCACACGGCCTCGTCGAGAGACGGGGCCGTGCGCTTTCCGGGGGTCGGGGAAGGCGCTAAGAGCGCGGCGTGCGCCGATCGTCATCGCTCGCCCTGGCCCTGGCCCTGGGCTGCTCGCTCGAGCCGGACACGGCGTCCGTGCAGGCCGAGCCACCGCCCGCCGCGGAGTACCGCTCGGAGAGCGTCGAGCAGGGGCTCGACACGACGCTGCGCGCGGCGCAGACGCGCGGCTTCTCGCCCGACGAGCGCACGTTCCGAGGCTTCCTCCTCGAGGGCAGCGTGGAGGTCCGGGAGGTCACGCTCGCCGCGGGCAGCTGCTACGCCGTCCTCGCGGCTGGCTCCACCGGGCTGCGCGAGCTCGACCTCACGCTCTTCCTCGCGGACGGGACCGAGGGCGCGCGTGACGGGGCGACGGGGCGGACGGGCGCGCTCCTGTACTGCCCGGTCCACGCGGGCACGTACTACGTCACCGTGCGCGCGAGCGCTGGGAGCGGTCTGTACGGGGTGCGGATCGCGCACGGCCCGACGGGGCTCGACGTGACCGCGGCCGATCTGCTCCCCATCCCCCCGGCCGAGCGATGAAGAGGCGGGCGGCGCTGGCGCTCGCCCTCGGGCTCGCTGCGTGCAGCGGCAAGCCGCCCGACGCCCCCCCCTACGAAGGTGCGCTCCCGGCGGTGGAAGCCCCGCTCGACGCGATCACGCGACGTCTGTCGCGGGTCCGCGAGCGGCTCCGGCTGCGCGGCTATCGCGAGCTACCGCGTCAGGCGCGCGCGTTCGTCGTCGAGGGCGAGGCGCGCGTGCTCCCGATCGACCTGCCGTCCGGCGCGTGCAGCACGTTCGTCGCGCTCGGCCCGCCCTCGCTGCGCGAGCTGCGGCTCTCGGTCTTCGACGCGGAGGGCGCGCCGCTGGCCACGGAGGAGATCGCGGGCGAGGCGGGCCTGGTCCACGTCTGCCCACAGACGAGCGCGAGGGCGATGCCTGCGTACCTCTCCGTCGAGGCGCGCGAGGGCGCGGGCTCGGTCGCGCTCGCCGAGCTCACGAGCCCGCCCGGGCAGGGCGACGGCTTCGAGGGAGTGTTCGACGACGTCCTGGCTCCGCGCGAGCCCTTCGCCGACGTCGAGGCGTCGCTCGGCAACGCGCGGAGCGCGCTGCGCGCGCGCGGGTTCCTGCCCGAAGGCGCGCCGGTCATCGCGTCGGTCGCCGAGGGCGGCAGCGTCCGCGCGACGCACACGTTCGAGCTCGGTCACTGCTACCTCGTCGCGGTGCGCGCGGCGCCGTCGGTGACCGACGCGGACCTGTTCGGGTTCGATCCGAACGGCGTCGAGGTCGCGCGGGACATCGGCGCGGGGAGCGAGCCCTCCTTCGAGCGTTGCCCGTCGGTCCGCGAGACGCTCGCGCTCGAGGCGCGCGCGTTCGTCGGGCGCGGGGCGCTCGGAGTGCAGGTGCTCGTCGGGCCGGCGCGCGACGGAGCGCTGGGCGCGGACACGGCCCCGTCGGAGGTCTCGACGGCGCTCGACACGCCGGCGGACGCCGCCGATCCGAGCCTCGCGCTCGGCGTCGCGGCCGCCGCGCTGACTCCGCTCGGCTTCGAGGCGCCGCTCCTGGTCGCCGAGCATGCGCGCATCGCGCCGGGTGACGTCGTGACCCACGAGGCCATCCTGGGGCCGGGTTGCTCCCTCGTGATGGCAGCGGCGTCGAGCGACGCCATCGACCTCGACCTCTACCTCGCCGACACGCAGGGGCGCGAGCTGGACGCGGACACCAGCGTGCGGTCGAGCGCCGTGGTGCGCGCGTGCGAGAGCACGCCGACGGTACGGCGGATCGCCGTGAAGGCGTACGGGCGCGAGGGAAGCTACTCGCTCGCGATCGTGCGCGCGCCCGAGAGCGTCACCAGCGTCGGCGGGCTGCGCGCGGCCGAGGCCGAGGCGCCGTTCCGGGCGCGCGGGTTCGTCCCGCGAGAGTCGTCCGACGTCGAGCTGGCCGAGGGCGAGCACCACGCGGGGGACGCGCAGGTCGCGCCGGGTCGCTGCGTCGCGGTCGTCGCCGCCGGCGGCAACGGCGTTCGCGACATCGATCTCGTGCTCTCCGACGCGAGCGGTGCGACCCTCGCGAGCGACACGGCCCCCGCGCCGTACGCGGCGGCGTCGGTGTGTGCGACGAGCGAGGCCACGCTGCTGGTGACCTACGACGTGGTCGCGTTCCGCGGCGCGGGCCGCGCGACCGTCTCGCTCCTCGATGATGCGATGCTCGACGCCGGGGTACGCTGAGACATGCACCCGATCCGGCCGATCGCGCTCGTCGCTCTGGTCGCCGCCTGCGGCCCTCCGGACGTCCCGCTGGGTCCCGGACCGGCCGGCGCAGCGGGCGTCGGCGCATGCGTGCCGCGGCAGACCCGAGCGCGGACGCGACAGCGCGTCGCGCGTCGCCGCGGGCGAGCAGGCGATCCTCGCGGCGTGGATCAGCGGTGGTCAGCTGCCCTGAGATCGAGGAACGCGACGATCCGATCTCGCAGCGCGGCAGTGCGCAGGGTGTGATCCGGCAGGTCGTTGTGCGCGACGCCGTCGATCCACTCGACCTCGACCCAGGGCGCGTGCGCGACCAGCGCCTCGGTCATCGACGCCGGGATCGTCGTGTCCGAGCGGCTGTGGATCACCAGGACGCGTGCCTCGCCGGCGCGCGCGACGGCGTCTGCGGGCGTGAGCTCGAGCGGCGATCGGTTGCCGAGGCCGTGGGTCACGCCCCGCACGAGCGCGCGCGCGAGGCCGTGTAGCGGCTCGAAGGGAGGCAGGCTCCGCTCCACGAGCGGCCGATAGTCGGTGGCCGGCGCGAGCGCGACGGTGCTGGCCACGGGCAGGCTGCGGCGCGCGACGGCGGCGAGCGTGGCACCGCCCCCCATCGAGACCCCGAGTGCGTGGAGCGCGCCCACGCCCGGCTGCGCCGCCAGCCAGGCGAGCGCGGCCTCCACGTCGTCGGGCTCGCGATCGGCGAACGTGACGGCGACGCCCTCGCTGACACCGTGCCCGCGCAGGTCGAACCGCAGCACGTGTGCGCCGCGCGACGCGAGCTCACGCGCCCAGGGGACCAGGCGCCGCCGGCTGTCGCCGCGTCCGTGCACGAGGACCACGGCGCTCGCGCCGGGAACGCCTGGCGCGAACGTGCCCCGAAGGACGACGCCGTCGCGCGAGGTGAACTCCACCGCGCGCTCACCGGTCCCGATCTCGGGCGACGCGTGGAACACACGCGTGGCCGCCGGCGCGAGCGTCGTCGAGACGAGGCCCCACGCCAGCGTGAACAGCGGTCCCGGCACCGAGAGCGCGAGCGCCAGCACCGCGGCCACGCGGCGACCCCGACCGGCGGGAGCACGGACGATCCGGACCGTGCCACGCCCGGTGATGGACGCTGCCGTGCTCAAGAGGACGACGACGTCGATCGCCGCGAGCGTCGGCGATCCCGAGCGCACGAGGTGTGCGAGCGGCGCGAGCGCCAGCGCCATGCACGCGCGCCGGCCGAACGCGGATCCCCCCTGCGCGAAGACCGCGAGCGAGAGCAGGCATGCGCTGCCGATCACGGCCGCGTAGCGCGGCTCGAGCGGGACGTCGGGCGGCTGATCACCCAGCGCGACGCCCGCCGCGAAGGGCAGGGCGATCGCGAGTGTGCCGAGGGCGATGCGCGCGAGCTCGGGAGCGATCCCCGTCGCCGCCGCTGGACCGCTCATCGCGGGCGTCGGCGCCGCGTCGGACGGGCGCGCCGCGGGCGCGCGGGCGGCTCGTCCGGGGTGGCCTCGGGCTCGGGCGCCTCCGGCGTCACCTCCTCGGGCGGGGCGAGCGGCTCGGAAGGGGCCGGGGCGACGTCGATCGCGGCGGGCTCGGGCGGGACCGGCGTCGTCGTCTCACCGGGGGCCACCTCCGGCTCGTCCGCGGTCGGGCCGGTGCTGGGCGCCTGGTAGTCCGTGATCCAGCGCAGACCCACCCCGAAGAAGGGCGCCGTCATGTTGTACGTCCCGTTGCCGACGAACGTCGGATCGCCCGCGGCCCGCGGATCTCCGCCCATCAGCGGCGGGCGGATCGGGTTCGGCAGCGGCACCTGACTGCTCGTCACGTTGTGCGGGAAGAGGTGCGCGTAGCCGACCATCGCGTCGAGCCAGAAGCCCGCGTCGATGCGCATCCCGATGCCCGCCGAGACGACGATCTTGTCCGAGTCGATCGTGAGCGCTTGGAGCCACGCGTCGTCGAACGCGCCGGTCTCGAAGTAGCCGCCCAGCCGGATCTGAACCCAGTGGTCGATCGTGTACTCGCCGCCGAGCCGCACGCTCACGGTGTCGCGCATGTGCCGCGGGATCGAGAGCGGACCGACCTGGTAGTCGAGCGCACCGCCGAGCGCGTCGGCGAACCAGACGTCGCGTGGACGCACGGAGGCCTCCTGCTCGAGCGACCAGGTCTCCCAGACGACCGCCAGCTCGAGGGCGAGGTTCTCGACGGCCTCGAGCTGCACGCCGAAGCGGATGACCCAGGGGAAGTCGAGGTTCAGATCGGCGCGCGTGCTCTGGCAGGGATGCGACCGACCTGCTGCGACGGCGGCCTGGATGTCCTGGTCGGGCACCGCGGCGCAGCTCCCCTCGCGCGTTCGGACGAGCGCGCCGTCGAAGGTCGCGGCCCCTGGCGGGCGCACCTGGATCTGCGCCGTGCCCGAGAGGGCGAACGGCGTCATGACGGAGAGGCCGAAGCGCACGGGGCCCGCGTCGTAGATCGCGCCGAGCGTGGCGACGGCCGTGAACGCCGGGTTGAGCGTCAGCTGCGCCACGCCGTCGTAGTCGGGGTCCTCCGGGAACGCACACGTCACGCCGTCGCACGCGCTCATCGTCGTGCGCGCCGCGAACGAGCCGTACACGACGTGCACGCCGATGCCGATCGAGAGCTCGTCGATCGGCCGCCAGGCCGCGCCCAGGGCGAGGGACGCGATGATCGAGCCGTCCATGCTGAGGAGCGAGTACCGCTGCGGCGCGGGCTGCGTCATCCCGTCGACCGTCACGCTCGAGGGCCACTGCATGAGCGCGGCGTTGGGCGCGAAGAGGCCCGCGCCGAACGTGAGCTGCGGCACGTCGGGGATGACGAAGGTGCCCGCGAGCGTCGGGATGGGGAGCGGCGCGCCGTTCCCGTGGACCGTAGGCAGCGTGTTTCCGCCGCTGTCGACGCGCGTGTAGTCGGCGCCGAAGAGCGTCAGCGTGCCGTCGACGAGGATCTGGTTGCCGGAGAAGCCGACGCCGGCGGGGTTGTACCAGAGCGACTGGGGGTCGTCGGCGCCGGCGACGAACGCGCCGCCGCGCCCCATCGCGCGCGTGCCGCGGTCGAGCAGGTAGAAGCCGCCCGCGCGCGCCGCGGAGGGCGCGAGGGCGAGGGTGAGGGCGATCGTGAGCCCGGCGAGGAGAGAAGCGTGGCGTGTCATGTCGGGATCGCCGCTCAGTGCGTGATGTCGCAGCTCCAGCGCTGCGCGCCGTCCTCGGCCACGATGCACTCGCAGTTGCCGCGCCCGCAGAGGTCGGAGCGCACGCTGGTGTGGGCGCCGACCGTGTCACACGTATCGTCGTGCTCCTCGAAGCACACGCGGTGCTGGACGACCTGGTAGAGGCGCTCGAGGCCGCGCCGCTCGTCCCGCATGAAGCCCGTCGCCTGGCCCAGCGCCTCGCGGTAGTCGCCCGGCTGGTAGTCACTCGTGTCGCCGGGACGCGCGCGGTTGATCTGGCTGAGCACGTCGAGGATCACCTCGAGCGGCGTCTCTTCGCGTCCGTCGGCAGACAAGGTCACGGCGTTGGCGAGGAGGCGGTGGAGCACGTGGTTCTCGTCGATGCCCTGCAGCTCCCGGACGAGGCCGAGGGCGTCCGTCGCCACGCCGCCCGCGACGTCGGCCGTGCCGGGCGTGCCGGCGACGAGGTCGCGCGCGTTCGGCGCGAGCGCCGTGGAGAGCGCGTGGGCAATCGGGACGATGTCGGCGTCGTCGCCGAAGACCTGGAGCAGATCGGCGCCGGCGTAGAGGGTCGCGAGGAACGCGTCGTTGTCGCTCGACTCGTCCACGAGGTACGCGATGAGGGCCACCAGGGCGTCCCGTGCCTCGGGGTCGTTCTGGATGCGATCGAGCAGGCGCACGAGCCCGCCGACGACGGGCCCGGCGATGGTGTCCGCGGTGTCGGTCGGCAGCGTGCGCGACCACTCCGTCAGGTCGCCGCGGCTCTGGTGATCGCGGATGCGCTCTCGCAGGAAGGGCAGCACCGCGAGCACGAGCGCGCGACCGCGCTGGTTGTGGAACGTGTAGCTCGTGCCGAGGCCGTCGGTGTCGAGCAGCTGGAGCGTGAGGGCGTCGCGCCCCCGGTGGAACGCGTCGCCACGATCGGCATCGGCCGCAGCCCAGTCGCGGTCCGCGTGGCGCAGGCCCTCGAGCATCAGCTGCATCGGCGAGACGCCCATCATCCGCGTGCCGTCGTTCGACGTGTACTGCGTCGCGCCGCTTCGGGTCGTCAGCCCGGGGTTGCGCGCGGGGTCGATGATCTCCTCCGCGGCGGCCGCGAGGATGGACAGGCCGTCTTGGCCTCCGACGGTGATGCCGTCGAGGGTCGAGGACGCGGTGTAGAGGTTGCGGACGAGCCGGCCCTCGACGAATCCGTCGGCGAGGAGCTCCTCGTAGCTGCGGCCGTCGTCCTGGGCGTTGTAGGTCATCGAGCCCGGCACGTGCGACGTGTGCCAGTGCTGCCGCGTCGGCCAGTGCTGGTAGATCGTGCCCAAGAGCCGCCCGAACGCGTACTGTCCATCGCCGTCGCGGATCCAGCGCGGATCGTGCAGCACCTCGATGAGCGGCGTCATGCCCTCGTAGAAGCCGGGCTGCTCCCACGCGAAGATCGTCCCGTGATAGGTGCGGACGACGTCCTGCCCGTGCCGATCGACGACCGGATCGATCAGGTCGTGCACGAAGCGGCTGTTCGGCTGGCCGCTGGCGTTGTTCTGCGTGCCCCAGAACACCAGGCGGTTCAGCGCCTGCGGCGTCGGGTGCCGCGTCAGGCCGTGGATCCCCGAGGACTGCTCGAGGACGTCGTCGGGGTTGATGCCCACCGCGCCGAGCGCGCTCATGATCGCGTTGAGGATCGAGTCCGAGATCGGCAGCTGGTAGCGCCCGAGGATCGCCTGCGCGTACGCCTCGGCCACGTTCGGGATGCGCATCAGCTCGCAGCGCCGGTAGCTGCCGATGAGCGGCCACGTGAGGTTGATGCCGATGACGCTGATGTGGAGCACCGCGCCCTCGCGGTTGCAGACCTCGACGCCGTTCAGGCCGTCGATGAGGGCGATGGAGCGCTCGAAGAGGCTCTCGTTGCCCTCGAGGTCGGGCTGCGAGCGATCGACGCGCTCGTCGAGCGGGAAGCCGAGCGGCGTGCCGTTGAGGTTCGCCGGGTCGTAGTCGATGCGGTCGCGGTATCGCATCATGTTCCCGTAGATGTCGCCGAGCTGGGCGGAGCGCGGGTCCGCGAAGCTGCGCACGACCGCCTCGAGCATGCCCGGCTGGTGCGCCATGCCGATGCCCATGTCGAGCATGTCGTCCCAGAACCCGTTGGGCTGCGCGAACGCCGCGTCGGGGTACATGTCGCTGCGATCGAGAAGGTAGTGCGCCGAGTCGACGACGCCCGCCGCGTCGCCCTCTCGATCGCGCAGAAGGATCTCCGTGGAGTGCAGCAGCGGCTCCGTCGAGGGGAGCGCGAGGATCGCGCCGAGCGCGTAGACGACGTCGACGGCCGCGCTCGAGGAGGTGTCGAAGCCCGGGTACGTCAGCGTCGCCATCCCGTAGCGATGGGTCGCGGCGGGGTCCTCGGCGCCGAGCAGCACGGGCAGACCGTGGGTGAGATCGAGGATCACCGGATGGTCGCCGCGGAACCACGGCACGCCCTCGCGCACGAGGCCGGCGAGCATCGACTCGTCCGCGTTCAGGTACTCGTAGATCTGCAGACCTGCGCTGCTCAGCGCGCGTCCACCCGAGTCGCGCGGGATCGCGCCCTCGTCGCGCACGGCGAACGGGTGGGGGATGTCGAGGAGCGCGCCCGAGCCGTCGACGAAGCGACCGATGCCGTCCACGTCGGCGTAGCCGTCGCCGTCGCCGTCGACGAAGGGATCGCCGACGATGCCGCCCACCGGAAGCGCGATCCCGCGGTCGTCGCGGCGCACGACGTAGTGCGAGGTCCCGCTGCCGAAGTTGGGATCGAGGGTGAAGAGCAGGTTCCGCGAGAGCGCCAGCGTGGACAGCTCGCCCGCGGGCAGCGGATCGGCCGGCTGCATCGAAGCGAGATAGAGGGCCAGCGCAGCCTGCAGGTTCGTCAGCTCGGGCGCGGCGGCGCCGTCCGTGTCACCCCCGGGCAGGTCGGCCGGCAGGTCGGTGAGCGCTCGCAGCGCGACCTGGGCGAAGTGGTCGAACTCCGGGTACGCGAGGATCGGCCGGATCGTGCCGAGCGCGAGCCTTTGCGGCCGGTAGCCGGTGCGCGACCCGATGCGCGCGAGCGCGTCGAGGGCGGCGTCGTCCGCGGAGATGCCCTCGAGGAGCGAGGCGAGCAGGCGCGTGTTGGTCGGCAGGCGCTCGCGCGGCGGGTCGTAGAACGGGAGCATGTCGCCGAGGAAGAGCCCGAGGTCGTCGTGCGTGTCGTCGGGCATCGTGCGGTCGAGCGCGGCCGCGAGCCGGTCGCGGTTGTTCATCAGCGCCACGAGCCGCGGCGGCGCGTCGTCGGGCGGCGGGACCTCGGCGCGGCAGACGGGCTTCCAGCGGAGGCCGGACACGTCGTTCGGGAACGCGTCGGCCGCCATGCGCTCGCAGAACGTGCGTACGATCTCCTGTCCGAGGGTCTGGTCGTCGGCCGGGATGCGCGTCGCGTCGAAGGTCGAGCAGCCCAGGGAGGCCACGAGCACCACGCCGACGAAGCCGGCGCGACGGAAGACTGAGCTACGGGCGCGAGACATGTGCGGCACCTCGGCGCGAAGGCGTGGAGCGAAGGCGGACCCTCGAGCGTAGGCGCGGAGCGGGCCGTCGAACAAGACTCATCCCCCGGGAAAAGGCGCGGAGAGGTGTCACACGCGCGGCGCGGCGCAAGCGGTCGCGGCCGCGACCGGGTCGGGTCGGGTATGCTCCGCCACGGATGTCGGAGGCTCGCGCCCAGCCCGTGATCTTCGCGCCCTTCGCGGTGGTGGGGGCGACCGTGCTCGGGATCGCCGACCAGGTCGGCGGGATGGCCGTGCTCGCGGTGCGGCTCCTCGCGCGCCTCGTCCCGCCGCGCATCGATCGCTACGAGCTGGTGCGGAACCTCCACAAGATGGGGGTGCGCTCGGTCGGCATCGTCGCCGTCACCGCCGTGTTCACGGGCGCCATCATGGTCATCCAGGCGGCGCCGCTCGTGACGCGCTTCAACGCCAAGGAGGTCGTCGGCTGGGGGGCCGGGTTCGCGACGCTGCGCGAGGTCGGGCCGCTGCTGATCGCGCTGATGTTCTCGGGCCGGGTCGGCGCCAACAACACCGCCGAGCTGGGCACGATGGTGGTCACCGATCAGATCGACGGGCTGCGCGCGCTCGCCATCGATCCGCTGGCGTACCTCGTGATGCCGCGCGTCCTCGCGATGGTGTCGATGCTCTTCATCCTGACGATCATCGGCGACGTCGTCGCGATCTCGGGCGCCATCGTCGCGGCCAAGGCGCTGCTCGACGTGGACCCGCGCAGCTTCCTGAACTCGTTCGTCACGCTGCTCGACAGCTGGGACTTCTTCACCGGGCTCATCAAGAGCGTCGTGTTCGGGATGATGATCGCGATCACGAGCTGCCACTTCGGGCTCTCGGTGAAGGGCGGGGCGCCGGGCGTGGGGCGAGCGGTGAACGCCGCCGTCGTCGCGGCCGCGAGCGGGATCTTCGTGCTCGACTACTTCTTCACCTACTTGCTGGGATGACGGGCTCGCTGGGATGACGGCGCAGGCCACAGCTGCCGAGGTCTCCGGGGCGCCCCCGCGCGGGGGCCTCGTCCGCGCGCTCGAGACGCTGGGTGCGGGCCCGATCGCGCTGGGCAAGGAGATCCGGGCGCTGCTCGGGCTGCTCCTCACGACCTGCCGGCTCTGCATCACGGGCAAGAAAGATCGCCGCGCCATCTTCGAGCAGGCGCACCAGGTCGGCAACCGCTCCGTCTTCTTCATCACCGTCACGATGGGCTTCATCGGGATGATCCTGGTCTTCCAGGCGGC
Organism: Sandaracinaceae bacterium; assembly: GCA_044220955.1. Classification (GTDB taxonomy): domain Bacteria; phylum Myxococcota_A; class Polyangia; order Polyangiales; family Sandaracinaceae; genus JBBSAT01. The sequence continues at coordinate 24,543 of JBGAQA010000092.1, forward strand.
GATGCAGGCGATGCGCATCGTCCCGGACCTCACGATGCTGGGCCCGACCTTCGCGGAGATCCTCGTCCGCGATCTCGCGGCCTCCATCGGCGCGATGATGCTCGCGACGCGCGTGGGCGCCGGCATCGCCGCGGAGCTCGGCTCGATGGTGGTGACCGATCAGGTCGACGCCATGCGGATGTGCTCGGCCGATCCGATCGAGTACCTCGTCGTGCCGCGCTTCATCGCGAGCGTGGTGATGACCTTCGCGCTGCTCGTGTGGGCCGCGGTGATCGCGTTCGTGGCGGGGATGATCACCGCCAACGTCGTGTTCGAGGTGAACTTCGCGACGTTCGCGAACTTCTCGCTCGTCGACGCGGGCGACGTCACGGTCGGCCTCGTGAAGTGCCTCGCCTACGGCGCGGCGATCCCGATCGTCAGTGCGCGCGCGGGGCTCACGACGTTCGGCGGCAGCGAGGGCGTGGGCTGGGCGACGACCAGCGCGGTCGTGAACTCGTCGCTCGCCGTCATCGTGCTCAACTTCTTCATCAGCGCGGCGGGGTACTTCGTCTTCCCGGGCTGAGATCACTCCACGTCGACCGCCTCGACGAACACGACGCGCGAGCCCGGGAGCCACACCCGCCGGCTCTCGCCGCGCCGGATGCCGCGGAGCCCCGCCGCGAGCGCAGGCTCGAGCGCGTCGAGCCGGACACGGAGCGGCGACGACGACGTCGCGTCGAGCACGAGCCCGCCGGCGTCCCAGATCGCGATCCGGACGGCGAGACCTTCTTCCCCGACGTCGCCCGTACCGGCGTGCTCCATGAGCCACGCGCCGCCGCCCTCGATCGCGTGCGCGCCTGCCGGGGCGTGCGCCACGTCGCTCGGTGCCGCGGGGTGCGGGCGCGGCGCCGTCTCGGGCGGCGGCGGGGGGTCCTGCGCGTCCGCCAGCATCGCCTCGTAGAGGTGGTCGCGCGGCGCGCCGGCGTCGAGCGCGGCCTGGGCTCGCGCGCGGGCCCGCTCCTCGGCATGCACGACGCTCGCGGGCGGCTGCGCGCCGATGCTCAGCTCGCCGTTCACG
>JBGAQA010000093.1:0-24959 GCA_044220955.1 Sandaracinaceae bacterium
CTGCCCTTTCACCGATGAACTTCATCAGGTGAAAGGGCAGGATCTACCAATGCCGACACGATCCTCGCGCTCGTGGGGTGCGCTGCTGCTGCTCGTCCTCGGCTGCAGCGGTGCCCCGCCAGCACCCGGCGCGCCGCCGGCGCCGCCGGCCCCGGCGAGCACCGCCCTGCCGCCTGCGCCGCGCGTCGAGGCGTTCACGTTGACGCAGGGCATCGCGAGCACGGTCGAGCAGGTGCCCGCGACGCTCCTCGGTGTCGCCGTCGGTGACGACTCGCACCCGGGCGGGGCCGACGTCGTGCTCGGTACCGATCGCCTCGCGGTCGTGGCCGGTGGCTGTGCCGCGGCCTCGTTCGGTGCCGTCGCGACCGAGCGCGTCGATCCGGGGCCCGCGCCCTGGGCCCGGTTCCGATGGACGCCGAGCGTCGCGGACGTCGACGGCGCCGATCAGGCCGCGCACGACGTGCCGGTCGGTGGCGCGCTCATCGCCGGAGAGTGGCGCCTGCGCGCGACGTCGGTCGAGCCCCAGCCGGGGGGGCTCACGCGCGTCCGGGTCTCGTTCTCGTCGCCCTCGTACGACGGCGGCGCGCCGCACCTCGTCAGCGTCGAGGTGCCGGCCAGAGGTCGCGCCGAGACCCCGCTCACGGGACCCGTGGTCGTGGAGGTGTCGCTCGCGCAGGCCGACGCGCTCGGATGTCCGACGCCGCGCATCGCGCTCATCGATCCGCGCGCCATCGTGCGAGACGTCGCCGACGGGGACACGGTCGCCGTTCGCGCCGGCACCACGCTGCGCCTCGGCGATCACGCCGTGCGCTACGACGGCCCCGGCGAGCGACGGACCCGCACCGGCGGGCTCGAGGTGTTCTTCCTCGTGTTCGCGCCGGGGACGGACCGCGAGCAGTCCTCGATCTGCGCCCTCGATCGGCCCTGCGCGGAGGGCGGCCTCTCGGTCGAGTGGGTGTCGAGCGAGGGTGCGCTCGCCACGCTGCGCATGCGACGGGTCGCCGGGTTGCCCTGACCCCACCGTGTCTTCGTGCGAGACCGTCGCCGGGCGAGAGGGCAGGACCGGGAACGTGGAACGGCTTCGGCATCGTCGGGTCGGGCTGACGCGCCCGAGACGTCGCGAGACGTGCCGGCGCGTCAGCGGCCGTCGCGACCGCGGCTCGTTTGGCGAAGCAGCGCGCCTCGTTCGCGCGCAGCCCGGCGAGCGCCGCCGCGACGGGCGGAGACTCGAGGCCGCGGCTCGACACGGTCACGAGGTCGACGGCACGGGACGAAGAGGCTTGCGCGGCTTGCGAATGGGACCTCGGCGGCTCGCATCAGCCGACCGCGCCCTCGTACGCCGCATCGACCGACACGTCGACACCGAGCGACTCGAGCGCGATCTGCGCGCCCCGTCGGAGCACGCGCAGACGCCAGCTGCCGTCGGCCTCGCGCCGGTAGTGCTCGACCTGCACCTTGTCCTGCGTGACGAGCACGTAGTCGCTCAGGCTGGTGAGCGAGCGGTACCCGTCGAACTTGTCTCCGCGATCGAACGCGGCCGTGTCGGGCGAGAGCACCTCGACGATCACGCGCGGGTTGCGCACGACGTCCCCGTGCTCGCCTGCGGTCTCCACGGGATCACACACCACGCTCACGTCCGGGTAGACGTACCGGTCGTCGGCAATGCTCACCTTCAGATCGGACGGGTATGCCGCGCAGGGGCGCCCTCGGAGGGCGGCGTGCAGGAGACCGACGAGGTTCCCGACGATCCGGTTGTGCGCCACGCTCGCCCCAGCCATCGCGAAGATCTCGCCGTCCCAGAGCTGGTGCTTGGTGCCCGATGCGCGTTCGAGCGCGAGGTACTCGGCGCCGCTCGTCTTGCGGGGTCGTTCCGCGCTGGACACGCGCTGAGCCTAGCACGCGCACGTCGGGCGCCGGCGCGAGCCGCGGAGATGTCAGGGGCAGAACGCGGTGACGCAGAAGCGGTGCTCGTCGTCGGGGCTCAGCTCGGGCGGTACGAGCGAGCGCGCACCGAAGTAGGCCGACGCGATCCGGCGGTCACACACGTGCCCCGGAAGCCCGGCTGCAGCGCAGTCCGAGTTCACGGTGCACGGGGCCGCGCACGCACGCTCGAAGGGATCGCACGCGAGCCACTGCGCGCTGCCCGGGACCACGTGCCCGTCGCCGCAGACGAACGGGGTACCGCTCACCGCGCCAGTGGCCGGATCGCACGACGCGCCGGCTCCGCCGCACCGGAGCTGGAGGTAGACCTGCGGAGACGGCGTCAGCATGCGCAGCGCGATGCGCTGCCTGCAGCGGGCAGGCAGCGTGGAGAAGCCGGGGATGCTGCCGTCGTCTTAGACCCAGCCCCGCGCGAACGCCCGTTGACCACATCGCCTTTCGGCGAGACGTTGGACGCGTGCCGATCGAGCGACGCGTGCTCGCGTGGAGCCTGGGCTTCTGCCTCGTCGGGTGCGGAGCTCGCACCGAGCTCGCCGCATGGCGCGAAGCGTCCGACGCGGCGCTCGTCGAGCACGACGCGACCGCGATGCGCGACGCCACCGCACGGCCCGACGCGGGCGTCCTCGACCGTGACGCGGCGCTCACGCCCGACGCGGCCCTCGCGCACGACGACGCTGCCCTGAGCGACGCGGCGACGCTGCCCGACGCGGCCACGCTCCCCGACGCGGCTACGACGCTCGATGCGGCGGTCATCGCTCGTGATGCGACCCTCCCGGATGCCGCGTTGCCGTGCGAGGCGGATCGCCGCGTCGGCGTCGCCGCGACGTGCAGCGGCCCCGGCTGCTACACGCGGATCGGCCCGCCCCCGGTCGATCCGTGGAGGGGCGACCTCGTCCTGCGCGGCATCGGCACGGAGGGCGAGCGCTTCGCGATCGACCGAGACGCCACGGCCGACCAGATCGAGCTCTCTCTGTGGTCCGTCCGCCACGAGGGCAGCGGCGTCCGGTTCGACGTCTGGCGTCGGTGCGGCGACACGAACGTGCTCCTGCGCACGGTCCGCGTCTCCCCGACCGCGCTCGGCCTCTACGACGGCATCCGCTCGCCGCGCGCGCCGTTGCGGGTCGTCCTCGACGAGCCCCTCTCGCTCTCGCGCGGCGACGAGATCGACGTCCTGATCACTGCCGAGGGCTCCCGCGCGAGCGTCGTCCTCGGTGTGGATCGCCGGGACCCGTACCCGGAGGGCACGATGATCGCCCAGCTCGACCCTGCCGCACCCGGTGTGTTCGACCCAGAGCTCACACCGAGCGACGACGCCGCGATCTCGCTGCTCGTGCACTGACGGATCACGGCGCGCCACGCCGTCGACGGCACGTTCTGAGTGATGGAGTTCTGACTCTTGGAGTGACCTGTTTGGTCGCGACACTGTGCTGTGGGTCGCCTCGCAGATCAGGACGATTCTCGACACGCCTCCAGAGCCGACAACTCCCGGGACGAGATTCTCATCCGGCCCTCGAGCTCAGATCCCGTATCGCCCGCGCAGGTAGGTCTCGATCGCGTCGATGGCCGCGCTCGAGGTATCGCGCGTCGCCATGATCTCGAGCATGTCGGCGTCTGCGGCCGGATACGACCGCGCCGAGCCGATCGTCATCACCTCGCCCACGGGAACCGTGAGCGGCTGTGTGCCGCGGTCCGTGCCGTCCACGCGGAGCGAAAGTGCGCTGCCGTCGAAGCGGACGGTCACGACGTGAGGCTGCCCGTCGCCGTTGGCCGCAGCCTCCACCTGGGCCGAGGTCGCCGGGCTGACGCCAAACGCGAAGAAGTTCGTCGCCGGGTCGAAGGACCCGCCGCGGTTGACGCCGACCTCGACGTACGGCGCCATCAACGCGCCACCGAACAGCAAGCCGGTCTGCATCGGCGGCGTCCGGTGCCGGAAGGCGAACGAGAGCACGAGAGCGCCGTCCCACGGCAACGAGGACGTGAACGTCATCGCGATGGTGCCGGCACTCGCGAAGCGGATCCCATCGTGGCCGCTCACGACGGCGGTCGCCAGCGTGGGCGCCGCCCCGCTCACGGCGGTTGCGTCGTGCCCGTGGCCGGATTGGTGGGCCCAGCCCACGACGACACCGGCGGACGTCGTCACTCCGCGCGCCGCGTCGAGCCAGAGCTCGAGACCCGCTCGCCGCGCCGCCGAGGACCCGGGTGCAGTTCGTGGTCTGCAGGTCGAGCAGGATCTCCGAGGAGGCCGAGCACCCGCACCGGAAGCTCCGCGTCTCGCCCTCCGGTCGCCGCCGATTCAGACTGCTCGGATGCGGGCGCCAGCTTGCGTGCGTTTCGAGGTCGGGCCGCTGGTCGCCATCGCCGTGGTGCTGGCCGGCTGCGGGCTGGCGAAGTCGCGGCCGGAGCGCGATGCCGGCGGCCCGGACGCTGCGGACATCGATGCGCCGGTCGACACGAGTTTGCGCGACTCAGGCGTGGAGCATCGGGCGGACGCGGACGTCGATGCGGCGTCCGAGTGTGAGCCGGCCCCCGAGACATGCAACGGTCGTGACGACGACTGCAACGGCGTCCTCGATGACGAGCCTGCCGCCAGCACCTGGTGCGGCGCGCGGTGCGGCGTCGACGTCTGTCCTTCCGCACGGCCGACCGCGCCGCTCGCGAGCACCCTGCTCACCACGCGGCGACCGACGTTTCGATGGATGCTCTCCGGTGGGGCCGACGCCGCGCGCGTCGACATCTGCCGGGACCGTGCCTGCACCGATCTCGTGACCACGCTTGAGGGCGTCACGAGCACGACGCCCAGCGAGGACCTTCCCCGCGGCGTGCTCTTCTGGCGGCTCGTGCCCCTGCTCGCCGGTCGCCGGCTTCCCGCCGTGAGCGCGCCCTGGGTGGCTCGCATTCCGAGCGTGGGACACGCCGTCGATGGCGCGACAGGTCCCGTGCTCGACGTGGACGGGGATGGGCGCGCCGACGTGCTCCTGAGGCGCTACACACACGACACGACGCGCACCGAGGTCGTGCTGTATCGCGGCTCCGACGCAGGCCTCGTCGAGCGAGGGAGTCTGCCGCCCTCGGTTGGCAGCGTCGATGCGACGGCAGATCTCGATGGCGACGGACGCAGCGACGCGATCGTGCATGACGGAGGTCATGTCGCGCTTCTGGACGGCGCGTCGATGTTGCTCGGCCCGTCGCGCGCGGTGCCCGACGTCGTCGGGTGGCCGGGCGTGAGCGCGGCGGGCGACCTCGATGCGGACGGATACGCCGACCTGCTGCTCCCGCCATACTCGGGTGCTGGGCCTCGGATCGCACGCGGTGGCGCCGCGGGTCTCGACCCGGACTTCGCCGACGTCCCGGCCCCGCCCTACGTCGAGCCAGGCTGGGACTCGGTCGTGTATGCCGTCGGTGACCTGGATGCGGACGGATCGGGCGACCTCGTCGCCGCGCAGGACTGCAGCCACGCGCTCTTCGGCGCCGTCCCCTCGTGTCCGACCGACCGGACGCTCTGGCGGATCCGCGGCGGACCGCTCGGGCTCACCACGCCCCAGGCATGGGCGAGCGTGCTGCTCTCCGGCGCCATCGGTCTCGACGAGCTCGACACAGCACTGCCGCTCGCGTCCGCGGGCGACGTCGACGGTGACGGGCTCGTCGATCTCGTCGCCACCGACGTGTACTCCGTCGCGGTCACGATCGCCGTACCTGGCGGGGTGCCCGCGAGCCCGCTCGTGCTGCTCTCGCGCGACGCGACGCTCGCCCACGATGCGTCGACGAGCCTCGACGCGGGCCGCGTGGTGCACTGGCTCGGGCCTGCGTGCGATCTCGACGGCGACGGCGCGGGAGACGTCGTCCTGACGTCGGACGACGGAACGTTCCTTCGCCGCGGGGGTGCAGGTGGCCTCCGGTCGGAAGTCATCCAGCTCTCGCCGCTCGGCGCGACGGGCGCGCGCTGCCTCGGGGACGATGACGGCGACGGGCTCTCCGAGCTCGCCGTGCTCCTCTACGACCCGAGCGACTCGACGTGGCAGACGGAGCTACACGTCCACCGGGGCCTCGATCCGAGGCCGGTCCAGATCCTCCACGTCGGCGTCGCCGCGGGGTTCTGATCACGGCAGCACGCGCTGGGAGCGACTCGATGCCGCGGTCTTCGAGGCAGACGCGGCGCGCCGAGGCGAGGTCGCGGCTCAGCTCGGAGGCGCCGTCGTCGCGTCGGTCGCGGCCGGGTGGACGTAGTGCGCCGGATCGGCCTGGAAGCGCTGATCGCAGCCCGGGCAGCAGAAGTAGTATGTGCGGCCCTCGTAGTCGACGTGCGGCGACGCGTCGCTGACCACGAACGTCTCGCCCGACACCGGGCACGTCGTTGTGTCGCCGACCCGGGCCTCGCCGGGAGCGACCACCGGACCGGCGGCGGCCTGGGTCGCCTGCTCGTGCTCGTCGTGAGCGGTGGTGGAGCCACCGCTCGACGCGGTCGAGCCGCCGCACGCGGCGAGGGCGAGGGACGTGGCGATTGCGACGGCGAGACGGGTACGGTTCACGGCTGGGTTCTCCTCATCGGGTGGACTTCATGGCACGGGTTCGCCCGCGGGCACCGCCGCCGGGACGCGCAGCCCCTCCGGGATGCCACCCTCGAGCAGGCGATGGCAGGCCCCGCAGGTGGCGACGTAGCGGCCGTAGATGCTGGCGCGGGTGTCGTCGTCCTCCGCCGCGGCGGCCTCGGCACCGAGCTCGCGCACGTGCGTCGTCAGCGTCACGACCTGCTCGGGAGGCTGCGCCGCGGTCGCCGGCAGCTCGTCCTGCGTCAGCGGCGCCGAGGTGAGCGCGTCGTTGCCGCGCCGGAACGTGTCCGGGCTCGCGGTGAGCAGGCCGTCGAACATCCGGTCGGAGGCCCACTGGTGGCGCCGCATGCGGGCCTCGGGCGTGTCGCCCTCGGGGATGGGCGTCTCGGCGACGGTGGGCCCGCCGTGCGACTCCGCGTGGCAGGCGCCGCATCGCGCCAGCATGCGGCCCACCGCGGTGCCCGCCTGGGTGAGGGTCGTCGCTTGCGCGAAGCTCGCGGCCTCGGTCTGCATCTCGACCAGGCGTGGACGCAGCTCGGCAGGCAGCGCGTTGCCCTCCTCGTGGGTCGCGATCCACGCCATGTCCGCCCGCGCCGTGTCCATGTCGGCGCGTACCAGGGCGTCGTGGACGCTGCGCGCCCGCTCGTAGTGGCCGTGCATCACCGCTCGAACCGCCTCCGGACCGGTCGCGACGGGTGTCGAGGGGGGCGGTGACGCGGGAGGCGTGGGCGTCGGTGTCACGACGGGCTCCGCCGACGTCGCCGTCGAGGACCCTTCGTCGCCGCACGCCGTCACCAGCGCACAGACCAGAACGCCGACCCGCATGGCCCGATGCATCGGTCTCTGGCTACGCACCCCCGCGGGCGTCGCAAGGCTCGGCCTCGACGCCGCGTCAGCCCTTCTTCCGGACCAGCGGGATGTGCGGCGTCATGTACTCGTCGCGCACGGGGTCGATCTCCTCGAGATCGGGCTCGGGTGTCGGCGGCGGCGGCGACGGGGGCGTCGTCGGGCGGCGGCCGGGACCGAAGAGCGCGTCGGCGATCGCCGCGCGATCCGGCTTGGGCTCCGGGCGAATCCGAGCGCGCGCCTCCGCGACCGCACGGCCGAGCACGGCCGCGCTCGTGCGGATCCCCTCGTCGAGCAGCACGTCCTCGAGCCGCTCGTACATCTCGTCGGCGCTCGCGATCCGCTCCTCGGCGCGGCGCTCGAGGGCGGACGACACGATCTCGTGGAGCGACCCGGGCAGGTCGCCGCGGTGCCGACCGAGGTGCGGCACGTCGCCCTTCTGCACGCGCGTGAGCGTCTCGCGGTCGCTCGCGCCCGCGAAGAGGCGCTCGCCGCTGAGGGCCTCCCAGAGCACCACGCCCATCCCGTAGAGGTCGCTCTGCGGGGTCGGCGGCAGGCCCTCGAGGATCTCCGGCGCGACGTACGCGAGCTTGCCCTTGACCATGCCGGGCTGAGTGAGGCGCGCGCGATCGACGGCGAACGCGAGCCCGAAGTCGGTGAGCTTGGCGACGCCGTTGAGGCCGACGAGGATGTTCTGCGGATCCACGTCGCGGTGGTACACGGGCGCGTGGTTGCCGAGCGTGTCGCAGCGCGCGTGCGCGCTCGCGAGCCCGCGCAGCGCGTCGATGGCGACCTGCAGCACGATCGACCAGGGCGGCAGCTCCCCCGCGTCCACGTACGAGCGCACGAAGCGCGAGAAGTCGATGCCCTCGACCCACTCCATCACGAGATAGAAGCCGCCCTCGTCCACGCCGAGGTCGAACACGCGCGTGATGTTCGGGTGGGCGAGCATCGCCGCGATCTTGGCCTCCTCGACGAACATCGTGACGAGGGAGGGGTCGTCCGCCATCGACGGGAGCATCCGCTTGATGGCGACCTCGGTCTCGAACTGGGCCGCGCCGCGCAGCACGCCGCGCCACACGGTCGCCATGCCGCCCCTGCCCGCGAGCGTGCGCAGCTCGTAGCGATCGGCGAGGAGGGTTCCCGGGGCGTCCATGTGCTTCGTGGTACGCGCGGGCGACGCGATCGGCTGCCCCGCGAACCGCGATTCTTCGCGCGGAAGCGCGAGGGCCGCAACCGCGTGCAGTCAGGGCGGACGCGCTGCGGCTCGGCTCGGCTCGGCTAGGGCGTCGCGGGGAACACGCAGCCGGTGGCGGGGCAGCCCGCCGGCACGGCGATCTCGGGCGTGCCGGCCCACGCGCTGTCGAGGAACGACTGGATCTGGTCGAACGCGGCGCGCCCGGCCGCGGTGTCGCGGGCGGCGAAGCCGTGGACGTCGTAGATGCCGGTGTCGCCGACCTGGTATTGCGTCATCCCGCTCGCGCCGGTGACGTGGCTCGCGACGGTCGCGCCTTCGATGGGCCTGAGCGGCACGCCGACCTGGGTCGCGCCCGTGACGATGGCGACGAACTCGTTGCCCTCGTTCGGCAGCACCTCGTCGCCGAGGCTCTCCTGCTCGAGGTACACGTCGCCACCGGCCCGCGCGCGCTCGCCGAAGCTCGCGCCGTCGGCCGGATCGAAGATCGTCTGCGCGATGGCGATCATCAGCGTGACGTTGGCCGGGCCGCCGTTGCGGCTCGCGAGCCCCGACAGGAACGTCTGGAAGATCTGCGACTGGAACACCCAGTGCGACCACGCGGCGCCGGGGACGTTGAGCACGCCGACACGGATGTCGTCCGAGAGCGCGGCGACCACCAGGCCCATCGTGCCGCCGAGCGAGCCGCCGACCCACGTGGGCTGCGACCAGTCGACGTGCCGCCCCGCGTTCGGGTTCGGCATGCCGTCGAGCATCGCGGCCGAGAGCGCCTCGTCGATCACGCCGTCCATGGCACGCCCGATGGCGCTCGCGTGCGCGGCCGACTGCATGAGCGGCGAGAACGCGCGGTGCGCGCCGTCGAGCAGGTTCACGAGGCGCGAGAGCGTGATCACCAGATCCGTGTCGGTCCACCCGGCGAACTGGACGCCGACCTTGGCCACGTTGTGTCCCGCGAGCGTGTCGTCGAACGCCGGATCGTGGAAGTTGCCGCCCGCGCCGTGCCCGTAGAGCACCGCGCGGTAGTCGCCCGTCCCGCTCGGGACGACGATTCGGAACGGCGCGGCCCCCGTGCCCTGCGGCGTCGGGACGCCGTTCGCGTCGGTGACGAGCGCGCCGTTGGCGTCGAGCCAGACCGGCAGGCCGACGAGGCGCCCCTCGAGGATCGAGGCGACCGGCCCGCCGGGCGTCCGGTGCTCCACCACGTCCCACTCCACGTGGACGCTGCCCGCGTCGACCGCCGCGATCGCCGCGTTCACCATCGTCTCGAGCGGCGTCGTGGCGTTCGCGATCGAGCGCGTCGTGAAGTCCCAGGCGCGCACGACGTGCGCGGGCGCGACGCCCACGTCCTCGAGCAGGGCGAGGATGGGCGCGTAGTATCCGGCCAGGCGCGCCTCGTCGGGCGAGCGCGGCGGCGTCAGCCCGAGCGCGACCTGTGTCATCGGATCTGCGCTCGGCGTGGGACCCGTCGCGGCGCGCAGGCCGTCGGTCACCACGGCGACGTAGTCCGTCTCCGGCTCGAGCACGGCGAGGGGATCGGCGATGAGGGTGCAGCGCGGCGCCGAGACGCGCGGCGGGTCGGCATACGTCTCGATGCGCAGCGGCACCTCTTCTCCGTAGTGGGGCGAGTCCGGCGTCGCGACGAAGAGCCGGACCACGCCGCCGCGCGGTCCGCCGAAGCTCGCCGGGTCGAGGGTGCCCTCGAAGAGCACGGCGAGGCTCGAGACCCGCGAGAAGCCATCGGCCTCGGACATTCGTACGTCGCCGGCGTCGTTCGGGTTGATGGGTGTGACGTCGAGCTGCACGCGCAGGCCCGTCGCGGTGCTCTCGTCGGCGATCGTGAACGTGTTGGACGGCCATGGGACGACGCAGCGATCGTCGTCGAAGGGCGAGCACGCGGCGCTGAGCGGCGTACGATCCCCGACCGCGCGGGGCGTGACGGGGAACGTCTCCGCGGCGCACGAGCAGGCGAGCAGGATGAGGACCAAGCGCGAAACGGCGGGGCGCATAGGGTGGCGATGATACGCGCCAAGCCGGAAGAGCGGGGCGGTGTCGAACGTACGAGATCCGTGCGCCGCCACCTCCCGATCCGTGTCGAGAGCGCCTGCCGGGAGGACTGGTCGGCCATGACGCCACGCGGCGAGGGCCGGCACTGCGCGCGCTGCCAGAGCACGGTGATCGACCTGACGCGCGTCACCCGCGCCCAGGCCGAGCGGCTCGTGCGTGAGCACGGGGGCCGGGTGTGCGGGCGTGTGCGCGCCGACGAGCGCGGCGATGCCGTCTTCGCGCCCGAGCCGGTCCGGCGTGGGATCGTGCCCGTGGCGATCGCGGGCGTGCTCGCGGCCTGCAGCGCGGAGCCGACGGCCGCCGATGCGACTGCCCCCGATGCCCTGCCCGCCGCCACCCACCCGACGGTCGGGCTCGGCCCCCCGACGTCGGGCAGCTTCGGGGGCTCGCTCGCGACCGGCGTGATGCTCCCGATCGGCCGCGCGCCGGTGCGTCCACCTTCGGCTCCGGCGATCGGGCGGGCGCTGCCACCCGTGGACGAGACGCCCGCGGAGCCGACCCCGGAGCAGCAGGCCCTCACGCGCCGCAAGCACCGGCGCCAGCACCCGCCGGCGCACCCGCCCCCGATCGCGCACCCCATGATGGGCGCGATCGTGATGCCTGATTTTTGACGGGTTACTTGACCCATCGGCGCGCGCGCGCTTCATACGGGCGCGATGGGACACCTTCTTCTCCTCCAGGCGGGCGCGCATCCCCCGGCCGAGCTCGATCCGATCGCGCTGGTCCTCGGGGCCTCGCTGGTCGTGAAGCTCGTCCTGCTCGTGCTCGTGGGCATGAGCGTCGCCTGCTGGTTCATCATCGGCAGCAAGGTGATGCGGCTGCGCCAGGCCACCGCGCAGAGCGCGAAGTTCCTCGAGGCTTTCTGGGCCAAAGACGCCGGCCCGTGGAAGGCCGAGCGCCTCGAGGCGATCTACGCGCAGATGGGCCCGCTGAGCGGCTCGCCGCTCGCGCGCGTGTTCCACGCCGGCTACGTCGAGCTCGCCAAGCTCACGCAAGGGGAGAAGTCACCGACGGGCGGCGACCTCGAGAGCGTGGAGCGCGCCCTCAAGCGCGCCGCCGGCAACGAGATGACGCAGCTCGAGAACCAGCTCCCGGTGCTCGCGACGACCGGGTCCACGGGCCCCTTCATCGGCCTGTTCGGCACGGTGTGGGGCATCATGAGCAGCTTCCTCGCGATCGGCGCCCAGCACGGGGCCACGCTCGACGTCGTCGCGCCCGGCATCGCGGAGGCGCTCATCGCGACGGCCGTCGGCCTGCTCGCCGCCATCCCGGCCGTCATGGCCTACAACTACTTCATCCGCCGGATCCGCGTGATCGAGAGCGAGACGGAAGCGTTCGCCGCGGACTACCTGAACATCGTGAAGCGTCATTTCCTCTCCTAGGGGCCGATGCGCGGCCCCTCCCCGACCGGCAGAGCCGGATCGGGGCCCCTCCCCCCGCTCCGCTTCCTCGCTCCGCTCGCTACGTCCACTTCGTCGCTGCGCTCCTTCGTTCCCTCCGCTCCCTTCGCTCCGCGCGAGCGACACGGGCTCCGGCACGCAGCGACCGACCCCTCGCCGCAACGTTCGATCTTCGTCACGGGCTCCGGAGAAACGACAGCATGGCCTTCAGCAGCGGCAGTGGCAGCGGGCGCGCGCCCATGAGCGAGATCAACGTGACGCCGCTCGTCGACGTCATGCTGGTGCTCCTCATCATCTTCATGGTCGCCGCGCCGATGATGACGGCAGGCGTGCAGGTCGATCTCCCCCAGGCCGACGCGCCGCGGATGGAGGTCGACGAGCAGCGCATCCTTCTCTCGATCGACGCCGCCCAGCAGATCTTCGTCGGAGAGGATCCCGTGCCCTTCGAGCGGCTCGAGGACGTGCTGCGCCACAACGCGCGCCTGCAAGAGGAGCGCGAGCTCTTCGTGCAGGCCGACGAGACGGTGCCCTACGGCGTGGTCGTGCGCGTGCTCGCGGTGGTGCGCCGCGCGGGCGTCGAGAGCCTGGGCCTGGTGACCGATCCGCTCGGGAGCGGCGGCGTGCCGACGCCGGCGGCGGCCACCCACACGCCCACCGAGCCAACGCCGGCCGCGCCGTGAGAGTCTGAAGGACGATGTACCTCGATCCGGAAGAGACTCGCCCACGCTCGCTCTTCGATCGGCAGCCGATCGACCGTGACGTGCTGCGCGCGGGGCTCGTCGCCGTCGTGGCGACGCCGATCGTCGTGCCGATCGTGGGCGGGCTCGTGGGTGTGCTGCTCGGGCTCCCGCTCGTGGGCGAGATCGTCGGCGGCGCGCTGATCGGGCTCTACCTCGCGTGGATGATCCGTAGCGGGCGCCTGCAGGCGAAGGAGGCAGGCGGCGGGCTCGGGTTCGCGCTCGGACTGCACCTGGTCCTGCCGATCACCGCGTGGCTCGTCATCCTGGGCCTGCGCGTCGCGGACATCGACCTGCTCGCCGCGCCGCCCCCACCGCCCGTGGAGATCGAGGACGTCGTGCAGGCGCGCTTCGTCCAGCTCGGCGAGATCCTCGATCCTCACCAGCTGCCGGATCGCCAGGTCCCCATCCTGCGCACCGACGTCGCGGACCCGCACACGGCGCCCTCGCTCGACCCGAACCCTCCCCCGCCTGCACCGCGGCCCGATCACGAGCGGCAGCGCGACGCGGTCGACGACGTGCTGCAGCGCCTCAGCCACGACGCGCAGACCTTCGCCGAGCGCGAGGAACAGCGCATCCGCGAGGGCGACCCCGGCGGCATCGAGGAGGGCACGGAGCGCACGGCCACCGAGGGCGACCTCTACCAGGGCCGGCTCTACACGTTCTTCCGGCGCGGCTGGACCGTGCCGACCACCATCTCGGACGACGCGGTCACGGGGCTGGTCGCGGTCGTGAACATCGAGATCCACGAAGACACCACGATCGGGGAGTGGCGCATCGAGCGCAGCAGCGGCGAGCCCGACTTCGACGAGTCCGTCTCGGCGCAGATGACGCGCATCGTGCAGGCGAGCCCGAACATCCCGCCGCCACCCGAGGAGGTGAGCGCGCAGTACCTGGGGCAGCACATCCGCGTTCAGTTCAGCGGCCGCAACGCGCATCGGTGAGCGGAAGCCCGCAGGCCAGCTCAACGACGCGGCCAGCGGCGCTCGCGCGTGAGCGCGGCGACGAGCCGCTCGAGCTCGGCCCGCGAGGCGCCGCGGACGACCCGCTGACGCTCGGCGGTGAGCGCGATCTCGAGCACGGCGCAGAGCGACTCGACGTTTCGACGCAGGGCCTTCTCCTCGCCGCGGGCCTCGCCGCGGGCCTCGCCGCGGGCCTCGATGGCGGCGACGAGATCCGGACGCCGGGCCTCGAGCGCGGCGATCACGGCCTCGTCGGCGCGCGCCTCGTCGAGCAGCGCGCGGACGGGAAGCGGTGCAGCGAGCGCGGCGTCCTCGATCGTCTCGTCGCGGTGCATCGGGCGCCAGCGGCCGCCCTTGGGGCTGGCCGCGCCGCGATCCCACTCGAGCGCCGTCCCCTTCGCGAGGACGAGCGCGAAGATCCGGCGCACGCCGCGCGCCGAGAGCACGCGCGCCTTCGTGGTCGTGACCGTGAGGCGCTGGCTCGCGACGACCTCGAACGCGAGCACCTCCAGGCGACGCCCCCCCGTCTCGCGATCGCGGCCCTCGGGGAACACGCTCGCGTCCGGCGCGAAGTCGCTCGTCGCGCTCGCGCGCGTGAGCATGTCGATCGCCGCGACGAAGCCGGGCGCCACGTGCGCCTCGAGCAGATAGGAGAGCTTCGAGTGCCGCGTCGCGTGCGGCGGATCGGCCCCCGGCACGCTCACCACCACGCCTTCGATGATCTCGATGCCCGAGCCTGGCATGACCAGCCGCTCGTCGACGCCCAGCACCGCGCGCTCCGCTCGCCTCCGCATCCCATGGCCATTGTACGGCATCGCCGCCTCCGGGTCGGGGACGACGGCGCGACGGCGGACTGACGCTCGAGGGGGCGCCCGAGACGGCGAGGTCAGTGCGGGTCGTGACAGGCAGCCGGGATGGCGGCGCCGATCTGCGTGAGCGTGGCGCGGTACGTCGTGATCGCCTGCCGGCAGTAAGCAGCGCGGGACTCGTCGGCGGTGCGCAGCTCGCCGCAGCCCGCGACGAGACCGCCGATCGGCATCGCGGCGACGGCCGCCTGACAGCAGTGATAGGCCGCCTGGCAGACGGCGGAGGGTGCCGGCGCGGCAGCGCTCGTCGGTGCGGGCGCGTGCGAGGGCGCGGTCGGGGGTGCGGGCGCGGTCGAGGGTGAGGGTGCGGTCGAGGGTGCGGGCGCGGTCGAGGGTGCGGGCGTCGTCGCAGTCGTCGTCGCAGTCGTCGTCGCAGTCGTCGTCGCAGTCGTCGTCGCAGTCGTCGTCGCAGTCGTCGTCGCAGTCGCGGGCGCCGTCGCGCTCGAGGGCGGCGGAGGAGGTGGCGGCGGGACCGGCGTCTCGCGCTCCATGTTGCACGCCGAGAGGAGGCACACCGCCACCAGCACCGTCCGGTCCATGCGCGCGAGCCTATCGCCGCTACGGGGCGGCGAACAGATCGAGCGGGCCCCGCCCCTCCCCGAGGCCGGGGGCGCTCGCGAGCGCGCGATGCACCCACGCCTTCGCGCCGCGTACCGCGTCGAGCATCGGCTCGCCTCTCGCCAGGCGCGCCGCGATCGACGACGCGAGCGCGCAGCCGGTGCCGTGGCCCGCGCGCGTATCGAGGCGTGGCTCCGAGAGCTCGAGGCACGCTCCGCCGATGCAGAGCACGTCGATCGCCCGCTCGCCGCCCAGGTGCCCGCCCTTCACGAGCGCGGCGCCCGCCCCCCGCGCGACGAGCGCGAGCGCCGCCGCGCGCGCCGACAGGGCGTCGGTCACCGCGATCCCGGTCAGAGCCGCCGCCTCGATCGCGTTCGGCGTGACCAGCGCGGCCCGCGGCACCAGCGCCTCGCGGATCGCCGCTGCCCTCGCCCCGAGCGAGGCGCCGCTCGTCGCCGCCAGCACCGGATCGCACACGAGGACGCGCGCTGCCGTCCGCGCGGCGAGCGCCCACGCGTTCGCGTCCGATCCGAGCGCGCCGGTCTTGATCACCCGCACGTCGAGGTCTCCGAGGACCGCGTCCACTTGCTCGCCCACGAGCTCGGCGCCCAGCACCTCGACGCGCGTCACGCCCCGGGTGTTCTGGACGGTGAGCAGCGTGATCGCCGCCGCGCCGTACGCGCCGTGCTGGTGGAGCGTCCTGAGATCGCCCTGGATGCCTGCGCCGCCCGAGGGATCGGACCCCCCGACCGCGAGAACCACCTCGTTCATGTCCGTTTTCCTTCGCGTCCTTTTTGCGTTCGCGATCGCCCGTGGCAGTCTGCCGCCGATCGGCCAGGCCGCACGTCTGAAGCGTCGGGCCTGCTCATCCGTCTCAGATCGCAACCCATGACGACACGCCCCAGCCCGCTGCCCCGTGCCGCCTCCGCCTTCGCCGTGCTCCTGCTCGCCGCCGCGGGCGCCGCGCCGCTCGGCAGCCTCGCTCGCTCGCAGGAGAGCACCGGCCCGGTCGAGCAGGGCGCGACGCTCGAGGCGGCGCCGCCCGAGGGCCTCACGGTCGAGGGCGAGGAGCTCCCCGGCAACACCGTCGTCATCGACGTCGACGCGCCGGAGCGCGCGCTCTACCGCATCGCGGTCCCCGACCTGCGCGGCGACGGCGCCATGGGTACCGAGGGCGCCGGCGTGCTCTCGAACGACTTCCGCCTCGTCTCGCTCTTCGAGGTCCTCGACCCACGCGGCTTCACCGCCGACCTCGACGCCGAGGGCCTGGGCATCCACGCAGGCAGCTGGCAGACCGTCGGCGCGCAGGGCGTGATCAAAGGACAGATCACGCGCACCGGCGGCCAGATCCGCGTGGAGATGCGCCTCTACGAGCTGAGCCACGGCGAGACCGCGACGCTGGTGCGCACGTACAACGGAGGCGCCGGCGAGCTGCGCAGCTTCATGCACGACTTCGCCAACGAGGTGCTCGCGATCCTCACGGGCCGGGCGGGCGCGTTCGGCACGCGCATCACCTTCGCGCGCCGCGTGCGCGAAGGGCGCAAGGACGTGTATGTCGCGAGCTTCGACGGCCACTCGGTCAGCCGAATCTCCCAGGGGCACGGCGTCGCGATGCTCCCGGCGTTCGGACCGGGCGGCATCTGGTACTCGATCCTCACCGAGACCGGGATGTTCATCACGCGGGCGAACCTCGATCCGGCGGAGACGCCGATCATCGACGCGCCCGAGAGCATCAACATGGGCATCTCGATCTGCGGTAGCCGCGCGTACTTCACGAGCACGCGCGACGGCAACAGCGAGATCTACTCGAGCGACCTCGACGGAACGAACGTCGTTCGCTTGACCGATCATCCGGGCATCGACGTCTCGCCGACGTGCGGCGGCCCGGGCGGGCTCGTCGCGTTCGTGAGCAACCGGCACGGGACTCCACAGATATTCGTGATGAACTCGCAGGGCGGCGGCGTTCGCCGCGTGACCTTCCGCGGCAGCTACAACCAGACGCCCGCGTGGTGCCCCGACGGCCAGCAGCACCTGATGGCGTTCACCGGGCGCAGCGGGGGCCTCGACGTGTTCACCGTCGACGTCGAGACGCAGCAGTACACCCGCATCACGCAGGGCCAGGGCGTGAACAAGGACCCGGCGTGGTCGCCCGACTGCCGGATGCTCGCGTTCTACTCGACCCGCGGCGGCATCTTCATCTCGAACCCCGAGGGCCTGAACCAGCAGATGGTCATCCCCGGCGTCGCCGAGACGCTGCGCTGGTCTCGCTGAGCGCTCGAGGTCTCCCTGACTCGACGACGGTCTCGGGCACGACGACGCCGGCGCGCGGGACGAGCGGTGTGCCTCGCGAGGCGATCCGTAGCGAGCCGAGTCGGAGCGAGGGGTGAGACGCGTCCGGCTCCGCCCGCGTCGAGGGTCTGCTCAGGGCCCCTCGACCACGTGCCGTGTCGTGATCGAGCGCGAGCTGCACGCGCAGCGCCCGCACCAGCCCTGGTTGCGGGCCGTGTCCCACCCCCATCGGTGCGACCGACGCCGCCGGCGGCGATGCCGGGATCGCGCTCGTGCGCGAGAGCCGTCCGGCACGCACCCTCTCCCACGCGCTGGCCCGAGGTGCGTGATCCTCGGCCTCAGCCGTCGATCGGGGCCGCGAGCGCGACTCGCGGGAAGCGCGGCGCGCCGGGGTGCCCGCGCACCGCGGCGAGCACGCTCGCGATCTCCTCGAAGGGGGTCGTCGACTCGCCGCGCACCGTGACGAGCGCCCGATCCCCGAGCGAGGTCCACAGGACGTCGAGGCACGCACCGACGGCGACGAGATCGAGCGAATCGCCGCCGCGTGGGGCCGTCACGCTCGACGAGTCGGTCGTCTCGGTGCATCCCGGCAGGGCCGAGCGCGACTCGACGACCACGCGCACCCCACGGCCTTCGACGTCGATGCCCACGAAGATCGGCGGCCCGCTGGTGCCTGTCGGCATCGGCTGGACGGTGGGCGGCGCCGGCGGGGGCGCGGGGACCGGCACGGTCACGCCGTCCCGCGCCGTGTCGTGCTCGCCCGTCGCCTCGCCGGCCAGCAGCGCGGCGAGCGCGCCTTCGCTCGCCGCGGCGGCGAGCTCGACGACGGGTTGCGCCGCGGCTGCGGCCCCGTCCGGGCCGGGCAGGTAGAGGTCGATCCCGCCGCCCTCCACCAGGAACGAGACCCCGTCCACTCCGGCCTGACCCGCCGTGTAGACGACGCCCGCGACGGTGCCGTAAGGGACCCGGCGTGCGATCGCGAAGGTGACGCGGCGGCGCGCCTCGTCCCCGTCCTCGGGGAGCACGGCCGAGGGCGGCGCCGGCGCAGGCGCGCTCAGACGTCCGAGCGCGCCGGCGAGCGGGTGGAGGATGAGCCCGTCCGCGTCCTCCGGTGCGAAGCGGCCCCCGTGGAGCGTCGCGACGCGTGCGATCGGAGGTGGCACCAGGCTCGCGAGGTCGCGCCCCACCGCGTACGCGTCTCCGACGGCCGCGAAGCGCGCTTGCACGGGCGGCAGCGCGTCGATCGCGATCGCGTCCATCGCCACCAGCACGCGCGCATCGCTCCGCGCGGGATCGCTCGCCACCCCCGCCGGCAGCGCGATCGCGCGGAGGGCCTCGTCGGACGCGCGCGCGAGCGGCACGAGCGCGTCGCGCAGCGCCCCGCCGGCGCGCTCGGCCTCCGACGGAAACAACCCTCGGACCGTGTCGCAGCCCATCACGAGCGGCGCCAGCAGCGCGAGCACGAGGAGTCCGGCGCTTCTCACCGCCCGAGGATGCGCGGGCGCGCGCCTCCGCGTCCACCGCGTCGTGTGCGGGTCATGGCTCGAGACGGGACGACGCCTCGTCCCAGCGCGTCGGGTGACACCCAGCGCCGCCGCCCCGCACGTGGGCAGAGCGTCGGGGGGACGGCCGTGCACGTCCGAGCACCCGCCCATCGCCGCGGCAATCGCGGCGTAGCCCGGACGCGCACCGATCCGGTCGAACGCGCGCTCGGCGGCGCGGATCGCGTCGAGCCTGTCCGGGAGTGCGCTCAGGTCCTGCCCGTCGCGCGAGGAGAGCGCCCGTTCGCGACCGGGATAGCGCAGCCGAACGCGATGGCACGGTGTCCGGCGCGGCCCTCGGAGCGAGTCGACGGCCCGCGTATCCTTGCGCACGAGGGTCATGGGCAGGCACCACGGCTTCGCGCGCGATCCCGCAGCGCCGACGCAGCGGGCGCGGCGGCGCCGCCGGTGGCTCGCGACGGTCCTCGTCCTCGGGACGTGGAGCCTCGTGATCCCCTTCGCGGCGCTGATGTTCCACGACGGAACCGACTCGTCGCGCTCGGGAGTCGCGAGGAAGCGCGCCGCGGCCTGGATCGCGAAGGTCGCCGGGATCGACCTTCCGCTCCCCGGAAGCGAGCACGTGCGCCTCGCGGCGTGGAGCCTGCTCGGCACGGGGAGCGCGCTCGCGGCCCTGATCCTCTACCGGCGATGGCGCTCGTCGGCCCGTGAGAAGGAGCTCGCCGGCGTGGGCCCCGGACGTCCCGTCGCGGCGCGACCCGCGGCTGCGCTGCATCCGACGCCGGTGACCTCGTCGCCGCCCGCAGCATCGTCGCCTCCGGGGCTCGTGAGGTTGTGCGTCGCCGTCCCGTCGGAGCGACGCGCGGCGCTCGAGGGACGGCTCCGCACGGCGCCGTCCGTGCACGCGCTCCTCGCCGAGACGATCGAGCGAGAGGTCACCTCGCGGCAGGGCGAGGCCCTCGTCTGGCTCGAGCTGACCTCGGGGGCGTCGGCAGACGAGCCCGCGCCCGACGCGGAGGTCGCGATGCGCACGCTCGACGCGCTCGTGCGACGCGACGCGCCGAGCCACGAGGGCGGCTTCCGCGACCCTGCCTCGCTGCGCTCCGCGCTGGGACCGGGCCACGCCGTCCTCGTCATCACGATCGTCGCGCACGACGTCGTGCTCCCGTCCCACGATCTCGACGACCGTGCGCGAGTCGCATCCGCGGTCGCGGGCCTGCTTCCGATCGCGCCCGAGGCCGTGCTGCACCACGCGTACCGCTTCATCCCCGACGACGCGAGCCGCGCGTTCGACGACGCGACACTCCGCGCGACGTTCCCCGAGCTACGCCGGCTCTGAGCCTCGATTTCGCTCCTGCCCGGCGCGAGCGAGCGATCTCGGACGCGACACGCATGACGGTGAGGGTCGCGAGGGTGTGATGGCGTGATTCCGGCGCTCGGTCAGCTCGTTACGGACGAAGGCGGCAGGGGATGCGCGTGCCGACGCTCGATGCGAGGCGACGCGGCAGGCACGCTCCCGTCCGTCGAGTCGCGAACCGCGATGCCACCATGGTGGAGCGCGGTGGGGTCCCCGCGCGTTCGACGCGTGGGGCCCGTGCGACTGCGTGAGCCTCTCGCGGCAGCGCGTCGATCCCCGAGCGCGCCGCGCTCGAAGAGGGAGGGTGGGGTCCAGGGGTGAGGGAACCGTAGGTTCCCTCGCCCTTGGGGCCGAGCGGCCCGGGCGACCTAGCAGCGCGTCCAGCCGAAGACGGCGCGGTCCGGCTGTCCGTACTTCGTGAGCGCGCCCTGCGGGCCCACCGCGTTGGGCCGCTGGAAGATCCAGTTCTGCCACGCGCTCAGGCGCGCGAAGATCTTCGAGTCCGTGCTCTCCGCGCCCGGGAAGCGGAGCGAGGCCTCCATGCCGGTGAGCGCGTCGGGGCTCAGGCTCGCGCGCTCCTCGATCGCGATGCGCACGTCGTCCTCCCAGTCGATGTCGTCCGGTGCGAACGTGACGAGCCCGAGCTCGTTCGCCCGCTCGGTCGCGATCGCACCTTTCTCTTCCAGCACGCGACCGACGCCGCCGGGGTCGTGCTGGAAGCGGACCTCGAGGCGGCTCAGGCCGTGCGACATCGGGAAGGCGCCGGCGTTCGCGGGGCTCGTCTCGACGCTGACCTGCCCGTCGTCGTCGGCGAGCATGTACTGACGGTCCGCGGCGAGCGCGATCTCGAGCAGCGAGCCCACGAAGCAGCTCTCGGCGTCGACGAGCGCGAAGAGGCTCTTGCTCGTCAGATCGAGGCGCCGCAGCACGCGCGCCTGGAGCGCGAGGATCTCGTTCGCGAGCCACGACTCCTTCGCGGCGGCGTGCAGCGCGCGATCGGCCGCGAGCACGTGCGCGCGATCGCCGGCGGTCTTCAGCACCACGACGCCGACGTCGAGGTGGTTCACGCGCAGCCGCAGGATGGCGTCGTCGAGCTCGCGCCACGCGCGCAGCGACCACTGCGCGGCGCCGGCCTTCTCGATCTCGGCGGCGCTCGCCGGCGGCGCCGACCTCGGCGCGTGCATGGTGACGGTCGCCGTGCGCGCCGCGTCGTCGACCACGACGAGGACCGACGAGTACGTGTACTTGCCCCCGTCGATGGTCGGCACCACGGGGTCGAGCGTGACGCCCTTGCCGACCTTCTTGCTCACGCCCGCCGCGAGCTCGTTCGCATGCTCCTTCACCGCGTCGTCGAACTTGCTGCGCGGCGCGACGGCGTCCACCAGGCCCCACTCGACGGCGCGCTTGCCGCGGATGCCCTCGCTCGTCGTGCAGAACACGTCCGCGAGGTCGCGGCGCACCTTGCGCTTGTCGACCAGCCGCGTGAGGCCGCCGGTGCCCGGGAGCACCGCGAGGAGCGGCACCTCGGGCAGGCTCACCGCGCTCGAGCCGTCGTCGACGAGCACGATCTCGTCACAGGCGAGCGCGAGCTCGTAGCCGCCGCCGGCGCAGGGGCCGTTCACCGCGGCGAGGAACCTGATGCCGCTGTGGCGCGAGGCGTCCTCGATCGAGAGGCGCGTCTCGTTGGTGAACTTGCAGAAGTTGACCTTGAACGCGTGGGTCGAGCTGCCGAGCATGTAGATGTTCGCGCCCGAGCAGAAGACGCGCTCGATGCCGCTGTCGACGACGACGACCTTCACCTCGGGGTGCTCGAAGCGAAGCCGCTGCACCGCGTCGGCGAGCTCGATGTCGACGCCGAGGTCGTAGCTGTTGAGCTTCAGCTCGTAGCCCTCGCGCAGACCGCCGTGCAGCTCGACGGCCATCGTGAGGCGCGCTTGCTCGCCCTCCACGCGCAGCTTCCAGTGCCGGTAGCGGCTCGGGTGCGTGTCGAACGAGACGGGGGGCTGCGTGGGCGTCGCGTGGTCGGCCATGGGGACCGGGACGATACGACGCCCTGGCGCAACCGGGATCCCGGACTGCGCGTACAATCACACCCGCCGATGGCCGCTCGCGTGCGCGTGTTCTTCGAGCGATCGCGCTCGGCGTCCCCGGCGCGCCCACGTTCCAGGTAGGAGCCGAGCTGTTCTGGGGGCAGGACCGCCTGCTCTTCGTCGAGAACGCGCTAGCATCCGCGCAGGACTGAACGCGTGCTGACGCCTCACTTCACCGTCTTGCGGGTCCCCGTGCACGTGCAGCCGTTCTTCTGGCTGCTGGGCTTCCTCTTCGCGAGCGATCGCTACGCGGAGGGCTCCCTGTTCAACGGCACGTTCCACATCGTGGAGCCGATCTCGTTCGGCCTCTGGTTCCCGATCGTGTTCACGGCGGTGCTCTTCCACGAGCTCGGGCACGCGCTCGTGGGCCGCCGCTTCGGCGCCACGCCCTTCGTCGTGCTCACGGGCCTCGGCGGCTACACGCAGCTGCACGGCCAGCGCTTCACCCCGGGCCGCGCGGCGATCGTGTCGTTCGCGGGGCCGCTCGTCGGGCTCACGATCGGCGGCGCGGTCCTGCTCTACACGATGGTCACGCCGCTGCACCACCCGCCGGTGGTGGGCAACGCGCTGCGCGACGTCGTCTTCACGAACCTCGCGTGGGCGATCTTCAACCTGATCCCGATCGTCGGCCTCGACGGCGGCAACATCATGGCGGCGCTCTTCGACAAGGGCTTCGGCCAGCGGGGCGTGCGGGCGGCGCTGGTGATCTCGATCTTCATCGCCGTCGCCATCATCACCCTCTTCTGGTGCCTCACGGCCGTGACCCACGGGGCGCCTCCGCTCTGGGAGACGCTGCTCTTCGGCTACTTCGCGGTGCGCAACTACCGCGACTGGCAGAGCCTCGGCCGCTGGTCGGACAAGCTGCGACCGCAGCCGGGAACGACGCGCCCCGTCCGAGGGAGCGCGGCGCCGGCCGGAGCTGCCGCGGGCCCCAGCGACGAGCGCATCGACGCCGAGATCGAGCGAGGCTTCAAGGCGCTCGAGGATCGCAACGCCACGCTCGTGCGCTCGATCGGCGAGAGCCTCGTGCCCTTCGTGCGCTCGGCCGACCAGCGCTTCCAGGTCGCGCACCTCGTCTCGTGGGGGCGCCTGCTCTCGGGCGACGTGAGCGGCGCGCGGCGGGCGCTTCAGCAGCTGATCCCGCCCGGGCAGCTCCCCGACGCGCTCCTCGAGGGCGCCATCCGGCTCGAGCTCGGAAACGCGGCAGAGGCGGTTCCCTCGCTCGCGGAGGCGATCGTCGATCGCAGCGACGACTTCGTCGCGACGCGGCTGGCCCGCGCGGTGGTGTCGAGCGGCCGTATCGATCCGGTTCTGGGGCTGCTCGCCAAGGAGGAGCTCGCCAAGAAGATCGGCGCGCGCCCGTTCCAGATCATCAGCTCCGAGCTCGCGTATGCGGGCCGCCACGAGGCTGCGCGCCAGGTCGGCGAGGAGCTCTTCGCGCGCTTCCACGAGGGGGCCGACGCCTTCAACGTCGCGTGCGCGCTCGGCCGTCTCGATCGCGCCGACGACGCGCTCGTCTGGCTCGAGAAGGCGCTCGAGGCCGGGCTCCCCGACAAGAGCGTGATCGACACCGACGCCGACATCGCTTCGGTGCGAGAGCTCCCGGGCTTCCGGGCGATCCGCGAGAAGGCCGGGCTCGCGTAGCGAGTCGAGCGCGTCGACCGCTCGTTCGTCAGTCGCGGCGGATCCCCTCGACGTCCAGGGCCGCGGCGTAGGCCACCGTCATGACGGCGCGCATCGCGTGGTCGAGCGACGCGCGGTCGACCTCCGTCATCACGTCGTTCGCCGTGTGGTGCAGATCGAAGTAGCGCGTACCGTCCTGCTCGATGTCCGCGGGCGGCACACCGCCCTGCTCGTGCATCGGACCGATGTCGGCCCCGCCGTGCGGCTCCTCTTCGGTGTCCCACGCGACCCCCATCGGCTCGAGCAGCGCGGCGATGCGGGCCCACGCCTCGTCACGGCCGGGCGTCCGGAGCGCCCAGGCGCGGCCGTCGCCGAAGTCGGCCTCCATCGCCAGCACGTGCGAGGCGAGCTCGCTCGCGTGCGCGTCGGCGTATGCGTGCGCGCCGGCGCCGCCGTTCTCCTCGTTGGCGAAGAGCACCACGCGCACGGTGCGCCGGGGTGGTGTCGGGCCCGTCGCGATCTGGCGCGCCGCCTCGAGCACGATCCCCACGCCGGCCCCGTCGTCGACGGCGCCACGCCCGAGATCCCACGAGTCGAGGTGTGCGCCGAGCAGCACGACCTCGCCCGGGCGCTCGCTCCCGACGACCTCGCCGACGACGTTCGCGCTCTGCGCGTCGGGGGCCTCGTGGCAGCCGAGCTCCATCCGGAGGCGGACGGTCTGGCCGCGCGTGATCACACGTCCGATGACGTCGGCGTCGGCGTTGCTGATGGATGCGACCGGGATGCGCGGCTGCGCCTCGTCGTAGTGCATCACGCCCGTGTGCGCGAAGCGGGTCGCGTCGGTGCCCACGGACCTAATCACGACGGCGAGGGCGCCGCGCCGGTGCTCTCCGGCTTCGCGGGCGGCCGCGACGCGATCGCGACGCTGCGCGCCGACGCGGGCGCGGCGACGTGGGCCGCCGCGGCCGTCGCGCTCCGTCCCGAC
>JBGAQA010000094.1:0-24453 GCA_044220955.1 Sandaracinaceae bacterium
ACGACAGCGAGGACGACAGCGAGGACGACAGCGAGGACGACAGCGAGGACGACAGCGAGGACGACAGCGAGGGCGAGGCCCCCCCCGCACCGGCCCGTCCCACCGCGCGCCGCGCCCCCCTCGCGAGCGCCGCCGCGACGGCTGCGCGGCGAATGCTCCTCGACGGCTGCTGGCGCGACACCTTCGAGGGGGAGTCGCCCCCCGCGCCGGCGCGCTGGACCTTCGACTTCACGCTCGGCCCCGCGGGCGCCGCGACCAACGTTCGCATCACCGGCCCGAGCGGGGGCCCGTTCTCGAGCTTCCGCATGTGCGTGGTCTCGCGCGTCGGTCAGTACCGACCCGCCGATGGCGAGACGCACGTCGCGCTGACCCTGCCGTGAGACGGCTCAGCGACAGTGGTGGCTCGCGCCGCAGCGCTGCCCGGCGGAGCACTCGGCGTCGATCAGGCAGATCCCCTCGTCGACCGCGAGCGCGTCGGGCACGCAGTAGCCGCCCGGATCTGTGTCCGACAGGCGTCGCTGGGTCCAGCCTCGGACGACGCGGGCCCGGCCTCCGCTCGCGCCGCGTCGAGCACGAGCTCCGTGGCGTTCGCGCAGCCGAAGAGCCCGAGCGCGCACGCGACGGGCAGGGCGGCCCTCAAGGCGTCGGGGGCACGGCCGACGCGAGCGGGTAGCTCGCGATGTGGTTGCCGTCCGTGTCGATGACGGTCACCGCGCCCCAGTGGCGCAGCGGATCGACGACGCGCTCTGCGTCGCCGACGACCACCACGAGCGCCGCGTCCGGCGTGATGTGCGCGCGCGCCGAGGCGAGCGCCTGGTCCGGCGTGACCGCGCGGATCTGCGAGCGGTAGCCGTCCCAGTAGTCGTCCGGCAGCCCGAAGATGCGCAGGTAGCCCACCATCCAGGCGATGCGGCCCGCGGTGTCGATCGTCAGCGGGAAGGAGTCCGACAGGTAACGCTCCGAGTCGTCGATCTCGCTCTGGGCGGGAGCCTCCGTGGTGATGCGGTGCAGGTGCTCCATGAACGCCTCCATCGCCAGCCCCGTGCGGTCCACCTCCGGATGGGCGGGATCGGGGCCGACGCTCCCGCGAACCCGGTAGGGCCCCGGCTGCACGAGATCGTCGAGCGACGAGTACACGCCGTAGGTGAGCGAGCGCTGCTCGCGCAGATCCATGAAGAGGCGCGAGCGGGGCGAGCCGCCGAGCACCTCGTTCGTCACCTCGAGCGCGATGAAGTCCGGATCCGCGCGACGGATCGAGAGGTTGCCGATGTTGAACATCGACTGCGCCGATCCCGGCCGGTGCACCACGACCACGTCGCGCGCGGTGCGCGCCGGCACGTCGGGGAACGTCACCGCCGGGACCTCGCGCTGGCGCCAGCGCCCGAACACGTGCTCGGCGGCCGTCTGGACCGCCGCCGCGTCCACGTTGCCCGCGACGACGAGGAACGTGTTGTTCGGCACGAAGTGGTCGCGGTGCCACGCCGTCAGGTCCGCGCGGCTCGCTCGCTGGATCGCGTCCGCCGTCGCGTCGACGTGCCCATACGGGTGGGCCGGGCCGTAGAGCGCGCGGTAGAACTCGCGCCGTGCCAGCTGGGCCGGGTCGCCGTACTGGAGGGTGAGGCGATCGAGCTCACGCCGCTTGAGACGATCGAGCTCGTCCTGATCGAAGCGCGGGTTCATCGCCATGTCGCCCACGAGCCCGAGCATCGTCTCGAGCTGGTCCGACAGGCCGCGCGCCTGGATCGTCACCGAGCTCGCGTCCTGGAAGACGTCGAAGTCGGCGCCCAGGTACTCCATCTCCTCCGCGATCTGCCCGCTCGTGCGGGTGCGCGTGCCTTCCTTCAGCATCTTGGCGACCAGCACCGAGAGCCCCGGGAGCCCGGCCGGGTCGGCGGCGAGGCCCGAGCGGACCGTGAGCCGCACGTAGGCGAGCGGCAGCGTTCCCACCCGCACCGTGTCGATCTCGAGGCCGTTGCGCAGCGTCGAGCGCGCGATCGCCGGAAGGTGAACGTCGCGAGGCGTTCCCGAAGGCGGCGCGGGCTCGCGGTGTCGCTCGGGCGGGGGCGGCGCCTCGGCGATCTCGTCGCCCGTCGTCACCGTGCTCGTCGTGGTCTCGGTGGCACCCCCGCCGCACGCCGCGAGCGCGAGCAGGAGAGCGAGCCAGCCGCGGCTCTTGTTCGGGGAGGTCGCTGCGGTCCGGGCGTTCATCGCGCACCTCCCTCGTCACCGGTCTCGGGCGGAGGCACGACGTCGAGCACCGTCCGGTTCGTCTCCGCGAAGTACTGCCCGGCCACGCGCGCGATGTCTGCGCTCGTCACCGCGAGGTAGCGATCGAGCTCGGTGCGGAGCAGCGTGGCGTCTCCGTAGTAGAGCTCGTACTCGGCGAGGTGCTCGGCGCGCATCAGGTTCGACTGCACGTTCACCACGAAGTACGCGCGGATGCGGTTCTGCACGCGCTCCATCTCGCGCGCGGGCACGCCGTTCGCCGCGACGTCGGCGATGGCGGCGTAGATCGCCGTGCGTGCCTCCTCGGCCGTGTGGCCCTCCTGCACCAGCCCGAAGACGGAGAACAGGTCGGGCCCGCGGCGGTCGTCGGTGGCGACGCCGATCTCGGAGAGCACCTCGCCCTCGTGGACCAGGGACCGATAGAGGCGCGAGCTGTCGCCGTCGCCGAGGACCGCGGTGAGCATCTCGAGCGCGTAGTGATCGGGCTCGCGGTTCGGCGGGATGTGCCACTCGACGTGGAAGGCCGGAAGGTCCGCGAGCGGGTCCATCATCGTCTCGTGGCGCTCCGCCGTCTGGGGCGCCATCTCGCCCGGCGTGTAGGGGACGACCTCGCGACGAGGGATGCGATCGAAGTACTGGTGAACGGCCGCGAGCGCCTCGGCCGGCTCGACGTCGCCGGCGATCACCAGCACCGCGTTGTTCGGCGCGTAGTGGTGGAGCCAGAAGTCCTGCACCGCCTCGAGCGGCGAGTGCACGACGTCCTGCACGTCGCCGATCGTCGAGTGGGCGTAGGGGAAGTAGTCCCCGTACGCCAGCTCGTTCGCGCGCAGGAACGAGAGCGCGTAAGGCTGCGACTCGTAGTTCTGCTGCCGCTCCTGGAGCACGGTCGTGCGCTGATTCGCGAACGCCTCCTCCGTGATGTCGAGCGAGGCCATACGATCCGCCTCGAGCCAGAGGCCGAGCGCGAGCTCGTTGCTCGGCAGCGTCTCGAAGTAGTTCGTCCGGTCGTCGCTCGTCGTGGCGTTCGCCTCCCCTCCCCGAGCCGCGATGTAGGTGAAGTGCTCGTTCCGCGCGACGTTCGCGGAGCCCTCGAACATGAGGTGCTCGAAGAGGTGGGCGAAGCCGCTCCGCCCGCGGACCTCGTTGCGCGACCCGACGTCGTAGTAGACCGCGATCGCGACCGTCGGGACGGTGTGGTCCGGGTTGATCACCACGCGCAGCCCGTTGTCGAGCGTGGCGCGCTCGATCGACAGGGCGCTCAGCGCATCGGTGGCGACGCTGCTCGGAGGCGTCGTCGCGTGGGCGGCGGGCATGCGGCGAGCGCGCTGGGCGGTGGCCTCGCGCGCGTTCACGACGCCGGCGAGCACGACGAGCGCGAGGAGCGCGAGGAGCGTGAGGGAGCGCTGGTTCATGGTGTCTCCGCGGCTGTGCTAACACGCGAGAGCGCCCTTGGGAACGACGAGCGGCGCACGGGGGTGGCGTGACCGCAGCGATCTTGTCGATCGGGACCGAGCTGACGCGCGGCGAGCTCGTGAACACCAACGCTGCGTGGCTCTCCGAGCGCCTCACGAGCCTGGGGCTCGAGGTGATCGAACAACGAACGATCGACGACGACCACGCCCGCATCGTCGAGGCACTGCGCGCGACGTCGGCCCGACACCGGTTCGTCCTCGTGACGGGCGGCCTCGGACCGACGAGCGACGACCTCACGACCGCCGCCGCGGCCGAGGCGCTCGGGACGAGGCTCGTGCGCGACGCCGCTTCTCTCGAGGCCATCCAGCGACGGTTCGCGACGATTCGCCGCGTGATGACCCCCTCGAACGAGAAGCAGGCCGACTTCCCGGAGGGCGCCTCGATCCTCGCCAACCCCATCGGCACGGCGCCCGGCTTCGCCATCACGCTCGGCGTGGCCCGGATCTTCTTCACGCCCGGCGTGCCCGCGGAGATGCGGCGCCTCTACGAGGATCACATCGAGCCGGCGATCGCGCCGCTCGTCGAGCGCCGCACACACCAGATCCGCCTGCGCACGTTCGGCATGAGCGAGTCCGCCGTCGGCGAGCGCCTGAGCACGATCGAGCGCGAGGAGCGGAGCGTCACGATCGGCTATCGCGCGACGTTCCCCGAGATCGAGGTGAAGATCCTCGCGCGCGGCGAGAGCGAGACCCTGGCCGAGGCGACGGCCGCGCGCGTCGCCGAGCGCGTGCGCGGGGCGCTGGGCGCGGTGGTCTTCGGCGAGGGGGAGGAGACGTATCCGGCCTACGTGGGCTCGGTCCTGCGCGGCCGCGGGATGTCGCTCGCGATCGCCGAGTCCTGCACGGGCGGCCTGGTCGGCCAGCTCGTCACCAGCGTCCCGGGCAGCTCGGAATACCTCCTCTTCGACGCGGTCACCTACTCGAACGCCTCCAAGATCGCGGTCCTGGGGGTCAACGAGGAGACCATCCGTGGCTATGGCGCGGTGAGCCTGGAGGTCGCCTCGGCCATGGCCGACGGCGCGCGACGGATCGCGGACGCGGACCTCTCGGTGGCGATCACCGGCATCGCCGGGCCGGGCGGTGGCACGGACGAGAAGCCCGTGGGGACGGTCTTCCTGGCCCTCGCGAGGCGCGGCGCTCCGACCCAGTCGCATGCCATGAAATTCGGCGGAGATCGCGAGCGGATCCGGATGTTCTCCGCGTACCACGCGCTGCGGCTGGTCGCCGAGGCGGCCTCCGCCCGCTGACCATCGCCGAGAGCGTCAGTCGCGATCGCGCCCCGTCGTCTGCACGTCATCCAGCGCGAAAAGCTGGACAAGCGTAACTGAACGGGATATCAGGTTGCGACCTGAGCCGATAGCAAAGAAGGAAAAACGTATGTCGAACGACCGTCTCTCCAACGACCGCGAGAAGGCACTGGCACTGGCGCTGAGCACGATCGAGAAGGCCCACGGCAAGGGCGCGATCATGAAGCTCGGGGACGGCGAGCTCACGAAGGACGTCCAGACCATTCCGTCGGGGTCGGTCGCGCTCGACATCGCCCTCGGCATCGGCGGCTACGCGCGCGGGCGCATCGTCGAGGTGTTCGGGCCGGAGTCGAGCGGCAAGACCACGCTGACGCTCCACGCGGTCGCGGAGGTGCAGAAGGCGGGCGGCGTCGCGGCGTTCATCGACGCCGAGCACGCGCTCGACGTGAGCTACGCCAAGAAGCTCGGCGTGAACACGGACGAGCTGCTCGTCTCGCAGCCGGACAACGGCGAGCAGGCGCTCGAGATCGCCGACACGCTCGTCCGCTCGGGCGCGGTGGACATCATCGTCGTCGACTCGGTCGCGGCGCTCGTGCCGAAGGCGGAGATCGAGGGCGAGATGGGCGACAGCCACGTCGGCCTGCAGGCGCGCCTGATGAGCCAGGCGCTCCGCAAGCTCACGGCGAACGTTCACAAGTCGAACACGACGCTCTTCTTCATCAACCAGATCCGCATGAAGATCGGCGTGATGTTCGGGTCGCCCGAGACCACGACGGGCGGCAACGCGCTGAAGTTCTATGCCTCGCAGCGCCTCGACATCCGCCGCGTCGGCACGCTGAAGAACGGCGAGGTCGCCGTCGGCAACCGCGCGCGCGTGAAGGTCGTGAAGAACAAGCTCGCGCCGCCCTTCGTCGAGTGCGAGTTCGACATCGTGTTCGGCAAGGGCATCAGCCGCAGCGGCGACGTGCTCGACCTCGGCTCGGAGCTCGGGTTCATCGAGAAGTCGGGCGCGTGGTACAGCTGCCAGGGTGAGCGCATCGGGCAGGGGCGCGACAACGCGCGCGCCTACCTCGAGCAGCACCCGGAGATGTTGGCTTGGGTCGAGGGGCAGATTCTCGAGAAGCACGGCCTGAAGCGGCCCGCGGCGCCCGAGGCGGACGCCGAGGAGAAGATCAACACGAGCGATCGGCGACGCGCGCGCGCCTGACGGCGCCTTCGGCGCCCCCGGTCGGGGCGGGACCCATCGCGCTCGCTGTGGTCGGGCTGCTGGCGGCGTCGGCGTGCGGAGCGCCGGCGCCGTCGTCCCTCGCGGCCACGGCGGCCGAGCCCGACGTACGATCGGTGCTCCCCGACGGTGCCAGCCTGGTCGTGCTGATCCGCGCGCGCGAGCTGTTCGAGGCGGAGCCCAGCGCGCTCGCAATTCGCGGCTTGGTCCGGGACGAGCAGCTGGAGTCGATCCGCGTCCAGCACGGCATCGACCCTCGGACCCTCGACCGGATCGCGTTCGGTACGTACGAGTCGATCGACACGGCCGGCCACGTTCTCGTGCTGCAGGGACCGTTCCGCGCCGAGGTCGCGGTCGCCGAGATCGCCCACAGGATGGTCCCGCGCGAGTCGTCGGCCACCGGCCCCCTGCCGCGCGCCGGGGGCCTGCTCCACGGAACACGCATGGACGCCCTCGCCGTCGGGGCGCACACGCTCGTGCTCGTCTTCGGTCCGCCGGCGCTCACGGCCCGGGTGACACGCACGCTCGAGGGCACCTCACCGCCGGCGGTCGCTGGCGCCGTTCAGCAGGCGCTCGCCCGCCGCTCCGAGCCCTTCGTCGCGATGCGGCCGATCCCGCTCGACCTGCCACCGGGGGGCTCCGTGGCCCTGCTCCTGTCGGAGGAGCAATCGCTGGTGGTCGCCGCCACGCCCGTCGCTCCCGACCACGTGCGCATCAGCGTCGAGCTGAGCGGCGGCTTTCCCCCGGGCGCCGACGAGAACTTTCGCCGGCTGGTCGTGTCGCTGGCCCAGTCCACGATGGGAACCGCGCTCGGGCTCCGGAGCGCTCTGGGGACGCTGGAGGTGGGCGCCACGCCGACGACGGTCGAGCTGTCCGCCGACCTGGACGCGGACGAGCTCGGGCGCGGCCTCGGCCTCATCTTCCGGGCCGAGATCGCCGAAGCGCTCGGCGAGGCCGGGGGCGTCGATCCGCCGGAAGGCCCAAGTTCGACGGACAACTAGACGAAATCTCAAGGGAAAGGCACCAGCAACCCGATTGACCGAATGGCCGTTTTCTGCTAACAATCGTGCCCTTCGCGCTTGTCCTCGCCGCTCTCTCGGCCGCAGCCCCCAGGAGGTTCCCCGCATGGATTTCAAGGTCGGCGAGAAGGCGGTTCACCCGCACCACGGTGTCGGTGAGGTCACGTCGATCGAGTCCAAGGAGATCGCGGGGAACAAGAAGAACTTCTACATCCTGCGGATCATCGACAGCGGGATGAAGGTCATGGTCCCGACGGATGCCGCGGATCGGGTGGGGCTGCGCACCGTGATCTCCAAGAAGGACGCCGACAAGGTGCTCGCGGTCCTGCGCGACACGAAGGTCGCCGTCACGTCCCAGCCCTGGAACCGGCGGCACCGCGAGTACATCGAGATGCTCCACTCGGGCTCGCCCTACGAGGTCGCCAAGGTGCTGCGTGACCTGACCCGCCTCAAGACGGACAAAGATCTCTCCTTCGGCGAGCGACGGCTCCTCGATCAGGCACGCAGCCTGCTGGTCACCGAGCTCGCCCTCGCGCGCAAGATCAAGGAAGACCGCGTCGAGGCGGAGATCCAGGGGATCCTCGGCGTCCCGGCCTGACGCGGCGAGCCTCGCCCCGGGTGCGATGCAGCAGGAGCGCCTCGGCGATCAGAACTGGAACGTGATGCCGACCGCGACGTACGGGTTGCCGACGCGGAGCGTCAGGCCGATCACTTCGTTGAAGTGCAACGTCCCGCCGACCATCGCGATGACCCAGCCGCCCGCGTCCACGTAGTAGCCGTTGTGACCCGCCGTGCCATGCACGAACGCGGGCGGGAAATAGACCTGGAAGCCGAGCTCCGCGAACGCCGACCACGTGTCGTTGAAGTAGAACTCCCAATGGAGCATCACGGGGATGCCGAAGCCCACGAAGTACTGGCGTGTCGCCGGGTCCCAGCCCTCGTCGGCGTAGTAGAGCTCGAAGCCGAAATTCAGATAGACGGCGTCGTCGATCGAGTCGATGAAGCCGTTGTGCACGATCGGGATGCCGAAGCGCACGCCGGTGTCGAGGCCGAGGCCGTACCACGAGAGGCCGCCGTGGATGTCGAGCTGGAAGGGCCGCGTCCCGGTGAACGGCGTCCGGATCTCGTGCTCCGCGTGCGCCACGCCCGGCACCAGCGCGGCGAGCGCGAGCGAAGAGACCAAAGAGAGGCGTGCGAGGTGCGTGCGCATGCGATCACGACTGTCACGAAACCCGCGCGGCGTCGAGTCCTTGCGCGACGCTGCCGCATCGTTGAATACGTCCACCATGATCGACCTCGCGAGCTTGAAGAAGGATGCGGCCGGCCTCGTCACCGTCGTCGCGCAGGATCGCCTCACGGGTGAGGTGAGGATGGTGGCCCACGCGAACGTGGATGCGATCGAGCGGACGCTGGCATCCGGGGCCGCGCACTTCTTCAGCCGATCGCGCAACGCGCTCTGGAAGAAGGGCGAGACGAGCGGGAACGTGATGCGCGTGCACGAGGTCTGGCTCGACTGCGACGCGGACGCGGTGCTCTACCTCGTCGACCCGGAGGGACCGACCTGCCACACCGGCGCGCCGAGCTGTTTCGTGACGCGCATCGACGGCGCCGGGGGACCGCGCGCGGCGCCGCTCTTCACCCGCCTCGAGGAGGCGCTGGAGGCGCGAAAGAATGCGTCGGGAGAGAAGAGCTACACGCGCTCGCTCCTCGACGCGGGCGCGCCGAAGATCGGCGCGAAGATCCGCGAGGAAGGCGACGAGCTCGCGCGCGCGATCGAGGGCGAGGCGGACGAGCGCGTGGTCAGCGAGGCGGCCGACGTCGTCTACCACGCGATGGTGGGCCTGCTCGCGCGTGGCCTCTCGTGGCGGGACGTCGAGGGCGAGCTCGCGCGCCGCTTCGGGATCTCGGGCCACGACGAGAAAGCAGCGCGCACGAAGGCCTGATCCCAGACGCCCGAGTGCGGAGCGAGCGCGCGCTCAGCGCGAGTACCACCGCGCGTCGCGGCACACGAAGCGCGTGGTGCCGCCGATCGCCGCGGTCTTCTCCGGGTGCTCGGCGTCGCCCGGCAGCGCGAGCACCCAGGTGCCCGAGAGATCCCGGAACACCGGGCGCACGAGCGGCGGTGTCGCGCTCCGGGCGGCGGCGAGCATCTCGTCCGCGCTCGCGTGCGCAGAGAGCAGCTCGAGCGTCCGCAGCGTGGGCGGCGGCAGATCGATCTCCGCGGCGACGTGGCTCGCGACCGCGTCCGCGGGTCGCATCCAGCGCGACGCGACCGTCTCGTGCGCGTCGTGGCTCGCGACCTCGTCCCGCGCGACCCTCGCGAGGAAGAAGCGCGCATCGAAGCGCTTGCGCTCGACCGCCGGCGTGACCCAGCGCGAGAGCGGCACCAGGCGCGCCGCGTCGAAGGTGAGGTCGCGCTCGGCTGCGAGCGCGCCGAAGGCCGCACCTCGCGCGAGCGCCGCGCGAACGGACGCCGCGTCCGCTGGCCGGTGTGAGAGCAGGACGCCCGCCTCTTCGAGCGTCTCCCGGATCGCCGCGACGAAGAGCGCACACGCCGTGGCCCCGAGCCCCGGCTCGCCCAGGCGCGCCTCGCCCTGCGCGACGTCGAGCCCCTCCACCCGCGCGATCAGCGCCTCCTCGGCGTCCCCTGCCTCGACGCGTCCGCCCGGGAAGACGAACGCGCCGCCCATGAAGGCCGTCGCGCGGTGCCGCTGCACGAGGAGCACCTCCGGCCCGCGCTCCGCGTCCCGGACGACGACGACGGTGGCCGCCGGTGCCGGAGTGACTCCGTCGCGAAGCGGATCGATGTCGAGCATGGGCGCGAGTCTGTCCCGGATCGGGCGACGCGCGAGCCGAGCGCTGTGCCGATTCACTCGGCGCGGGGCGGGGCGCGCGTCCGCCCGGGGAATTCAGTCGCCGACGAGCACGCGCGTGGTCGGGACGCCGATCGCCGCCGCGAGCCGCGCGAGGGTCTCGAGGGAGGGCGTGTGCCTTCCCGCCTCGACGCGGGCGATGTTCGGCCGATGAATGCCGGTGCGTCGCGCCAGCTCGGCTTGCGTGAGCCCCGCCGCGAGGCGCAGCGCGCGCACCCTCGCGCCGAGCCGCGGTCCGTCGAGGTCGGCCACGACGTCGCCCGTCGCCGAGCTCGTCACGGGACCGGCGAGCAGCTCGCGATCCCGAGCGGCGACGTCCGCCGCCGAGAGCGCGAATCGAGCGCCACCGGCGAGCTCGACGCGGGCCGTCGTCGCGTCCTCGGCGATCGAGATGCGCTCGACGTCCGAGCCGTCGTCGTCGCTCGCGGCCGGCCGATCGACGAGCGTAGCGGTGCCGTCCGCGAGGATCGCGAGGAGCGCCGCCCCGCGGGGCGACACGGTGAGGTACTCGAAGCGCGCGGCGCCGCCGGCGCCGACGCGGCGGGCCAGCGTGGTCGCGACTCGCTCCGCGTCGGCATCGGTGCGGACCACCAGCCCGCTGCAGAGATCGGCCACGAGGTCGTCGAGCTGCGCGAGCCCGGGCGGCAGCCAGACGGCCGGGTACGCGCCGAGCGCCCGTGCGAGGCCCAGGTGCGCGAGGAGCTCGTCCTCGTCGTAGGCCTGCGCCGCACCGTCGACGACCAGGCTGGCGCCCGGGGCGACGCGCTCGGGCAGGCGCTCGGGCGGTACTGCCGTGACCCCCACGCCCAGGCGCTCGAGCAGCGCGCGCCACGTTCCTTCGAACTCGCTGCGATCCGTGAACAACGTGACGGCTCTCGACATCGCGGCCTCCCGAGCGAAGACGATGGAGCCACGGATCGCCGCGCGACTCAAGGGCCGTCACGACCCGTGTCGCGACCGCGAAGCGGCCGCGATGGCGGTCCCGCGACGCGGCCGGCTCCTTGCGCGCGCTCGGGGATCGAAACGCTCGGGTCAGGACGCCGAGGTCAGTGCGCGATCTCGGCGGCGCCCGATCGGAACGTCACGAAGAAGTGCACCGTCTGCGCGACCGCCGCGTCGACGGGATTCGCGACGACGGTCGGCGTGGCGAGGGCCTCGAACGGAGGGGCGGGTGGATGCACGATGCTCGCCTGCGAGGAGCGTGTGGAGAGCAGCCCGTGCGTCGCAGGCTCGAACACCGTGAGGCCGCGCGTCACCCGTGCGCTGCCGAGGACCAGGTTCGACACGAGCGGAGAGGTCCCCATCGGGAGATCGCTGTAGCGGGGCATGCGTCCCACCATCGTGGCGCCGGCGGAGCGCGCGAGCGCCTCGGTCGCCTGGTTCGGCAGCGTCTCGTCGTCGAAGGCCATCTGGAAGAGCACGTCCTTCGGCTGCCCCGCGAGCACGGGGGCGAACGACATCGAGTCGCCGCGGTCGAGCAGCGTCTGGTAGAGGGCGACCTGGGGCAAGAACCGCGGGGGATCCGCCGCGTAGTCGATCGCGTCCGCGTCGAGACCGAGCGCGGGCAGGAGCAGCGGCAGGAACGTGGCGTTGAACGACGAGCTGAACGCCACGAGGTTGGTGAGCTCGCCGCCCGTCACGTTCAGCACCGCCGCACCCACGCGCGGCTCACCGGTGACGAACGTCGTGCCGATGATGCCGCCGAGCGAGACGCCGACGAAGCCGATCGGGTCGCCGGAGAAGCCCACCGTCGTCGGCCCGCCCATCGCGCCGACGGCCGACCAGTCCGAGCGGTCGAGCGCGTTCACGAGCGCCATCAGGTCGACCGCGCTCTGCCGGAGCGTGTCGCGGGGGTAGGAGGGGTGGAACTCGACGTAGGGCCCCGTCGTGTCCACGACGCCGACGAACGAGACGTAGATCGACGTCCCGCCGACGTCACCGTAGAGGTCGGCGCCCGTCGCGCTCCCGAACGCGTGGTGCATGTCGAGCGTGCTCACGTCCGCGCGCATGCCGTGGAAGGGGATGTCGATCGCCGCGACCGCGAAGCCCTCCGCGCAGAGCGCGTCCGCGACGGCGAAGAGACCGCTGCGATCGTCCCCGAGCCCGTGCTGGAAGACGACGACGGGCACGTCCGACACGTCTCCGGGCGGCAGCGCGACCGTCATCCAGACCGTGCTCGTTCCCTGCACGACGAGCGCCCCGCCCGCGTCGCGGCGGAACGGCCCGTGCCCGAAGGGCGAGGCCGACACGAAGCTCGGCGAGGGGAAGGTCCCGTCGACGAGCGTGCCGATGTGCGAGTGCTGGACACCGCCCATGACGTCGGTGCCGGGCTCGTCGACGACGGGCGTGCCGAGCAGATCGTCGAGCGCCGCGCCGGAGGCGACACGCAGGATCGTGAGCGCCGGCGGATCGGCGCTCCTCACCACCTGACGCGCCTCGTCGAGCTCCGCCGACACGCCTTGCACGTGGAACACCGCCAGGCCCGCGACGCTGCCCCGCGTCACGGCGGAGGACGCCAGCACCGGCGTGTACTCCATCCACGCCGTCGCATCGAGGGGCTCGCTCGGACGCGTCATCGCGTCACGGATCGCGGCGAAGCGCGGCGAGGCGGACAGGGGCGAGCCGTCGACGGCGCGCACCCCGCTCGTGACGACGGCCGCGTAGGTGCGGCCCTCGCGGAGCGCATGGCCGTACCAGGGCCGCAGCACGATCAGGCGCCGCGCGCCGTCCCAGTGCACCTCGACGGGCACGTGGTCGAACGCGCTCGGCGAGGCGCTGCCGACGTCGATGAGGAACACGCTCGCGCTGGACGGGATGGAGTCGGCCGGCGTCGCGGGGAGCGAGGCCGGATCGATGTCCCCATCGAGCCGGAAGAAGATGCCGGAGCTGGTCCCGAACCCGTCGAGGTCGTGGAAGGCCTCGCGCATCGTCGTGACCATCTCGGGCCGCGGCGGCAGCTCCCCGGCCACCTGGGTCCGCTCGCCGGGGAACGCGCCGATCTCGATCGTACCGCTCGCACGGTAGAGGTCGTCCGGAAAGGGCACCTGCGCGAAGTCGATCGGTCCAGAGGTCGGCTCGAAGACGACGTGGACGGACCCGGCCACGGCCCCGTCCCCGGTCGGCATGGGCGCCGTGTTGCAGCCAGCGAGCAGGAACAGACCGAGCGCCGAGACGACCGAGCGCATATGGACAGCGACCTCCGAAGGAAGAAAGGTCACGATCCCATGGGGGCGCGGGTCCCGCAACGATCACGCGAGCTTTGAAGTTGCCAAGCGTCCGGGTAGACTCGCGGTCGAAAACGCGCTCTGTACGCGTAGAACCCGGGGGCAAGGCCTCCGCTCAGGTCCATTCCCGCCCCCGAACGTCCGACGAGGCTCATGGCGCGCATCTGCCAACGCTGCCAACACAGCAACGAAGACCACGCGAAATTCTGCCTCTCCTGTGGCGGAATGCTCGAGGTCGAGGTCGAAGGTGGCGACGCCGCCGACCCGCTGCTCGGCAAAGTCATCCAGGGCCGCTACCGGCCCACGAAGCTCCTCGGCGAGGGCGGCATGGGCCGCGTCTACATCGCCGAGCAGAAGATGGGCGCCGCGACCCGCAAGGTCGCGATCAAGACCCTGCACCCGGAGTTCTCCCAGGACGCGCAGCTCGTCGCGCGCTTCAACCGCGAGTGCGAGACGGTCATCGAGCTCTCGCACCCCAACACCATCCAGTTCTTCGACTTCGGCTCGCTCGACGATCAGACCCTGTTCATCGTCATGGAGTACATCGAGGGCAAGTCCCTCGCCTCCGTGATGGAGCAGGGCCTGCTCGACGTCGGACGCGTCGACAAGATCCTCATCCAGATGTGCGGGTCGCTGCACGAGGCGCACGGCCGCGGCATCGTGCACCGCGATCTCAAGCCCGAGAACGTGCTGCTCACCGATCGCGGCGGCCAGACCGACTTCGTGAAGGTGCTGGACTTCGGCATCGCGAAGAAGGGTGAGGCCGAGGATCCGGCGAAGGCCAAGCTCACCAAGCAGGGCATGGTGCTCGGCACGCCGCCCTACATGAGCCCCGAGCAGTTCAGCGGGAAGGCGCTCGATCTGCGCAGCGACATCTACTCGCTCGGGATCATGGTCTTCGAGATGCTGACAGGGCACCTGCCCTTCGACGCGAAGACCCCGTGGGAGTGGGCCACCAAGCACCTGACCGCGCAGCCGACGCCCTTCGAGGCGTACCCGCACGCGATGAACATCCCGCAGAACAAGAAGAACGCCGTGAACCGCGCGCTGAGCAAGGCGCCGGAGCAGCGCCAGTCGAGCGTCCTGGAGTTCCTGCAGGAGTTCACCGGCTACCAGGACGCGCAGAGCGCGTGGACGATGGCGACTTCGTCCGGGGGCGCGATCCTCCCGAAGGGTGCCGAGGCGCGGCCCCCGGTCCCGACGCCAGCGCCGATGACCTTCGGCCAGCAGACGCCGCCCCCGGGCATGGGCGGCATGCCGATGGGCACGCACCCTGGCATGGGCGGCACCGCGGCGATGGGCGCCGTCGGCATGGGCGGCGGCATGGGCGGCGGCATGGGCGGCGGCATGGGCGGCGGCATGATGGGGCCGACGGGCCAGATGCCGCAGTACGGCAACTCGCCGATCCCGGGCGGCGGGATGGCCCCGGGCTACCCGAGCGCCCCGGGGATCAACCCGTATGCGGCGCCGGCGAGCTACTCGACCGGCACGATGTCGCAGCCGCAGCCGTCGGCGGGCGGCGGCGGCGGCCGGGTGATCGTGCTCGCGCTCGTCGGCCTCTTCGTGGTCGGAGGCTCGATCGGCGCCGCAGGGCTCTACTGGGTCTACGGGCGCGGCGACCCGGGCCCGACCACGACGACGGCGACCCCGCCTCCGCCCTCGTCGGGCCCGGTCGTGGTGACCGGGACCATGCGTCCCATGACGCCGACGACCACGGTCCCCACCACGACTGCGGTTCCGCCGACGACGGGGACGATCCCCACGACGCCGCCGACCTCGGTGGCGGCGACCGGCGTCGATGCGGGGACCGCCGCTGCGAGCAGCGACCACGACCATACCGAGCGTCACGTGAGCGCCGCCGACGAGGCACGCGCGCGGGGCGAGTCGGCGCGCGGTCTGGCTGCCATCGACAACCACGACTGGGCGGGCGCGATCGCGTCCCTCCGTCAGTGTCAGAGTCTCGTCGGGCGCTCGGGCGCCTCGGCGCGGCAGCTCCAGACCCAGCTGGACTCGCGGGGCGGCAACCAGGTCGGCATCCTGCTCCAGCAGGGCCACTGCCCCAACGCGCAGGCGCTCTACCGCGACCTCCGGAGCGTCGGCGCCGGAACGGCGGCGCGCCGCCAGTTCAGTGACGACTGGTGCCCCGCGCCCCACTGATGTTCAGGGGCGCTCCGCCCCGCGCGCTACCGCTCGCCTCGAAGCACGGCCTCCGCAGCCGGAATCAGTGCTGCTCGGCGGCCTCGTCACAGAACAGGATCGCGCAGTTCTTGCGGTCCGATGCCCTGATCCGGCTGCACAGCTCGACGAGATCGTCGTCGACGTCGACGACGGCCCCCTCCGTCGCCTTGCCGGTCGACTCGTCGTAGTGGCACTCGCACAGAGCCACCCAGCGCCCGCGGAACTGCGCCGTCCGGCAGATATCCGTCCAGGTCATCCGGGCGGCGCTGTCGCCGGACTCCGTGACCGTCGGCACGTGGTTCCCTCCCCGTTCTGGAGGCTCGCTGTCGCGCTCCGTGATCTCGAGGGCGCCTTTGGCTCGCGCGGACCAACTGGACAAGAGACCCATCGACGGTCGTGCTCCCTTCCTGCCGCCCTGTCGGGCATCCCGCTCACGCCGTGCGGGGAATACGGCCGCTGTCCTGGCCGTACCGTCCGTGGCAGGGCCCGCTCGCTCGCGGGCTCGGACGTCGTCTGCGTGCGCTTCGTTATCGCGGTTCGAGGTGGTTGGTTTCGTGAGGTCGGGCCGGAGCCCGTTACGTAAGCATCCCGCGCATCGCGGCCCCCCGCCAAGCGAACGGCTGGAGTGTTCCCGAGCACCTCGTCGAATGCAAGTCGACCTGCTCGTACCACCGCCGAGTACAGTGTCGTTGGATCCAGCCCCGGGGCGTGTCAGAGCCCGCCGAGGCCGAGGTCGCTGCCGGAGGAGGACGACGACGAGCTGCCCGACCCGGAGCTCGAGCTCGAGCCGGAGCCCGAGGGTCCGAGGTCTTCGAGGCCATCGCCGGTGCCCGACGACGACCCGGAGGACGAGTCGCCGCTGGATCCGCCCGTCGTCGCGGCGCCCATGTGCGGCTGGCGGCGGCGGTCACGCGCCGCCCGCCAGGGCCCGCCGCCGGTCTCGTTCTGATCGTGGCCCCACTCGCCGACGATGTAGGAGTCGCCGTCCGCACCGATCTGGAACTGGAAGTAGCCGTGCCCGCGGGTCGTCGTGGGGCGGCCCATGACGAGCTCGCGCTCCTCGGTCCACTCGAAGCGCATCAGGTCGCCGTTGGCGGTCCCCTGGATCCGGCCGTGCCGCTCGTCCTGGGTGTACTCGCCGATCACCTGCGCGCCGGTCTGGACCATCTGCATCTCGCCGTACTGGGGCGAGTGCCACACGCCCGTGAACGTCTGGCCGGCCGGCATGGGACCGGGCGAGACGTGGGCGTGCTGGATGCCGTCGCCGCCACAGCCGGGGGCGAGCGCGAGAGCCAACGAACCGAGGAGCCAGAGACCGGTCGATCGCAGCAGCATGGATCCCTCCGACGCACGGGGACCATAGACGACCTGCGCGCCCGGCCGCAATCGGGACGCTACGAGCGGCCCCCTTCGTAGCGGCAGCCCGAGGTGCAGGTCTCCATCACCTCCACCGCCGAGAGCTCGGGCAGGCCCGGCGCGAGGCGATCCCAGATCCAGCGCGCGAGCACCTCGCTCGTCGGGTTCTCGAGGCCCTCGATCTCGTTCAGATAGTAGTGATCGAGCTGCAGCCGCAGCGGCTCGAAGGCGGCCGTGAGGTCCGCGAAGTCGCGCACCCAGCCCTGGCGCGGATCGAGCGCGCCTCGTGCGCAGATCCGGACGCGATACGAGTGGCCGTGCAGGCGCCCGCACTTGTGGCCCTGTGCGACGTGAGGGAGGCGGTGCGCTGCCTCGAAGGTGGCTTCCTTCCAGATCTCGTGGCCCGTCATCGGATGCCGAGGAGCTTGTGCGTCTGGAGGGAGAGGCGCCAGCGCGGATGGGCCATGCAGAAGGCCGTGGCTGCCGCCGTGTGCCGCTTGCGCCCGAGACCGTCCA
The DNA here is from genome assembly GCA_044220955.1 of Sandaracinaceae bacterium. Classification (GTDB taxonomy): domain Bacteria; phylum Myxococcota_A; class Polyangia; order Polyangiales; family Sandaracinaceae; genus JBBSAT01. The sequence continues at coordinate 17,337 of JBGAQA010000094.1, forward strand.
TCGGCTGGAGGAAGAAGTGCTCGAACGCGAGGCCCTCGAACGACGCGGGCTCGGCGCCGTGCTGCGGGAAGACCAGCTTGAGCTCGTGGCCGCTTCGGAGGACGAGCGGCGCGCCCGCCTTGGGGCTCACGCAGATCCAGTCGATCCCCGCCGGCGCCGGGAGCGTGCCGTTGGTCTCGATGGCGATCTCGAAGCCCTCGGCGTGCAGCGCGGCCACGAGCGGCCCGTCGAGCTGCAGCAGCGGCTCGCCGCCGGTGCAGACGACGTAGGGCGCGCCGCCGTCGGGGAACTTCGCGCGGGCCGCGCGCGCGAGCTCGTGGGCCGACTCGAAGCGGCCGCCGCCATCGCCGTCGATGCCGACGAAGTCCGTGTCGCAGAAGCGGCAGCTCGCCGTCTCGCGCTCGCTCTCGCGACCCGACCAGAGGTTGCAGCCGGCGAAGCGGAGGAAGACCGCCGCCCGGCCCGTGCGCGCCCCCTCGCCCTGCAGGGTGAAGAACAGCTCCTTGACCGAGTAGCTCATCGGACCGCCGCGCGATGCTCGACCATGAGGCAGCGATCCGAGACGACGCGGATCCCGGCGTCGGTCAGCGCACGTGCGAACCCTTCGTGCCGGATCCCCTGCTGGAGCCAGACGAGCGGCGGGTGGAGCGCGAGCAGGTCGGGCAGGTGCGCCTCGAGATCCGCGGGTCGCCGGAAGACGTCGACGAGATCGACGGCGCCCACGGCGCGGAGGTCGCGCACGACCGGGCGCCCGAGGATCTCGGCGACGTCGGGGAAGTACGTGGGCACCGGTACGATCTCCACGCCCGCGGCCGCGAGGTACGCCGGGACGTAGTACGCGGGCTGCATCGCCTGCGCGCTGGTCTTGATGCCGAGGACGGCCACCCGCCGCAGAGAGCGCGCGATGGCGCGGATCTCCTCGGGATCCTCGACGAGCGACGGCACGCGGGAGGGATAGCGCAGAAACGAGGGAGGCGACGCCGGAGCGCCGCCTCCTCCTCGAGCCATTCCCGTCCGGGCCCTCCGCGGCGAATCTCCTGTCGTGATCAGAGCGTGCTGAGGAAGGCGATCATGTCGTCGACCTGCGCCGCCGTCAGGCTCGACGTGTGGCCGTGGCGATCGCCGCCGCTGCAGGTCGCGTCGACGAGGCGCGCGCGCAGCGTCGGGCACGCGCCGTCGTGCATGAGCGGGGTGCGATACGCCACGCCGATCAGCGAGGGGACCTGGAAGCGGCCGCCCGTGCCGACGTCCATCGTCAGGTTGTTGGTCATCAGGCCGCCCGAGTGGCACGCGGCGCACTGGGCCTCGCCGAAGAAGAGCTCCTGGCCGCGGGTGACGGCCGCCGAGTCGACGCCCGGCTCGTGATCCGGCGGGCGGATGCCGTTGTCGAGCCAGTGCCCGAGCGTGTCGACCTGCGTGCCGCTCAGCTCCGGACCCGACATGCGGCTGGTGAAGACCTGGTGCACGAGCACGTGCAGGTCGGTCATGTCGCCGTCCCAGTGGAAGGGCTCGGTGCCCGTCAGCTCACCGTGGAGCGCCGGCGTGCGGCGCGGGCCGATCCCGTCGAAGCTCCACGTGCGGCCGTCGTCGCCGCCCTCGGGGTGGCACGAGCCGCAGGCGATGAACGCGCCCGAGTTGCCGTGGAACACCGCGTGGCCGGTGTCGAAGCGCGAGGCGCCGCCGAGCGAGATCGTGCGGCCCATGTACACGAGCGCCGAGGGCTCTCGCTGCTGCACGATGAGGCGGTTCGCTCCGTCGTAAGCGGCCGCGATCGGGTTCCGGATCGCGAGCGGCGTCACGCCGTCGGACTCGGTCGGCAACGTCGGCCCGATGCAGCCGGCGCCCGAGCCGAGCGCGATGAGCGTCGCGTCGTAGGTCTGCACCGCCTGGACGCCCGACTCGTTGGCCGCCGCGATGATCGTGAGGCGCGAGCCGTCGCGCGCGAACGCGATGTCGACCGGCATGGTGGCGCCGGTGATCGACGCGCCGTCCGAGTGGGAGCCGTCCGGGAAGTAGAACGTGACCGCCGACTGCACGATGCTGGACTCGCCGCAGCCGCCGCCGCCGCCGCCGTAGCCGCCCGGCGCCGGCTCGACCGGCGTGTCACTCGCCCGCTGGTGGACCGCTGCGATCGTGTGGGCCGTGGACGGGATGCCGCTCGGGTTGATGCTGGAGCCGGGCACCACGACCGTGCGCCACGCGACCGAGGGCGAGAAGCCCGCCGTCGTGCCGACGCCGCTGCGCGGCCCGTCCCCCTCGAAGAAGCCGCCGCCGAAGCTCGGGGCGGTGTCGGGCAGCGAGGTCGCGAGCACGGCGCCGCTCGCGCGGTCGACCTCGACGAGGTGCGCGCTGCGGAACGTCGAGACGAAGAGCCGGCCGTCGGTCACCACGACGTCGCGCAGGTCGGGCTCGACCTGCACCGTGGAGCGGATGGCGCCGTCCGTGCCGAGCGTGACGAGCGAGCCGGAGCGGCACGCGACGACCAGCGAGTCGGTCTCGGAGTCGAAGGCGATGCCGCGCGGCATCGCGCACACGTGGTGCCGCTCGCCGCCGGCGACGTCCGCGGGCGCGAACGAGAAGACGTCGCCCGTCCCGCGCAGCGCGACGTGCACGTGACCGTCGGCGTCCTCGGCCGCGCGGAACGGCTCGGCGCCCGGCGGGAGCGAGGCGATGCCCGACACCGTGCCCGCGACGAGATCGACCACCACGATGCGGTCGCGATCCGGATCGGAGACGATCGCCGTGTCGCCCGCGCCCGTGACGAAGAGCGTACCGCCGGTGATCGGCGGCGGAGCGTCGTCGAGCTGCGCGGGCGCGCCGGTCATGACGCGGGGGTCGAGGAACGCCCCGGGCTCGAGCGGACCCGTCGGGATCGGGTCGAACGGATCGTTGCTCGGGTTCAGGCTCGGGTCGAGGTAGCTCGGCCCCTGACAGCCGGCGAGCGCCGTCGACAGACCCAGCAGCAGCCATCCACGCTTGCCCATCCGTGCACCCTCCGTCACGGCGCGACGCCGGACCATCACTCTATCCCATCCCCCGAGCCGAAGCGCGCGGGAGCGAGGTTGACGCAGGTCAAGCAGTCTTCGTACCAGTCTGAATGCGCGAATTCGCGACGTTTCTCGACCGGCGGGGAGTGGGACAGCTGTGCAACGCTGTGCCCGCGCGACAGGACGGCGCGGAAATACCGCGGGCGCGCCGAGCGTCGCTTCTGCGACGTGGCGCGCTTGGAGCGCTACGATCGCGGGGCTCGTGCGGCAGCTTGCGTGGTGGCTCGGGGCTCTGGTGGCGCTCACGTCGTGCGGTGGCGGCGTACCGCACGTCGACGACGAGCCTGCGCCCGGCGCGCCCGCCCCGAGCCCGAGCGCCGAGGTCCCACCCGACGCGGGCCTGCCGGCGTGTGGACCGGCCGTCGAGGCCCCGAGCCCGCTCCCGCGGGTGCAGCCCGAGGAGCAGACGCTCGCGTACTGGCTCGCGCGCACGCCCGATGCCGAGCTCGATCGACCGCTGATGACGCAGGCCGAGATCGCCGCCCACGATCGCGCGATCGGCGGCGGCGGCGAGGATCTGCCCTTCGCTCGGCTCTCGCTCGCGCAGGTGCCCGCGCGCGAGCTCGTCGTGCGCGAGGTGAGCGAGCGCCTCGCGTTCATGCGCGACCGGCTCGAGGGCGGCTCGTACGTCGGTGAAGGCGGCGAGCGCCTCCCCGGGCCCAGCCTCGCGCGCTACGCCGACGCGCCGCTCGGCCCGCTCGACGGCAGCCTCGTCGTCGCGCTCGCGCGGATCCCGCTGCGATGCGGGCGTGATCTCGCGGTCTTGCGATCCGCACCCGCCGCCGACGCACCGGCCGGCAGCGCGCCCGACACCAACCTCGATCGCAACGCGTGCAGCACGATCGAAGCGCAGGAGCCGGTGCAGATCCTCGTGCGAGAGGAGGGCTCCGTGCTCGTGCGCACGCGCTACGCGCTGGGCTGGATCGCGTCCGACGCGCCGCTCTCGCCCGCGCTCTCGCGCGCCGACACGGCGCAGGTGACCAGCGCCGATCGCGTCCGGCCGCGAGAAGCCGTGGTGATCACGTCCGACGACGGCGCCTCGTTCGCGGCCAGCCCGGACGTGCTCCTGCCGCGCGACGCCTCCGATCCGGTGCGTGTGCTCTTCGCGACACGGGACGGCGTGCATCGCAGCGCAACGCTCGATCCCGCCTCGATCGAGCCGACGCGCCGCACGCTCACGCGGCGCGCGTTCCTCGAGGAGGCGTTCCGGCACTACGGCGAGCCCTACGGCTGGGGCGGCGACGGAGGGCTCGACTGCAGCGAGCTCGTGATGGACGTGCTCGCGACCTTCGACCTCGATCTGCCGCGTCACTCGGCGCGCCAGGCCGAGGCGGGGACCTTCTCGATCGCGATCACGCCCGAGATGAGCGAGCGCGAGCGCCTGGCCATCGCGGACCGCGCGCTCGATCACGGCGTCGTGCTTCTGCACTTCCCCGGGCACGTGATGATCTACCTGGGGCGCACGACGCGGGGAGAGCCGCGGATCCTGCACGCGTTCGCCGAGTACCTCGAACGATGCGCTCAGCCGGGCGGAACGCAGGGCGATCGCCTCGTGCACACGGGCCACGTCGGCGTGAGCGACCTCGAGCTCGGGCGCGGCACCGCGCGGCGCGCGTTCATCGAGCGGCTCGAGCGCGTCGTCGTGTTCGGCCGACCACCGGAGCCCGACCTGCAGGACCTCGCGCAGATGCGCGCCGCCTCGCCGATCGTCTTCCCGACGCGCGAGGCGCGCTGCACCGAGGACATCCACGCGCGCTTCTTCCAGTCACCGGCGCACCCGGTCGCGGGACAGACCGTGCGCTTCATCGCGACGACCGACGAGGATCCGGGCCTGGCCGTCATCGAGGTGCTCGACCGCCGCGGCAACCGCACGCGCCCGCCGATGCACCGCCTCGGCGGCCCGCCCTTCACGCGCTGGGTGGAGATCCCGAACGCGGGCTACGGGCGCTACCAGATGGCGCTCGGCGACGGCGATCACGTCATCGCGTGCGACTACTTCGGCGTCGCGCGCTTCCCGCCCGAGCCACCCGACCCGGCGACGCTGCCGCTGCCGCCCTACCCGGCCGTGTGGACACCGCGCATCGCGTGGGAGTCCGACACGGAGGCGTTCTTCGCCGCGTTCGTCGAGGCGCTCTTCGCCTTCCCGGAGGGCGACGACCGGACGTGGACGGGCCTGTCGACGCTGCTGCGCGATCCCGAGCACAACCTGCTCTACGACCACCTCGGGCTCGGCGAGGACTCGGCGACCGAGCTCGATCCCCGCGGCAACGAGATCCCGACGCTCGACCTGACACCGGACTGCGCAGACCTACCCTATTTCCTGCGCGCCTACTTCGCGTGGAAGATGCACCTGCCGTTCGGCATGCGCCGCTGCAGCCGCGGGCGCGCGGGGATCCCGCCCTCGTGCGAGGACGTGCCGGCGACGAGCTCGATGGAGCACTCGTTCCCGAACGAGGTCGAGGCGTTCGAGTGGTTCGCGACGCACGTCATCTCGTCGTACGTGCACTCGGCGACGGCGCGCACGGGACCGGCCGACGACAACACGGACCTCTACCCGATCGCGATCGATCGCCGCTCGATCCGACCGGGGACCGTGTTCGCCGACCCCTACGGGCACCTGATCGTGGTCTCGCAGTGGATCCCCGAGCGCCCGGGGCACTGGGGCTCGCTCATCGGGGCCGACGCGCAGCCCGACGGAACGATCGGCCGGCGCACGTTCTGGCGCGGGACCTTCCTCTTCACGAGCGACACGCGCGACGTGGGGGCGGGGTTCAAGGCGTGGCGGCCCGTGATCTACGACGACGAGACGCTGACGTACACGACGGTCGCGAACGAAGATCTCGACCTGCGCTCGGGGTACCTGCCGTACTCGCGCGCGCAGTACGCGGGCTCGACCGACGACTGGTACGACCGGATGGAGGCGCTCATCGATCCGCGGCCGGTCGACGCGACGGACCGGATGGTCGCGCTCGTCGACGCGCTGGAGGAGAGCGTCGTGCGCCGCGTGGTCTCGATCGAGACGGGCGAGACGTACTTCCGGGACCACCCCGGGTCGGTGATCCCGATGCCCGACGGCATCGACGTGTTCCAGACCGAGGGCGCGTGGGAGGACTTCAGCACGCCCTCGCGCGACATGCGCCTGCTGGTCGCGATCGACACGGTGATGGGGTTCCCCGAGGCCGTGGAGCGCCGGCCGGAGCGCTCGGGGATCGCGCCCGGCGATGCGGCACGCGTGGTCGCCGAGGTGCGCGCACGGCGCGACACCGAGCTGGCGGCGCGGCACTTCGAGTACGTGCGCAGCGACGGCTCGCGGCAGATGCTCACGCTCGCCGACGTCGCCCTTCGCGCGGTGGCGTTCGAGGTCTCGTGGAACCCGAACGACTGCCCCGAGATCCGCTGGGGCGCTCCGGCGCAGAGCCCGGAGGTGGCCACGTGCGCGCGACACGCGCCCGCCGACCAGACGGCACGCATGGAGCAGACGATGCGCGCGTGGTTCCACGCGCGCGCGCGTCCGGTACGATGACGCGATCGCGCGAACCCGAACGGGCCGCCCGCGCGTCCTACCCATCATGAAGAGACACCTCTCGGGGATCCTCCTGCTCACGGCGTGCGCGTGCGGCGGGAGCGCGCCGGCGGCGACGAGCGCCACCACGACGACGGATCCCGTGCGAACCGCGGAGCGCACGGCCAGCCCGAGCGCGGACTACGAGGTCCACGAGTGGGGCCTCGTGCGAGGCGGGCCGGGCGACACCCAGCGCTACGGCGTGATCGCGCCCCCGATCGACCTCGGGATGATGACGGTCGACAAGCCGCTCCTCTACTTCCACGCACCCGCCGCGCTCACGCTCGCGTCCGTGACCGTCGAGGCGCGGAGCGGCGGCACGCTGGTCGAGACGTGGCCGCTCACGCCGCTCGGTGCGAGCGCCGCGTGGACGAGCGTGACGATCGACCCGGACGGCAGACCGTGCGCGGTCTCGCCGCTCCCGACGGCGAGCGATCCGCCGTGCACCGGGCAGCCGGCGGGAGACTGCGAGACCCCCTCGCTCGGTCCGCTGCGGACGGCGGACGCG
>JBGAQA010000095.1:0-24236 GCA_044220955.1 Sandaracinaceae bacterium
GCTCTCGCTCTCGCTCTCGCTCTCGCTCTCGCTCTCGCTCTCGCTCTCGCTCTCGCTCTCGCTCTCGCTCTCGCTCTTCCTCCGCCGCCGCCACCGCCGCAGCGCCCTCTCCCACGGCACGAACACGCCGTAGGTGACCCAGAGCACCGTGAAGCGAATCCCCATGAAGTACTCGGTCGACGCGTGGAACAGGAGCGCCGCGATCACCGCGAGCGCGCGGGTGCGCCGGTGGAAGACGAGGAACGGGAACGCGAGCTCGAACACGATCGTGGCGCCCGCGCCGAGGTGCAGCAGCGAGGGGTATCGATCGATGCGGAAGCTCGGCTGCGTGCTCGGGTCCTCGGCCCACTTCCACCACATCTGGTTGCGCAGGTTGTCGCTCGTGACCCACGCGATCCCCGACGTCGCGAGCTTGTGCACGCCCGGGAAGAAGAAGACGCACCCGAGGATCAGCCACGCGAGCCGGATCGCCGCGCCGTGTGCGCGGCCGCGCGTCGGGAGCGGGCGCCCGTTCCTGCGCGCGAGCCACGCATCGACCGAGAGCGCATCGCCGCAGGGGCTCGCGGCCAGGACCACCGCCATCCAGAGCAGGTGGTGGTCGTGGAACACCGCGCCTCCGAGCTGCGGCGCGAGGAGCACGTAGCTCGCCGCGAGCGAGGCGACGACGAAGCTCGTGCGCGAGAAGAGCCCCACGGCGCCGGTCGAGCAGGCGCCCCAGAGCACCCAGCGCACGCCGCGGACGAGCGACGGCGTGACCGGGAGCAGCGGTACGAGCCATCCGACCCCGATCGGCGCCACCCGCGCGGCCTCCGGCAGCGAGGCCGCCGCGTCCGCGACCCAGACGCTCTCGTTCCACGCGAGGAACACGGCGAGCGTGATGCGGAACACGGCGAGGTCGAGCGCGGAGCCCTCGGGCGCGAGGAGCTCGCGCGCGCGATCGGCGAGCCGCACCTCAGTCGACTCGGTGCTGGATCTCCATCCGCGACTTGAAGAACGCGTTGTGCTCGGGATCGTTGTAGCGCGCCCAGTCGAGCCGGAAGGGCACCAGCTCGAGCTCCCCGTCCTGGGCGAGCACCGTGAGCGCCATCGGCGTGACCGAGCGGTAGCTCGAGCCCTCCGGCAGGTCGTCGTTCTCCTTCCCACCGGCCGAGAACAGCGTGATCAGGGTGCCGCTCGGATCGGCATAGGTCGTCTGGATGCCCTCCTCGACCTTCTCGTGCCCGCGCACGAGCATGTGGCAGCCGATGCGCTGCATGAACGACTGGAACTGCAGCTTGCCGAAGGGGAAGCGCGCGCTCTGGTCCTGCAGCTGCGCGGGGATCACGTCGGCGCTCGAGGGGTCGCTCCACATCATCTGGAATCGGAGATCCGAGTCGTTGAGCGAGCCGAGATCCTGCCACTTGTCCTTGATCGCGCGGTCGCGCGGGATCCCCGCGTGCACGAACATCGCCTGCCCGAAGAGCAGGACGTTCGGCATCACCTCGAAGAGCGCCATGTACTTCCGGAACACGTCGATCGAGAGGTAGGGCTTGAGCGTGTTGATCGCCTCGGCCGGCTTCACGCCGCCGTAGATCTGTCCCTTGTACTCGACGTAGTACTCGTGGTTGCCGCGCAGCACGATCACGTGCTCGGGCGCGGTGACGAAGAGCTGCAGCGCGCTGCGCAGCACGCCGTTCAGCGAGAAGATCCCCCGGTCGATGTAGTCGCCGAGCAGCACGAGCAGGGGGTAGGGATGCGCGCCCGGCTCGGCCTTGTACGCCGCGACCCTGCCGAGGAAGTCGGTCTGCATGACCGCGCCCTTGAGGCAGCTGTAGCAGCCGTGCAGGTCGCCCACGACGGTGAGGTCGAACTTCTGCCCGGGGCTCGGCGCGATCGCGTACGTGTGCCCGTCGAGGAAGAACGAGCCCGGCGCGATGTCGTGGACCGTCTTCTTGCCCGTGAGCTGGCCCTTGCCCTTCTCGTTCATCGCCGCGATCGTCTCGATCGCCCTGTCGACGAGCGCGAGGTCGGCCTCGATCTGCTTCATCATCCGGTCGTGGTCGCTCGAGTAGTGGACCTCGAACTGCTTGAAGAAGGGGTGGTCCTCCTTGGCCGGCACCCTGTCGACGACGCTCGACATGCGCACCGGCGTCATCGTCGAGTCGTCGATCTCGATCTCGATCGCGTCCTCGGTCGATCCGAGCAGCTGCGCGAGCTCGCTCCGGAACTTCGTCTCGGCCGGGTGCATGTGGCCGTCGGCCATGATGAAGTCGTCGACCGTCTCGAGCAGGCCCTCCTGGCTCGGACGATCGAAGGTCTTGAAGAGCTCGAAGCAGCGGAGCTTGAGCTTGGCGTGCACGAACGCGTCGCGGCTCTCGTCCTTGCCGACCGGCTCGTTGAAGACGTCGGCGACGTAGCGCGTGACGTTCTCGAAGACCTCGAGGAAGTGCGTGGTGAAGCGCGCCGTCACGTCCCGCTTCGTCGCCGCGTCCGAGCCGGCCATGCCGGCCTCGACGCGTCCCTCGACGAGCTTGCCGATGTGCGCGCGGACGAACGCCTTCTCCTTCTCGTCGAAGTCGCCGTCGATGTGACCGAACGTCGTGAGCGAGAAGATGATCGCCTGCATCTGCCGCTCGGCGACCTGCGGATCGGGGCTCCAGTTCAGCATGGTGCGGGATGATACGCCGGGAGGTGCGGCCGCCGGAACCCGCACCGTACGACATCGGCGTCGGGCACCGGCTCGCGCGACGGCAGCGCGGGGCTGCGCCGCTACGTCGGGCGGTCGCGGACCGCGCGTCGTACGTGAGCGCTCGAGTCCGGCCCGAGCAACACGCAGCCCGATCGCGACGGGCGGACGTGCCACCGTCCTCCGCGCGCAGCCAGCCCTACGTGCGCTACACTGAAGGCGTGCGCGCCCCCTCGTCCGCCATTCGCCCGCTCAAGCGCGTCGAGTACGAGCGGCTCGTCGCGACCGGGGCATTCGAGCACGAGCGCGTCGAGCTTCTCGACGGAATGGTGATGCAGATGCCGCCTCACGGCCCCGAGCACGACGGGACGATCGAGATCGTGAGCCGGTTGCTGTCGACGGCTCTCGGCGCGCGCGCGTCGGTGCGCGTTCAGTCCGCGTTCGCGGCGACCGGCGACGGCGAGCCGGAGCCCGATCTCGCCGTCGTCCCCGTGGGCGACTACCGCGACGCGCACCCGTCCAAAGCGTTCCTCATCATCGAGGTTGCGGTCTCGTCCATCGCCTACGATCGGGACAAGGCGTCGACGTACGCGCGCGCGGGTGTCCCCGAGTACTGGATCATCGACGTGCCGCGTGGTGTCGTCGAAGTGCACCTCGCACCTTCCGAAGGCGCCTACGAACAGCGGACCACGCATCGCCGCCCCGAGACGCTGCGGCCTGGGGCTTTTCCGGATGTCCCCGTGCCGCTCGATCGTGTGCTCCGCGGGTAGCGCCGACGCTGCCCCAGCGCGCTATGCTGACCTCGTCTTGCTCTCGGACCTTCCGCCGCCGTTCGGGAAGAGAAAGCGTCCCTCGATCGAGGTCCGGCGGTTTCGCGGGACGGCGCGGCTGGCCGAGGGGCTCGAGCGGCTGCGCGTCGCGCACCTGACCGACATGCACTTCGGGCGCGTGACGCCTCTCTCCGTGCAGGAGGCCGCCGTCGCGGCCGTGAACGCGGAGGAGCCGGACGTCGTCGTGCTCACGGGCGACTTCGTCTGCCACTCGCAGGCGTACCTCGAGCAGATGAGCGCCGTGCTCGGGAAGCTGCGCGCGCCCGCGCTCGGCGTGCTCGGCAACCACGACTACTGGTCGGGAGCGGACGAGGTCCGGCACGGGCTGAAGAAGGCGAACGTCACGCTCCTCAGCAACGCGCACACGACGATCGAGGTGCGCGGCCAGCGCCTGCAGATCCTCGGCCTGGACGACGCGTACACCGGCCACGCCGATCGCGCGCGCGCGCTGAAGGGCCTGCGCAAAGACGTGCCGACGCTCGGCCTCTCGCACATCGCCGAGGAGGCCGACGCGCTCTGGGCGCAGGGCGTCTCGCTCGTGCTCGCGGGGCACACGCACGGCGGCCAGGTGACGGTCGCGAGCCTGCACGAGCTCGCGATCGGCCGCCTCGTCGGCCACAGGTACGTCCACGGTCTCTACGGCAAGCGGAACGGCGGCGAGCAGGGCACGGGCGCCGTCTACGTGAGCGCCGGGATCGGTGCGGCGATGATCCCGATCCGCCTCGGCGATCGCGGCCGGCGCGAGGTCGCGATCTTCGAGCTCGGCGCGAGCGCGCCCGCCCTCGAAGAGCACCACGACGAGCAGCCCCCCTTGCCCGGCCGCAAGCCCTCGCCCGCGCTCGTGGAAAAGCGGCGTGCCGCGGTGGCGAAGAAGATGTGGAAGCGCGAGAGCGCGGCCGCCCAGCGGGCGCTCGCGGCCGAGCGGAAGAAGCCGCGCTCGTGACCGAGCCGACCACCCGATCGAGCGAGCGGGAGCGCGCGCCCTCCGTGACCGTGAAGTCGCTCGACGCGAGCCGCGTGGAGCACGCCACGGAGCGACGTCGCGCGCGCGCCGGCGTGCTCGTGATCTCGGTGGTGTTCCCCCTGACGACCTTCCTCGACGTGCTCTACGCCGACGTGGGCGCGCCCGGCTCGCTGCCGGCCGTTCTGGTCGTGCGTGCGGTCGCGACCCTCTACCTCTGGGCGCTCGTCGCCCGCTTCCAGCTCGTGCCCGAGATGGGCGGACGCGAGCTGCGCGTCCATCGCTACGGCCTGATCCTCTGGATGATGACGGCGCTCGCGGCGATGGGCGCCTCCCTCGGCGGCTTCGGGAGCCTGTACGGCGCGGGCGCGATCGTGCTCGCCGGCTCGCTCGCGATGTTCCCCGAGCCCTGGCGCACGCACCTCTCCATCGCGATCCCCGTCTCGCTCGTCTACCCGGCCGTGATGCTCGCGAGCCTGCTCGTCTCGCCCGTGACGCAGGCCGACGCGAGGGACTCGCACGAGGTCTTGTGGCTCATCGTCTACTCGGTGCTCATCGCCGTGTCGGTGGTCAACGCCGTGGCCATCAGCCACCTGAGCTGGTCGCTGCGCAAGGAGGCCTTCGCCGAGAAGCGTGTCGGCCGCTACCGCCTCCGCCGGCGCCTCGGCAAGGGCGGCATGGGCGAGGTCTGGGCGGCCAAGCACGTGGGCCTGGGGCGCGAGGTCGCGCTCAAGCTGCTCGACGCGGGCCAAGGCGACGCGACCATCGCCGTCGAGCGCTTCGAGCGCGAGGTGCGCGCGACCAGCGAGCTGACGCACCCACACACCGTGCGCGTGTACGACTACGGTGTGGCGGACGAGGGATACCTCTATTATGCGATGGAGCTGCTCGACGGCGAGCACCTCGGCGCGCTCGCTCGACGAGAGGGCCCGATCCCGGCGGCGCGGGCCGTGTACCTGATGACCCAGGCGGCCCGCGCGCTGGGCGAAGCTCACGCGCGTGGGATCGTGCACCGCGACGTGAAGGCCGAGAACCTCTTCGTGACGATCGCGGGGGGCGAGCGCGACTTCCTCAAGGTGCTCGACTTCGGCGTCGCGAAGCTGGTGCGCCACGACGAGGCGGCCCTCACCAAGACCGGCGCGCTCGCGGGCACGCCATCGACGATGAGCCCCGAGCTGATCCGAGGCGACTCGGTGGGGCCGCCCGCCGACGTCTACGCGCTCGGCGCCGTCCTCTACTTCCTCCTCGTCGGGCGCTACCCCTTCGAGAGCGAGGCACGCTCGTCGACGATCCTCTCGCACCTGGCCGACCCGGTCGTGCCGCCGAGCGTGCGGAGCAAACAGGACGTGCCGCGCGACGTCGAGGACCTGGTGATGCGCTGCCTCGAGAAGGATCCGGGCGCCCGCTACGCGGACGCGAACGCGCTCGCCGATGCCCTCGAGGCGTGCGGCGTCGCGGGACGGTGGCGCCCCTCGCGGGACGCACCCGCGATGCGGGCGGCGCCGGCCAGCACGGAGAACGAGCCGACGCAGACCGAGGGCGTGACGGTGTCCCGCGGGCGCCCCGCCCGCTGAGGGTGTGGCGGCCCCGACGACCTGCGAGGGCCCGGAGCGCGCGGTCCGAGCACCGCGTCCCGAATCCATCACGGACCATTCGGGACCCTGCACCGGGTCGTGGTATCCGATCGCATGGCCACCCATCGTGAGCTCCTCGAGAAGGTCCCCGCGCTTCTGCCGAACTACCGCCAGCCGCCGATCGTGATGGTCCGCGGCGCGGGCCGCAGCCTCTGGGACGCCGACGGGCGCGAGTACCTCGACTTCTCGGGCGGGATCGCCGTGCTCAGCGTCGGGCACTGCCATCCGAAGCTCGCGAGCGCGATCGCGGAGCAGGCCCGGACGCTGATGCACACCTCCAACCTGTTCTACACGGACAAGGAGCTGCTCTTCGCCGCCGAGCTGACGAGGCGCACCGGCTTCGGGCGCGTCTACTTCTGCAGCACGGGCACGGAGGCGAACGAGGCCCTGATCAAGCTCGCGCGTCGCCACTTCTTCGAGCGGGGCGACGCGCAGCGCACGGAGCTGGTCGCGACGCACAACAGCTTCCACGGCCGCACGATGGGCGCGCTCAGCCTCACGGGTCAGCCCAAGTACCACGCCGGGATGCAGCCCCTGCTCCCCGGCGTGCGCCACGTCGCGTTCGGCGATCTCGACGCCATGCGCGCGGTCGTCACCGAGAGAACGGCCGCCATCTTCGTCGAGCCGGTGCAGGCGGAAGGCGGGATCCTCGTGCCGAGCGACGACTACCTCCGCGGCCTTCGCGCCCTCGCCGACGAGCGGGGGTGCCTCCTGATGTTCGACGAGGTGCAGACGGGCTACGGGCGGACCGGCAAGTTCCTCGGCCGCGAGTGGAGCGGTGTGATGCCCGACGCGTGCTCGCTCGCCAAGGGGATCGGCGGCGGCTTCCCGCTCGCCGCGATGGTGCTCGGCGAGCACCTCGCCAAGAGCCTGCCGGTCGGCAGCCACGGCACGACCTTCGGCGGCAACCCGCTCGCGTGCGCCGCCGGGCTGGCGGTGCTCTCGATCTTCGACGAGGAGAAGCTGGTGGAGAATGCGCTCGAGATGGGCGGCTACGTCGGCAGCGCGCTCGAGGCCATCGCGAGCGACGACTCGCGACGCGGGCGTGCTCGCCTCCACGGCCGGCGCCGACGTGATCCGGCTCGCGCCCGCCCTGAACGTCACCCGCGCCGAGTGCGATCGCGCGCTCGCGGTGCTCCGTCAGGCCGTGGCCGAGGCGCCGAGGACCGCGGAGGCGGCGAAGAAGTGAGGCTCGGCCGCCGCCCGTCGCCTGCGCTCGCGACCGAGGGCGGCCCCCGACGCTCTCCGTAGGCCAGAGCCGGCACCCCGGTATGGCCAGGCCCGAAAACGCCACGTTCGCGACGGCACGCCGGTTGCGCTGGCGCTCGGCATGTCCGAAGTCCGCGTCCTCTTGGTCGAGCCCGACGGAGACCTACGGCGCGCGACCGCGAGGGCGCTCCGCGACCACTTCGAGATCACCCAGGCACACGACGCGGTCCGCGCGCTGGAGCTGATCCGAGAGGCCGAGTTCGACGTGGTGATCGCGCACGTCGAGACACCGCGCCTCGAGGGCCTCGCGCTCATCGACCGCCTCCGGGTCGAGCGGCACCGCCTCGCGCAGCACTGCGTGGTGCTCTCTGGCGACGTCGACGCCATCGGGCGCGGGGCGCGCGAGCGCTCGATCGAGCTGCTCGCCGCGCCGGCGCGGATCTCCGACCTCGTCATCGCGATCCGTCGCGCCGCCGATCGCTGACTCGCTCACTCGCTCGGCGGGACGGCGGCGCCCTGCCACGCCTCCGAGGCGGGGAACGCACGCTCGTCGACGACCACGGACAAGATCATCTCGAAGCGAAGTCCGCGGATCGCCGAAGACGGAACCCGGAACCGCACGCGACGCGGCGCGCTTCCCTGCACGATCTGACCCTGCACCGCGCGCACCTCGGTGTCGGGCGTGGCCGCGTCGGCGCGGATGCGCAGCAAGTAGTGCTCGTGCGCGAGCGGCGCTCGGTCGAGCGTCGCCTCCACGACGAGGTCGCGCTCGTCGTAGCCGATGACACCCCCCGACAGCCGTGGGATCGCGTCGATGCGCGCGCGCTCGGCAGCCGCGGTCTCGGACATCAGCGCGTCCCATGCCGCCCCGACGTGCTCGTAGTCGCACCCGATCGTCCCGAGCACGTGGCGGAAGAGGACGTCGTGCTGGGCGTCCTGCGGCAGGTCGTCGCGCGTGAAGGCCCGCACCACGTCGCCGTAGGCGCGGGGGCCACATGCGCGCGCGAGGGCCTCGCCGAGCGTCTCGCCCAGCGGATACGCGAGCGCGGTGTCCCAGCGTTCGACGAAGCGCGTGTTGTCGACGAGGTCGTCGAAGCGCACTTGCTGACGCTCCCAGCTCGTGACCGCCACCAGCCGCGACGCCGCGCGAAGCTCGCGTTCCTGCGCGAGCTCGTCCTCGGTCATGACCGAGCTCGTCCCCGTACACGCCTCGAACGCCAGCCACTCGGCGCCGCCCTCGACGAAGAAGCGCGTCGTGTCGCCGTTCTCCATGAGGCGCAGGCCGCTGACCGTGCCCTGCAGCACGTGCGCGCTCTCGTGCGCGAGCACGTGGACCAAGCGCCAGCCGTCCTGGTCGGTGAGGCCCATGCGGATACGGGCGCCCGCGGTGATGCCCTCGTGGTGCTGGCTCACCTCCGCGAGGTCGACCGTCACCGCGGGCACGCGGGTCTCTCCGACCTCGTGGGTCAGAGCCTCGAGCACGCGATCCGATCGCGTCACGAGCTGCATCGCGCTCTCGTGGAGGTTGTCGGGGTAGACGAAGACGTAGTGCGCCGTGCGCGCCTCGGAGGTCTGGAACGTCACCCCCTCGGCCTCGCGCGCGACACGCGGATCCTCCGGCGGCGTCGAGCCGTACTCGCTCACCGCCCAGAACCCCATCACGAAGAAGCCGACGAACGCGAGGAACGCCGTCGCACAGCCGAAGCCGACGGTGAACAGGGTCGAGCGACGCGCGAAGAGCCCGCGCAGGCCGTCCATCGAGCCCATCCAGAGGACGTATCCGAGCATCGCAGCGAGCCCGCCGACGCCGAGATGGAACGCCGCGTCGACCCAGGGGACCTCGAGGCGCGCGCCGACGTACTCGCAGCGCGCGATGCGCAGTGGGTCGAGCCACGCCAGCTCGGGAGCGATCTCGGTCAGGACCACCAGGACGTACGCCAGCATCGCGTAGGGCAAGAGGCCGAAGCGCCGGAAGAACGACGCCAAGAGGCCGTGGCCGTACATGACCGTCGCGACCAGACCGTGCAGCAGCACGGCGGTGGACGCGAGGCGCAGATCGAGCTGTGAGCCCTCGAAGCTCGAAGGATTCCAGGCGACGATGAGCGCGTTGGTGATCTGGCCCAGCGCGCACGTGAGCCAGAGCATCGTGAGCCCGGCGAGGCTCTTGGCGAGGTAGATGCCGCGGCGCGTGATCGGCAGGGCGTAGAGCAGCTCGATCGTGCCCTCGTCGTGCTCCCGCGGGAGCGACGCGTAGGCCATCATGAACGAGAGGATCGACAGGATGAACGCGAGGAAGGTGCCCTCGCCTGCCGCGATCCCGGCCACGTCCGAGAAGGCGTCCTCGTCGAGGCGCTCCGTGAGCGGGCGTCCGATCAGGTCCCCGCTCACGAGGAACGCCGAGAGCGCGAACATCGGCAGGAGCGAGCGCAGCTCCTTGCGATAGAGGGCGATCACGTGCCGTCCCCCGCCCTCAACGTCAGACGCTCGGCGGCGAGGCGCATCGGTGCGTCGAGCGCCGTTCCCTCGAGGTCCACACGCACCAGCACGCGGTCGCCCGTCGTGTAGCGGCCGGTGAGGCGCACCTCGGCGTGTCCGTCGTCCGGAACGGCGATCGTCTCGCGCGGCAGCGCGTAGTCCTCCACGACCCGGTCGAAGGGGCCGATGGCGAGGTGCCGGACGCAGAGCGTGAGGTCGGACGCGTGCGGGGACACCGTGGCACGCACGACGACGGAGACGATCCCGCTCGCATCCCGCTCGACGCGCACGTCGGCGCTCGCACCCGGCAGCGACGCCATGATCTGCACCACGTCGGGCCGCGCGCGCAGGGCGCGGAGCGTCTCGCTCCAGGCGCGCGTGAGCGCGGGCGGATCGAGCGCCGTGGCGGCCGCGATCTGTGCGCGTAGGGGGTGCAGCCGCTCTTCGATCGTGGCGCGGACGTCCTCGGTCGGGCTGTTCGGAAACGTCGTGCGCGCGACGAGCGCGACTCCCCCGGGCCGTGCGCGCTCGATCGCCATCACGCCCGTCGCCGCGAGCGAGGCGGCCACGGTGTCGCCGAGCTCTTCTCGGACGCGGTCGAAGTGCTCGATGCGAGACGGGTCGGGGCCGCGGGAGCGCGTGGCCCACGCCGCTTGTGCAAGACGCGTCGCGGGGAGCCGGCCCTCGTCGTAGGCCCAGTAGGTCGCGAGTCCGTCCCGCCACCAGCGGCGCGGCTCGAGGCGCGCGCGCCGCCGCGTGCGGGCGTCGAGCATCCCGCCGATCACCGCGGAAGAGATCGTGTCGAGGTCCGGGTGCGCCGAGGAGAGGAAGTTCGCGCGCACGAGCATGCCGTCGGCGTGCGAGAGCGTGACGGGCTCGACGAGTCCCCGGCTCAGCGTGCGGCGGAGCACGACGCGCATCTGCGGCAGCGCGGACACCTGCATGGCCTCGCGGAGCGTGCCCACGTCGTGCTCGAGGTTCGCGAGCAGGAGGCGCGCGTCCGGCTCTGCCGCGCGATCGCCGAAGCCGATCGCGATCGGCAGCGCGCTCGAGCGGACCACTTCGCCGCTCATCACGTAGGGCAGCGGCTCGGCCTCGCGCTCGAACGCGCCCCAGAGGGTGAGCAGCGCCATGAACGCGATCCCGACCATCGCGAGGTCGCGCTGCGACATGGGCTTGGACAGCCGCTCTTGCACGGAGCCCTCGCGGATGGTGCTGATCGCTCCGCCCAGCGCGAGGAAGCCGACGCCGAGGCCCGCCGAGACGGCCAGCTCGCTCCACGGCCACACGCCGCGCGACGTCGACATCTCGGGGCCGACGAGCGCGAAGGGCCCGAAGTGAAGCAGCTCGAGCTGTGTCGTCGCGCTCACGAGGATGAGGCCGAGCGCCATCAGCACGTAGAGCGGCACGCGGGCCTTGCCGAAGAGGCCCATCGTGAAGAAGAGGCACCAGCCGAAGAAGACGTAGACGAAGGTGCGAGCGCCGAGGATCGCGAGGAAGGTCCCGTCGAAGGGCTCGTTGCTGAGCGCGAACAGCTCCGTGCCGGCGAGCGAGACGAGCGCGATGCCCTCGAGAACGGCGAGGCCCATCGCGAACTTCACGAGCAGCGGCTCGAAGCGCCGCAGCGGCAGGCTCTCCACGAAGCGCTGCGTGCGTCCGTGCAGCTCGGCCACGACGAGCCGGTTGCCCATCGCGAGCCCAGCGAGCGGCAGCACCCAGCGGCAGAAGCTCACGTGCGCCTCGAGGTAGGTCACCGTCGTCGGCGCAGCGAGCACCGCGAGCGCGAAGATGGCCCAGCCGAAGGGCAGCGTGGCCGCGAGGACCAGCACCACGAGGAAGTGCTCGCGCACCTCTTTCCAGGTCAGCGCGAGGAGGCGACGCGTCATCCCCGCCCGTCGCGCCGCGCCATCGCGATGAAGATCTCCTCGAGCGGAAGCTGCGTCACGGTGAAGCCGAGCTCCGGCTCGGCCGCGAGCTGGTCGAGGCGCTCGGGATCGGAGGTCTCCACGAAGAAGCGCGCGGCGTGGGCGCCCGTCTCCGCGTCGCGCTCGCCCTCCTCGACGCGCAGCACGACGAAGCCGTTGTCGACGAGCCACGCGCGCACCGCGTCGGGGGGTTCGTCGGCCGCGAGCAGGCGTGTCACGAGCCGGACCCGCGCGCCGAGCGCGGGGATCGTCCCCTCGAAGCGCATGCGGCCGTCGTCGACGATGCCGACGCGGTGGGCGACGAGCTCCACCTCGTCGACGAGGTGCGACGAGAAGAACGTCGTGTGCCCGCTGGAGCGCTGCTCGGCGCGCACCAGCTCGAGGAATTCGCGACGCGCCACCGGATCGAGCCCCGCGGTCGGCTCGTCGAGGAGCAAGAGCGGCGGCCGGTGAGCGAGCGCGATCGAGAGCGCGGTCTTCACCCGCATGCCGCCCGAGAACGTCCCGATCTTGCGGTCGGTCGGCAGATCGAGGCGCTTGATCAGCCGCGCGAACTCGGCGTCGTCCCAGGTCGGGAAGAACGCGCGCACGAAGCCAGCGAGGTCGCGAGGCGTCATCCACGGATAGAAGCTCTGCTCCTGCGCGACGTAGCCGATGCGCTGGCGCGCGCGCACGAGGTCGCGCCCGACCGGCTCGCCGAAGAGCTGGATGCTGCCCGCGCTCGCCTCGGTGATCGCCATGAGGATCCGGATCGTGGTGGACTTGCCGGCGCCGTTGCGACCGAGGAATCCGTAGACCTCGCCCTCGAAGACGGTGAGGTCGAGCCCGTCGAGCGCCAGCACGCCGCCGCCGTACTGCTTCCTCAGCCCCCGGACCTCGAGGACGGCCTTCCGCGGCGCGGGCGCGACGTCTTCCATGGCGCGCGATGTTACACAGCGGCGCGCGCGCGTCGATCGTCACGTGGACGGGGCTTCTCGGGCCCTATAGTGGGGGTCGAGATGCTGCGGAGCCTCCCGCTGCGGGTGTTCGTGCTGATGTGCATCGCGATCGCCCTCGTGATCGGCGCGACGTGGCTCTACCTCGATGCGGCGCACGCGGAGCGCGCGGCTGGGGTCCTCGAGGGCGCCGCCGTGCTCGCGGTGCTCTTCGCGGCAGGCATCGCGGTGCTGCTCTCGCGCTGGGTCAGCTCGCCCCTCGGCGAGATGGCGGGTTCGGCCGATCGCCTGGCGTCCGGCGATCTCTCGGTGCGCACGCGCGCCCGGCGCGACGACGAGATCGGGGCGCTCGGGCGCGCGCTCGACCGCATGGCCGACCAGCTCGAGGATCGCTTCGCCCGGGTCCGCGAGGAAGAGGCGCGCCTGCGCGCGATGCTGGACGCGATGGTCGAGGCCGTGCTCGTCGCCGATCGGGAGGGCCGCGTCGTCCTCTCGAACGCGGCGTTCAACAAGCTGGCCGAGGCCGATCCGATCGGACGCCGGGTGATCGAGGCGCTGCGCAGCCCGGAGCTGCACGAGGCCGTCGAGCGCGCGATCGCCGGCCAGGGCGGCCGTGTCCAGGTGGAGCTGGCGACCTCGCGCGTTCCTCGCACGCTGCGCGCCACGGTGTCGCCCTTGGCCGAGACGCGCGGCGCGATCGCCGTGCTGCACGACGTGACCGAGCTCGAGCGCGCGAACTCCATCCGCCGCGACTTCGTCGCCAACGCGAGCCACGAGCTGCGGACGCCGCTGACCTCGATTCGAGGCTTCGCCGAGACACTGCAGGGCGGCGCGCTCGACGACCCGAAGATCGCACGACGCTTCGTGTCGAGCATCGTCGAGAACTCCGTGCGTCTCTCGCGGCTCGTCGACGATCTGCTCGAGCTCTCGCGCTCCGAGTCGCCGAACGTCGACTACGAGCTCGAGCCGGTCTCCATCGGCGAGGTCGCGGCGAAGGTGCTTCGATCGCTGGAGTCGCAGGCGCTCGACAAGAAGATCACGCTCGTCCTCGAGCAGCCGGACGGCGAGGTCTGGGCGCGGGCCGAGCTGCGCGCTCTCGAGCACGTCGTGGTCAACCTCGTGGACAACGGAATCAAGTACACGCCCGCGGGCGGCCGCGTCGTGGCGCGCGCATCGAAGCAGGGCGGGAGCGCGGTGCTCGAGGTCGAGGACACCGGGCAGGGCATCGGGGCCGAGCACCTGCCGCGCATCTTCGAGCGCTTCTATCGCGTCGACCCCGGACGCGCGCGGGAGCAAGGCGGCTCCGGCCTCGGCCTCGCGATCGTGAAGCACCTCGTGCTGAAGATGGGCGGCGAGATCAGCGTGCGGAGCCGCATGCGCGAGGGCACGACGTTCCGAGTGGAGCTCCCGCAGGTGGTCCCCGAGGCCGATGGAGACGAGGGGTCGGACGCGCTACCCTCCTCGCGGGGTTGATGGGCGCGCGCGAGACGGCGGAGATCGACGCGGCGCTGCCGAGCGTCACGGCGTACGTGCGCGGCCTGCCCGCGGGCTGGTCGTCTTATCCGGAGTGCGCCGCACGCGGCAGGCTCCTGGGGTCACTGGCGGTCACGGGCGCGCTCGACGGGCTCGAGGGCCTGCCGGACGCGCTCGCGCGCCACCTCCCGACGCTCTCGGCCGGGTGGATCCCCGAGGTGGTGCACGTCGGGCTGATGCTCGCGGTTCGCGATCGCCGCTTCGCCGGCGCGGGCGGAGAGGACGCCTTTCTCGCGTGGTTGCACCGCCTGAACGGCGCGGTGATGCCGGAGCGCAGCGACCCACGCGCGGCCGTCCTGGAGCTCCCGACGATCTGGTCGAGCCTGCACACTGGCACCGTCCTCGAGGTCCGCGAGGCGAGCGAGAGCTCCGCGCTCCTCGCGGCACGACACCCCGAGCCGCTCTTTCCTGCGCTGGCGAGCCGCTGGCGCTGCGACGCCATCGCGGGGCTCCTCGTCCGCAGCGGCGCCGTGCAGCCGCGCGTGACGCAGCACCCCTACGCCGGTGGCGAGACGCTCCTCGCGATCACGTGGACGTGAGCGCCTGGGGCGCGCGCGCGCACGAGCAGTCGAGGCACCCGTGCTCGGCGCAGGTTCCGCACGCGCGCGCGACCTGCTCCCGGAGCGCCTTGCGCGCGCGAAAGAGGCGCACGCCGGCGTTGCTCGCCGAGATGCCGACCGCCTCCGCGTAGTCCTTCACGGCGACGCCGTCGATCTCCACGCGACGCAGCACGTCCGCGTACTCCGGCTTGAGGGTCGCCGCGAGGTCGGTCACGCAGCGACACGCGACGCGCGTCCACTCCTGGTCGTCTTCCGCATCGGCCATCTCGGCGGCCAGCTCTTCGAGACGGCGCTCGCTCACGGCGTGACGTCGCTGGTGGTCGATCACGGCGTTGCGGAGCACGCGATAGAACCACCCGAGCACCGACTCTCGGATGTCGTCGGCATGGTCGAGGCTGCGGACGAAGGCCTCCTGCACGATCTCCTCGGCCGCGGCGCGACTGCCGATCCTCCTCTCCACATAGCGGAGGAAGTCACGGTGGTTCGCGACGAACGTCTCGAGCACGGCCTTCGACGGGCTCTGGCCCGGGTCTTCTCGGCTCACGTCGTCCTCCGCTCTCTGCGCGAGCGGGGGGCTCGACCCTTCGGCCGCGCCCCCTCGCCCGGGCACCACATGACTCCTACTTCCTGGTCGCGCAGGCGCAACCGCCGCCGCAGCGGCAGGTCTGCTCGCACCTGCAGCTCTCGCCGCAGGTGCATCGCTCGGCCGCCGCGGCGCACCCGCAGCTCGTCTGTGCGCATCGACAGCCACTCGGGCTCGGGCTCGGGCTCTGCTTCTCGTTGCTCATCGCTTCTCTCCTCGTGAGAGGTCGCGCTCACTCGCGCGCCCTCACCCTCACGACGCAGCGCCCGGCGCTTCATTACACCGCTCAGCGCACCACCTCGAAGTGCCCCATCATCCCGGCGGCGTGATGCTCGAGGATGTGGCAGTGGTACATCCACGAGCCCGGGCGATCGTCGGGACGGAACGCGATGGTGACGGTCTGCCGACCGACCACGTTGACGGTGTCCTCCCACGACGAGGGCGTCGTGGGAACGCCATCGACGGCGACCACCTGGAAGAAGAACCCGTGCAGGTGGAAGGGGTGATCCATCCCCGTCTCGTTGACGATGTCCCAGACCTGGAGCTCGCCGACCTTGACCGGCGCATCGTGGTGGTGGGTCTCGTCGTTGACGAGCCAGTCGTGCCCGTGCAGCGTCATCCGCGCACCGAGGCGGACGGTGCGCGTGCGGACCGGCTCGCCCGTGACGAGCGGCACGACGCGACCCCGCGCCCGGGGGACCGACGCGCGCGAAGCGGCGCGGGGCCCGACGCGGAGCGAGGCCCACGCCGTGCGGGTGGGCCACTTCATCTTCGAGCGTCGATACGGCAGCGACTCGATCGGCACGACGCTGCCTTCGTCCTCGAACGGGCCGACGGCCAGCTCGACGCGCTCGCCGGGCGCCAGCAGCTTCTCGAACACGACGGGCGTCTCGTTGCTCGGACCGCCGCCGCCGCCGACCACGCGGAACGGCCGACCGCCGATCGAGAGCCGCACGTAGCGCGCGCTGCACGCGTTCACGACGCGCCAGCGCTCGACCTGGCCCGCCGCGATCTCGAGGCGGGGCATCGAGCGCCCGTTCACGAGCGTGACGCCACCCTCACGACCGGCGTGGCGATCGAAGATCGACGTGGCCGCGATGTGCCCGCGTCCGTCGAGCGACACGTCGTCGAGGACCAGCACGCGATCGGCATCGAAGCCCCGCTCGTCCTCGCCCAGCACCACGAGCGCGCCGTAGAGGCCCCGCTCCATCTGCACCGTCTCGTTGGCGTGCGAGTGGTACCAGAACGTGCCGGCGTCAGGCAGCTCGAAGCGGTACTCGAACGTCTCCCCCGGCGCGACCATCCGCTGCGTGCACGCGGTGCCGTCCATCGCGGCGGGCACGCGCAGGCCGTGCCAGTGGATCGACGTCGGCTCGGGCAGGTGGTTGACGAGCCTCGCCACGAGCGTGTCACCCACGTGCGCGACGATCAGAGGACCCGGCACGCGGCCCTCGTACCCCCACGCCGGAACGCTCCGGCCTGGCGCGATCTCCCACGCCATCTCCTTCGCCTCGAGCCGCACGTCGATCTCTCTCGCAGTCCTCATGGTCCCTCCTGCCGGGCCCGTGGCCCGATGACGTCGCCAGTACACTTCTTCTTCTTCGTTCTTCTTCGGCGCCCTCGGGAGCACCGCGGGGGCGCTCACGCCGCGACGAGCTCGAGGCTCGCGTGCGCCAGCGCCGAGGCGGTCTTGCGGCCGACGATCGCGGGCGCCTGACGCACCAGCGACTCGTCCTCGAGCGCCGCGACCATGAAGAGCGCGAAGTCGACGCGGCGGGTGCGGTTGCTCGCGAGGACCGGATCGCCGACGTGTCGGCTCCACACCGGGAGCCCCTCGCTCTCGCCTTCCTCGAGATCGCTCCCGCGAACGACGGTCCAGCGCCTGTCGCTCTCGAAGATCCGCCTGCACGCCTCGACCTGATCGTCGATCTCGGCGAGGCCGAAGAGACGCACGATCCAGGCGATGATCGGGAGCAGGATGGTGAAGAACGCCGAGTAGCGATCCTTCCCGTCGCGGCTGATGTGCCAGCCACAGGAGAAGACGAGGCGCGCGCCCGGCTTCGCGAGGTCGAGGACCGCCTGCGCGGTGCCCGACGAGTACTGCCGGACGCCCCAGGGCGCCAGGACGACGAGGACGCCGTCGCAGCCGTCGACGGCCTTGCGGATCACCTCGCGGTCATCGGTGCGGCCGGGGTGGACGGTGATCCGGCCCGCGAAGCGATCGAGCTTCCCGACGCTCTCGGGCCGGCAGACGCCGACCACCTCGTGTCCGCGATCGAGCGCGTGCTCGATCATGTACTGGCCCAGCTTCCCCGACGCCCCGACGATGCAGATCTTCATGTGCCGTCCTCCGTTCTTCGTGGACCTTGGCTCGTCGCGCCGGGGCCCACTTGAACGAAGGGGCTACGACAAGCGGAGCGTCGCGGCGGCAATGCCGAACATGCGGCGAAACGTCCGGCTCAGGTGCGCCGAGTCCGAGAAGCCCGCTTCGTGCGCGGCCTCGGTGAGCGAGGCGCCGACGGCGAACATCTCGACGGCGCGCACCAGGCGCAACCACAGGAGGAACGTCCGGAACGAGAGCCCCGTCTGCTCGACGAAGAGGTGTCGCGTCCGTCCCTTCGAGAGGCCCACGACCGCGGCGACCTCGCCGAGGCTCACGGGCTGCTCGAGCCGCGCCGACACCCAGGCGATCAGCTTCGCGACGCGCCGGTCGACGCGCGGGGCGCGGACACCCTCGCCGGCCAGTCGGGCGATCAGCTCTCGACCCAGGGCGCGGAGATCCTCGTCGCTGTGCGCTCGGCGCGCGAACGTGGCGCGCAGGCGCGCGGGGATGTCGCCGAGACGCTCCGCCGGCAGGTGCACGATCGGCCCGTCGGCGAAGAGCGTGCGCGCGATCTCTCGGCCCGCCTGGCCGTCGGACGCGACGAACAGGTGCGCGACCGTCCCGGTCCCCGCGAACGCGTGCGGCGCGTCGGGCGCGACCGCGAGGTAGCTGCCGGCGACGCGCCCACGATCGCTCTCGAAGTCCACGCGCCCCGTCAGCGCGAGCGTCACCTGGATCACGTGGTGAGCGTGGACGTCGGTGCGCGGGTACTGCTCGCCGGCGGGAGCGCTCAGGATCCAGAGGCTCGCGCCCTCCCAGACGAGGATGCGACCGTGCGCCTTGGTCCCCACGCGTCCGAGCTTAGCGGACGCCTCCGCGACGCGGCCAGTCGAGACCGCCGATCAGATGCCCGCGGTCGCGGGCACAGCCGGCACGACGGGGTCCGCCGGCAGCACGCTCAGGATGATCTGCGTCACGTCCTGCGCGCGATCGGTCTCGAGGTTGTGACCCGCTCCCTCGAAGAGCCACTGGTCGCCGTCCTCGGCAGCATCGGCGATTGCGGCGTGCATCCAGACCCAGAGGTGCTCGCCCGCGGGCGAGAAGCCGTGCGACGTCGCCGTCAGCACGCGGACTGGATACGACCCGAAGCCGCCGGTCGCCGCGAGCTGCGCCGAGATGCCCCCGAACGCCTCGTACTCGGCGATCTCCACGGGCGGCCGCGAGCGCAGGACGTCGCGCGGGACGATGCAGCCGGTGACGGCGGCGTGCTCGCACGCGAGGCTGAAGTCGCCGGGGCGCGGCTCGACGAGCACGAGCGCCGCCACCTCCTCGGGATGCGCCCTCGCGAAGAGCTCCAGGTACGTTCCGCCGAACGAGTGACCCACGAGCACGTACGGCGGCGCGTGGCCGCGCGCGACGAGCAGTGCGCGGAGATCCTCCACGATGTGCGCGCCGTCCCGCGGCTCCGTGGTCGGATCGCTGCGTCCGTATCCGGGGCGCGAGTACGCGAACACACGCGCGTGGCCGGAGACCTCGCTCGCGACCTGATCCCACGCGCTCCAGTCGTTTCCCCAGCCGGACTCGAACACCACCGTCGCCTCGCCGCTGCCGGTCTCGACGAGCTCGACGTCGCGGCCGGAGACCTCGGCGACGGTCGGCGTGAGCCGCGTGCTGCACGCCGTGAGCGTCGCGAGCGTCAGGAGCACCAGCACGCTCGCTGGCAGGAGCCGGCGGGGGTGGGCGCGTCGGATCGTCTGGGTGTTCATGGTGCCTCTTCTCCTGGGTTCGGGGATTGCTCGACCTTGGGAGCGGCACGCCCCGGCGACTTGAACGCAGGGGCTGCGATCGTTCGACCGGACGCGTCGATGGCTCGGGCCCGAGGCCAGGCCTCAGACGGAGAAGTCGAAGCGGTAGGTCAGCTTCAGCGTGATCGCGTGCTCGACGAGCACGCTCGCCGAGCTCGGGTAGTGCGCGTTCATCTGCCAGACGAAGTACACGTCGCTGCCCGGCATGTAGCGCCAGCGCATCCGCAGCATCGCGGTCGCGAGATCGGTCTCCTCGTTCACGCGACCGAGCAGGTCGAACTGGAGGTTCGTCGTCGGCGTGACGCGGACCAGGGCGTTGAGGCCGTACGTCCAGAACGGGAGCACGCCGGGGAGCTCCACGTAGTAGAGGTCCGCGCGCACGTCGAGGCTGACGAACGAGCCGAAGCCCACGAGCGCGCGCGCGTACGGGTTCTGCTGCGTGCCTCCGAAGAAGCCGTTGCGCACGCGGTAGGCGACCTCGAAGTACGGGTTCCGCGCGGGCGGCGAGTACGCCAGGGCGGACAGGATCACCCCCCGGTACGTGCCGCGCTCCACCTCCAGCGTCCGGTACGGCGCGAACGGCTGGGCGACCGTGTCCTCGACGTACGACGCTTCGTAGCTCGCGCCCCAGCCCCCCTCACCCTCGACGGAGGTGTAGATCCCGGCGCTCTCGTAGAGCACCGAGTCGAAGCGATCGGTCACCTGGATCTCCCCGCGGGGCCCGATCTGCATGCGGCGGAAGAAGCCGCTCGGCCTCGCGATCACGGGGGAGTCGAGCGCGAGGCGCGCAGCGCCCGGCCGCCGCGCGAAGCCGAGCTCCGGATCGAACTCGCGGCCCACCCAGAGCGCGCTCAGGACGGGCTGCCAGATCTGCCCGCGCCACCGCAGGGTCGCCGAGCCCGCGAACCCCTCGCCGCTCGCATGCGTGACCTCGTCCTGCCCGTCGCGCGCGGTGCCCGCGGCGAACGCGTAGAGCTCGAGTCGGTCGTCGGCAGCGCGCAAGAGCCCGTCGACGGCGACCGTGGCGTGGGCGCCCTGGCCGGTGGGTGCTCCGTCCCAGCGGAACGGCTGACGCGAGACGACCATCAGGCCCACGTACGACGCGCCCTCGATCGCGACCCGCGCGCGCGCGGCGACGACGTTGGAGGCGGGCGTCGCCCCGCTCTGGTCCGTGAGCACGTCGAGCGCGCCGAACGTGACGGGACCCTCGCGTCCGTAGAGCTTCACGCCGCCGAGGATGGGCAGCCGGCGCCCGGAGGGGTCGAGGCCGATGCGGCGGGAGTAGAACGGCAGGAGCGCCTCGGCGACTCCCGCGTCGAAGACGTCGAGGCCGTTCAGGAAGAAGGGGCGGCGCTCCGGGAAGAAGAGCGGAAACCGGTCGAGGTTCACGAGCGCGTCGTCGAGGTCGACCTGCGCGAAGTCGGTCAGCACGGTCGCCTCTCCCCACACGTCCGCGCCGAGCCGCGCGAGCAGGTCGCCGCCGATCGACTGGTGCTCGCTGGACGCGCCGTCGCCGATCCGGAGCCCCGAGACGGCGTAGGGCGTCACGACCACCGGCGCGCCACCGCCGCCCATCACGAGCCCATCGACGACGCCGTAGTGCAGCGCCGACCACGGGCCCATCTCCGGCGTCATCGGCGACCAGTCGTACGTGGCGGCGCGGGCGTTGTGGTCGCGCGTGACGTTGAGACCGATCGATCGCGGCGCGTCGCTCTCTCGAAGGCCCAGGGAGATGACGGGGATCCGCAGCTCGACGGTCCAGGTGCGCCCCTCGACCCGCGAGGCGCTCTGCCAGACCATGTCGACCTCCTGCCGGACGGTCCGGCCGTTGTCGAGCGCGAGATAGTCGAGCTGCGCGCCCGAGGCGTCGACGACGAACCCGAGCGTCGTCCGGTGGTCGAGCCGCGCGTCGATCTTCACGCTGATGGCGTCGTCCTCGAAGATCGCGTCGGAGTCGCGCGTCATCGTCAGCCCGCGCGGCGTCTCGCCCTCGGCGAGCCCGGCCTCGATGCCGATGTAGAGCGCGTCGCGATCGAAGACGATGCGGAACGTCGTGGGCACGGTCGGCTGCGTCCCGGGATGCGGGACACGCTCGACGAAATCGCCGGCGGGCTCCGCCTCGAGCCAGGGCGCCTCGTCGAGGATCCCGTCGATCGCGATCGAGCGCTCCCCGCGGGCCGTCGCGGTCACGTGCGGCGGCGCGTGCGCCGGCTGCGCTAGCGCCCGAATCGGGAGCGTGAGCGCGAGCGCCGCGACCACGCCGTGGAGCCCCCGGTACATCGCGCGCGGAGCCTACGCGATCGCTCGAGCGAGCGATCGCCCGAAGACCGCAGCGGACACGCGCCGCGCCCGGTGGAAGCGGAGGAGAAGGGATTCGAAAACGCCTACATTCTAGGTCTATTCCGGGATCACGGAGGAAATCGCGGAAACGCGTCGGGGGGGCCGACGGCACTTCCCGCGAGATCACGCGAGTTCCCGGGCGGAGTTCCGGACGACGTTACGCGCGTCACGCTGGAGCGGGTGCGCGAAGCGGTACGGGTGCTGCGCGAGGGCGGGCACCGCGACCTCGCCGAAGCTGTCGATCGGTTGACGCGGCCGTCGTGACACTTCGCGTGCATCGTCGCGCGGCTTGCGCAACGATGCGCGCGTGACGCGTCGGAAACGGAAGCGGCGAACGACGGTCCGCGCGAGACGCGTCGAAGGCGCTTGGCGCCCTTGGCCGGGCACGCGGCTCACGCTCGAGCGCGCCACCGCGGCGGAGTTGGCCGCGATCGAAGCGAGCTGGCGAGCAGGGCGTGGAGCCGCCGAAGCCCACTGGCGATGGACGGACATCGCGGCGTTCGCCGACGAGACCGTGATGGTGATCCGCAACGAGGCGGACGTGATCGCGCTCTGGGCGGGTCGGACGACGGGCGAGGTCGGCCGCGCTGTCTACGTCCTCGAATACCTCGAGGTCGCGCCGGACGCGCGTGGTCGCAACCTCGCTGGCCCGACCGCGATGCTCCTGCTGGCGCACCACGCGCTCGCAACAGCCCACTCGTCAGTCGTCCTGGCTGCGCTCCCCGAGCGCGTCGCCTGGTACCTCCGACTCGGCGCCGTGCTCGCCGTGGGCGCGAGCGTGCCGGAGGGTCTCGTTCCCTTGCGCTTCGACCTGCCGGTCCTTCAAGCTATGGAGAAGATTCTCGATGCCACCCGCGAAAAAATCTGATCCGGGACTCGACGCCCCGCAGCGCGCGTTCGCCGCCTGGGCGCTCGCCGTGGGTGACCCTGGCGCGAGCGTGCTCGCGTACCCGGGGGTGCAGCTGCCGGGCGCGGCACCGTCCGATCGTGCGCGACGCGCGGCGCGTGTGCTTCTCGCCGATCGCGAGGCTTCGAAAGCCGACCTGAATGCGTTGGCGCTCGCGCTCGACGCCTTCGTCCCGAGCGCGCGCCCACGCACGCGTCGCAGAGCATCGAAGCGCGCGGCCTGAGAGTTCCCGAGTGATGCCGAGTCGCGGTGCTCCGGCGGACTTGTGGAAGCTCCTCAAGGGCGACAAGTGGCACCAGCTCATACCGATCCTCTGCGTCGCAGCGTGGGTGTCGTGCACAGGCGCGCCCAACCAAGACGGGGGCGTTGATCCGGGCGCAGACGTCGGTAACGACACCGGACTCGATACGCGCGCCACCGAGACCGGGCCGAGTGATGCCAGTGGGCTGGACCCGGGGTGGGTGTCGATCGCGGATGGTCTTCCGTCGTTCTGCAGGCTCGAGCGAGCGAATCATCCCGAGCGGCTCGATCAGCTTCGCCTCCACATGACCCCTTGCGCGGCGCGTGACAACTGCATGATCTCGGATCCTTTTCCGGGTCTCGCGCCCAACTGGCTTGGCGTGGACGGCATGTTCGCCGTCGGCGGCACCGACGGTGGCGACGGCTGGACATGGGTGTTCGTGTCGCCCCTCGACGGCGGCCCACCGATCGCGGCCTACCGGGGCGGTCAGTCACGTGATCCGATCCTGTGCGCCCTTGGGTTCGGCGCGATCGGCGGCGGGCGCTTTGCGATGGCCACGTCCTACAGCCACGACGGCGTCCGGGGCGCGAGCTTCTTCGTGTCCACCCTCGCGGACGCCGCGCACATCGAGCGGACGTTCTTCGACGATCACACCGACTTTGCGGGCTCGTTCGTCCAGGGCCTCTACGTCACCGAGAGCGCAGTGGTGATCTGGGACTCTGGCGGCTTTTTCGCGGACGTCTCCACGGGCGCGCTCGTCCCCGTCTACGATGCGAGTGGGCCGCCGAGCATCTCCGACGATGCGAGCGTGGTTGGGAACACGATCGTCTTCGGTGCCTACGCTTCGCCGCCCTACATCGCGATGGGCCAAGCGGGCGTGACAGGAGGAGCCGGCTACTACCATGCGGCGACGGGCATCGAGGTCCACCGGCCGCAGTTCGACGGCGTGGATATCGCCTGGATCGAGTATCCCGTGGGCGCGACGACGTTCCCTGCCGAGCTCTGGACGGGTCGCTTCGTCGCGGACGCGGCGGCGTTCGTTCCACGACACGTGCGCTCGATCGACGTCGTCGCCGATCCCAGCTTGGGCGCGGGGATGTGGGTGGTGGCGCGCGGAACGCTGACTGACCCACATCGCATCGAGCTCTACGACCTGGTGGACGGTCGCCGTCGAACCTACACGACGCCCGACGACATCGCAGCGAGCCACGTCCTCTTCATCGCCAGCGATCGCGTCATCTACCCCCGCGCCTCACAGCTCATCCAGTTCGATCCGCGCCTCCTCCCGTACGACCCCTGAGCATCGTTTG
>JBGAQA010000096.1:0-23993 GCA_044220955.1 Sandaracinaceae bacterium
CGACCCGGATCGGCGTCGACCAGGTGATCGTCGCGGGGGGCGTGGACAACTCGAACGGCGGCTTCGTCCTGGCCACGCTCGACCTGGTCGTCGAAGGCGGCGTCGCCGGCAGCCGCACCTATCCGACGGGCCTGCGCTTCCCGCACGGAACGGGCAGCTGCCCGAAGTGGGCCGTCCACCTCTCGTTCCTGACGGCGCACGCCATCTCGCGGCAGTACAGCGTGTTCCCGGACGGGCGCATGTTCTTCTGCTTCGCCAAGGTGCTCGCCGAGCCCACGGCGGGCTCGCTCGCGCGCGGCAGCCTCTACGCGATCGGCATGGGCACGCACGCCGACAACGCGAAGTACCTCGCCTACGCCGACGACATGCCCTTCCTCGACCCGGCGCGCATGGCCGTGCCGGTCGGCACGACCTGCCGCTTCTGCGAACGGACGGACTGCAACCAGCGCGCTGCGCCGAGCTACAAGTTCGCGTTCCGCGTCGATCCCTTCATCAAGAAGGACAACTTCTTCTCGCCGCTGGTCGCGGCCGACGAGAAGGCCGAGCCGAAGAAGCGGCCGTGATCGGCAGTTGTGTCGGCTCGCCGCTCCGGCCCCTCCCGTTCGCGGGCTGCGCCCGCTCCGTCCGGCCCTCGTTGGCGAGCGCTCCGTTCGTGATCAACTGCGTCGGCTCGCCGCTTCGGGCCCCTTCCGTCCGCGCGCTCGACGCGCGCTTCCGTCCGGGCCCTCCGGGCGAGCACTCCTTTCGTGATCAGCCGCCGTCGACGCCGCCGTCGGGCATGCCCGCGTCGCGCGGGAGGTCGGCGCGGTAGTCGCGCCAGGGCAGGAGGTTGCCGGCCAGGTCGTCGACGCAGTGGTGCGCCGAGTCGCACGTGCACGGGGCGTTCACGCAGACACTGTCGGGCGCGACGCAGTCCGCGGCCGTGGTGCAGGGCGCGCCCGAGCGGCCGAACGCGAAGTTGGTGATCACCTCGCCGCGCGCGAACACGCGCGCGACGTCGCTCGGGGCGCTGTCCGGCACCGGCAGTGGCACGGTGATCGGGCCGAGCAGGAGGGTCGAGGGGTCGCAGTCGGGCACGCCGGTGATCGTCGCGTGCGTGTAGAACGCCCCCGCGCTCGTGACGGGCGGGATGTTGATGAAGGGCGTGACCTCGCCGAACTGGAGCCCGTCGGTGTCGGCCGCCGGCGGCAGCGAGCGAACCGGGGGGATCGGGCCGTTCGTGATCGTGCCCATGTGGTCGTCGCGGTAGTCGAGGTCGAAGCAGACGTGGATCGGGTGCTCGAGGTTGGGTACGGCCTGGAAGAGGCGCACGCGCACGTTCGCGCCGCTCGGCGGCGTCAAGAAGTCCTCGAAGAACCGGACCTGGACCTGCGGGCACGTGCCCGGGCACTGCACCGGCGTCCCGGGCAGCACGCCGATCAGCGCCAGCGAGTAGTGGTGATCGACCACCATCGCGTCCGCCGCGTCGATGCGCGCCGTGGCGATCGGCAGGGGCGCCGCGCCGGCCGCGGGGCAGGCCCCGAGAGCCACGAAGGGCACGTCGGCGCGGTCGTAGAGCCGCAGCTCGTACTGGAAGCCGGGCGCGGCGAAGACCGGTGCGGGGAGGTACGGCGAGACGCCCGGGCCGGGGAGCGTGCCGTCGCTCATGACGGACGGGTCCGGCTGACCGATGATGTGCGCGGGGGTCGCAGGGATGCCCGCTCCGGGGATCGCGGCGAGGCAGACGGTGAGGTTCGGGCTCGCTGGGATCAGGTTCACGAGCCGCACGTAGGTCGTTCCCTCGCCGACCCTGCCGGCGTCCGTGCGGGGCGGGCCGGCGTCGAAGCCCGGCGGCGACGTGTCCCGGAGCGGTCCCGCGTCGGGCCCTGACGCGGGCGACCGACATCCAGCGATCGCCAGCCCCACCACCGCGAAGCCCACGAGCGACCCCCACGACGACTTACCCATCCATTGCCTCCCGGCGCGGCGTCCCGCCATCCGCAGGATACGCCAACTCGGTCCGTTCCGGCGACTATCGGCCGACGGCCAGGAACAGGGCCCGGTAGCGGTCCGGGATCGGCTGCGAGCGCATCGTGGCCATGTCCATGCACGCGACGACGACCTTCCCCGTGACCGCGGGCTCGGAGTCCCCGACCCGCGTCCCGACGTACTCGAACGTGGCGCTCGTGTCGCCGACGCGCGCGACCGACACGAGGATCGCGAGGCGATCGCCGAAGCGCACCGGACGCTTGTAGTCCGCCTCCGCGTGCACGGCGGGCCAGCCCACGCGCTCGTCGAGGCACTGCCGGTACGGCACGCCGTGGGCGGCGAACATCTCCTCGAAGGCCTCGTGGAAGAAGTCGAAGAAGCGCGGGTAGTACACGATCTGGGCGTGGTCCTCGTCGGCGAACCGGACGGGGCGCACGTAGGCGAAGCTCATCGGCCCTCCATGCGCTGCACGCGCGCGAGCTGGCGGGACACCGCGACGAGCTTGCCCGTGCTGTCCCAGAGCTCGCCGTCCTCCTCCAGGTAGCCCTCGATCAGGCCGCGCGTCGTGAAGCGCGCCGCGAGCATGCCGGGGGCCGGGATCGCGCGGACGTGGACGGTCAGCTCCAGCGTCGGCACCCAGGGCGTCCGGACCGTCGAGAGGTTCAGCACGGGCGGCGGGAGGGCGTCCGCGAAGAAGACGAGCGAGATCGGATCGGGCGCGGTGCCGTCCCGGAGCCGCACCCAGCCGTCGAGCACGGCCCGCTCGCTGTGGGGCCTCGGCTCGCCGTCGGGCCCGGGCAGCCAGCTGACCGCGCCCGGGCGCATGGCCACCTCGACCCGGTCGGCGATCGCGAGCTGGTGGGTCGGTCCTGCGCGGCCTCGCTCGCACTCGTGCTCGGGCGGTAGGCCGTGGGGGGCGACGGTGACGTGGGTCGGCCCGCGGACGGCCCCGAGATCCCCGAAGACGGCCAGCGTCCGCAAGATCTCCTTGCCGTCCTGGAAGAGGCGGGCCTGGCCGGTCGAGTGGCTCTTGCCGGCCCGCACCACCTCCACCTCCACCTCGGCCTGGCCCGGCCGGGCTGTGGACAGGAAGTGGGTGGTCACGCTGAAGGGGTGTGGATGGGGCAGCGAGTCCCGGATGGATTTCGTTGTGATGACGGACAGATAGCCGCCGTTTGGCGCCGTCCCGATGCTCCACCGCCCCGTGATCTCCGTACGAAACCGGCTGGGGCCGACTCGCTCGAGCCGTGTGTCGTCGTCGAGCTCGCTCACGCGCCGCCATGTAGCACGCCGGCCGTGGGAACAATCGACCGAGAAGCATCGTTTTCCGACCGGCGTCGATTGACCGAGGGGTCGCTGCCCCGTACCATTCGGCCCGTTTCAGCGGCCCCTACCGGGGGCCGGCAGGCTCCCGAGACTCTCCGACAACATAGCCTCCGATTAGAAGGCAGAGGAGTTCGAATGCACGCCCGTACGCATGAGGCCAAGAAGACCGTGAAGGCTCCCTCGAAGGCGAGCCCGAAGAAGCCCGAGACGAAGACGGCGACGAAGGCGATCGCTGCGGCTCCTGCTCCCGTCGCTCCCACGCCGGTCGTCGGCGCGTTCAAGGTCGGCGACCACGCGGTCTACCCGGCGCGCGGCGTCGCGGAGATCGTCTCCATCGAGGAGAAGGACATCGCGGGCAAGCGCCAGGCGTTCTACGTCCTGCGCCTGCTCGACACCGACCACAAGATCATGGTGCCCGTCGCCAACGCCGCGAGCATCGGGCTGCGCAAGCCCATCAGCGAGGGCGACATCCGCCGCATCTTCCAGATCCTCAAGGTCAAGGACGTGCCCATCGACACGCAGACCTGGAACCGCCGCCAGCGCGCGTTCGTCGAGAAGCTCTCGACGGGCAGCGTGTTCGAGGTGGCCGAGGTCATGCGCGATCTCGAGCGCGTGAAGGACGTGAAGGACGCGCTCAGCTTCAGCGAGCGCCAGATGCTCGAGCGCGCGCGCCAGCTCCTCATCAAGGAGATCGCGGTGTCGCGCAACAAGAGCGACGACACCGTGCGGGCGCAGATCGATGCGCTCTTCGCGGCCGCGTCCCGCGCCAACGCGAAGGCGAACTGAGCCCTCCGTGATCCGGGGGTTCGAAGGCGACGCGCCCGCTGCGCGTGCGAGCTACGGCTCGCGCGCGCACGCACGCGTTTCCGTCGCACAAACGAGGTTCGCGAGTCGCGCGGGGGCGCGGCTCGCAGAAGAAGGTTTCGTTCATGTCCGAGAATACGATCGTGATCAGCGTGGATGCGGGAGAGACCCGCATCGCGCTGATCGAGAATGGGATCCTTTCCGAGATCATCGTCGAGCGTGACCGCGACAAGAGCCCGGTCGGCAACATCTATCTCGGCAAGGTGACGCGTGTGCTGCCTGGCATGCAGGCGGCGTTCATCGACATCGGCCTCGACCGCGCCGCGTTCCTGCACGTCGAAGACGTCATCCCGAAGGCGGACTTCGACAAGCTGATGAGCGGCGAGGAGGAGCCCGCGTCCGGCGAGGGCGAGGGCGAGGACGAGGGCAAGGACGGAAAGGGCGGATCCGGGGCCGACAAGGACGGCCGCCTCTCCCGCAAGACGCCGATCCGCGACGTGCTCAAGGAAGGGCAGAGCATCGTCGTCCAGGTGAGCAAGGGCCCGATCAGCACCAAGGGCGCGCGCGTCACGAGCCACGTGTCCCTGCCGGGCCGCTTCGTGGTGTTCATGCCCACGATCGACCACGTCGGGATCAGCAAGCGCATCGGCAGCGACAAGGAGCGCAAGCGCCTGCGCGAGGTGATCGACGGCGTGAAGCCGAAGACCGGCGGCCTCATCGTCCGCACCGTCGCCGCGGGGCTGACCAAGGGCGGGCTCAAGGCCGACGTCGGCTACCTCGTCAAGACGTGGGAGAGCGTCGCCGAGAACCAGAAGAAGGTGAAGCGCGCGCCCGCCTGCCTCTACGAGGAGCTCGACATCGTGCTCCGCAGCGCGCGCGATCTGCTCACCGAGGACGTGAAGAAGATCGTCATCGACGACGCGCAGGAGCACGCGCGGCTGCTCTCGTTCGTCGAGGCGTTCATGCCCGAGCGCGCCAAGGACATCGAGCTCTACGAGGGCAGCGAGCCGGTCTTCGACGAGTTCGGCATCGAGGACGAGATCGCCCGCTCGCTCGCGCGCAAGGTGCCGCTGCCGAGCGGTGGCTACCTGATCATCGACCAGGCCGAGGCGCTCACGGCGATCGACGTGAACACCGGGCGCTTCACGGGCAAGGGCAAGGACGTCGAGGAGACGATCCTGCAGACGAACCTCGAGGCCGCGAAAGAGATCAGCTACCAGCTGCGTTTCAGGAACATCGGCGGCCTGATCGTGCTCGACCTCATCGACATGGAGCGGGGCAACCACCGCGAGAAGGTCTACAAGGCGCTGGTGCGCGCGCTCGAGGCCGACAAGGCCAAGACGACCGTCGTGCGCATCAGCGAGCTCGGCCTCGTCGAGATGACGCGCAAGAGGACGCGCGAGTCCCTCGGCCGCACGCTCTACGAGCCCTGCTTCTACTGCGATGGCACGGGGCAGCTCCAGAGCAAGACCACGATCTGTCACGAGATCCTGAGGCAGATCCGCCGGGAGAAGGACTCGCTCCCCGGCTTCAAGGTGAACGTCAACGCGCACCCGGCGGTGGTGGACGCGATGCAGCGCGAGCAGCGCGACGCGATGGCCAAGGCCAGCGCGCGCTACGCCAGGCAGATCGTCCTGGTCCCCCGGAAGGACTATCATCTCGAGCAGTTCGACCTGAGCGGAGCGTGAACGTGGCCAAGAAGAAGGACGATGCGAAGACGGACGCGGCGGCAGCTGCCAAGGCGGAGAAGGAGCAACGCACCGGCGATCGCGTCACGATCAACAAGGAGTTCGAGTCCTTCGACGCGTTCATCCAGGAGTACGTCACGAACATCAGCCGCACGGGCGTGTTCGTGAAGAGCAAGCAGCCGCTGCCCATCGGGACGAAGGTGAACCTCAAGTTCACGGTCATCATGGACGACATCGAGACGATCGAGGGCGTCGGCGAGGTCGTGCGCGTGCAGCAGGACCCGCCCGGGATGGGCGTGGTGTTCCGCGAGCTCAGCCAGTACTCGCAGCACCTGATCGAGCGGCTCCTCACCCCTCAAGGCTGATGGCCGACGCCGGCGCGAAGCTCGACAGCGCGACGCTCGCGCGCTGGACCGATGCCGAGCTCGACGCGGAGCTGGCGAGGCGCCGGCTCTTGCGCGCCAAGAAGGCGGGTGCCGCACCGGAGGCGGGCGGGCGTGTGGAGCGTGCGCTCGCCGCCATCGAGAAGGACAAGGAGATCGCCCAGGCCTACGCGAACCTCGAGCTGCCGAAGGGTGCGCCCATCGACGACGTCGAGAAGAAGTACAAGGAGCTCTCGGCCAGGTACGCCCCCGAGAAGCACGCGAGCGACCCGGGCAAGGTCGAGCTCGCCAAGGAGCTGCGCGCGCAGCTCACGCGCGCCTACGAGCGGCTCACGGCGTACCTGCGCTCGCGCTGAGACACGCTTGGCGAGCGAGGGCGCGAGCTACTCGAAGTTCTGCAGGGCGTAGACGCCGCCCGAGCCCTCGTAGAAGCCGCAGGCGACCATCGTGTAGCGCGTGCTCGACATGTTGATGTAGTGGCCGTGCGGCGGCGGGCCGTTGAAGTCGCCCGGGCCCTCGTCCCACATCTGCTGCAGGCAGCCCGTCACCGTGTCGGTGACCGAGGGCCAGCCGGGGCACTCGTTCTGCGCGCTCGGAGAGCCGCAGATGTGGTCGCGGAACGCCTGGTGCGGATTGGCCGGATGGTCGTGGTCGTACTGCGCCATCTGATCGGCGCAGGCCTCGCCCTCCGTCCAGCGCGCGAGCGGCGGCAGCCCCTGGCAGGCGCATCGGAACTGGTTGATGCGGTTCACGCAGTCCTGGTGGGGGTCGCCGGTGCTCGCGAGGGGCGTGGGCGCGCAGCCGGCGATCGGGGTCGCCATGGCGGTCGCGGCCGTGCACGTGCCGGCGAACGGGGAGCCATCGCCCATCGCCGGCGCGCCCGCGCTGCAGCCGACGGCGAGGAGAGAGGCGGCGAGCGCGGCTGCGAAGTGGAGTGTCCTCGTCGTCACTGGAAGTTCTGTACCGCGAAGACGCCGCCGCTGCCCGAGTAGAACCCGCAGGCGACTCCCGAGAAGCTCGTGCTCGACATGTTGATGTAGTGGCCGTGGGCCGGCGGCCCGTAGAAGTCACCCGGGCCCTCGTCCCACATCTGCTGCAGGCACCCCGAGACCGTGCTGTCCACGGAGGGCCAGCCGGGACACTCGTTCTGCCCGTAGCCGCCGTTGCAGATCCCCGCGCGGAACGCGGCGTGCGCCATGCCCGCGTGATCGTGGTCGTACTGCGCCATCATGTCGGCGCACGCCTCGCCCGCGGTCCAGCGCATCAGCGGCGGCAGGTGCTGGCACTCGCACCGGAACTGGTTGATGCGGGCCACGCAGTCGGCGTGCGGATCGCCCGTGCTCGCGGGGGTGGCCGGCATGCAGCCGGCGATGGGCGCCGCGAGCGGCGTTCCCGTCGTGCACGTCGGGTCGATCCAGGCGTCGGGCGGCGGCACCCACGCGTCCGGCGCAGGCGGGACCCACGCGTCCGGCGCAGGCGGCGACCACGCGTCGGTTCCCGGCGGCGACCAGGCGTCCGTCCCGGGCCCGATGGTGCCCGTGTCTGCGCCTCCGACGGTCCCCGCGTCCATGCCGGCGCCGCGCGCGCTCGAGCCGATCCGGCCCTCGCAGCCGGCGGTCGAGATCAGGACGACGAGGCAGAGCGAGAGGAGCAGCCGCACGGAGCCTCCCGGGGAGAGAGGGGAGCATAGCGCGACGCCGCGCCTCAAAAAAGGCTGCCCTGCGGCGTGCGGCGCTTCTTGCCGAGGTGGACGAACGCGCGCTCGGTCGCCACGCGCCCCTTCTGCGTGCGCGCGAGGAAGCCGTTCTGCAGCAGGTAGGGCTCGATCACGTCCTCGAGCGTGTCGCGCGGCTCGCTGAGCGTGGCAGCGAGCGCCTCGATGCCGACGGGGCCGCCGTCGTAGACGTCGATGATGATCTTGAGGAACCGGCGGTTCATCTCGTCGAGCCCGGCGTGATCGACCT
The DNA here is from genome assembly GCA_044220955.1 of Sandaracinaceae bacterium. Classification (GTDB taxonomy): domain Bacteria; phylum Myxococcota_A; class Polyangia; order Polyangiales; family Sandaracinaceae; genus JBBSAT01. Next base: position 8,134 of record JBGAQA010000096.1, read on the forward strand.
CGAGGCGGCGCAGCGCGTCGTCGGCCGCCTTCGCGTCGAGCTTGCCGTCGCCGAGGATCTCCGCGAAGTCGCGCGCGCGGCGCAAGAGGCGGTTGGCGATGCGGGGCGTGCCGCGCGCGCGCCGCGCGAGCTCGAGCGCGGCGTCGTCGTCGATCCTGACGTCGAGGATGCCGGCGCTGCGCCGCACGATGCGCGCGAGCTCCTCCGGCTCGTAGTAGTCGAGGCGCGCCTCGATGCCGAAGCGCGAGAGGAGCGGGCCGGTGAGCAGGCCCGTGCGCGTGGTCGCGCCGACGAGCGTGAAGGGGGCGATCGGGATCTGGAGCGTGCTCGCCATCGGCCCGTCGCCGTGCACGACGTCGATGCGGAAGTCCTCCATCGCCGTGTACAGGTTCTCCTCGACCACCGCGGAGAGGCGGTGGATCTCGTCGATGAACAGGACGTCCCGCTCACCCAGCTTGGTGAGCAGCGCCGCGAGCTGGCCCTTGTGCTCGATCGCGGGGCCGTGCGCGAGGTGCAGCGTCACGCCGAGCTCCTCGGCGAGGATGAAGGCGAGCGTCGTCTTGCCGAGGCCGGGCGGGCCGAAGAGCAGGACGTGGTCGAGCGCGCCGCCGCGCTTCTTCGCGGCGTCCACGTAGACGATGAGGTTCTCCTTCGTGCGCGTCTGTCCGACGAAGTCGTCGAAGCGGCTCGGTCGCAGCGACTGCTCGATGCGCGACTCTTCGTTCTCGCTCGCCGGCGCGGGGTCGAGGAGGTTCTCGGGGCGCGCGTTCGGCCGGGTCTTCTTGGTCATGGTCATCCCAGCGCGGCGAGCGCCTCGCGGAGCAGCGCGCCCGTGTCCTTGCCCTCGGCGCCCGGCGCGATCGCGGCGACGGCGCGATCGGCCTCCGAGGGCCGGAAGCCCATCGAGACGAGCATGCCCGCCACGCTGCCGAGCGGGCCCGAGGGGCGCGCGACCACGGCCGTCGCGGGCGAGCTGATCCCGCCGGCGCTCGAGGGCGACGCGAAGAGGCCCACCTTGTCCTTCAGCTCGAGCGCGAGCCGCTCGACGATCTTCTTGCCCACGCCGGGGATGCCCGAGAGCGCCTTGCGATCCTCGCGCGCGATCGCCGCGGCGAGCTCCCTGGCGGACAGGTGCGAGAGCACCGCGAGCGCCAGCTTCGGGCCGACCGACGAGACGCCCATGAGGGTCCGGAAGGCCACGCGATCCTCGGGCGTCACGAACCCGTAGAGCACGAGCGCGTCCTCGCGCACGTGCGTGTGCACGTGGAGCGTGACGCGCTCGTTCATGGGCAGCCGTCCGAGCGCGCCGAGCGGCACGAAGACCTCGTAGCCCACGCCGCCCACGTCGAGGACGATCGATCCGTCCATCGCCCGATCGGCGATGGTCCCCGTCAGTCTTCCGATCACAGGCGGCGAGGATAGCGGAGCGCGATCAGCGGCGCCCGCGCCTCGCGAGGGCGAGCGCGACCAGCAAGAGACCGAGGGCGCCGCCGCCGGCCCCCGCGCTCCCGGCGCGGCAGCCGCAGCCGGCGTTCATCGGCGTGCCGCCGTGGACGCCCGAGTCGCGCACGCTCGCGTCCATGGGGGTGCTCCCGGCGTCCGGGTTGGCGACACAGCTGCCCTCCACGCAGTGCGCCGCGCTGCCGCAGTCGAGGCCGGCGCAGGGGTCCGGCTCGCAGGCACCGAGGCGGCAGCGCTGGCCCGTCCCGCACGTCACGCCCTCGCAGCGTCCGACGCACGCGCCCGCGCGGCAGATCTGGTCGCTCGCGCACGTCACGTTCGCGCAGAGGTCGACCCTGCAGGCGCCAGCGTCGCAGCGCTGTCCGAGGGGACACACCACGCCGGCGCAGGCGTCGACGCACGCGCCCGCCGTGCAGACCATCCCGGCGCCGCACGTCATCGTCTCGCAGCCCATGTCGACGCAGCGCCCCTCGGTCGCCGAGCCGGTGCGCGTGTCGCACGCGGTGCCGGCGCCGCAGAACGTCGTCGCCGCGAGGTCGGCGCACGTGCACGCCGGGCCGCAGAGCGTCGTCGCGCCGGGCCGGTCCGCGACGCAGAGCTGCATCGAGGGGCACGCGACGCCGAGGCAGAGGTCGATGCATGCGCCGCCGATGCACTGCAGTCGCCCGGGGCAGCGCACGCCGTCGCAGGGATCGACGCACGCGCCCGCGCGGCACACGGTCCCCTCGGGGCAAGGGGTCGTGAGGGCCGCGCACGCGCTCTCCTCGCAGAAGCCGCCCGGGTTGCACGACTCGCCGACCGGGCACGCGCCCTCGAAGCACGCGTCGAGGCAGAGGCCGCTCGACGTGTCGCACGCGGTGCCGGTGGGGCAGGGCGAGAGCGGCAGGCAGTTGAAGCTCGTGGTCGCGTCGCAGGGCTGGAACGCGCCCGGGTGGATCGCCGGGTTCGTGTCGTCGCAGTCGTCGCCGCCGCAGCGGATGTCGCGGTGGTGATCGCCGTCGCCGTCGAGGCAGATCGACGTGTCGTCCTCGTTGAGCCCGGCGATCGCGTCGAGCTCGTCGTCGGTCGAGTGGAAGATGCACTCGGGGCCGGGGTTGCCCGGGTTGCCGGCCTGCATCGCCACGTAGCGGAACGAGAGGCCGCAGGGGAGCGACCACACCGTCACGAACGAGTCCGCCACGGCCTCGCCCGCGCTGTTGTCGCGGAGCCACGTGCCGAGGTCGGTCCGTGTCGCTTCCGCCGCGCCGGTCGCCCGGCCGTTGCGCGTCCAGCCCTGCGTGAAGATGCGGATGAGGCGCGCGGGGTTCCACTGCGCGGGATCGGGCGCGTCCGTCGGCGCGACGGTGGTCGCGTCGGGGTTGTTCGAGAGCCACACGGTGTACTCGAACGCCTCGCACGGGAGCGGCCCGTGGTCGGTGACCGGAAAGACCACGACGCGGTTGGCCTCGCCGCCGAGGTCGTAGATGCGCCCGCGCGTCGGCTCGTAGTAGTCGGGCGAGCCGTCGGGGAGCCCGGCGCCGCTCGGGTCGGTCCGGATGACCTGCGTCCAGTACCAGTCGAGCGAGTTCGCCTGGACCGCGGGATCGTCTCCTCCGGGCGGGTGCGAGCCCACCGCGCCGCAGACGTAGCCGCTCAGCATCAGGGGATCGGTCGTCTGGCCGATGCAGCCGTTCACGCCGCGGACGTAGTGCGCGAAGTTGAGCTCGGGCGCGTAGTGGCCGTCCCGGGTGGTGAAGACGTCGTCGACGACCCCGTCGGCGTGCGCGGCGGCGACGACGTTCAGGCAAGCCATGCCCGTTCCGTCGGAGCACGTGGCCTGCGCGGCGGCCGCCGCGGGCACGCCGAGCGAGAGGGAGCAGACCAGGGCCCGGAGGAACGTCGCTCGCGTCATCGGGCCATGGTAGCGCGATCGCGGGAGCCGCGGTCAGCGCGGACGCAGGTTCCAGCCGCACCCGGCGTTGATGGGGGCGAGCTCCTCGGCGGTCGGCGACACCGACGTCACGAGCAGCTCGGTGCGCTCGAAGGTCGCGCCAGCGTTTCCGGCGACCGAGCACTCACACCGATGGTGGCCGGCAGGCGTCGTCGGTGTGCACTCCACGCTGCGATCGTGTCCGTCCCAGCACTGACCGAAGTCGATGGTCGAGCCGGCGCCCGTGCCGACCGCGACGCTCGTACAGATGCCGTCGCTGGAGCAGCCGGCGAGGACGAGCGCGAGCGCGAGCGCGGTCTGTCTCATGGGGCCCCTCGCATACATCAGTGTCCGATCGGCGGGGGCGTCCCGGCGAAGATCGCCGCCACGAACGCCTCGACGTCCGCGCGCCCGTCGGTCGACTGCAGGGCCACGAAGTGACCGTCGACGCCGGCCGGCGGCGCGTACATGCGCATTCCGTAGGTGAACGTCGCGGTGCCGACCATCACGTTGCCGATGAGCGGCGGATCCGCCTGGTTGCCGGGGTTGAACGACATCGGGTCGGTGAGGATCGGCCGGACGAAGGGGAAGCCGGCCGCAAGACCGAAGGCCTGCAGCGTCGCCTCGGGCGTGTAGTGGTCGCCCATTCCGTACGTCGCGAACACGTGCAGGCCGGGCGCTCCGGTCGGCACGTCGTGCACGTAGCGGCGCGCGTAGTTCACCGCGTCGGATCGCTCGAAGAACATCTGGAAGAGGGCGAGCGCCGGGTTGTAGTCGCCGATGGCGAGGTTGCCCGAGCCGTCGACGTCGAGCAGCGCGTAGGGCACCAGGTGCGCGATGTCGACGGGCTGGGTCTTGTGGAGGAGCGACTGCGTGAGGTCGCCCCCGGCCTCGCTGAGCACGACGCCCGCGAGCGAGGGCTCGTCGCCCGCGAGCAGCGCCGAGTGCTGCGCGCCCTGGCTGTGGCCGAACAGCACGATGCGCGTCGCGTCGATCGGGACGGAGGCGCCGCCGCTCGTGATCGCCCCGTCGTGCGCGAAGCGGATCGCGCCCATGATGTCGGCCGCGCCCTGCAGGAACACGTCGCGCGCGGCGCGCGGGTTGGTGAAGTTGTAGACGAGGTAGTTGGGGCTGCGCGTGCTGCCGCCGCGCCGCGCGCCGTGCTCCGGGAGATCGATGCCGACCGTGACGGCCGGGAGGGTCGCCGTCGCGAGGTCGTGCGCGACGCCGCCGCGGATGTGGTCCGTGAAGCTGCCGCCCGTGCCGTGGGCCGCGACGAGCACCGGGTAGCCACCCGCGGGCGCGGCCGCCGTGGGCACGGTGATCGACACGCAGACGTCCTCCATCCGCACGATCCTCGGGTTGCCGCTCGCGTCGAGCGCGATCCCGCCGCCGTCGGTCGGCTCGTCGTAGGGCGCCGTGCCCTCCTGGAAGATGGGCAGCGAGAGGTGGCCGTGGATCTCGGTGAAGGCCGCGTCGACGGGGCTGCAGCGGCGCTGCTCGGTGCCGTCGTCGCAGGGCGAGAGAGCGGTGGCCGTGCAGACGGTCGCGTCCGCGAGCGTGGGGAGCGGCGCGGCCTGCTCGGCCGCGCGCAGCAGCGGGATCATGCGATCGGCGCTCTGCGTCGTGAACACCGCGGCGTTCAGCACCGTCGTCGGGTCGATGGTCTGCGCGGCGAGGAACGCGCGCAGCGGCGCGTGCGCGTCCCAGGCGTGCATGAGCCCGGCGTCGGTCGGGGCGGTGTCGCTCAGCGTCGCGACGAAGTCGGCGTCGCGGGCGAACGCGTTCATGCTCGTGTCGCGCACGCCGGTGGTCATGATGACGGCGTACGTCGTCGCGGGGCGCAGCGGGTCGCCGTGCCCGAGGCCGACGCCGAGCCAGTCGTCGCAGATGTACTTCGTCAGGTGCCCGGAGGTGGTGATCCAGCGGAAGCCGCGGTCCTGCGCGTACGTGGGCGAGCCCTCGGTGATGTCCACGATGCGCAGGTGGCCGTCGATGCTGCCGCCGTCGTAGGGCCGCGAGAAGCGGAAGTACGCCACGGCGTTCGTCGCGAAGCCGTCGAGGTCCGTCTGCGCGGCGGCGACGTAGCGGCCGAGCACGTCGATCGAGAGCGCGGTCCCCGGGGTCGGGAACCCGCTGAGATCGAGCCCGGTCGGCGTTCGCCGGACGTCGCTCGGGAAGGGCAGCCGGAAGAAGTCGTGCGCAGGAGTGCCCGCGCGGGGCACCTCGAAGTACGAGTGCGCGGGACCGTCGTCCGTCTCGCACGTCTCGCCCGCCCAGAGGCCCACGACGGGAGGCGGACCGCTCGGAACGCCGCCGTCGAGCCCGCCGCCGTCCCCGGGTCGGCCGCGCGCAGGCGCGCTCTGGCAGATCGTGCCGAAGGGCTGCGTCGTGCAGGTCAGCCCCGCGAGGCAGTCGGTCTGCGCGGCGCACGCGGCGCCGATGTCGCCGGAGCCGCCCATGCGGCAGCGCCCGCTGAAGCCCTCGATCGAGCAGACGAGGCCGACGTCGCAGTCAGCGTCCCCCGTACAGTCGTCCCCCGCGGTGCCGGCGCCCGCCGTCTCGCAGGTGCGCGATGCGGCGCAGTAGAGGCCGGCCGTGCACTCGCCGGTGAGCATGCACGATTGACCTGCCGTGACCGCGTGCGAGGGCTGGCACGTTCCGCCGCTGCATACGAGGTTGGTCCGGCATTCCCCCGAGCTCACGCACGCCTGGCCGACGCCGCGGTTCTCGACGGTGGGCGTGGTGCCGCAGGCGCAGCCGGCGAGCGCGAGCCCGAACAGGGCGCGGATCCAGGGTCGAAGCATGCAAGACCTCCGAGGACGGATCGTAGCCCGAGACCGAGCGCGAGCGCGAGCGCGCCCACGGCCGCTCAGGCGTCGTGGCCGCGCACGACCGGGCACCCCCAGCCGTCGTACGTCCCGCCGTGCTCCTCTGCGAGCCCGTACAGACGCTCGACGATGTCGTGTACGTGCGCGAGCTCGCTGCGATCGTCGCGCACCGCGTGCGCGCTCCACGCCTCCTCCGTGCCCTCGGCCCGCTCGATCGCCACCTCGAACCCCATCTCGCGTACCGCGCACGCCCACGCCTCGGCCGCCGCGCGCGCGGCGAAGCGCGCGTGGTGATCGATCGGCCGGGCGATGTCGCTCTTGTCGCCGCTCTCGGCCAGCGACTCGACGAGCCGGCGGTCCTTGATCCACTGCCACTCGAGCGGACCCGGGTAGAGCACGTCGAGGTAGTGCTTCCAGTCGGCGTCTCGCTGCTTGCGGGTCATCACGCGCCGAGGCTCCGTGCCGGAGAGCCCGGCCGTCAGCGCCTGCTCGAGGGAGTCCGTGCGCTTGGCGTAGAAGAAGAGGTCGCGGACGCCGTTCCAGGTCATGCGGCCGACGAAGACCGCCCCGCAGTGCGCATCCAGCGTCCGCACGAGGCCGTCCTCGATCAGGCCGAGCGCGGTCGCCTCGGCGTTGCTGGTGAGCCCGTCGGGGCGCGGGTCCTTGAGCGGCAGCCGGACGCTGACGAGCCAGGGGCGCTGCGCGTCGGGCGCACCGTCCACGAGCGAGAGGTCCAGCATCGTGGAGCACGGCCGTCCGTCGACGACGAAGAAGTAGAAGTCCCAGTGCCCCTGCTTCTCCGTGCCCTTGCGCGCCGGTGTCATCGCGCGCCTCGGTCCGCGCCCGCGCCGCGACGTCCGAGCCGCCCGCTCGCGCGTCCCGCCGGGCGTCCGCCGCGCCCGCGCTGCGCGTGGATCGACAGCGATCCCTTCCCGCTCGCCGGCGGCACCAGCGCGCGCTCGCCGCTCCCGATCAGATCGCCCCGCTTGGCGGCGATGAGCGCGTCGCGCGCCAGCTCGTGGTGCGCCGGGTCCCAGTAGAGCAGCAGGGCCTTCTGCCGCCGCTTGTCGCGGAGCGTGCGCGCCGTGTGCACGCGCTCGCGCGTGTTGGGGTCGAAGCCCGTGTAGTACATCGCCGTCGCCATCGACATCGGCGTGGGGATGAAGTCCTGCACCTGCCGCGGCCGGATGCCGCGCTGCTTGAGGTAGAGCGCCAGCGCGATCATCGCCTCGTCGGTCGTGCCCGGGTGCCCCGAGATGTAGTAGGGGACGAGGTGCTGCTCCTTGCCCGCCTCGGCGCACGCGCTCTCGAACTGCGCGGCGAAGCGCTCGTAGCTCTCCTTGCCGGGCTTCTTCATCCTCTCGAGCGTCTCCTCGTCGACGTGCTCGGGCGCGACCGAGAGCTGGCCGCCCGTGTGGTGCGTCGCGAGCTCCTTCACGAACTCGGGCGAGCGCTCCGCCAGATCGTAGCGGACGCCGCTGGCGACGAAGGCCTTCTTGACGCCGGGCTCCTTGCGCACCTTGCGCAGGAGGTCGATCAGGGGCGCGTGATCCGCGACGAGGTTCTCGCAGACGCCCGGATGCACGCAGGACAGGCGCCGGCACGATTTCTCGATCTTCTCGTCCCTGCACTTCATCCCGTACATGTTCGCCGTCGGCCCGCCCACGTCGCTGATGACGCCGTGGAAGCCCTCCATGCGCCGCAGCGCGCGCACCTCTCGCAGCACGCTCTCGCTCGAGCGCCACTGGATGACGCGCCCCTCGTGCTCGGTGATCGAGCAGAACGTGCAGCCCCCGAAGCAGCCGCGCATCGTGACGATCGAGTGCTTCACCGTCTCGTACGCGGGAATGCGCTCGGTGTACGACGGGTGGGGCACGCGCGCGAAGGGCAGATCGTAGAGCGCGTCCATCAGCGCGGTGTCGAGCGGCTCGGCGGGCGGTGTGAAGAACACGGCCTCGCTCCCGTGCGGCTGCAGCAAGGGCCGACCGTTGCCCGGGTTCGTCTCGTGCTGGAACGCGTGGGACATCTCGCGGAACGCCTCGCGGCCCGCGTCGGAGGCTGCGCTCACCTCTTCGTACGAGGGAAGCCGCAGCACCTTTCCGTCGCGGACGAAGCGGCTCTTCTCCAGGCTCTCCCACTGCCCCTTGCGGAGCCGGAAGGCCGTGCCGCGCACGTCCCGGATCTCGTCGATCCGCGCGCCGGCCCGGAGCCGGTCGGCCACCTCCCAGACCGGGCGCTCGCCCATCCCGAAGATCAAGAGGTCGGCCTTGGCGTCGAGCAGGATCGAGCGCCGGACGGACTCGGACCAGTAGTCGAAGTGCGCGATTCGTCGCAGCGACGCCTCGATGCCGCCGATGACGATGGGGACCCCAGGCATCGCCCCGCGCACGAGGTTCGAGTACACGATCGTCGCGCGGTTCGGTCGCGACCCCGCGCGTCCGCCCGGCGAGTACGGGTCCTCGCTCCGCACCTTCTTCTGTGCGGTCAGCTTGTTGAGCATCGAGTCGAGGTTGCCGGCGGTGATGCCGACGAAGAGCCGCGGCGCGCCCATCGCGAGCACGTCGTCCGGGCGATCCCAGCGCGGCTGGCTGACGATGCCCACCCGGTACCCGCGCCCCTCGAGGAAGCGGCCGATGAGGGCCGCGCCGAAGGCCGGGTGATCGACGTACGCGTCGCCGTTCACGATCAGCACGTCGAGCGCGTCCCAGCCGCGCTCGCGCATCTCGTCGCGCGTCGTGGGGAGCAGCCGTGGGCCAGCGCGCCGCGCCGGGGGGCGGCCCTTGGCGCGCAGCGGCACCAGGTCACTCATGCGGCGCTCTCACGACGCGCCAGCGTATCGCGAGTGTGGGCCTGGCGCATTCGGACGCGCACGGCGTTACCATGCACCGATGCGCACCTGCCTCGCCCTGGCTTGGATCGTCGCTGCCGTCGCCGGCTGCGATCCCTCGTCCACCACGCACACCCGCGCGTGCACGCGCTCCGCGGACTGTCCCGCGCCGCAGATGTGCGTGGACGGGACGTGTCGCGCCGTCCCCGACGGCGGTCCGGTCGACGCGGGCGGGGGCGGGATGGACACCGGCGCCCCGAACGACGCGCGCGTCCGCACGCTCACCGGCATGCACGTCGAGCCCGCCGCCCCGGTGCTGACGGCGATCGACGGCGCCATGCCCACGATCGACTTCACGCTCGTCGGCGAGTACGACGACGGGAGCACGAGCGAGATCACGGCGGGGATCTGGAGCGCCGACGCGCGGGTGATCGGCTCGATCGATCGCACGACGGGCCTCTTCACGGCGCTTGGCGTGGTGGGCGGCACCTCCAACGTGTCGGTCACGGCGGGCGGCATGACGGCGGGCACGACCGTCACCGTTCAGATCCAGCGCACCGTCCTCGACACCGGTGCGCCCTCCGACGCCGCGACGCACTTCGCGCCCGGCGTCACGATGGTCGACGAGCCGGCGCGTGCGGCGAGCATGCTCTACCCGCTCGACCGCACCGTGTTCCCGGGGAACGTGTATCCGGCGGACCTGCAGTGGTCGGGCGGTGCGGCGGGCGACCTGTATCAGGTGCGGCTGGACGCGCCCGGCGTGCAGGTGCGCGCGTACGTCACGCACTCCGGCGCCGCGTTCGGGTTCCACTGGCTGCCCACCCCGGAGGCGTGGCGCGCGCTCGCGGAGTCCGCGCCCGAGTCCGACGTCACGATCGCGGTCGACCGGTGGGAGTCCGCGACCGACACGGTGATCCGCGGCCACGGCCCCACCGTGCGCTTCGCCGCGGCGACGATCCGCGGCGCGATCTACTACTGGGATCTCGGCCAGGGCCGCATCCAGCGCATCAACGGCGACGGCACGGGCCGCGTCAGCTTCATGCCCAACCCGCCCGCGCGCCCCGGTGACGGCAGGCAGTGCGTGGCGTGCCACGCGATCAGCCGCGACGGCCGCCGGATGGCGGCCGAGATCTGGGACGGCGGAGGCACGAGCGCGATCTTCGACCTCACCGGCGACACGACGCTCTCGCCGCCCCCGATGATCGTCCCGCCGAACGTGGTGAGCTTCCTGACGGCGAGCTTCAGCCCCGACGCATCGAGGCTCGTCGCGAGCTTCGGCAACGAGCTGTTCCTCGTCGACGGCAACAGCGGCGCGCGCATCGCGTCGAGCCTCCCGAGCGCCGGCGCCGCGCACCCAGCCTGGTCGCCGGACGGCACGCAGATCGCGTTCATCACGAGCACGAACGGGGGCTGGGCGGTCGACTTCACGCGCGGCGATCTCGCGATCGTCGACGCGATGGCCGGCGACGCGTTCGGAACGCCGCGGACGATCCTCGCGGCGGGCAGCCCGCCGGTGATCGCGCGGCCCTCGTGGTCCCCGGACTCGGCGTACATCGCCTTCCAGCACAGCCAGCACAGCCGCGCCTACGAGGACCCGGGGACGGGCACGCACATCTTCCGCCCCGGCAGCGTGGAGATGGTCGCGCGCGACGGCGCGACCTCGTACGGCCTCGCGAACCTGAACGGCGCCTCGCCGAGCTCGTACTACCCGACGTTCTCACCCTTCGACGAGGGCGGCTACTTCTGGCTCGCGTTCTTCTCGACGCGCGACTACGGCAACGCGCAGGTCGGCACGGCGGGCGCGGGTCGCCGGCAGCTCTGGGTCGCCGCCATCGACTCGACGCCCAGCGCCGGGATCGACCCGAGCTCCTCGCCCTACTGGCTGCCGCAGCAGGACGTGCACGACGAGAACATGGCCGCCTTCTGGACGGAGGAGGCCTGCCACATGGACGGGCTCGGCTGTGCGGTGAGCGGCGAGTGCTGCAGCGGCTTCTGCCGGGACACCGGCGCGGGCCCGGTGTGTGTGCCGCCCGACATCGTCACCTGCTCCCACGAGGGTGAGGCCTGCACGGACAGCGGCGACTGCTGCCCGGGCGAGGACACGATGTGCATCGGAAGCCGCTGCACGCGCCTGATGTGATCCGCGGGGTGCCCGCCGACGGCGGGCCGACACCATTGCGTCGGCTCGGCTCCGCCGAGCACTCCGGCTATCATGTCGGCTCGCTCCTGCGGCCCCTACGGTACGCGCGGTGCCCGCGCTCCCGTTCGGGTCCTCCGCGGCGAGCACTCCTGTTGCGGGGGAAGAAATCGCCCCTCTTCGCGCGTATGCCGGTTTCGGGTATGAGGGTCTCCATGCGCGCGCGAACGAACGGGACGCTGCTACTGCTCGGTGGGATCCTCGCGGGGGCGAGCATCGGGTGTGCACCCTCGCCGGTCTACGTGACCGACGATCACTCTGCGGACACCGGATCGGGCGACGCCACGAGCGGTGACGAGACGACCACCGGCGCCGGGGACGACATCCAGACGATGATGGCGGACGTGGTCGCGCCGCGGATCTGCGACCAGCTGCGCGGGACGTTCATCGGGCTTCCGGGAGAGGGCGGCCACGCCGGACCCGAGTCGGGCCTCGATCCGACCGTCGGTCGCTGGTGGATCCGCGACTGCACCTCGCGCTCGCACGACGGCGTGCTCGACCTCGCCCTCGGCGGCACGGGCTGGACCTGGGTCGATCGCGAGTCGATGGGCTTCCGCGTGCAGCAGTACCTCCGCTTCGACGCGACCGCGTCGTTCACGGCCCGCATGGAGATCGGCTACGACCACGCGGCGCACATCGTGACGATCTGGATGCGCCCGCAGACGGACGATCCGGCCCACGCGCTGACAGCGCACGTCGAGCCCCGCGGCCTCGTGCAGGCGCACGCCACCGGCGCGTTCTCCGGCGTGCTCGGCGGTCTGCTCTCGATGACGGGCACCTCGGCCGACGACCGGGCGCGCCAGCAGGTCACCGAGGAGGGGAGCCAGCGCCTGCACGACCGCTTCGCGACGGGGATGACCGTCACCTACGCGATGGACTCGCAGCAGATGGACTTCATGGTCGGCGCGCTCGAGCGAGGACAGGTGCCACAGCGCCCGTACCCGACCGCGCCGGGCGCGACCTGGACGGTCAACCAGCGGCTGAGCGTGTACCCGGGCGGTCTCGACGTGCTCGGCCCGCTCGACCCGATCCAGGGCGCCGAGGCGATCGAGATGGAGCTGGAGGAGGGCGGCGGCGTGTACGTCGACGCCGTCTGCATGGCCGACTTCGAGCGCTTCTACGACACCGTGCTCCAGGGCGGGGCGGCCACGACGCCGACCGGCACGCGCGTGCTCGAGCTGACCGGGCCGCACCAGTCCCACACCGCGACGATCCCCACCCTCGGCTGTCCGACGCTCTTGCTGGTCACCCCGCACGCCGACGCGACGCTCTCGTCGACCGCGCGCGTGCGCGTGTGCCCGCCGGCCCCCGCGGCTACGACGGCCAGCACGGGCACCGGCACGGGAACGAGCACCACGACGAGCAGCACGACGAGCACCACGAGCACCACGAGCACCGCGAGCACGACGACGACGAGCACCGGCACGTCCACCTCGCGCCCGCTGCGCGTTCACCTCACCGGCCTGACCGTCGCCACGGCATCGGTCGGTGGGAGCGCGTGGGACACGATCGGCAGTGAGCCCGACCCGTACATCGTGATCGCGAGCGTCCCCGGGCAGCGCGAGATCGAGCGCACCACGGTCACCGCCGACCGGCACGAGCTCGCGCTCGACCACTGGCTGCCGGGCGCGTACCACGCCGAGGACTTCCCGATCCGGTTCTCCGTGTACGACGACGACGCCGTCACCAGCGACGAGCTCATCGGCGTCGCGGACGTCACCGCGGCGCAGATCGGAGCCGGCGGCGACTTCGCGCTCGACCTCCGCTCGCAGGGCGACGTACCGCAGACGATGGGCTCGATCCGCGTCACGGTCGCGCCCGTGCAGTAGCCGCGCTCGAGCGGCATGCCGCGGCCGAGCGCCGAGCGTCCGTGATAGCGTCCCCCCCGAGGAGGGAGTCGCCATGTCTCGAAAATCGCTCGCGCCGCTCGCGCTCGGGCTCTCGCTGTCGGTCGCGCTCGTCGTGGGCTGTAGCCCCGCGGTGCACAACATCACCATCCGATCCGCGGTGGACGCCGTCGCTCCGGAGCCCGGGACCGCGGCGATCGTCATCATGCAGCCGCGCTCCGTCCTCGAGACGGTGAGCATCCTCGGCGCCGACGGCGGCCTGCTCGGGATGATCCACGGCCACTCGCGGACGGTGGTGCGCGTCGCACCCGGCACCGTCCGGCTCTACTGTCTGCCGATGCGCAACGCGGGCGCCGGCGATCGCGTCGAGGGGACGGTGGAGGCCGGCCGCATCTACTACGTCACGCTGTCGTACACGGGCTGGAGCGATCACGTGAGCTTCCTCGCGCTCAACACGCGCAGCCGCGACGAGCGGTGGACGCACCTGGCCGAGTACATCTCGGGGACACCGCTCGTCGAGATGGATCAGGCACGTGTGCCGCTCGTGCTGCGCGAGCTCGGCGACAGGTCGCGCTACCTGGCCGAGATCGACCGGTGGGCCGACCGCCTCGACGCGGATCATCGCGAGGAGCGGACGATCCAACCAGGCGACGGACAGTAGCCGCGCCGGAGCACCCGAACCGGTCCGCGCAGGACGCGCACCGCGGCCGTGCCGCGTCGGGGCTGGCGGGCACGCCGCGGGGGCGCCGGGCGGCGCGACCGCGCCGAGCGCGGACCTGCGACCCGCACGATCGCACCCGGCGCCAATCTCGCGCGTTTTCCGCACGCCCGTCGCGGCACGGAGGCTGCTCGTGGGTCGCGCATGCGCACGTCCCTCGTCACCCTCTCCGTCGCCTCGCTCTCGCTCGCCCTCGCCGGCTGCGCGCCCCTCCCGGCGAGGCGCGGCGGCGATTGCATCCCGATCGAGCCACTGCCGGGGTACCGGACGTGCGCGGTGGCCGAGCCGCCGTTCTCGTACGGTGCGCTGCCCGCGGGCGTTCGCGTGGAAGCGCTCGACACGAGCCTCCCGGCGCAGGTCGATCTCCGGGACGACCCGGCGCTCGCCGACTGTCTCGTCGTCGAGGATCAGGGCGCGACGGGCTGGTGCCAGACGGTGTCGACGACGACGGCGCTCGAGGCGACCGAGTGCGTCGCCTGCGCGGCCGCTCGGGCCGTGGATCCGAGCCTCGGCGCTCCGCGCGTGTCGATCCTCCACGCGCGGTGGAGCCAGTTCCGAGACGGGCGCCGGCCGTTCACCCAGAGCGAGCTGAACGCCGGGACGAGCATCGCCGATGCGGCGGGGCTGCTCGCGAGCGTGGGCGCGACCGGCGAGCGGGAGCTGCCGAGCCTGTTCACGCTCGACGCGATCAACGACGCCATCGGCGAGGGACGGCCGAGCGACTACCCGATCGAGCACCGAGCCTCGACGATGACCGTGCTGCCGCCCGGCGCGTCGATCGTGGACGGGCTGCGTCGTGCGCTCGCCGATCGGCGCGTGCCCGTGGTCGGTGTGCCGTTCATGCACCACGTCGGCTGGAACTCCTGCGACGCCTCGCCTGGACACGTCGCCGTGCCGCCCGGCACGACCTCCCTGCTGAGCGACGTGCCGACCTGCGGCGGGAGCGAGTGCGACCGTGGCGCCGCGTGCATGGTGCGTACGGACGAGGGCGACGCCTTCCACGCGGTCGCGCTCGTCGGCTACGACGACGACGCAGAGGCCTTCGTGCTGCTCAATTCGTGGGGGACGCGCTGGGCCGACGGGGGCTTCGGGACCCTCTCGTACGAGTTCGTCGCGCGCTGGGCGCGCTACGGCGTGACGCTCGACGGGATGCACCCCTCGGTCGCCGGCGCATGCGCCCCCACGCCGCCCCACGTCGATCGATGCAGGATCCACACGAGCACCTGCGGCGCCTGCACGCTCGATCCCGGCTGCGGCTGGTGCGCGGCCGGCAACACGTGCATGGAGGCCGTCGAGGGCCAGGGGCAGCCCCGCCACGGTGACTGCACCGAGTGGTACGGGACGCAGCTCGCCTGCACCGCGCCCGCGCTCCAGCACCTGCCCTGCCCGTCGGGCGCCTGCGACGCGTGCGTGCGCGTCGAGGGCTGCGGCTGGGCGGGCGAGGTCGGCCACTGCTTCCCGATCGACGAGGTGCCGACCGGCGTGGGCGACCTCTCGCGCACGTGCTCGCCGTGATCCGTTCCGATCGAGTCCGACGACCCCAGCCTGGAGGAGCCCAAATGACGAAGTCCCGTTCTCTCCGATCGCGCCGCCTCGCCGACGACACCCGCGGCACGAGCACCGTCGAGTACGTGATGCTGCTCTGTCTCGTGGTCGTCTCGGGCTTCGTCGCCTGGCAGCACTTCGGCGACACCGTCGCCGTGCGCGTCGTGCACGCCGAGCGCGTCGTCCGCGGGCTCCCCTGACGCGTCAGGGCATGGTGCACGACGCGCAGTCGGACGTCGGCCGCGTCGGCGCGCAGCCCACGAGGCACGCGGCGCCGACCGGTGGGGCGACGTCGATGCGGATGTCGGCGGGGAACGCCACGACCGTGCAGCCGAGCGCTGCGACGTCGCAGCCGTCGCGCAGGCCCACGTAGACGAAGGCATACCGGCCCGTGCCCAGCTCGCCCACGGGCGTCACGGGCGTCGAGCCCGTGACCTCGACCTCGCGGACCAGCGTCGCGCCGGCCACCCGGGATTCGGCGGCCGGCCGGACGAAGGGCTCGATCCCGGGATCGGTGCAGCGATC
>JBGAQA010000097.1:0-23897 GCA_044220955.1 Sandaracinaceae bacterium
GGGCCCCCGCGCGAGCGCCTCGCGGCGAGCCGCCACGACCGCCCCGACGCCGAGCAGCGGCGGAGCGAGCCCGAGCAGCGCGCCGCTGGTCACGACGGCGAGCGCCGACGAGAGAGCGCCGACGGCGAGCCCGACCATGCGGACCTGCTCGCGCCGGGGGCCGGGCGGCGGAAACGCAGCCACGAAGGCCCCCGCGAAGACGAGCGCGCTCGCGAGGATGCCGGGCGCCGATCCGATCATCTGGCGCGCGTTCAGCAGGAACAGGGGCGAGCTCGCCGCGGCGATGACCGCGTAGATCCCCGCGCGCCGATCGACGACGCGCGTGACGAGCACGAAGACGACCCCGAGCGCGACGAGGCCGGCGAGCGCGATCGGCAGGCGCCCCGACCACTCGTGGACGTCGAAGAGCGAGAACCCCATCGCGACGAGCGCCGTCGCGACCTGGGGGCTCGTCTGCGGGCCGGTCGCGTCCCCCGCCATGCGGTGCCGGGCCGCGTCGGCCGCGGTCAGCTCCCAGGGATCCCAGATGCCGAAGCTCGCCAGGCGCCCCAGGACGAGCACGAGGACCGCGACCACGACGACGGCGATCGAGAGGCGCGAGAGGAGCGCAGCGCGAGGCGAAGGTTCGTTCATGAGGCCGAAAGCGGCGGCAGACTAGACTGGCACGGCGCATCCGTCCATCGTGGCGACGGTCGTGACGAGCGCGATGCCGAGCCCCGACCGCTCGCGAGAGCGGGCACGAATCCGCTGGGCCCTCTTGGCGCTGGCGCTCGTCGTGCGCCTCGCGTTCCGGCTGGAGTCGACGGCCCTGCCCTTCACCGAGGGCCCGATCTTCGACTCCCCGGTGTACCTGCGCCAGGCCGCGGCGCTGCGTGCTGGCCATTTCGGGGATCCGACGCTGCTCGCGTTCGGGCCGCTCTACGGATGGTTCCTCGCCGCGTTCGGCGGGCTCGCGATCGACGCGCAGCTGGTCCTCGGGCTGGCCACCGCGCTCGTCCTCGAGCGCGCCGCCACGCGCGCCGCGTCCGAGGACGCCGGCCTGGTCACGCTGGCCCTCTGGATCGGCTTCGCGGTCCCGCTCTTCTACGAGACGCTCGTGATGAGCGAGACGCTCGGGCTCTTCCTCGCCGCCGCCGCCTTCGCGCTCTACCTCGACCCTCGCTTCACCGACGGGGATGCGCGCGCAGGGGCCGCGGCCGGGGCGGCGCTCGGCCTGGCCACGCTCGCCCGCGCGAACCTGATCTTCGCGCTGCCCTTCTTCGTGTTCGGCGGGCTCGCTCCGCGCGGGGGCGAGGCGCGCCCGGCACGATCGCGCCGCACCACGGCCCTCGCCCTCGGGCTCGGCGCGGTGCTCTGCCTCAACGGCGCGTGGAACTACGCGCACGTCGGTCGCTTCGTGCCGGTGATCCTCGCCTCGCGGACGGCGAGCCGCGCGTCCGAGCACGGGCGCTGGACGGGCTCGCTCGCCCCGCTCGGCGCGAGCGATGCGCCCCCGAGCGCCTGGGACGTCGTGCATCAAGCCGAGCAGACGCTCGCCTCGGACGGCCCGGCGCCGACCCCCGCGATCGACGTCGGCGGGTGGCTGGCGTCCAGCCCGGCCAAGCTCGCGCGCACGTTCTCCGACGTCGAGACGACCTTCGACTACGGGTTCTACGGTGCCCGGACCGAGCTGCGCTCGCTCGCGTGGCAGCCGATCTCGATGGGGACGCTGCTGGTGCTCGGGCTGCTCGGCGCGATCCTCGGCGTCCGCCGGCGCGGGCTGCGCTGGGTCCTGCCCTACCTGCCCTTGGTGGTCGGGACCGTCCTCGTGACGACCCTCTTCCACCCGAGCGGACGCTACCGCCTCTCCATGGCCCTGCCGCTCGTGATCCTCGCAGGCGACGGACTCGTGGCGCTCGCCCGGATGGAGCCGCCGCGCGTCCGCGTGGCCGCCGGCGTGCTCACCGGGCTCGTGGTGGCCTTCCTCGGCTACCGCCACCTGACGCACCCCCTCGCGAGCCCTGGGATGTGGCAGCTCCGGGTCGCGGAGAGCGAGACGGCGCGCGGCGACGTGAGCGCGGCGCGCGAGCGCATCGAGCGCGCCCTCGCGCTCGGCGGCGACGATGTGATCGAGCGGATCCGGGTGCTGCGCGAGGCGCGCGCCCTGCCTGCGCCACCTCCGTGAGCCGGCGTCCGCGAGCGGGCGAGCAGGGCCTCGTACTCCGCGAGCCGCTCCCCGAGCGCTCCGTGTGCGGGGCGACGGCCCGTCGCCACCTCCGCCGATCGGCGGCTCGTCCGCGTCGGGCGCGCACACCTCGGCACGACCCGCGGCCTGGTCGTGCGAGGTGCCTCGTCGATGCCTCGCCTCGCTCGTCCCGAGGCCGCGCAAGAACACGACCGTGGATTTCGGCGTGCTCGCGGCCAACGCGCGAGGCCGCGAGCGGCTCCTCCCCGGCCCGAGCCCGAAAGGCGCACCCGCCCCGACGCATCCTGGCCGCGCTCATGAAGCACAGCTTCGGCCTCGACGTCCTGAAGTGCCCCAGGTGCACCGGCTGGCTCGGGTTCGTCGCGGTACTGCACGACGAGAAAGAGGTGCGCCGACTCCTCGAGCACCTCTGCCTCTGGAGCGAGCCCAGGCCGCTGCAACCCGCCCGCGGACCGCCCGACCCCCACGAGACCCTCGACTTCCCCTGAGAGGCCTCGCCGGAACGTTCCGCTCGCGTAGCCTCGGCCCGTCGGAGGAAACGGCGTCCATGGGGACCATGCCCTCGCTTGTGGCAGCGATTCACGACATCATCGCGAGATGCACCTCCGGGGGGCGGGCCTCTGGCTCGCGTGTGTCTGCATGTCGGGGTGCGCGCTCGAGGTGGTGACGCCGGACGCCGCCGTGACGAGTCCGGACGCGGGCGCCGATGGTGGGATCGACGCGGCGCTCCTCGATGCCGCGACCCACGACGCACCCATGCCGGATGCGTTCGTGCCGCGCATCGATGCGGGCGAGCCATGCGCGACCGCGGGCGCGACGCAGATGATGGCGTGCGGCAACTGCGGCACGCTCACGCGCATATGCTCCGCGGGCTTCTGGACCTACGGCGCGTGCACCGGCGAAGGCACGTGCGCGCCGGGTGCGACGCGCAGCGTGGCGTGCGGATTCTGCGGAACGCAGGAGCAGACGTGCGCAGGCGGGTGCGCGTGGGACACCACGGCGAGCTGCGCTGGCGAGACGGGAACGTGCAGGCCGGGCACGCGGGTCCGGACCGCGGCTGGATGTCCGCCCGGCGAGTCGCGCCTGGCGACGTGCGACGGGACGTGCGCGGAGGCGGGCGGCGCGTGCGAGGCGCCCGTGTGCACGGTGGGCGCGACGGGCACCGAGCGGTGCGGCTTCTGCGGGACACGCGGCCGCACGTGCGACGCGTTCGGTCAGTGGGTCCCCGGCATCTGCCAGGACACGGGCCTGTGCACTCCGGGCTCGACCGAGACGAATGCGTGCGGTGGATGCGGCACGCAGACGCGCACCTGCCAGCCGAGCTGCACCTGGGTGGCGGACCCATGCGTGGGTGGCCTCGCGTGTCCGACGACGCCCCCGGCTCCCACCTGCTTCGACGCGACGCACGTGCAGCGTGCGGCATCGGCCCTGCCCGCCTGCATCGGTGGCAGCGAGTGCGGCTATGCGCTCGTCACGCTTCCGTGCGCGGGCGGGTGCACGGGCGCCGGCGTCTGTGTCCGCGCGCCGCTACTGCTCGACGGCCTCGGCGGACCCGCGGGGTTCGGCCCGGGCATCCTGGACCGAAGCGACGACGCCTCGACGGCGCCGCTCTCGCCCGCCTTCGGACCCATCACGCTCTACGGCAGCTCGTACGGCGCGCTGTACGTCAACAACAACGGCAACCTCACGTTCGCGGGCCCGCTGGGCGCCTTCACCCCCGGGTTCCCGACGCGCACCGGCGCTCCCATGATCGCGGTGTGGTGGGCCGACGTGGACACGCGCAACGCGGTGGGCCTGTCCGGACCCGAGCAGAACCTCGTCTACTACGCGCAGGAGCCCACGCGCTTCGTCGCGACCTGGCTGCACGTCGGCTACTACAGCAGCCACAGCGATCGCAGCAACAGCTTCCAGGTGATCCTCACGAGCCGCAGCGACGTCGCGCTCGGCGACTTCGACGTCGAGCTCCGCTACCAGGACTGCGAGTGGACCACCGGCGACGCGAGCGGGGGCGTGGGCGGGCTCGGAGGATCTCCGGCGAGCGCCGGGTTCTCCTCGGGCGATGGCGTCGTCGCGCTCAGGCTCCCGGGCTCGGGCACGAGCGCGGTGCTCGACCTGTGCTCGACGTCGAACGTGGGCACGCCCGGGATCTGGCGCTACCAGGTGCGCGGCGGAGAGCCGCTGTGACCAGCCGGGCGTTCGTCCTCGCCTGGCTGCTCCTCGCGCTGCACGTCGAGGGCGCACGGGCCCAGACCGCGCAGCTCGCGTCGCGCGGCGTGACGGCTTCGTTCGGGACCGGCGCGCGGCTCACGATCGGTGAGCACGTGGCGACGCTGCGTGCCGCCCGGCTCGGTCGCGGCTCACGCGCCGTCTCGCTCGGTGACGGCGCCGCGACGTCCGTCGGCACCGAGGTGCGCACGCAGCGCGCGCGCGGAGTCGTCGAGTGGTGGCGTTCGTCGCCGGCCGGGCTCGAGCACGGCGTGACGATCGCCGAGCGTCCGCCGGGCGACGGAACGCTGCGCGTCGAGCTCGCGCTGACGGGCCTCGCCACGCGGAGCGTGAGCGACGATGCCGTCGCGCTCGTCGACGGCGCGGGCGCCACGGTCGCGACGTACGCGCACATCGTCGTGACCGACTCGGCAGGCACGCGCCTCGGCGCGAGGATGATCGCGAGCCCCGCTGGGATCTCGCTCGTCGTCGACGACGCGGGCGCCACCTATCCCGTCGTCGTGGATCCGATCGTCGTCGTCGAAGAGGCGACCCTGGACGCCATGGACCTCCCTGGAGCGTTTGGCTTCGGCACCACGGTGTCGCTCAGCGGAGACGGGAGCCACGCGATCGTCGGTGCGTCCAGCGCCGACCGCGGGCCCGACGAACACGCCGGCGCCGCGCGCGTCTACGTGCGCACCGGCGAGACGTGGGCGGAGGAGGCGACGCTCTGGGCCTCGGACGGCGAGGCGGGCGACTTCTTCGGCAACTCGGTCTCGCTGAGCGCGGACGGCGGCCGCGCGCTGGTCGGCGCGGCGAACGACGACGCCTCCGCGGGCAGCGCGTACGTGTTCGTGCGATCGGGTGGGACGTGGACCGAGGAGGCGATCTTGCGAGCCGGGGCCCGCGCTCCCGACCACCACCTCGGCTGGTCGGTCTCGCTCAGCGGAGACGGGACGCGCGCCGTGGTCGGCGCAAGCGGCGCGAGCGGCGCGTACGTGTTCGTTCGCGTCGGATCGACGTGGACCGAAGAGGCGACGCTGCCCGCGCCCGGCGGGCACGGCTTCGGCACGAGCGTGTCCGCGAGCGCCGACGGAACGCTGGCGCTCATCGGCAACCCGGACGCCGCGGACCCCCTCGGCGGAAGTGCGCTCGTCTTCGTACGCACGGCCGCGGGCTGGGCCCGCGAGGCGATGCTGCGTCCGTCGGACGGCAACGTGAACCAGGGGTTCGGCTATGCGGTCGCGCTGAGCGGCGACGGGAGCCGCGCGATCGTGGGCTCCTGGAACGACGATCGAGCCCCGACCGGCGCCGGGCCGAGCATCGGCAGTGCGCGCGTGTTCCGTCGGACCGGCACGAGCTGGCCAGAAGAGGCGACGCTCCGTGTCGCGAGCGCCAGTGCGTACGACTCCGTCGGCTGGTCGGTCGCGCTCAGCTCCGATGGGAGCAGCGCGATCGTCGGCGCCAACAGCTCGCACAGTCCGCGATCGGTGGTGTTCTTCCGCGCGGCGACGGCGTGGGCCGAGGGGCCGACCATCGGCGCGGCGGGGCCGTCCGGCACGGATGGCGTGGGCATGTCCGTGTCGATCACCGCCGACGGCAGCCGGGCGCTCACGGGCAGGATCGGCGGTGCGCGGCTGTTCCGGCTCGGGAGGCCGAACGGCGCGCCTTGCGGCAGCACGTGGAACTGCGCGTCCGGCTTCTGCGCCGACGGCGTGTGCTGCGACACCGCCTGCGGCGCATCCGCGCCCGACTGTCAGGCGTGCAGCGTGTCTGCGGGTGGCCTGATCGAAGGCGTGTGCGGTGCCGTCGTGTGCCGACCCTCGGCCGGCCCCTGCGACGTCCCCGAGCGCTGCGCGGCCCCGAGCACCACGTGTCCGCCCGACGTGCTCGCGCCCTCGGCCACGGTCTGCCGTCCCGCCGCCGGCGCGTGTGACCCCGCCGAGACGTGCACCGGCAGCGCTGCGCTCTGCCCCTCGGATCTCCGAGCCGACGTGGACGTGGTCTGTCGCTCGGCCGTGGGCCTCTGTGATCGAGCCGAGACGTGCGACGGCACCGGCCTCGACTGTCCGGCCGACGCGCTCGCCGCTGCCGGTTCGGAGTGTCGTGCGCCCGTGAGCGCGTGTGATCCGGCCGAGACATGCGACGGCGTCGCGATCGACTGCCCGACGGACGTAACCTGCCCGCCGGCCGTCGATGCGGGACCCATCGACGCGAGCACTGCTACCGACGCTGCGATGGCGAACCCCGTCGATGCCGGCGCTCCGGCGACGACGCCGAGCGGCTGCGGCTGTCGCGCATCGCGCGGCGACGCGTCGCCGCTCGCCGTCGTGCTGCTCGCGATGGTGCTCGGGGCGATGCGACGCTCACGCCGGACGCGTACGCCGTAGCTCTGGGCAGAGAGGCGCCCCCGCGGCGAGCGACGCGCCCGCTCGTATCGCCGTCGCCGCGATGAAGCAGTCCACCATCGTTCCGCGCCTCCGGCCGCTCGCGTCGAACAGGAGCACGGCGGTCTCGGCCGTCTGGCGGTCGAACACGGGCGGCTCTCCGAGCACGCTCACGGCGTGGCTGATCTGCGGTCGCGTCACGGTCCGCACAGAATCAGGAAGTCGCGTTGCCGCTGACGCAAGCGAGGAGCGGCAGAGCCGCTACCCTTCGTCACGTGTCCTCCGGTCTCTACCGTTCGCCGGCGGCGTTCAGCGCCAAGACCCTCGAGCAGCTCTTCCGCGCGGGCGACCTCGTGTCGGAGTCCGCTCGCCTGCGTGTCGTGCACACGCTGACGCCGTGGAAGCGGCACACGGTGACGCTCCATCATCGACCGAGTTCGCTCGCCGAGTATCTCGTCGCGCTCGCGAAGCGGGCGCCGGTCCGCATCGACGTCCAGCGAGCGGAGAAGCTCGACGCGGAACGCTACGTGCTGCGGTCCGAGGGCGGTCGCGTGGTGCTCGGTGCCCGGGGCGATCCGGAGGACGTGGCGCTCCTCGACACGATCGAGGCGGCGCGCGTGCGGACGGGTGGGGCCTCGTTCGCGATCGCCGAGCGCGAGTGTCGGTTCGCCGTGTCGGGATACGACGCCGCGCGGCTACCGGCGAAGTTCGCGCAGCACTACGTCCTCGCGGAGCTCGAGCTGCCGGAGCTGATCGAGCAGACGTGGGTCGTGATCGGGCACGGCGCGTGATCCGCCTGGCGCAACCCCCCGGATCCGGCGTCCCGACGCTCGTCACGGGGGCGAGCGGGCGAGCAGGGCCTCGTACTCCGCGAGCCGCCGCTCGTAGCGCGGCCGGTCGTCGGCCACGTCCACTGCGCGGCGGAACGCCGCGAGCGCCTCGTCGCGGCGGCCGAGCTCGTGCAGGAGGATGCCGCGCCCGACGTGCGCCGCGGCGAAGTGCGGCCAGCGCTCGAGGATCCCGTCGTACGTGGCCAGCGCCTCGTCGAAGCGATGAGCGTTCACGAGCAGCGCCGCCAGGCCGATGCGCGCGCCCAGGAACTCCGGGTCCTCGCCGATCGCGGCGCGGTAGTCCCGCTCGGCCCCCTCGAGGTCGCCGGTGTGTGCGCGCGCCATCGCGAGCGCGTTGCGCGTCTCGCGGTGCGCCGGATCGAGGGCCAGCGCGCGCTCGAGGAAGGGGATGGCCTCCTCCGCGTGACCCCAGCGCAAGAGGCGCGTGCCGATCACGCGGAACGCGTGCGGGCTCTCCGGGGCCGCCTCGCACGCGCCGTGGTACGCGACGAGCGCCTCGTCGTAGCGCCGCTCGAGCTCGTAGGTCTGACCGATCCGGACGCGCGGGGTCGCGCTGGCCGGCCGCAGCGTCGCCGCGCGCTCGAACGCCTCTCTCGCGCGCGCGTAGCGCTCGGCCGCCATCTCCGCCTCGCCGAGCGCCATCCACGGCGCGGGCTCGTCCGGGCTCCCCTCGGCGACCTGCCGGAAGAGGCTGGCCGCGCGCTCGAAGTCGCCGCGGTCCATCGCGCGGCGACCGTCCGACATCGGCCCGAACGCGCAGCCCGCGGCGACCGACGTGGCGAGCGCCAGGGCGAGCGCGATAAGCTTGCGACCGAGCACGACGCGGGGTTGTACCGCGTTCGCGCTCCGGGAGCCTGACCGATGCCTGCCCGCGTGCTCGTGTGCGACGACGAAGCAGGACTGCGCGAGATGCTCGGCGTACTGCTGCGGCGCGCAGGCTACGACGTGACGCTGACCGATGCGGTCGAGCCCGCGCTCGTCGCCCTGCGCGACGAGCCGCCCTTCGACGCGGTGATCACCGACCTCGCACTCCCGGACGGCTCGGGCATGGACGTGCTCACGGCGGCGCGCGACCGCGACGAGGGAACGCAGGTGATGATGATCACCGCCTACGCGACCACCGAGCAGGCCGTCACCGCCATGCGGCTCGGCGCGTACGACTACATCCAGAAGCCCTTCCGCAACCACGAGATGCTCGCGCTCCTCGACAAGGCGCTCGAGAAGCGGACCATCGTCGACCAGAACCGCATCCTGCGCGAGAGCGCGCTCGCCCGCACCCACGCGCCCACGCTCGTCGCGCGGTCCACGGCGATGCTGCGCATCCTCGACCTCGTGCGCCGCGTCGCGAGCGCGCGCACGAACGTGCTCGTCACCGGGGAGAGCGGCACCGGCAAGGAGATGATCGCCCGCGCGCTGCACGACGAGAGCGAGCGCAAGAGCGCGCCGCTCGTCGTGGTCAATTGCGGTGCCATCCCCGAGGCGCTGATGGAGAGCGAGCTCTTCGGCCACGAGAAGGGCGCCTTCACCGGCGCGACGGCGAAGAAGGGAGGGCTCTTCGTCGCGGCGAACGGCGGGACGCTCTTCCTCGACGAGGTCGGCGAGCTCCCGGCCGCGCTCCAGGTGAAGCTGCTCCGGGCGCTGCAGGAGCGCCTGGTGCGCCCCGTCGGCGCTCAGAAGGAGATCGAGATCGACGTGCGGGTGGTCGCCGCCACCAACCGGGATCTCGAGGCCGACGTCGCCAGGGGCACCTTCCGCCAGGACCTCTTCTACCGCCTGAACGTCATCCGCATCCACCTGCCGCCCCTCCGGGAACGGACCGAGGACATCCCCCTGCTCGCGGAGCACTTCCTGCGCAAGCACGCCGCGCTGGCGGGCAAGCGCCTGGCGTTCGCCCCCGACGCGATGCGGTGGATCCTCGCGCAGCCCTTCCCGGGCAACGTCCGCGAGCTCGAGAACGTCGTGGAGCGCGCGGTCGCTCTCGCCCTCGGGACGCGCGTCACGACCGACGATCTGATGCTGCGCGCGCCCGAGCCCAGCACGAGCACCGCCTCGCCTCCGGAGGTCCCGCTGACCGACGGGTTCGACATCGACGCGTGGCTCGGCGACCAGGAGAAGCACCTGCTCGTCCGGGCGATGGCGCGCACGGGCGGCAACCAGACCGCCGCCGCCAAGCTGCTCGGGACGAGCTTCCGATCGTTCCGCTACCGCCTGCGGAAGTACGGGCTCGGGGACCTCGACGAGGGCGACGAGTCGCGCCCCGGTTCGAAGGAGTGATAGACTCGAGACGGCTCGCGCGATTCTTGCGTGCGCCGGGGCGTTGCTCGGAGGAAGTGGTATGTCTACGAGGCGCGCGTCGACGAGGAGAGCCCGACGGCGGGGTGGCTTCACGCTCATCGAGCTCATGATCGTGGTCGCGATCATCGGGATCCTGGCGGCGATCGCCATCCCGGCGTTCCGCAACTACGTCATGCGCTCGCGAACGGTGGAAGCCTTCGACTTCCTGGGTGAGATCCACCTGCGTCAGGAGAGCTACCGCTCGGAGTTCGGACGCTACGCGAACATCCCCGAGTGGTCCCCGGCGGCGTACGCCCCGCCCAGCGTGACGGTCCCTTTCGACGCCACCATCGGCGGCTGGCGGCAGCTCGGCGCCATGCCCGATGCGAACGTCCGCTTCCAGTACCAGGTGCTGGCGGGCGTCCCCGGCGTCGCGACGCCGGTGCCCGGCTACGCGGCCACCGACTACTGGTTCGTGTCCCACGCGCAGGCGGATCTCGACGGCGACGGCACGGTCATGGCGGTCGAGGGCTATGCCCCGACGGGCCGCGTGTTCGTCTCGCAGGGCATCGGCGGGGCCTACCTCTCGAGCGGGTGGGAGTGACGTTTTTCGTCACCCGTCGACGCTCGGACCGACGGGAATCGTCACGTTTGCAGCGTCTCTCGCCATCGTCGCTGTAGTTCGGGCCCTGGCACGCAAGCTGCTCCTTCACGAGCACGGCGGGACGCAACCACCCCGGAGGACGCAGATGACGAAGATGCTCAAGAGTCGCAAGTCGGGTTTCACGCTCATCGAGCTGATGATCGTCGTGGCCATCATCGGGATCCTGGCGGCCATCGCCATCCCGGCCTTCGTCAACTACGCGCGTCGCGCGAAGACGGCCGAGGCTGGCTCGAACCTCACCAACCTGTTCACCGGCGCGGCCTCGTACTACCAGGCCGAGCACTGGAGCCAGCGCGCCGTGACGCGCGCGACCACGACCGCGTCCACCGGATGCACCGTCGTCGCGCAGGCGGACGGCAGCACGCCCAGCTCCGGCAAGCACACGGTCGACTTCAGCGCGCTCGCGTCGTTCACGGCGCTCAGCTTCAACCTCGCCGATCCGGCGTACTACAGCTACTCCATCGTCGGCTCGACCAACTCGTGCGGCCACGTCGCGGGCCAGAACCTGTACTCGTTCGACGCCGTCGGTGACCTCGACGGTGACACGACGCTCTCGACCTTCGAGATCGCGGCCGGTGCAGACCCGCAGAACGACCTCTACCGGACGCCGGGCATCTACGTGATCAACGAGCTCGAGTAGTCGAGATCTCGATCGGTTCGCGAACGGCGGGGGCTCTCACGAGCTCCCGCCGTCGGCTTTTTCCGTCCCGCTTCGGGCCGACACCGTGTGGCATGATCGGCGCGATGTGGCAGCCCCGGCCCGTCCTCCCGATCGCCGCCGCGCTCCTGCTCGGCGCGCTGGCGTCGGCCGCGCGGCTGCCGGCGACCGAGCGCTATCGGCAGGTGAGCACGTACGAGGACCGGTACTACCTGCCCGCGCCCGCGTGGCTCGAGCTCTTCTGTCTCGGGCACCGCGAAGCGGCCGCCGACCTGGTGTGGCTGCGCATGCTCGTCTACTACGGCGACGAGCTCGTGCACCAAGGAGAGGAGCGCCACGTCTTCGAGTACGCGGAGGCCGCCCTGGCTCTCGACCCCGACGACTCGCGGATCTACCGCTGGCTCGGCACGCTCGGGATCTACCGGGCGTCGGCCATCACCGCCGACGACGTCGAGCGGACCGCCGCGATCATGGAGCGCGGTGCGGCGCGCTTCCCGAACGACGGCGAGCTGCAGTGGCGAACCGGCGCCGTCCTCGCCTTCGAGCTGCCCCACCTGTACGCGGATCGACCCGATGAGGCGCTCCGCGCGCGCGAGCGGGCGCTGCCCTACCTCATCCGCGCGACGCAGCTCGGCGCCGCACCACCCTACGCGACGCTCTTGAACGCGTCGCTCCTCATGCGCGTCGGACACGCCGAGGAGGCTGCTCGGCACCTCGAAGAGATGTACGCCGTGACCGACGACTACGAGATGCGCGCGCAGATCGCCGCGCGGATCGAGACGCTCCGATCGGAGGCGTTCACCACCGCGTTCGTCGAGGAGAACCAGCGCTTCGAGGACGCCTGGAGCCGCGAGATGCCCTACGCGCCCGCCGCGCTCTACGACCTCGCCGGGCCCGTTCCGGTGATCGACACGCAGGCCGTGCTCCGCGACGGCTTCGGCGCGCACGTGTTCGACGACGAGCCCGCCTTCCAGTGAACGAGGTGCGGGTTCGGTGGGTCGCGGCGGCCGTGTTCGCGCTCACGCTCGCGGGCGCGCTCGCCTTCGACGCTCCGCTCGGCGAGCCGTGCCTCGACGACGCGTACATCCACCTCGCGTACGCGGCGAGCCTGCGCGCGGGCGACGGGCTCAGCTACAACCCAGCCGACCACGAGCTGGGCGTCACCAGCCCGCTCTGGGTGATCCTGCTCGCCCTGCTCCCCTCGGTCGGCGCGCTCGGCGCCAAGCTGCTGGGCGCGACCCTGCATGCCGCGAGCGCGAGCGTGTCGGCGCTGCTCGCCGCCGAGATCCCGACCGGGCTCACGAGCGATGGCCGGTGGCTCGGCGCCGGGGTCGCGGGCGCGCTCGTCGCGCTTCATCCGCTGCTCCTGCAGGGCGCGACGAGCGGGATGGAGGTGCCGCTCACCGTGCTCTTGCTCGCGGGGGCGACGCTCGCGACGGTGAGGGACCGCGCCGGGCTCGCCGCGCTGAGCAGCGCGCTCGCGGTGCTGGCGCGCCCGGAGTCGATCGTCTTCGCGCTCGGGCTCTCCGCGCTCGCCGCCGTCCAGACGCGTCGCCGGGACGCCGCCGCCCCGGCGCTCGGCGCGGCCGGGGCGCAGCTGGCGTTCGTCGCCTACTGCGAGGCCGCGCAGGGCTGGCCGCTCCCGAACACGTTCTACGTGAAGGCGCACGGCGCGACGGCCGAGGCGCTGGCGTATCTGGGCGTGAGAGTGCTCTCGCAGGAGGCGTGGCTCGTCGGCGTCGGCGGTGCGCTCGTGCTCGGCGCGGCGATGTGGCGGGCGTGGCGCGCGGGCACTCGCTGGCTCGCGGGCCTGGCGCTCGTCTGGCTCCTGACGCTGCTGTCGATCGCGCTGAGCCGGCACCTGCCGATGCACGTGCTCTTCTACGCGCAGCGCTACTTCGCGATCGTCGCGTTCGTGCCGCCCGCGCTCGTAGGCGCCGCCGTCGGTGCCGACCGGCGCCGCGCGGCCGCGCTCCTGGTGACCGCCGGCGCGTTCACGGCGCTCGTCCTGCCCGGCACCCGCGCCACGATGCTCGCGCAGGAGGACGACATCCGCCTGCTCCACGTCGAGCCCGCGGCGTGGATCGCGCGGACGCTGCCCGCCGACGCGACCGTGCTCGTCGAGGGCGCGGGCGCGATGCGCTTCGTCGCGCCGCGCACCATGCGCATCGTCGACCTCGCCGGCCTGAACGACGGCGTCATCGCGCACACCGACGTCGGCACGCGGCCCTGTGCGTGGATCGCGCGCCGGCCCGCGTACCTCGCGGTTCCCTCCGAGCTGATGTCGGGCGTGCGGGCGGTCTTCGCGGGCGAGGTGATCCATCGCGCTGAGGACCCGCACTACAGCCAGGTGACGCCCCCGTCCCGGCGCGCGGTGTACGTCGTCCGCGTGACCGGGGTCGCGCCGGCGGCGCTCGAGGCCTGTCGCGCCAGGCTCGGTGGTTGAGCGCGCGAGCCCGCTCGCGTCAGGTCGGGGGCGCGTCCTTCGGCGTCCCGTCGATCCCCGACGACGTGGCCGACGCCGGCTCGCCGAGCGCCACCTCGCGGAAGTGGAGGAAGAGCGTCTGGGCGATGCTCAGGATCGGGACGGCGAGCAGCGCCCCGAGGATCCCGAAGAAGTGCTCGCCCGCGATCAGGGAGAACACCACCAGCACGGGATGCACCTTCGCCGCGTCGCCCATGATCTTCGGGTTGAGCAGGTTCGCCTCGATCTGGTGGATCACGATGATCCAGCCGAGCACGAGCAGCGCGACGGCCGGTCCCTGCTGCAGGCCGACGATCACCGCCGGGACCGAGCTGAGGATCGCGCCGAAGATCGGGATGATCGAGAGCAGCGTCGCGATCAGCGTGAGGATGGGCCAGTAGTGCACGCCGATCACCCAGAAGCCCACGCCGCTCAGCGCGCCGTTCACGAGGCAGATGACGAGCTGGCCGCGCACGACGCCCGAGAGCCCGCGATCCATGCGGCGCAGCAGCGTGTCGAAGCGGTAGCGCCGCGCCGGCGAGACGAGGCTGCGGAAGAACGCGAAGATCGCGTCGCTCGAGATCAGCACGTAGGCGCTGATCATCAGCATGATGAAGAACTTGAAGATGCCGTTGATGGTCGCCGCCACGAACGACTGGACGGTCGCGAGCGCGCCGACGGCCGTGGCCTCGCCCTCGCTGAACTGTCGCTGGATCGCCCGGTTGATCGTGGTGGCGAGATCTCGGCGGTGCGGCGAGTCTTCGTCCAGCTCGGCGGCGCGGACGACGAAGCGGTGCTCGTCCTCCTGCTGCTCGACGACGATCCCGTCGTCGGGGAGCACGACCTCGAACCCGCCCCCGTCGATCGGCACGACGCGGATGGTGCGGGCCGGCTCGATCCCGTCCGGCGGCGCAGGCTCCTGGTCCGCCTCGTCCGCGGGGCCCATCGAGCTCGAGATGGAGCGCAGGCGCGCGTCGATCGCGGGGAGCCACTCGGCCCGGGCGGTCTCGATCGCGCGCGGCGCGTCGTGGGCGAGGTGCTGGACCTCGCGCACGAGCAGGGGCACGCCGAGCGCCAGGGCCGTCGCCATCGTCCCGAGCAGGGCGAGGTAGAGCACGAGCACCGCGACCCAGCGCGGCATCGCGCGCCCGCCGAGGCGCAGCTTCTGCATCGCCTCGACGACGGGCGCGAACACGTACGCGACCACGAGCGCCACCATGAAGGGCGCGAGCACCTCCCGGAACAGGAAGAGCACGACCGCGAGCACGGCGCCCGCGATCGAGAGGAACACGGTGCGCCGCACGCTCGAGCCGGGACCGTCCTGGGGGAGCGCGGCCTCGCTTCGTTCGTCGCCCACGTCAGGGCTATAGCTCATTCCCCGGTGAACTGGGGCTTGCGCTTCGCGGCGAAGGCCGCCAGCGCCTCGGTCCGGTCCTTCGAGATCAGCGTCCGCTCGTAGCAGGCCCGCTCGAACGAGAGTCCGTCCTCGAGCGCGAGATCGCTCGCGGCGTCCACGGCGGCCAGCGCGGAGGCGATGGCGATGGGCGCCGCGGTGAGCAGCGGCTCGGCCCAGGCGAGGGCCGCGTCGAGCGCGCTCTGCCCCTCGGCGGCGAGCCGGTTCACGACGCCCAGCGCGAGCGCCTCGCCCGCGTCGATCCGGCGCGCGAACACGATGAGCTCCTTGGCGCGGGAGGCGCCGATCTCCCGCACGAGCCGCTGCGTGCCGCCCGCGCCGGGGATGATGCCGAGCGAGGTCTCGGTCAGCCCGATCTGCGCGCCGCGCGAGGCGATCCGGAAGTCGCACGCCAGGGCGAGCTCGAGCCCGCCTCCGAACGCGACCCCGTCGATCGCGGCGATCACCGGCTTGTCGAGGCGGTCGAGATCCCGGAAGCACACGCGGTAGAGCGAGAGGAAGTCGCGCACCTCCTCCTCGCCCATGCCCTGCCGCTCCTTGAGGTCGGCCCCCGCGCAGAAGGCCTGGCCGCCCGCGCCGGTCAGGATCACGGCGCGCAGCGTGCGGTCGCCGGCGGCCTCGCGCGCGAGGCGCCCGATCTCGCGGACCACGGAGCGCGAGAGCGCGTTGCGCCGGTCCGGGCGATCGATCGTCCAGATCCCGAGCCCACCGCGGCGCTCGCTCCTGACGCCGACCTGCCCACCCGCTGCCTCGATCTCACGCTCGACGGTGCCCATGGCGTCGACCTATCGCGGGCCGCGGCGCGCGGTCAAGCACCGGACGAGGCGCGCTTCTTGGCCTCGATCCACAGCGCGTCGAGCTCGGCCGGGGTCATCGACGCGAGGTCGCGTCCGCGCTCGCGCGCCTGGCTCTCCACGGACGAGAAGCGCTGGCTGAAGCGCGCGAGCGAGCCGCGGAGCGCGCTCTCGGGATCGAGCTTGCGGTGCCGCGCCCAGCTCGCGAGGGCGAAGAGCACGTCGCCGAGCTCCTGCTCCATGCGTGCCGCGTCGCCGCTCTCCGCCGCCTCGTCCAGCTCGCGCAGCTCCTCGTCCACCTTCGCGCGCACGGCCGTGGCGTCGGGCCAGTCGAAGCCGAAGCGGCCCGCCTTCTCGCCGACCCGCATCGCGCGCAGGAGCGCCGGCATCGCCACGGGCACGCCGTCGAGCGCGCCCTTCTCGCGCTTGCCCTTGGCCGCGCGCTCGCGCGCCTTGCGCTGCTCCCAGTCGGCGAGCACCTGGTCGGCCGTCTCGAGACTCCCCCGCCCCTCGGCCAGGGTGCCGAACACGTGCGGGTGACGGGCGACCATCTTCGTGACGATGCCGCGCACCACGTCGTCGGGGCCGAACCAGCCCTTCGCGCGCCCGATCTCGCTCTGGAACACGATCTGGAGCAGCAGATCGCCGAGCTCCTCGCGCAGCGCCTCGGGCGAGCCGCGATCGATCGCGTCCACGACCTCGTGGGCCTCCTCGATCACGAACGTCCGCAGCGTCTCGAGGGTCTGCTCGCGATCCCAGGGGCAGCCGTCCGGGGCGAGCAGGCGCTGCATGAGCTCCACCAGCTCGGGGAGGCTCTGGCCCCGCTGCTCGGGGAAGTTCTCGCTCACCGGGCCACCCGCGCCTCGGCCGCGTCGACCGCGTTGGACAGCAGCATCGCGATGGTCATCGGCCCGACGCCTCCCGGCACCGGCGTGATCGCCGAGGCCCGCTCGCGCGCGCTGGCGAAGTGGACGTCACCGACGAGCGTGCCGTCCGGCAGGCGGTTGATCCCGACGTCGATGACGACCGCGCCTTCCTTGATCCACTCCCCACGCACCATCTCGGCCTTGCCGACGGCCGCGATCACGACGTCCGCCTCGCGGACGCGCGCGGGAAGATCCGAGGTGCGCGAGTGCGCGAGCACGACGGTCGCGTTGCGCTCGAGCAGCATCGCCGCGATGGGCTTGCCGACCAGGTTGGAGCGGCCGATGACGATGGCCCGCGACCCCTCGAGCTTGGTCCCGACCTCGTCGAGCAGGCGCATCGAGCCCGCGGGTGTGCACGGCCTGAGGCCCTTGCGTCCGACCCAGAGCAGCCCCGCGTTGTGGGGCGTGAGGCCGTCGACGTCCTTGGCGGGGTCGAGGGCGTCCACCACCGCGAGCGGATCGATCTGCTTGGGCACGGGCAGCTGCACGAGGATGCCGTCCACCTCCGGCGCGTCGTTCAGCTCGCGCACCTTCGCGAGCAGCGCCGCCTGGGACGTGTCCGCGGGCATCCGGTGGACGGCCCCGCGGAGGCCCGCCTTCGCCGCCGCCGTCTCCTTGTTCCGCACGTACACGTGCGAGGCCGGATCGTCGCCCACCAGGACGACGTCGAGGCCCGGCGCGCGCCCGTGCGCGGCGCGGAACGCCTCGGCCCGCGCCTTGACCTCCGCGCGGACCCCCTCCGCGACGGCCTTCCCATCGATGATGCGTGCGCTCATGAGGGCGTTCTACATCAAGCGGCGCCGATTTGTTGCTGCCCGGTCGGGCCGCCGGCGACGATCTCGGTCGAGGTATCGCAATGCTGGAGCACGTCGAGATCGTTCCTTCGTCCCGCCGCTCGGTCCGCCGCGCCGTGGAGATCGGCTGCGAGCTCGTCACGCGCTCCGCCGTGCACGTCGAGCGCGTGCTCGATCTCTCGACCCAGGGGGCGCGCGTCCGGAGCCGCGTGGCGGCCCGCCGGGGCGAGGAGTGCTTGCTCACGTTCGTGCCCCCGGGCGCCCCGCGTCGCGTGTCGGCGCTCGGCACGGTGCAGCACGGGGAGGACGGCGTCCTGGGCGTGAAGTTCGCTTCGCTCGAGCGCATCGACGAGGAGA
Source organism: Sandaracinaceae bacterium (assembly GCA_044220955.1). Classification (GTDB taxonomy): domain Bacteria; phylum Myxococcota_A; class Polyangia; order Polyangiales; family Sandaracinaceae; genus JBBSAT01. The sequence goes on from JBGAQA010000097.1 coordinate 17,974, forward strand.
CGCTCGGCCAGCACCTGCGCGGCCTCCCCCCGCCGCTGCCGAAGAAGCAGGCGCGCGTCCGGCGCGAGCTCGTCTGGGTCGACGCCCTGCTCACGTACGAGGAGGATCTCGGCGACCGCGTCCACGTCTACGAGGTGTCGGAGGCCGTCGCGATGGAGCAGGATCTCGCGTTCGACGTCGCGCCGCTCGCCGCGATGATGACGGCCGGGACGCCGCGCTATCGCTGGACCCTGAGGTAGCCTCGTCGCTCGCCCCGTCCCGTCGATCAGTGCGCCGCGACGAGCTGCCGCACCTCGCGCTCGATGGCCGCGCGATCGGCGGCGCGATAGCCGCGGTGCACGAAGCGGACGATGCCGTGGCGGTCGATGATGAACGAGGTCGGCATCCCCGACGGGTGATAGCGGTCCGCGACCGCGTGCCCGTTGTCGTGCACGATCGGGAAGGTCACGTGCACGCGCCGCAGGAACGATGTGATGTTCCCGGCGGAGCTGTCCTGCGAGACGCCGACGACGTCGAGCCCCTGCGCGTGCAGCGAGGTGTAGAGCGCCTCGAGCACCGGCATCTCGTCCGCGCACGGCTCGCACCAGCTCGCCCAGAAGTCCACGACGATCACGTGGCCGCGCATGCTCGCGAGGTCCACCCGGTGCCCGTCGCGGTCGTTCAGGCCGATCTCCGGGGCCCGCGCGCCCGGGTCGAGCGCCCAGGCCGTCGAGGCCCCGAGGAGCACCGCCAGGATCACCGCAAGTCGTGTCACGACCGCATTGGACGCCCGAGACTGCACGGGATTCATTGGTCCAGCTCCTCCCGCACGTAGTTCGCGAGCGCGCTGGGCGGCTCGTGAAAGCGGCGGCCGTTGATGAAGAACGTGGGCGTCCCCTCCACGCCGAGCTCGTGGCCGGCGTCGTGGTCGGCGTCGATGCGCGCCTGGGTCTCGGGCGCGGCCACGTCGGTGTGGAAGCGCTCCATGTCGAGGCCGAGCTCCGTCGCGAAGCGGTCGATGTCGGAGTCCTCGAGCGTGTCCTGGTGCTCGAAGATCAGGTCGGCCATCTCCCAGAACTTGTCCTGGTTGCCCGCCGCGACCGCCGCGCGCGCCGCCGGGACGGCCCGCGGGTGACCCGGCAGCGGGTAGTTGCGGAACACGACCCGGACCTCGCCCTCGAACTCGCGGAGCAGCTGCCGCAGGATCGGGTGCGCCGCGCCGCAGTGCGGACACTGGAAGTCGCTGAACTCGACGATCGTGACGCGCGCCATGACCGCGCCGCGCGTCGGGAAGCCGTCGGTCGCGACCTCGAGGTCGGTGTCGTGGCCGTAGCGCATGTCGTAGAGATCCTCGATCTCCGAGCGCTCGTAGCCCTCGCCGATCAGGCGCGCGACGTAGCGGGCGGCGGGCACGCAGCGACGGCAGGCGTGATCGCCGCTCGCGCCCGTCGCGCAGCGCGCCACGCTCACGGCCTCGCCGCACGGCGAGAGCTGCTCGTTGACGACGTCGACCCAGATGCGGCGCTCGGCGCCCGTCAGCTCGGAGATGTCGACCCCGGGGATCGACTCCACCCGCGGCCCCGGCGCGGCGTGCTCGGCGCCCGAGCCCTGCCCCTCCCCGCTCGATTGCTCCTGCGAGCCCCCGCTGCAGCTCGCTCCCATGAGCACGGACGCCGTGGCGAGGAGCGCGGCCGCGGCGACGAGGCTGGATCGACCGTTCTTCATGACGGGGCCGACTCTAGCAAAAGCGCCGCGCTCGGAAAGGACCGTGATCACACGCGGATCTCGCGTGCGCCCGGTCAAGCGGGCGCGGCCGGGGCGATGGGCGTCGCCGGCGGCAGCCCGTCCCGGGCGACCTGCAGCGCGTAGCGGAGCACCAGCTCCGGCATGTGCCCCACGAGCCGGCCGTACGCGTCGTTCCCCGCGCCCGCCAGGGCGCGCAGGTGCTCCATCTCGAAGAGCACGCGCAGCCAGCGAAACGGGTGCCGCCCGTAGAGCCGATCGGCCAGGCGGGCCTGGAACCACAGGTTCTGCCCCTCCGCCGTCGCGGCGAAGCGCGCCTCGTAGAGCGGCACGCGATCCTCGCTGCGGTCGAGCGCCTCGCGCACGCGCTCGGCGGCGAAGACCGCGGAGAACATCGAGGGAGCGATGCCCTCGCCGAGCAGCGCGTCGATGCCGTGCGCCTCACCCACGAGCAAGAGGCCCGGCCGGTGCGCCCGCGCCCCGACGTCCCAGTAGCGCTCGGGCCAGCCGGCGATCTTGTCGCCCGTCCGGCGGAAGCCCCGGGCCTCGGCGTAGCGCTCCGTGAACGCGCGCAGCGACTCCCCGCTCACGCGCCCTCGCCCGTCCATGACGCCGATCTGGAAGAGATCCTCGCCGTGCGCGCTCGGAAAGACCCACGCGTAGCCGGGGATGCCCTCGAGGATCGGGTCGAAGTCGAAGTCGAGCCGGTCCCGCGGCATGTCGGCGTCGCCGCGCTCGAAGGTCGCCTCCACGAGGCGCCCGGTGATGCCCCCGCGCAGTCCGGAGACGCGGCGCGTGATCCCGTTCGCTCCGTCCGCCCCGATCACCCACCGGAAGGTCTCCGTCGCGCCGCCCATGGTGACGCGCCAGTCATCGACGCCCGGCGCGAGCGCGGTGACCGTCGTCTCCTCGCGCACGTGCACGCCGGCCGCGCGCACGCGCCCGAGCAGCCACGTGTCGAGCGTGGCGCGGTCGTAGACCCACTGGGGCCCGCGCTCGCGCACGTCGAGGCGACCCACCTGCGCGCGGAACTCGAGAGAGCTCGTCACGAGCGCGCCGGGCGGCCGCTCGCCGAAGAGATCGCCCAAGAGCTCGGTGCCGCGGAACGTGACGCCGCCGCCGCAGAGCTTGGGTCGCGGAAAGCGCGCCTTGTCGACGACGACGAGATCGCCGGGCTCGATGCCGCACCGGATCGCCGACATGACGAACGCCGACCCCGCGGGGCCGGCACCGATCACGAGGACGCGAGGGCGGGCCATGGCGGCCCGAACATGGCCTCGAACGCCTCAGGCGACCACTGCACGCTGCGCCGCGCCCGTGAGACGATGGGGCCATGGCGCGCTCGCCCCACGGACTCCTCCTCGCCCCGCACCTCGCCCTCGCTCTCGGCCTCGCTCTCGGCCTCGCGGCGGGCTGCGGCGTCAACGGCACGCCGCCCCCGCGCCGCGACGGCGGCGTGGACGCGGCCGTCGGGCTCGACGCCTCGACCGGCGACGACGCCTTCGTCCCCCCGCGCGACGCGGCACCGCGCACCGACGCCGGGGACGTCTGCGGCGACGGCACGCGCGGCATCACCGAGAGCTGCGACGATCACGGCACCGCTCCGGGCGACGGCTGCTCGGCCACGTGCACGATCGAGGACGGCTTCCGCTGCCCCGCCGTAGGCCCGTGCCGACCCATCGTCTGCGGGGATCGCATGGTCGAGGCCCCCGAGCGCTGCGACGACGGCGACACCAGCCCGGGCGACGGCTGCTCTACGGGCTGTCAGATCGAGAGCGGGTGGGCGTGCCCGATCGCGGGCGTCGCGTGCAGCGCCGCGATGTGCGGCGACACCATCGTCGCGGGCCTCGAGCAGTGCGACGACGGAGGCGCGGCCCCGGGCGACGGCTGCGGCGCCGACTGCCGGCTCGAGGCAGGCTACGTCTGCACGCCAGGCGCAGGCTGTCGCGCCACGACGTGCGGCGACGGGGTGCGCGAGGGCTCGGAGCAGTGCGACGACCACAACGTGCGCGCCTTCGACGGGTGCGATCCGTTCTGCAACAACGAGCCCGCGTGCAGCGGGGGGACGTGCTCGTCGGTCTGCGGCGACGGCGTGATCCTGCCCGGTGGCACGGAGCAGTGCGACGACGGAAACGTGCTCGCGGGCGACGGCTGCAGCGCCACCTGCACGCGCGAGGACGGGTTCACGTGCGACCTCGTCGCAGGGACGCTCCCCGACCGCATCCGGCTGCCCGTCGTGTACCGCGACTTCCGCGGCATCTCGCAGACCGGCGCGCCCATCCACGAGGACTTCGACGCGCGCGGCGGCAGCGGCATCACGTTCTCGATGACGACCGACACGCTCGACGCCGAGGGGCGCCCGGCGTGGAGCGGGATCGTCGTCGGCGGCTCGGGCGCCAACAGCGCCGCGTCGTTCCACGACTGGTACCGCGACAGCTCGCGCAACACCGCGGTGCTCGACTTCCTGACGCTCGATCGGATCGGCACGACGAGCGGCTACCAGTTCGACAGCGGCGCCGCCGGCTTCTTCCCTCTCGACGGCCGCGGCTGGAACGGACCGACGTCGTCGGCGCCCGAGACGTACTCGACCCCGCACAACTACTCGTTCACCACCGAGACCCACACCTGGTTCGTGTACCAGGGCACGGAGCGGCTCGACTTCACCGGAGACGACGACGTGTGGGTGTTCGTCGACGGGCACCTCTGCCTCGACGTCGGAGGCCTGCACCCGCCGGAGACGGCGACGATGGACTTCGCCAACCCCGGCAGCGCCGGGAGCCCGCAGCAGACCGCCATCGTCACCGCGTGCGCCGCGCGCCTGACGCCAGGGCGCGTGTACGAGATGGTCGTGTTCCACGCCGAGCGCCGGTGCTGCGGCTCCAACTTCCACCTCGCGCTCACCGGGTTCGTGACCGAGACGTCCAGCTGCCGCCCGACGTGCGGCGACGGCGTGGTGACGCGCTTCGAGCTCTGCGACGACGGCGCAGGCAACAACACCGGCGCGTACGGGCGATGCGGAACGGACTGCCTGAGCCGCGGCCCCTACTGCGGCGACGGCCACGTCGACGCCGGCCACGAGGCCTGCGACGAGGGCACCGACGCCAACGACGGCCACTACGGGGGGTGCAACCCCGACTGCACCGAAGGGCCGCGCTGCGGAGACGGCGTGCGGCAGGGCGCCGAGCAGTGCGACGCCGGTGCCGCGAACGGCACGCCGGGCGCCAGCTGCGATGCCGCCTGCAACCTGACCATCGGCTGACGCTTTCCCCGCGGCGCGTGTGGCGTTGGCGGCCCGCCCGGGGCGTCGCGCGCGCCCGCCCGCGCCGAGTCATCTCCGAGCGCGGAGCGCGTCCCGCGCGCCCGCCACGACCTCGTCGCCGATCTCCTCGGCGCCGAGGTGGAGCGGCGCGGCGCGGAGCCCGAGCGAGCGCGCCGCGGCGAGGTAGGCGCGCGCGGCCGGCAGGTCCACCAGGCCCAGGGTCGCCGGCAGCTCGGGCCGCGCGAGGCGCAGGAGCGGCTCGAGCATGCAGCTCGGCAGGCCCACGCGCGGCCGGGCCGACTCGACGCGAGCGCGCGAGGGCTCGAGCGCCGGCGGGAGCGCCAGCGTGCGCAGCGTCGTCCCCGCGTCGATCAGCCCCGCGCCCGCGAAGAGCGCATCCCGGGCGCCGCGCATGCGCGACCAGCCGGCCTCCACGTCGATCACGGGCGGGAACGAGTCGTCGAGGACGATCGTCCCCGGGCGGACGCCGTGCGCGTCGACGACGGCGCCTCCGCTCGAGGCAGCGACGATCAGCTCGCACGCCAGCGCCGCCTCCGGCAGCGCCGGCGTCGCGTGCGCGAGCACGACGTCCCTCGCTCCGGCCCGCCCGAGCCGCAGCGCGATCTCGCGCGTCCGCGCCTCCGCCCGCGGCAGGTCGCACAGGACGATCGCGCGAGGCGCTCCGAGAACCTCCACCGCCAGCTCGGCCGCGGCGGCGCCGACGGATCCGAGCCCCACGAACGCGACGCGCAGCCCCGCCCACGGGCCACCGACCCGCCCGAGGGCGTGCTCGATCGTGAGGACGATCGAGGCCGCCGTCGTCGCGTGCCCGGTCGTGAGCGCCAGGCCCGGGGGCGGGACGAGCGCGCGGCCGTAGCCCGTGCGCGCGGGCAGCATCCCGGCGAGCGAGGCCTGCCGCGCGCCGAGCGAGGCGCCGAGCGCG
>JBGAQA010000098.1:0-23878 GCA_044220955.1 Sandaracinaceae bacterium
AGCGAGGTCGAGAGCGAGAGGGAGGTCGAGAGCGAGAGCGAGAGCGAGAGCGAGGTCGAGAGCGAGGGCGAGGGCGAGGGCGAGGGCGAGAGCGAGAGCGAGACCTGCACGCTCGAGGCCTCGGCTCGGATCCTCGGCCCCGTTGCCTCCGGGCGCGCCCTGTCGATCGCCGCGGACGAGGATGGCGCCGTGCTCGTGCTGGCGGACCGCGACCCGACGCGGCTCGACGCGTTCCTCGTCCCGCGCGAAGGCGAGCCCGCGCTGGCGACGCTCGAAGTGGCGGACGCCGGCGCCCTCTTCGCGCTCGAGGCCACGTCTCCGACGCACTTCGTCGCGCTCACGCTCGGGCAGTGCACCGCGGACGGGCGCGCCGCGCCTTGCGTCCACGCGCTCGGCCTCGACACGTCATCGGGCCGTGTCGTGGCGCACGGCGCGCGAACCCTCGTGCTGCCCGCTCCGCTCCGGTCCTCGCGCGTGATCGCGGCGAGCGACTCCCTCTACTTCGCGCACGCCCACCAGGGTGCGGCGCCCGCCCTCGAGCGACTCACCTGGCAAGAGGGCGACCTCGCGCTGGTCACGACGCCGCTCGGACAGGGTGATCCCTCGCTCGCCGACGAGCCGACCGAGATCCTCGGCCTCACGGCGTCCGGCGGCGGCTTCGGCGTGCTCTGGCGTCGCGGCGCGACGGAGGACGCGGCGAGCGCGGTCGTGCTGACGACGCAGCTCGACGAGCACCAGATCGCGGCGCTGCACGACGCGCTGGTGGTGGAGTCGATGGCCTGGCTCGCCGGCTCGCTCTCGATCGTCGTCTCGCTCGAGTTCGCCCGCCCGAGCTACGTGCGGCTCGGCGCCGATGGCGAGATGCGCTCGCCCCCCAGCACGCTCCGCTTCGGCGAGGAGCCGCCGGCGCCCTTCGCGGGGCGGCGCGTCGCGCTCGTGCGCGGCGAGCCCGGTGCGCTCTCCATCCAGATCCGCGACGGCGCGGGTGACGACGTCGGTCCGACCGTGGCGCTCCCCGCCGCCGCCACGCGCGCGGACGTGGCGCGAACGGCCACCGGGTTCGCGGTCGCGACCGCCGAAGGCGCCGACGCGCCCCGCACGATCGCCCTCGGATCGATCCGCTGCCCGTGAGGACGGCGCGTGCTTCGGAGCGCCGCCTTTGCTAGACGCGTGTCCGCGTGCACTGGAACATCGATCCCGTCATCGTCTTCATCGGCCCGATCGAGCTGCGCTACTACGGCGTCTGCTTCGCGATCGGCCTGCTCCTCTGCGCGTGGCGGGCGCCCTACAACTTCGACGCGTTTCGCCTCCCGCGCGAGCACGCGGAGCGTCTGACGCTCTGGGTGCCCGTCGGCATGCTGCTCGGCGCGCACTACATCCACCTGCTCTTCTACGAGACGGAGGGACTCTTCGACCTGCCGCACGTCGTCGGGGGCGAGACGTGCACGGTGGGTCACAGCCTCGCGAACACCGTGACGAGCTGGGCGCCGAGCTTCCTCGGCGTCGCGCCGCCCGAGGACGCGTGCCGCATCGCGCTCGGGCGCTTCTTCGGCCTCGGATCGGGCCTGGCCAGCCACGGCGGCGGCCTCGGCTGCGTGCTCGCGGTGTACTTCTTCTGGCACCGCTACGGCCTCCCGCTGCGCGCGCGCTTCCACGACTACACCGACGCGGTGATGGTCACGAGCGTGTGGGTGTATCCCTTCGTGCGCCTCGGCAACTTCTTCAACTCCGAGATCGTCGGGCGCCCCACCGACAGCGTCTTCGGGGTCGTGTTCGATCGCTACTACACGGAGCCGCGGCACCCGGTCGTCCTCTACGAGGCGGTGATGTACTTCGCCGAGATCGCCCTCGCGGTCTGGGCGACCAAGCGCTACGCGCGCAAGCTCCGCTCCGGGGTCTTCTTCTACGGCTTCCTGATGCTCCACTTCTCGCTGCGCTTCGTGGCGGAGTTCTTCAAGGAGTCGCAGAGCGTCGACGAGGGCTGGCCCTACCACCTCAACATGGGCCACGCGCTCAGCGCGCCGATCGTCATCGGCTGCGCGATCATGATCTTCGGGACGAAGCGCTTCAGCGTGCTCGCGCCGCTGACCCCGGCCGAGCAGGCCGAGAACGACGCGATCGAGGCGGCGTGGCTCGAGCGCGGCGGACCGGGCGGCCCCGCCGAGATGCCCGCGAGGCCGGAGGCCGAGGGCGAGACCGAGGCCGGGCAGGCGGACGCCGAGAGCGCGCCCAAGAAGGTCAAGAAGCGCAAGAAGGCGCGAAAGGAGTCGCCATGAGCTTCGGCATCGACGAGTCACGTGAGAAGGTGAGCGTCTCGATCGCCGTGCTCACCGTCTCCGATACTCGCTCCGAGGAGACGGACTCGTCGGGCCGGCTCCTCGTGGAGCGGGCGCGGGCCGCCGGCCATCGCGTGCACGCCAAGCTGATCCTCAAGGACGATCGCGAGACCATCGCGGCGCAGCTGCGCGCCTGGGTCGGATCGGGGGCGGTCGACGTGATCCTCGTGACGGGAGGAACCGGGATCACCGGACGCGACGTCACCCCGGACGCGATGCTCGACGTCATCGAGAAGGAGATCCCGGGCTTCGGGGAGCTGCTCCGGCAGATCAGCCTCCGGACGGTCGGGCTCTCGGCGATCCAGTCGCGCGCGACCGCGGGTGTCGCGGGCAACACCCTGATCTTCGCGATCCCGGGCTCGACCGGGGCGTGCCGTGACGCGTGGGACGAGATCCTCGTGCACCAGCTCGACAGCCGCTACCGGCCCTGCAACCTCGTCGAGATGCTGCCGCGTCTCGGGGAGCGCTGAGGCGTCGTGGGGGTGGACCTCGACCGCGTCCGCGCGGCGATCGCGGGCCGGTCGCCGCGCTCGATCGAGGGGCCGGACGTGGCGAGGCGCGCCGCGGTGAGCGCGATCCTGCGCCCGGGCGAGGGCGACATCGAGGTGCTCCTCATCCGGCGTGCGGAGCGCGCCAATGATCCGTGGTCCGGCCACATGGCGTTCCCGGGAGGTGGTCACGACGCCCGCGACGCCGATCTGACGGCGACCGCGATGCGCGAGACGCTCGAGGAAGTCGGCCTCCGCCTCGCCGATCACGGGCGGCTGCTCGGTCGGCTCGACGACGTGCGTGCGATGGCACGCGGGGCGGTGACCGACCTCGTGGTCACGCCCTTCGTGTTCGAGCTCGAGGGCGCGGCCGCGCTCACCACCAGCGACGAGGTCTCGGAGATCCACTGGGCGCCGCTCGGTCCGATGCTGCGGGGCGAGCGCGACGCGACGATCGACTACGTCTGGCAGGGCCAGACCCTCAAGCTCCCGGGCTTCCGCCTCGCGTCGGCCACCGACGAGCGCATCGTCTGGGGCCTGACCCACAAGATGCTGTCGGGCTTCTTCGCGCGTCTGCGCGAGGGAGGCTGATCATCCCGTCCACGACGTCCGCGGCCTTGAGGCATACTCCCGCGATGGACGAAGGGCGCTACCTCGACCTGGCCGACGCGGCGCTCAAGCGCGTGCTCGCCGCGTTCGACGACGTGGAGCTCGACGACGCCGACGTGGACAGCGCCGGGGACGTCGTCACCATCACGCTGCGGGGCGGGCGCAAGGTCGTGCTGAACACGCAGCGCCCGGCGCGACAGCTCTGGCTGGCGGGGGCGGGCCGGGCCTGGCACTTCTCGTACGACGACGCATGCACGCGCTGGCTCGACGACAAGGGCACGGGCGACGAGCTCTTCGATACGCTCCGGCGGCTGTGCAGCGAGGCCGGCGTGAGCGCGAGGTTCGCGTGAGCAAGGCCGCCGCGAGCAAGCCGCACGTGCTGGCCGGCGACCTGAACGGTGAGCTCGTGCGGCGGAAGATCGTCGTCTTCCGCCGCCTCGAGCCCGGCGACCTCCCGAGCCCCGGCAACCACCCGCTGCGTGAGAGTCCCTACCTCGAGGGCAAGATCCTCGAGATCGCCGTCGGCCGGTCGCTCCACGAAGAGATGGTCCGGCTCGCGAAGAAGCGCGCCGAGGTGCTCGGCACTGCGTCGGGGCTCTTGTCGAGCTACGACCTCGCGGGGATGTTGATCTCCGGTGCCGGCGGCGGGCTGTTCGGCGTCTGGCTGGACTACCTGCCGATGTGGTCGACGCCCTATCTCACCGGGGCCCTCGCGCTCGGCGTGATCGTCGGCTTCGTCACGCGCGTGCGCAAGCGCGGCGCCGAGCTCCGGGCGGAGGAGCAGTGGAAGGCCGCGCCGGAGCGCAAGCGCTACGACGAGATCGCCCGCGAGATCGCGGAGCGCTGGATCGCATACTCGCTCGACGTGAAGAAGGACCACACGTTCCACACCGAGGTCCGCGTGGCCGAGGGGTCCGACGATCCGCTGCGGCTGGCGTCGATCGACCCGCGTGGCTTCATCGCGTCGCCCCCGTACTTCGACCCGGAGGACTTCCTGCCGACGGAGGGAGTCGGCGTCCGCTACGAGGCGGTCCACGCCGGTGGCGAGGTGGTCACGCGGCTCTGCGAGGGCGATCGGGATCTGCCGCAGGATCTGCCGCAGGAGTACTCGAAGACCAGCGAGAGCGAGAGCGAGAGCGAGGGCGAGAGCGAGGGCGAGGGCGAGAGCGAGAGCGAGAGCGAGAGCAAGAGCGGGGGCGAGCCCGCCGCCGGGCCCTGATCTTTTTTGCGCCACCGCCGTTCCGCGGTCGGTCGAGCCCGTCGGCATTCGACAAACGCCCGGGTTTGGTCACTCTAGGGCCCGTGCTCGCCCTCTACCCCCCCGTCCTGGCCATCATGGCCCTCGACGGCGTCCTGCTCACGGCGCTCGCCTGGGCCTACGGCGCGCCCCGCTTCGCTTCGCGGCGCATCAGCCCGATGCCGCCCCTGCGCGTCGGGATGCGCGAGCGGATGCGGTACTTCCTGGTGAGCAGCGTGCTCTCGCTCGCCTTCATCGGGGCGATGACGTGGGCGCTCTGGGGCTTCGGCATCGCGGACGAGGCCAGACCCGCGTGGCGCAACGTCGTCGATCCGATCGCCGTCATCCTGCTCTACGACTTCCTCTACTACTTCCTGCACCGGCTGATGCACCATCGGAAGCTCGTGCGCCACGTGCACGCCGTGCACCACCGGGCGCGCAACCCGAGCGCGCTCGAGAGCTTCTACCTGCACCCCGCCGAGCTCTTCGCGGGGCTCGCCCTCTTGCACGGGTGCATCGCGCTCTACGCGCTCTGGATGGGTCCGCTGAGCATCGCGGGCTACGCGGTGCTCTTCTTCGTCCACAGCACGCTGAACATCCTCGTCCACTCGGGCATCGTGTTCGGCGCCTGGTTCACGTGGCCGATCGACTACCTGGCCAGGAAGCACTCCGTGCACCACAAGGACGACGCGGGGAAGAACTACTCCTCGCTCACGCCGATCCCCGACACGCTGTTCGGGACCGTGGGCTAGAGCACCCGTCGACAGCGAGAGGCCCATGATCACGACCACGACTGCCGTCGACCCGGCGCGCCCCGGCGTCATCCCCTGCTCCGATCCCGCGACGCGGGAGAGCCTCGGCACGATCGCCATCGACCCGCCGGGCGAGGTGAAGAAGAAGGTGGCCCGCGCGCGCGAGGCCCAGCGACGCTGGCGCGCCACCTCGTTCGCCGAGCGACGCCGCGTGCTGGGGCGGGTGCTCGACCGCGTCCTCGACGACACCGAGCGCCTCGTCGACCTCGTCTGCCGCGACTGCGGCAAGACGCGCGAGAACGCGCTCATGGGCGAGGTGTGGACGGTCTGCGAGAAGCTCCGCTGGACGATCGCGAACGGCGAGAAGCACCTGCGGCCCGAGACCGTGTCGAGCGGCGTGCTCGCACACAAGCGCGCGCGGCTCGAGTTCCACCCGCTCGGCGTGGTCGGGGCGATCGTCCCCTGGAACTACCCGCTCCAGAACGTGATGAACGCCGCGATCCCCGCGCTGATGGCCGGCAACGCGTACGTCGTGAAGCCGAGCGAGTGGGTCGCCTGGTCGAGCGGTCCCTTCGTGCAGCTGCTGCGCGACGCGCTCGAGGCGGAGGGGCACGACCCGGAGCTCGTGCAGATCGTGCAGGGCGACGGCGCGACCGGGCGCGCGCTGATCGAAGCGGGCGTCGACGTGCTGGTGTTCATCGGCTCGGTCGAGAACGGGCGGCGCGTGCTCGCCGCGGCGGCTCCGATGCTCACGCCGGTGATCCTGGAGCTCGGCGGCAAGGATCCCTTCATCGTCTGCGACGACGCCAACCTCGAGGCGGCCGTGCACGGAGCGCTCGCGGGCACGTTCATCAACTGCGGGCAGAACTGCGTCGCGAGCGAGCGCGTCCTCGTGCAGCGCGGGATCGCCCGGCAGTTCGAGGCGCGCGTCGCGTCCGCGGTCGCTGCCATGCGGCAGGGCCCCTCCCGTCCCGGCGAGGTGGTGGACGTCGGTGCGATGGCGACGCCGCTCCAGCTGCAGGTCGTCGAGCGCCTCGTGAAGCGCTCGATCGAGCAGGGCGCGCGCGTCGTCGCGGGCGGCGAGCGGGTGATGAGCGATCGGGGCGAGTACTTCGCGCCCACCATCCTCGCCGACGTGACCCCCGCCATGGACATCATGCGCGAGGAGACGTTCGGTCCCGTGCTGCTGATCTCCACCTTCGACCGCGACGAGGAGGCCGTCGCGATCGCCAACGGCACGAGCTTCGGCCTCGGCTCGAGCGTGTTCTCGGGGAGCCGGGCCCGCGCGCGCCGGATCGCCGCATCCCTCGAGGCGGGCATGACGGGCATCAACGACTTCGGGGGGATGACCTACATGGCGCAGGACCTCACCTTCGGCGGCGTGAAGCACAGCGGCTTCGGCCGCATCAACGGACGCGAGGGGCTGCGCGCGCTCTGCAACACCAAGGCGGTGCTCGACGATCGGCTGCCGTTCTCGTTCGCGAGCAAGGTGTACCCCGTCTCGGCGCGCGACTTCGGCGTGACGCAGGGCACGCTCGACGTGATGTACGGGCGTGGCGTCGTTCGCCGGGTGCGCGGTCTCGGGCGCCTCGTCCGCTCGCTGTTCACCTCGTGACCACCGCGCGATGAACGAGATCAGCGACTACGTCGTCGTCGGCGGCGGCTCGGCTGGCTGCGTCTGCGCGGGCGTCCTCGCGGACGGGGGCGCGTCGGTGACGCTGCTCGAGCAGGGGCCGAGCGCCGAGGAGCACCCCGCGGTGCTGCGCGCGGACGGCTACAAGGATGCGTTCGTCGACGACGGCGTGTTCATCGAGCGCTTCAGCGAGCCCCAGCCCCACGCGGGCAATCAGCGCATCTTCATGGGCACGGGCGGCGTGGTCGGCGGGAGCGGCGCCATCAACGCGATGGTGTACACCCGCGGCGCGCGGCAGGACCTCGACGAGTGGCCCGTCGGCTGGCGCTGGGACGACTGCGTGCCGCACTTCGAGGCGCTCGAGGCGCGCCTGCGCCTGAGCCGCAAGCAGCCCACGCGCTTCACCGAGGCGTGCGTGGTGGCGGCCGAGCAGGCGGGCTTCCGGCGATCGGACGACTTCCACGACGGAGACCTCGGCAACCGCATCGGGTACGAGTGGATGAACTTCGAGGGCGCGCACCGCCGCAACGGCTACGTGGCGTTCGTGCGAGGCCGCGACGGCATCCGACTGGTCACGCGCGCGCGCGCGCTGCGCGTGGTGCTCGAGGGCGGGCGCGCGATCGGCGTGGAGATCGAGCGGGAAGGGCAGCGGTCCATCGTGCGCGCGCGGCGGGAGGTGATCCTCGCCGCAGGCGCGCTCGAGTCGCCGAAGCTCCTGATGCTCTCGGGCGTGGGCGACGGCCGCGCTCTCTCGGCGCTCGGCATCGAGGTGGCGTCGGATCGGCGCGGCGTCGGGGCGAACCTCCACGATCACCCCAACGTGCCCACGTTCCATCGCGCGGCGGCGGAGGTCGACTTCTTCGCGCCGCAGCTCTACTCGTTCTTCCGCACACGACCGGAGGCCGACCTCCCTGCGGGTCAGAGCGACAGTTGCTACGTGTTCTGGCCGGCGCGCTCGGCGATGAAGGAGGCCGCCCAGCGCGTGCTGCCCGGGCAAGCGCTGCCGCCCGCGCTCTACGGCGGGCGCGGCAAGCGCGTGATCCGGACCGCCGTCGCGGCGGCGTTCGCGCTCCCGCCGGTCCAGCGCTTCGTCGAGCACCTGCTCGGCATCATCGTGATCCTCGGCAAGCCCAAGAGCCGCGGCACCCTCACGCTGCGCTCGCCCGATCCGCACGCGCCGGCGCGGCTCGACCCACGCTACCTCGCGCACCCCGACGACCTCGACACGCTCGTCCGAGGCGTGCTCCACGCGCGGAAGATCGCCGCGGCCGGGGGCCTCGCGGACGTGGGCGCGCGCGAGCTCTTGCCGGGCTCGCGGGTCAAGACCCGCGAGGCGATCACCCGCTACGTGCAGACGAACCTGATCACCACGTACCACTTCGCCGGCACGTGCCGCATGGGCACCGACGAGGCGAGCGTCGTGGACACGTCGCTCCGCGTGCGCGGCGTGCCGGGCCTGCGTGTCGCGGACGCGTCGGTGATGCCGACGACGCCCGTGTCGGCGCTCAACGCGCCGAGCATGATGATCGGTCTGCGCGCGGCGAAGCTCGCGCTGGCCGATCGCGACTGAGGCGCGACCGAGATCTCGTCGGCGCGCCTCGGGGGGCCGCGTCCGCGCGCGGCCGGGCTCCCGTCACCTGAAGCGGCGCTCCTCGTCGAGCGTCGCCAGCGCCCCGTCGATCGCCACCTCCAGCCGCTCGAAGTAGGCGCGGGAGCGCCGCTGCGCGTCGCGCTCGTCGTCGAAGGAAGCGATGTGCTCGAGCTCGTCGAGCGCCTCGGGGGAGGCGTCGAGCATCGAGCCGACCGGCAGGCTGGTCTGGCCGCGGCCCCGCGCGAGATCGACGAGGCGCTCGCCGGGCAGCAGCTGATCGGGCAGCGCCGTCTCCGCCGTCCGCTCCGGCGGCGGCGGCGGGCCCTGGGGCGCGGCGCGGCGGGGCGGCGCGGCCTTCGGCGGCATGGGTGCGAGCTGGATGTGAGGGCGGCGTCGGGTCATCGGTCGGTCTCTGGCAATAGGTCCGAGAGGACGGGGTCTTTCGCGATGCGCTCGCGGAGCGCGCCCTTGGCGAGGCGCAGCCGGCTGTAGACGGTGTTGAGCGGTGCGCCGGTCGCCTCGGCCACCTCCTCCATGGAGAGGCCCACGCAGAACCGGAGCGCCAGGGCCTCGGCCTGAACGACCGGCAGCTCGTCGAGCAGCATCCGCACCATCGCGCGCCGCCGCTCGAGCACGAGCTGGCGGTAGGGCTGCTTCGTCGTCGTGTCCGCCAGGATCTGGATCAAGGAGTCGTCGGGGCGCGTCCACGCCCGAGCGCGTCTCCTCGCCGAGATGGCCGTGCGCGCGGCGATGCGCGAGGCGTAGTGGCCGAGGCTCGAGCGGCGCTCGAAGTGCGGTAGCGCCTTCACCAGCGCGACCAGGGACTCCTGCACCGCGTCGTCCACGTCGGCGCTCCGCGGTCCGTAGATCGCGCGCACGGTGTCGAACACGCGCGGCGCCAGCTCGCGCAGGACGCGCTCGGTGGCGCCGCGGTCGCCCTGTACGGCGAGCGTGACGTCATCGGCCGGCGCGACGCCCCCGGGCTCGGCACCATGCGTGAGTCGCGCCTGCTCTCGCTCGGTCGATACGAGCCCCGAGTCCATGGAACCTCCTCCGGCGCGGCGCCCCATCGCACCGCGAGTCTACAGTGGGACGCAGGAGGCAGAACCAATCAACGCGGGGCTCACTTTTTCTTCCGAATTGCATCGGCTCACCTCTCCGGCCCCTTCCGTCCACGGGCTAGCGCCCGCTCCCGTCCGGGACCTCCGTGGTGAGCGCTCAGGCGAACGTCAGAAGGCCATCCAGCACTCGAGCGCGGTCTCGCCCGGGATGCAGAACGAGCCGAAGGGGCAGTACAGGGCCTCGCCCCCGCAGTCGAACGAGATCCCGTCCGCGCAGGTGCAGCCGCTCGCACCCGTCGCGCCGTCGCAATCCTCTGGATTCAATCGGAAATCGCCGGGGCACTCGTCGATCGGGTAGCCGCATCCGTCCACGCTCACCGGCCGGCCGGTGGCGCCGCACCATCCGCATCCCGACAGGGGGGTCGCCTCCTCGCACGTGGTCGCGGCCATGCAGTCCGACGGTGGGGCGCCCGGATCGGTCCCCGGGTCGGTGCCGGGATCGGTGCCGGGATCGGTGCCGGGATCGGTCGGCGGGGCACCCGGGTCGCCCGGGTCGCCCGGCGGGGCGCCCGGATCGGCGGGGGGGCTGCCCGGGTCCGTCGGCGGTGCGCCCTCGGTCGCCAGGGTCTCGCCCCAGCGCGCGGCCTGCTCGGAGAGCCGCGATGCGTTGCGGACGACGTCGCCGAAGATGTCGGTGCCGTCGCCGACGATGTACGCGCTGTTGACGAACAGGACGTGGCCGTCGGGAGAGAAGGTGGGGCCGCCGGAGTCGCCTGGACACAGGTTGTACGTGTCCTCTCCCATCGTGTGCTCGAGCCGCTGCTTGCGGAACGGACCGCTCCCCGAGTCGCGCTCCTGACAGCCGTAGCCGTACGTCGAGAGGGTCTGCCCACGCGCCGGCATCGAGGTACCGATCGGGGCGGGCGTCGCGACGCTCGCGGGTACCGCGACCGCGAGGTGCAAGAGCGCGACGTCGTCGTCGCCCGGGTCGTAGCCGAGCACGGCGACGCGATCGACGGTGTAGGAGAACTGCCTCCGTCCGTCGTCGACGACGAAGGTGTTGTAGCGGCCGGGGCCGTCCTCGGCGGTGAAGTCCACGCAGTGCGCGGCCGTCACGACGAGCCGCTCGCCGACGAGCGTCGCGGTGCATCCGTCGATGTTGCCGACCTCGGGCCGCTCGAACGTGTAGGTGCCGTCGATGAGCGGCTCGCTCGAGCCGCCGTTGCTCCTGGGCGAGAGCCCCGCGCTGCAGCCCGCAAGCACCATCGAGCACGCCACGACTCTCTCCAGGCTCCGTCGATTCCGCATCACGACCTCCTCGTCTCGCGGACCTAGTGGCGCAGTGCGCGACGGACCAATCACGCTCGCCCGAAGAAAAGATCGAGTGATTGATCCGCGCGGCTCGCGACTACCAGAGCAGTGCGCGCGCAATCTCGCGCGGCGCAGCTCCAACGTCCGAGGGTCTTCATGCGAACGCGTCCGCTCGTCCTCGCGCTCCTCTTCCTCGTCCCCGCGTGCAACACGGAGCTCCCCGCGCGGAGCCGCCCGCCGAGCGACCTCGCAGCGGAGCCTCTGGTCGGCGGCACGTACACCTTCGAGCGGCCGGAGGTCGGCTCGATGCAGATGGGCGGCGGCGCGTGCACCGCCACGCTCGTGGGCCCGCGCCTCGTCATCACCGCGTCGCACTGCGTCGACTACACGTCGCGCGAGACCGTCGGTAACTACGGCACGTTCGAGGTGCGGCGCGCGCGCGGCGAGAGCCGCACGTACCGCATCCAGCGCATCGCCGCGTACATGGGGCCCTCCGAGGTGATCGGACAGACGGACGTCGCGCTCATGCAGCTGTCGAGCGCCGTCCCCGCCGACGTGGCCACGCCCGCCGGCCTCGTGACGAGCGAGCCCGCGCGCGGGACGCCCGTCACGATCTACGGCTACGGCTGCCAGTACCGCGGCGGCGGCGGCTCGTTCTCGAAGCAGTCGTTCCGCACGAGCTGGGGCACGACGACGGCGGTGCTCTGCCCCGGAGACTCCGGCGGGCCGACGATGACGAACGAGGGCCTCGTGATCTCGACGAACAGCGGCTACTACGGCGGCGACCGCGGGCCGGACGAGTTCGGCCGCGTCTACCGCGTGCGCTCGCAGATCGACGCGACGGTGCGCCGCTGGGGCGAGACGCTCGGCGACGGGAGCACGCCGCCGCCGCCGGTCGACGCGGGCCCGCCGCCGCCGGTCGACGCGAGCTGGATGCCGTCCGACGCGGGCATGTCGCCGCCGCCGCCCTCGGATCCGGCCAACCCGTGCCTGCAGGCGAGCTGCGAGGCCGCGACGGCGCTGCCCGGCTGCGGCTGGTGCGACGCGACGGGGCGCGGAGTCCGGATCGGCGCGATGGGCGAGTCCCTCGAGGCGTGCGCGAGCGGCTACCGCGTGGACCCGAGCGACTGTGGCGCGGCGGCGCGCAGCACGTGCGGGCCGTGGAGCGGCATCACCGAGTACACGTGCCGCCGTGGCCGCACGCAGTTCGTCCGCTGCGTCGAGGGCCGCTCGCCGGAGTTCCTCACGTGCCCGAGCGGCTACGCGTGCAGCCCGGGGAGCACCGAGCGGATGTGCTACCGCTGGTAGCTGCCGCCCTCACCCTGACCCTCTCCCACTTCGTGGGCGAGGGAACATCGAGACGCGCGTCGGATCTCCCTCTCCCCGGAACGGGGAGAGGTCGGGGTGAGGGGCCGCGCGCATCACCCCCAGCCGCGCAGCTTGTTCTCCTGCTCCTGATAGAGGCGCAGCGCCGCGCGGATCACCGCGTTCGCCTCGGCCGCGCCGACCATGTCGTCCACGATCACGCTCTTGTTCTCGAGGATCTTGTAGTCCTCGAAGAAGCGCCGGATCTCCCGCCAGGTGTGCTTCGGGATCTCGTTCAGATCCTTGTACTGCTCGAACGCGGGGTCGTGGACGTGCACGGCGATGATCTTGTCGTCGCCTTTCCCCTCGTCGGCCATGCGCATCACGCCGATGGCGCGCGCGCGCATGATCGAGAGCGGGTGCACGGCCTCGTTTCCGAGCACGAGCACGTCGAGCGGGTCGCCGTCGTCGCAGTAGCTGCGCGGCAGGAACCCGTAGTTCGCCGGGTAGTGCACGGAGCTGTAGAGCACGCGGTCGACGCGCAGCATGCCCGAGGGCTTGTCGAGCTCGTACTTGACCTTGCTGCCCTTGGGGATCTCGATGACGACGTTCACCCCGGTCTCGATGCCGTGTTCGGGGTTCGGGAGGTCGTGCCAGGCGTGGACCATGCGGGCGAGTATGCCCGAGCGAAGGCGATAGCGAGCGGTCGTGAGCGATGGCCTCAGCGAGAACGTCGTCGTGAGGACGTTGCGCCGGACGCTCGCCGGGTACGGGCGCGGCGGAGCAGGATGAGGAGTCCGAGAGAGCCGAGCGCCGCGAGAGGCGCCGGGCGGCGCCCCCCGCCGATCGAACAGCCGCGGCCCGGAGCCGTCCCCGCGTCGCCGAGCGCACCGGCGTCGTCGAGCGGCGGCGGCATGCTCGCCGCGAAGCAGTGGCAGGCGTCGGCCCCGCCCGGCCACACCCGCGCGCACGCGCCACCCGGCTCGCCGCACTCCGCGTCGCGGGTGCACGACCCGCCGAAGCTGCCGGGGCCGAGCCTCGGCAGGACGCAGCGCGCGCGGCCAGCCAGATCCTGGGCGCACGAGAGCAGCGCCGGACAGTCCGCGTCGGTCGTGCACGCGTACGTCGGCAGCGACGCGATCGACGGCGCGCTCGCGGGCCACGCGGGCGGCAGTCCACCGATGGCGTCGAGCGCCGGCTGGACGAACGAGCCCATCACCGCGTCGAGCCGCACGTTGAACGCCGAGGCAGCGCATGCCGCGTCCCCGCGCGACGTGATGCCGACGAGGACCTCGCCCCCGCCGATCGTCGCGAGCACGGGCCCACCGCTGTCACCCCGGCACGTCATCGCAGGGCCGGGCACGGTGTCGAAGGAGGTCCCGCGGACCGAGCCGAGCGTCATCGTCCCATCGCGCTGAGTGCCGAGGTCGGCGCCGCGCGGTCCCGTCTCGCCGAAGCCGATGGCGCGCACGCTCCCCCCCGGCGCGACGTCCTCGATGGTGCCCGCGCCGAGCGCTCGCGGCGCGACGGGGGCATCCTCGGCGAGCACCACGACGGCGGCGTCGTGCTCGTTCGTCGCTCGGTCGTACATCGGGTCGGTGGTGTAGCTCCGCACCACCACGAACGCGCCGCTGCTGCCGACGACGCTGCCGAAGAACACCTCGAGATCGGCCGTGGGTGCGCTGTCGAAGCAGTGCGCCGCGGTCAGCACCGCGCGCGGCGCGATCAGCGTTCCGCTGCACAGCGTGGTGGTGTCGTCGCTCTCGCAGCGTGTGCGGCGGGCGACGATGGCCACGACGGCCGGGTCGCTCGAGGGCGTGCCCGACACCACCGCCTCCGTGTGCCGCGCGACGTCGAGCTCGGGGTTGCAGCCCGCGAGCACGACCGTGCACGCGAGCATCAGAGCATCACGCGCCATCGATCCCCGTCGCGCAGGGTGCGCACCATCAGCTGCCGCTCGCGGCCACCTTGCTGCATGAGCCGGGTTCGCACGATGAAGGCGCTCGGATCGCGCCCGTCCTGCTCCACGGAGAGGATCTCGAAGCGGTCGAGGCCGTGCTCGCGCCACTCCCCGATCTCCTCCGCGCACGCCGCCTCGGAGTCGATGCGCGGCATCAGCGTCCGTAGCGCGGCGCAGTCGTTCGCCTGCACGGCCGTGAAGACGTCGACGACGGCCGCCCGCGCCGCGGCCAGATCGGTCTCACTCGCGCGCGCGCTCGGGCCCTCCGTGCACGCCCCGAGCAGCACGACCAGGGCGAACGTCGGCCCACGCATCACTCGAGGCCCCCGCTGCCCTCGAGGTCGGTCGAGGGTAGGGCGCCGCCCGCGCGCAGCGTCTCGAGCTCTTCGGCCCGGCGTGCACGCAGGGCCACCGACCGCTCGGCGCGGACCCGGGCGCGCGCTGCCGCCTCGGAGTCGCCGTCGCGCTCGAACGCTTCAGCCTCCGATCGCAGTCGCTCGATCGTGTTGTCGATCAGGACCAGACCCGCCTCTCGCTGCTCGATGATCGTCTCGCGGGGCGTGGGCACGCGCTCGGGCTCGCGGCTGACGGGCTGCCCCGGGGTCGCGGGCGCCGGAGGTGGCAGATCGAGGCCGTCGCTGGGGTCGTCCCAGCCCGTGCCCGGCGGTGGGGGCGACGGGCCGAGCGGCGGTGCACTGGCGGGGGGCGCGTGGTCTCTTTGGCGCGGCGGCGGTGGCGTTGGCGTCGGCTCGCGCGTCGGTGGCCGCTCGACCGCCGTCGGGCCATGCACCGGTTCTGCCCCGCCTGGATCGACTGGATCCGTCCCACCACGCCCCCGCCACACGAAGAGCGCGAGCGCGGCGACCGCGACGGACGCGGCGACGCCCCAGCCGCGTGCGACCGGGGCGCCGTTCACGTCGGGCTCCAGCGATCAGAGACAGTCCGGTGCAGCAGCCCAGTCATCGGTCGTCGAAGTGAACTGATCGTCGCACGATGCCGCCGCCGTGTCGTGTCCAACGCGAACACACTCGTCGTGGTACAGGCAGTCCCAGGTGAACTGCGTGTCGGAGCCGCAGCCCGACCCGCAGCGACCCATGCAGTTGCCGTACGCCTGCTCGACCGTCGCGACGTGCGAGGGCTCGTAGCACTGCCACTGACCGCTGCTGTTCAGGAAGTACGTGCCGTCGTTGCAGGGGCCAGCGCCATGCATGCTCACGTACGCGTAGTCGAGCGTGGTCGAGTCGGTCCACCAGGAGTTGACGCTGTTGCTGCAGAAGGGATTGTACCAGGGGCAGTTCCACGTGCAGTCGTGCGAGGCTGCCTGATACGTGTTCAGCGCCCAGCAGATCGACGTGTAGCCGCGGTCGACGTCCATGAGCGAGATGCCCTGCAGCTCGACCGTCGTCGGGTACTCGGCCCACGTGCTCGAGAACGAGCGCAGCCGCTGGACCGCCTCGGACACGTGGCTGCCGCGTCCGTCGAGCGCGTGTGCGAACGCGAGGACGAGGGCACGGTCGTCCTCGAGCATCTGGGTGCTGGCGCCGTTGTCCGACGCGAACCCGTCGTGCTCGATCACGCCGCTGTCGAAGTCCACGACCGCCGTGATGCTCATCCCGTGGAAGCGCAGCTCGATGTCGAGCACGTTCGTGTCCACGAAGCGGCTGTTGAAGTCGACGCGCCCGAGGTCGGCCTGGGAGTGATCGATGAAATAGCCGCTGGCCGTACCCTGACCTTCCTGGATGCTCAGCTCACCCGTCGCGGAGGACGAGCTGCTGCCCTGTCCTGCACAGCCAGCCGCCACGATGCTCAGAAGGACCAGTGCGCGCTTCGTCATGGGCGACACGCTGTGCAACCACAGGGCCAGCGTTCAACTCGTCGTTTTCATGTCGTTCCAGCATTTGTGGCGGTAGATTCTTGAACACACCCTGTGTCCTGTTGTTGAGCGTGTTCAAAACTTGAGCTAGCGGGGCGGCTCGGATCGGGGAGGCGGCGACGCCTCGCGCGAGCGCAGCTCCTCGACCCGGCGGTCGAGCCGCTCGCGGAGATCGTGGACGGCCTCGGTCCGCTCGGCGGCGCGCTCCTCGCGGCGCTCGTGCATCGCCTCGCGCACGCCGCCCGCGGCGCGGATCTCGTCGAGCAGCGCCTGGCCGTGCTGCTGGAGCCAGGTCAGCTCGGCCGAGGGCTCGATCCAGAGGTCGTAGTCGGCGGAGGCGTCGTCGAGATCCCGCCCCGTGAGCCGGAACGCGATCGTGCGGGTGACGCGGAACGAGAGGATGTTCGCGTCGACGTCGAAGTGGCCCGTGACGATCGCGGAGTCGGGTGTCGCGTGGACCTCGATGTCGTTCACGCCGAGCGTCCAGTCCACGCCACGCCCGTGGTAGGGCGGCGGTCCGAGCGAGGGGAGGGCGACGTCGAACGTGCCCGCTCCGTGGGCGACGACGAGGTCGCGCGTGACGATCACGGAGTCACCGCGCCCGAGGTCGATCTCGCCGACGCGGACGCGCTCGGGCATGTCGGTTCGCGCAGCGACGCGGGCCAGCGCCACGAGGACGCGGCGCAGCGGGTCCGGCGTCTCGCCCGTCACGAGGACGGCGGTCGCGGTCCCCGCGAGCTCGATCTCGCGCGGGTTCACCGCGAGCATGGGCACCTCGATCGTGCGCGGGCGCAGATCGCGGAGCGCGACCTCGGCCCCGCGCGAGAGGGTGATGCTCGCGATCGGGCCGGCGGGAAACCGGCACTCGGTCCGCGCGATCGAGGCGTGCGAGAGATCGGGCGCGACCTCGATCGACACCGGCTCGCAGACCACACCGAGCAGGCCGAGCGTGCGCTGGGCGATGAGGCCCGGGAGCCAGAGCCAGGCGACGACGAGCGCCGTGACGAGCGTCAGGGCGACGCCGGTCCCGATCCCGATCTTGGCTCGCCGGGTCACGCGCCGATCGTACGCGTCGAGCGCGAACGGCGCGCGAGCTTTCGCCCGCGCGCCGCTCCCTCACCCAACCCTCTCCCTTGTCGAGGGAGAGGGCTTTCCCGTCAGTACCTGTACTGCTCGGCCTTGAACGGGCCCTCGACCTTCACGCCGAGGTACTCCGCCTGCGCCGGCGTCAGCTTGCTCAGCTTGGCGCCGAGCTTGGCGAGGTGCAGGTACGCGACCTTCTCGTCGAGCGCCTTCGGGAGCACGTACACCTTGCCGCGCTCGTACTTCTTGGGCTCGGTGAAGAGCGCGATCTGCGCGAGCGTCTGGTTCGAGAAGCTCGAGCTCATCACGAAGCTCGGGTGGCCCGTGGCGCAGCCGAGGTTCACGAGGCGGCCGCGCGCGAGCAGGATGATCTTCTTGCCGTCCGGGAACTCGAAGTGATCGACCTGCGGCTTGATGTTCGTCTCCTTGACCTTGTTCTTCGGGTCGAGGAGCGCGGCGACCTGGATCTCGCTGTCGAAGTGGCCGATGTTGCAGACGATGGCGTTGTTCTTCATCCGCTTCATGTGCTCGAACGTGATGACGTCGCAGCAGCCCGTCGCGGTGACGAAGATGTCGGCCTTGTCGCAGGCCTCGTCGAGCGTGACGACCTCGTAGCCCTCCATCGCGGCCTGGAGCGCGCAGATCGGATCGACCTCCGTGATCCAGACGCGCGCCGACTGCGCGCGCAGCGACTGCGCCGAGCCCTTGCCCACGTCGCCGTAGCCGCAGACGACGGCGATCTTGCCCGAGAGCATCACGTCGGTCGCCCGCATGATCGAGTCGACCAGCGAGTGGCGGCAGCCGTAGAGGTTGTCGAACTTCGACTTCGTGACGGAGTCGTTGACGTTGATCGCGGGCAGCTTGAGCGTGCCCTTCTTCTGCATCTCGTAGAGGCGGTGCACGCCCGTCGTCGTCTCCTCGGAGAGGCCGAAGATCTGCGGGAGCAGATCCTGGCGCTTCTCGTGGACGAGCACGGTGAGGTCACCGCCGTCGTCGAGGATCATGTTCGGGCCCACGCTCTTTCCAGAAGGCCCAGTGCCCTCGAACGCGTTCAGCTGCTGCTCGATGCACCAGTTGTACTCCTCCTCGGTCTCGCCCTTCCACGCGAAGACCGGCACGCCCGTCGCCGCGATCGCCGCCGCCGCGTGGTCCTGCGTCGAGAAGATGTTGCAGCTCGTCCACGTCACCTCGGCGCCGAGATCCTTGAGGGTCTCGATGAGCACCGCGGTCTGGATGGTCATGTGGAGGCAGCCGGCGATGCGCGCGCCCTTGAGCGGCTGGCTCGCCTTGTACTCGGCGCGGATCGACATGAGGCCGGGCATCTCGGTCTCGGCGATCTCGATCTCCTTGCGGCCCCACGCGGCGAGCGTGATGTCGGCGACCTTGTACTTGCTGGTCTGGTTGAGGGGCGCGTGGTTCTGCACGGTCTTCTTGGAGTCGCTGCTCTGGGTCTGCATGTTCGCTTCTCTCTCTTTCGTACGATGGTTCGGCCCGGCTCCGCCGGGCACTCGGATCGGATCAGGAATCGTTGCGGCGGCACACGAGCACTTGCCAGTCGAGGTGCGCGTCGGGCCCGCGGCCTAGCGCGACCAGGGCCCGGGGCAATCGGCGCACCTCGGGGCGCGTGAGGCCCGCCTTCTTCACCAGGCCTCGCAGGTCCTCGTGCGAGAAGCCGAGCCAGAGGTCGGCGTGCGCGCGCTGCATGCGCTCGTCCTCGTGCGCGGCGTAGTCGATCACCACGACCGTGCCGCCCGGGCGCGCGAGGCCCGCGAGCGCGGCCAGCGTCTTCTCCGGGCGCGGCGCGTGGTGGAGCACGCGCGCCGCGAAGACCACGTCCGCCGCGTCCTTGCCGAGGCGCTTGCGCGCGCTCGCGTCGTCGAGGTCGCCCCGCACGAGCTCGACGTTGGCGTAGCCGTGCGCGCGCACGCGCTTGCTCGCACGGTCGAGCTGCGCCTGGCTCCGGTCGCACGCGATGACGCGGTCGAAGATGGGGGCGAGCGCGTCGAGCAGGCGTCCGTCGCCGGTACCGATCTCGATCGCCAGCGCGCGGTGCGGGATCAGCGGCGCGAGCGCCGAGAGGTACGCGGGCAGCTCGGGCGGCAGCGTCTCGGGATCGAGCTCGCTCTCGCCGCGCGAGAAGAGCTCGCGCGCCTGCTCGTCGCGGGCGCGCACGATCTCGCCGAGGCGGCGCAGCGATCCGTCGCGCTCCACGAGCTCGCGCCCGGCGCGGATCGCGTCGGCGACGACGACGTCCTCGCGCAGCTCGTCCGAGGGCCGCACGAACACGCGCGTGGCCTGCTTGCGCACCGACACGATCCCCGCGCGTCGCAGCACGGCGACGTGCTTGCTCACGTTCGGCTGCGACTCGCCGAGCAGCTCGGCGAGCTCGCCCACGGCCAGCTCCTCCTCGCGCGCGAGGGCGAGGAGCCGCAGCCGGAACGGATCACCGAGGAGCCGGTAGAGCTCCCAGCGCGACGTCGCTCCCTGCGTGACCGCGTCCACGGGCGAGTCTATATGCCGTCATTCGCATGGACGCAAGTAGCTCAGGGCGCGCCCAGGATCCGGGCCCGGATCCGCACCTCGCGGGCCTCGCCGCGCTGCTTGGCGCGCGCGCGCTCGACCTCGCGGCTGCGCGGCTGTCCCTTCGTCTCGAGCTCCTCGAGGAGCAGGCGCCGCGTGATGGCGGTGATCTCGCCGACCGCGCGCTCGAACGCGGCCTCGTTGGCGTCGCTCGGCTTGGTGAACCCGCTCACCTTGCGCACGTACTGCAGCGAGGACGCGCGCATCTCGTCCTCGGTCGCCGGCGGATCGAAGTGGAAGAGCAGCTTGATGTTGCGGCACATGCCGCGAGCGTAGCGCGGGTCAGGGCCGCGCGAGCCAGATGGCGCCGAACGCCAGCGCGGCCAGCGTTGCGAGCGCGAGGACGCGGCGGCGGATCGGGCGAAGGACTCCGTGCGGCTCGGGGTCGCCGTGCTCGACAGCGCGCGCGCCCTGGACGCATGCGGCCACGAGGCGCACGACGGTGCCGAGCTGGCGGGTCGTGAGGGACCACTCCGTCGTGACGACGACGCCGTCGACGACGACGTTACGTGCTCCGGTTCCGTTTCGGTCGTGGTCGACCGGCACGACCTCGATGCGCGAGGCATCGGATAGCGGCACCACGCGCGGCCCGAGCCAAAAGCGAGCGACCTCGAAGCGGCGCGCGCTTGCGTCGACGTCGATGACGAGACGCCGCCCGATGATGCTGAGAGACGTGATCGAGAGCCCGAAAGCGTGAAGCAGAAGGAGTGCGGCGGCGTCCCTCGGCCGAGCGAGCGAGGCGGCCGACGTGGGCAGCGCGAGCATCAGCTCTGCGCCGCACGCGCCGAGCGCGCCGAGGATCACCGTGGTCGCGACGGCCTCTGGCGTCGGCGAGGCGACGATGCGCACGCGCGTCGCGGGCGCCTCGGCGTTGCGATAGGTCGCGGTCCGGGCATCGGTCGCTGCCACACTCACGCCTGGGACGAGCTCGACGCCGCGGAACGAGGGACCGACGGGGCGCGGGCGGCGCGCGCACCTCGCGATCGCGACGAGCATCGTCAGCGCGATGAGCGCTTCCACGACGAACGTGGTCGTGCGGGTGCTGGTGTCCGGCCACAGGAGGGTCGCGCGAGCGGCGAACGCGGTCGCGGCGATGGCCTCGGCACAGAGGATCGCGGCGAGCCACGACGCGCGCCGCTCGATCATGGCGTCGCTGGCGCAGGATCAGGTGCAGCGGGCGCCACCGGCACGGTCACGCTCGGCGCCGCGGCGCTCGCGTGCGTCGCCATCGCGGCTCTTCCGGACGGCACCTACCTCGTCCAGGTCGTCCGCGCGGTCGAGAAGCTCGAGAAGTCCGGAGCGAAGGTCGCGCTCGCGCTCGCGCTCGAGCTGCTCGCGCGCGCGGCGGCCGCGCTCGGTGACGACGTGCTGCGAGCGGACGCGCTCGGTCGCGCGGAGGCGGCCGCGCTCCTCGCCGAGTGGCCGGCGCTCGCGCGGACGCTCTCGTCGGCCTGAAGCGCGGCCTCGATTGCGCCGGATCGCTCCGCAGCGCCTCTCGTCCCGGGGGGGGCGCCGCGGCGAGCACTCCGGTCGGCCTGCGTTTCGGCGTTTGACTGCGATTTGCCTGCGCCTTAGGCTGCCGCCCCCCAAATGGCCGACCAGCCCGACACCACGAGCGACGAGACGACGCACGCCCCCGCGAGCGCTCCCGTCGAAGCACCCGAGACCTCCAACCACACGCACGCGACGCAGGACGCGCACGCCGCCGAGGCGCATGACGAAGGGGAGGGCGAGGGCGACGCCGAGGGCGAGGGCGAGGGCCAGGCGAGCTCCGCGGGCGAGCAGTCGGCCGAGGGCGGAGCGCCGGGCGAAGGCAAGAAGAAGCGCCGCCGGCGGCGCAAGAAGAAGGGCGCCGGCGAGGGCGCCAGCGCCGAGGGCGGCCCGCGTCCGGAGGGCGGCGATCACGCGCCGCGACCGGAGCACCGCAAGGATCTGCCCCTCGCGCGCTTCTTCGACCACGCGCCGGTCTACGGCCACGCGCGCGGCAAGAGCCCGTTCACGGCCGGCGAGATCGTGGGTGGCCGCGTAGTGTCCGTGGATCACGGCGTCTCGGTCATCGACCTCTTCGGGCGCGGCATCGCGTTCGCGCAGGCGAACGAGCCGCGCGCGCTGCCGGTCGCGCCCGCCGAGCCGGAGGAGCCGGAGCACGAGCAGGGCGAAGCCGCCGCGGCCGACGCGGGCGTCGCGGATCAGGTGCCCGTCGAGGGCGCGCCCGAGGACGCGGCCGCGGAGCAGGCCCCGGAGACGGGCGCCGAAGCGGGCGCGGCGCACGCGGAAGAGGAGGTCAGCCCGAGCTCGGCCGGGGGCGACGCGGCGGCGCACGACGCACATGCGCACGAGGAGTCCGCGGCGCACGAGGCCGCCTCCGAGGAGCCGCCCCTCGTCGTCGGCGAGGTCTTCCGCGGACGGGTCGCGTCGGTCGCCGAGAACGGCACGATGGCGATCTCGAATCGCTCGATCATCAAGGCGGAGGCGCGCGCGGTCCTCGCCAAGGCGCGCGACGAGCACCGCCGCGTGTTCGGCATCGTGTTCGGCTACAACCGGGGCGGCTTCGACGTCCTGGTGGAGGGCCTCCGCGCGTTCTGTCCTGTCTCGGGCCTGACGCTCGAGCACCTCGAGAGCGCCGACTCGATGATCGGTCAGCGCCTCGAGTTCTCCGTGCAGGCCGCCAAGGGCGGGCAGCAGGGCGTCGTCGTCTCGCGACGCAGCATCCTCGAGCGCGAGGCGCGCAAGCGGGCCAAGGAGCTGCGCAAGTCGCTCTCGCCGGGCATGAAGATGAAGGGCCGCGTCACGCAGGTGCGCGAGTTCGGCATCTTCGTGGACATCGGCGGCGTCGAGGGCCTCGTGCACATGTCCGAGGTCAGCTGGGACCGCAGCGTGCGACCCGAGCAAGCCGCGAAGGTCGGCGACGTGGTCGACGTGCAGATCATCCGCATCGGCGAGGGCCCGCCGCCGCGGCGCGACCGCGAGCGCAAGGGCGGCGGCGACGCCGAGCAGGTCGATCCGCGCGAGTCCCGGCGCGAGGAGCGCCGCAAGTCGGACCGCATCGCTCTCTCGATGAAGGCCGTGCAGCCGGATCCCTGGCACACGCTGCTCGAGGGCGTCGCGGAGGGCACGGCGCACAAGGGCAAGATCACGCGCACGACCGAGTTCGGGGCCTTCGTGGAGATCCTGCCGGGGGTCGAGGGCCTGCTCCACATCACCGAGCTCGGGCGCGACCTCCGGCACGCGAGCGAGAAGGTGAAGGAGGGCGAGGAGATCGTGGTCGTCGTCGAGCGCATCGACGTCAAGGGCCACCGCATCTCGCTCTCGCGCCTGACGGGCGAGGACGCCAAGGCGTTCCTCGAGGGCACCCTGGAAGCGGCCGCGATGAGCGGCGGCAAGGCCGTTCGCCCCGGGGCGCACCTCAAGGTCAAGGTCGAGCGCATCGAGAGCCACGGCCTCTACTGCCAGATCGAGGGCATCATCGGGAAGCGCGGCCGCGGCTTCATCCCCAACGCGGAGATGGGCACGGAGCGCGGCACCGACCACCGGAAGAAGTTCCCGATCGGCACGGAGATCGACGTCAAGGTCGTCGGCCTCGACCGCGACGGCGGCTGGCGCTTCTCGCGCAAGGGCTTCGCGCAGGACGAGGAGCGTCGCGCGATCCAGGACTACCGCCGCGAGGCCTCGCAGAAGGGCTTCGGCACCTTCGGCGACATCCTCGCCAAGAAGCTCAAGGCCAAGGCCTGAGCGCGCCCGGCCGAGCCAGGTCCCGCCGCCCACTTCGCGGGAGAGGGACAGGGTGAGGGCCGGGAGGCCGATGCTTGCTCGGCCCGGCGAACCTTGGTACCAACTGCGTCCCCGATCCGTCGGGGACGGTCTCCTCGGGCGTTTAACTCAGCGGTAGAGTGCGACCTTCACACGGTCGAAGTCGCAGGTTCAAGTCCTGCAACGCCCATCCTTCCGAGCCTGTTTTCCAGGCACTTCCGTCAGGCGGCCCCTCGTTGCCCCCGTTACTGCCCCCGGCGCACTGCGTCATCGGGGCATCGTTCGCGGCGCGGGCGACCTCGAGCGAGA
>JBGAQA010000099.1:0-23832 GCA_044220955.1 Sandaracinaceae bacterium
CTGAGGCGCTCCCCCGCCTCGAGCGGCGCGCGCGCCGCGTACGCCGGGGGCCTGACCGGCCCACACGGCGAGCCGCTCGCGACGATCGTGGTGACGGACGCCACCGTCGCGGCCGGTGCGTGCGCTGCGCCCCGCCGAGATGGGGACCTCCGCATCGCGCGTCGGGCCGACGGGACCTTCACGGCGGGCGAGCTCTCCGGCTGCGCCGCCCTCGATCTCGTGGACCCGGACGTCCGTGTCGGGATCGGCATCGTCGCTCACCCGGGCGCGGCGCTGCGCTCGCTCGCGCTCACCCGCGATCCTTGAGCCGCCCGCCCGCTCGACGGCCGCTCACTGCTTGTCGAGCCTGCCGACGAGCGAGAGCGTGAACGACGCCCCCATGTACTTGAAGTGCGGGCGCACGCGCAGACCGCAGCGGTACCAGCCGGGCTGGCCCGCGACGTCCTCGACGACGACGTGCGCCTGGCGGAGCGGGCGGCGCGAGCGCACGGAGGGCTCGGGGTTCTCCATGTCGACGACGTACTGCGAGATCCACTTGTTCAGCTCGCGCTCGAGGTCGGCGCGCTCCTTCCAGGTCCCGATCTGCTCGCGCTGCAGCACCTTGAGGTAGTGCGCCAGACGCGTGATCACGAACACGTAGGGCAGCTGTGTGCCGAGCCGGTGGTTGGTCTCGGCGAGCTTGCCCTCGGCCGAGATGCCGAAGCTCTTGGGCCGCTGGCACGAGTTGGCCGAGAAGAATGCCGCGTTGTCCGAGCCCTTGCGATGCACCAGGCCGATGAAGCCCTGCTCGGCGAGCTCGAATTCGCGGCGTTCGGTGAGCGCGACCTCGGTCGGGATCTTCGTCTGGACCTCGCCCATCGCGTCGAACTGGTGCAGCGGGAGCGCCTCGACGGCGCCGCCGGCCTGCGGACCGATGATGTTGGCGCACCAGCGGTACCTGGCGAAGCTGTCTGCGATGCGCGCGGCGAGAGCGAAGGTGGTCGATCCCCAGAGGTAGTCGCCGTGTGCGTCCAGCGTCTCCTCGTAGTGGAACGCCCGGACCGGGGCGCTCGCGTCGCCGTAGGGCAGGCGGAGCAGCATGCGCGATGCGGTGAGGCCGACGTAGCGCGCGTCCTCGTCGTCGCGGAACGAGCGCCACCGAGCGTACTGGGGCCCCTCGAAGAGCGCCTGCAGGTCCTTGAGCTTCGGCAGCTCGGTCCAGCTCTCGATGCCGAAGAAGCGACAGGACGCCGACGAGAGGAACGGGGCGTGCGACATGGCGGCCACCGCCGCGCACGAACGGAGCATCGAGATGTCGACGGGACCGTGGTCGAGCTCGAAGTCGGCCACCACGAGCCCGTAGGGTTGACCGCCGAACGTGCCGTACTCGGCCGAGTAGGCCAGTCGGTAGAGCCCGCTCTTGGTGATCTCCGGACAGTCCTCGAAGTCGGCGGAGAGCTCCTCCTTGGTGGTCGACAGGAGCTCGATGCGGACGTTCTCGCGGAAGTCCGTGCGGTCGACCAGGTGCTTGAGGCCGCGCCAGCTCGACTCGAGCCGCTGCAGCGCGGGGGCGTGAAGGATCGCGTCGAGCTGGGCGCTCAGCTTGCGATCGATCTCGGCGATCATCGCGTCGACCAGCACCTTGTCGATCCGCTCGCCGCGGTGGGTGGGCGCCAGCATCGCCGCCACGAACGCGCCGACCCCGCTCCTGGCGATCTCGTAGCCTTCGTCGCCCGGGCGGAGGTGGGTCTCGGCGAGGATCTCGTCGAGGAGGGAGGGGGCGGCGTCGCTCGAGGAGCCGGGGAGCGGGGCGGGGGCGGTCTGGGCGTGCATCTTCGTTCTCCTGTCCAGGTGTCTCGGTGTGTCGGTGCTTGGTCGCTCAGTCGTGCCCGGTCTCGATGCCGAGCTCGGCCTCGAGTGAGCGGCGGGCTCCGGCGTCGTCGAGGAGTGCCGCGAGCTTCTTGCGGAACGCCGGCACGTTGCCGAGAGGTCCCTTGAGCGCGCCGAGCTGCTCGCGGAGCGCGAGGAGCTTGGCCATCTCGGGGACCGCGCGCGCGATGCTCTCGGGCTCGAAGTCCTTCATCGACCGGATGGCGAGGTGGACGTCGAGCTCGCCCGCGTCCGCTGCACCGAGCCGGTTGGGCACGCAGAGATCGACCGCGACCCCGTGCTCTCGGAGCACCTGATCGAAGCTGTCCTTGTCGACGTTGACCGGCTTGCGCTCCTCGATCGGGCGCGCATCGGTCCGCCCGCGGTAGTCGCCGACGGCCAGGATCTTGAGCGGCAGCTCGACCTCTTCGCGCGCCTCGCCGGTCGCCGATCGGTAGGTGATGTTCACGCGCTCCTTCGGCGCGACGGACTGTTCTTTCGTGCTCACGTGGGGCTCCTCGTGCTCGGGGCGGGGCCGCCTCTCGGCCCGCTCCCCTCCTCATCGGCCGGACCGGGCCGGCGTTGCGTGCAGGGCCCTCGAGACTTCGAGCGCCGCGTGAGCGTCCAGACGCGCGAGGCGACCGAAGAGCGCCTGCGAGCCCGTTCCGGCTGCGGCGCCGTGGGCGCGGACCGACGCCCGGAGCGTCCGGGTCGCGAGCTCGGGATCCCAGGCGTCGAGGGCGTGTCGATCGAGCTCGCTCGCGAGGTCCGCGTGCAGCTCGAGCGCGAGCGGCAGCGCACCCGCGTCCTCGGCCATCTGCGCCATCGCGAGGGTCAGCTCGAAGCGTGTGCGTCCACTCTCCGCGCTCCGGCGCTGGCGTGCGCCCAGGGCGAGCGCGTCCGCGATCTTGCCGGCGCGCCCGAGTGCGCGGATCTCCGAGGCGGGATCGACGCCGCTTTCGTCCGACGCGGCTGCGGCCGGCACCTCCCACGACGAGAAGAGGGCGCGGCTGGTCGCGGAGGCGAACCGAGTGCCGTCGGCGAACTCGCGCTCGAGCAGCTCGGGCAGGCGGCCGAGCAGGCCTCGCACCTCGTGGCGGTGAACGGCGGCGGCGGCGGCGCCGGACGGTCCCGCGCGATCGAGGGCCCGAGCGAGGTGCGCGTGCAGATCGAGCGCGAAGCGGCTCCGCTCGAGCGCGCCGAGCGCGTCGCGCACGACGATCTCCGGCGGTGCGCTCACCGACTGCTTCTCCAGAGCCTCGAGCACCAGCCGCGGCGGCGCGGGCAGCGCGGTGCGCGCCTCGCGCGTCGTCTCCGGGGCGCTCGTGATCGGCAGGTACAGGGCGGCCAGCGTCCAGCGCATCGCGTCCGGTTCCAGCGCGCATCGGGCCCGTGCGAGCGCGGCCGCGGGCACGAGCTGGCCTGCGATCCTGCGCACGAACGCGGGGACCTGCTCTGCGCGGTCGGGCGAGGGCTCCGTACGGCTCGCCCCTGCAGGGGACACGAGCGGGGGCGGAGGAGCGAAGACCGGTGGGGGCGGCGGCGCTGGCGCGGCCGTGACCGGAGCCGGCAACGCGGAGAGGGCGGCCCGCGCGCGCTCCTGCACCGTGGTCGTGCTCGGCGCGTCGTCGCCGAGCACGCGGCGCGCCGCGACCTCGAGGGCGGCCCAGGCCGAGGCCAGCGCCTCCAGGCCCTCGCGGCTCGGCGCCCGAGCGGCCGCGAGCGCGATCTCGGCGCGCGCGGCGAACGTGGCGATGGCGTTGGCGCGGGCCCGGGGGCGAGGCGGTGTGAGCGCCGGCTCGTCGAGCAGTCGTGCGACGAGCCGAGCGCCGAGCGCGACGCCCACGAGCCCCTCACCCTCGGAGAGCGCGCACGCGAGGGCGGCGCCCACGACGAGGTCTCGCCCGACCTCCGCGAGGTAGCCCTCGCTGCTGCGTCGGACCCGGATCCAGTCGACCGCGCCACCGGTCGGCGACTCGAGCTTGGCCAGCTCGGTCCGGATCGCGTCGAAGCTGGGGTGGCCGCGGGGATCGGCCAGTGGTGCAGGGAGTGGCGCGGTCCATCGTTCGAGGCGCGCGTCGGTGCTCATGGTGCGCACTCCGCGCCGCCGCGCGCGATGTGGCGCGGCGCCGCGACGCCCGGCGCGCGCAAGAGCCCGAGCGCGCGAGGGTGTGCCTCGCCGCCGAAGAGCGCGCACTCGGTCCGCACCGGGCGCAGGTCGACGACGACGTCGACGTCGTGTCCAGGCAAGTGCCAGCGCGCCGTGTGCGTGCGCTCCCCCGGCCTCGCGTCGAGCTGGGCGGCCGCTTCGACGAGCCGAAACAGGCCCCACTCGCCGTCTTGCGCGATGCGCTCCGAGAGACCCCGCGCGCTCTGCACCTCGACGCGCGCGCCCGTGCTCGGCGACTCGCCAGGCCACACGACGCGCGTCCACGTCTCGGGGCCGTTGTGGTAGTCGACCGTCGCACCCCCGACGAAGAAGCGCACCGACGCGGCCCCTGCGCTCGGGTGGATGCGGACGTCGAGCTCGATGCGGGGCTCGCTGGCGCCGGGCGGGAAGAGCCCGTCGGTGATGGCCTGCGAGCGCGCGAGGAACGTGGTCAGCTGTGCCGAGTACGGTGAGCCCGCACCGTGGTCGAGGCGCGCCGCGAGGGCGAAGCGACGCCCGGCCCGCGGCGCGATCGCGGCGAGCGCCGCGTCGTAGTGGGTCCAGAGCGTCCCGCCCGGGCGGTAGAACGCGCCCACCTCACCGAGCGCCGCGTCGTCACCGTGGGCCGCGAACGGATAGCGCCCCGCGAGCGACGCCGAGAACGGCGTGAACACCGCCGCGCAGAAGCTGCCCGACACTGCGCTCGCCATCGCCCGCGACGACGTCAGCGCGGCGGCCTCCACCGGTGGCCGCAGCACGTGCTCGAAGAAGTCGCGTGCGCCCGGCGTCTGCTCGGCCACGAGTCCGTCGACGCGGCGCCGCGAGGCGACGAGGCGGGTCTCGAGCGCGCCTGCTGCGCCCGCGTCGTCTCGGTAGGTCGCGAGCGCGTCGCGGAGCAGCGCGAGCTCGTCGGCGTATACGTCCGCGCCGAGCGGCGCGTCGTCGGGGGCGCCCTGCTCGCGCACGGCGAATCGCGTGTAGGGCTCGAGGGCGCGCGTGACGAGGGCCTCGCCGCGCGGCGCCGCCCGCTCGGCCGGCCTCGTGGCCTCCGGCCGGGCGCTCGCCAGGCGCGTCGTGAGCGAGGCGAGAAGCCCGGTGGCGCCGTCCGCGGCGTGGCCTTCGCCCGGCGCCTCGAGGCGCGCGTTGTCGTCCACCGCCGCGAGGAGACGTCCGATGGGCGGCGGCGTCCCGCGCGTCATGTCCTCGAGCAACGCGAGCGCCTCCGTCGCGTCGCGCGGCGGGCGCACCCGCACGCTGGAGAGGAACGTCCGCCACTCGTCGACGTACGCGGCGAGGTAGGCCTCGCGCAGCGCCTCCCGCGACGCCGGAGCCTCACGCTCGTCCGCCGCGCCGAGCAGCCATGCGCGATCCCGATCCGCCGCCGCGTCGATGCGCTCGCGAACGACTTCTTCCCATCCTCGCCGCGTGAACGCGCCGCGGACGTGCTGCTCGCTGGTCAGCGCGTGTCCGGTGGCGCCGACCATCCTGGCGAGCGTGAGGTCGTAGCCGCGGCCCGCGCTCGCGTCGATCAACGCGTCGAGCGCGGCGCGATCGGCGCTCGTGCGTCCGAGCCCGAGACGTCCGAGGTGGATCGCGCGCTCGTGTCGCGGGACTCGCGGGCGGTCGGAGCGGTCGGTCATCCCGAGGAGCAACGCCGCGTGCGGCTCGCACGCCCTCGCGGGGCGACCGAGCGCGCCGCACCACGCCTGCGCGAGACCGTGGGCCAGCCGTGCGCGACCTTCGGCGTCGAGCTCCGGCTCGGCGGCCTCGGCAGGCCGGCAGAAGCGCAGCTGCCGCTCGAGCAGCGCGTGCGCGCGTGCCCTCTCGCCGTCGACGGGCTCGCGATCGAGATCGGTCTCGAAGGCGGCGCCCCACGCCTCGAGCTCGCTCGCCTCGGCGGCGAGGAGCGGCGACAGGACGTGCTCCCGGAGGCTCTCGAGGTAGCGGACGCGGCCGCGGGCTCCGAGCCGCGGTCCCGGCGGAAGGCCGAGGCCCATGGACCAGGGCGAGCCCTCGTCGGCTCGCCGCCGGAGCGCCCCCAGGGCGTCGTGGAGCGGCACGAAGTCCTCCGGAGCCGCGATCGTGGTGGAGCGCGGCAGCGCAGCGACGCCGCCGCCCACGGTGTCGATCGCGCGCCTCTGGCCCTGCCAGGAGAACGCGCTGGCGATCGCCAAGACGCTCGCCAGCGTCGCGGACGAGGCGCCGGCCGACAGGTGCACGAGCGCGCGTCGTCGCCGGGCGCGGGTGCCGGGCGCCGCGGTCTCCGCGTCCGGCAGGATGACCCGGGAGAACAAGTGGTGGACGAAGAACGCGCAGGGATCGAGCGCGCTCTCGGGTAGAGGCCGGGGCTCGATCCCGCTCGCGCGCAGGCAGCCCGCGAGCAGGCGATCGAGCGGGCGTCCCGACTGCGTGGCGCTCGTGAAGTAGACGCCGCGCAGCGTCGGCGTCTCCCCGTACACGCTGGCGACGAACATCTGCGCGAGGAGCGCGGTGAGGGGCTCGTGGGTCGACTCGAAGTGAGCGGGGAGCTCGGCCGCGAGAGCGCGTGCCTCGAGGCGCCGCTCGGCGGCGAGCGCGGCCGCGGTCCGGGACCGGAGCGCGCGAGCGAGCCCGGTGAGCTCGTCGCGCACGTGGTCCTCCAGCGAGCCGGCTCCGCTCGCGCCGCCGAGGGTGAAGCCCCAAGGACGCGCGCGACCACGCTTGTCCAGCGAGGCGAACGCCTCGGAGAAGCCCACGAGATGATCGCACTTGGTGATCACCACGTAGACCGGGATCGCGACGCCCAGCCGCCCCGAGGCGGCCTCGATGCGCGCGCGCCGGTGCCGGCCCAGCGACGCGCGCTCCGCCTCGGTCGCGGCCAAGAGGTCGTCGACCGGGATCGTGAGCAAGAGGCCGTCGAGCGCGCGCGCACCGCGGTGCTTGAGCAGGCGATCGAGCACCGCGAACCACTCGGCGTCCTGCTCGCCCACGGCCCAGCGTCCCGCGGTGTCGAGCAGGATGGCCTCGTTGGCCAGCCAGACGTCGCAGCGCCGCGTCTTGCCCACGGGCCGCGCGGGCGCCTCGCGCGGCTCTGCCTGGGGGCCGAGGCCCGGCGCGCTCGGAAACGAGAGCCCCGAGCTGGCGAGCAGAGTCGACTTCCCGCTCTCCGGTGCTCCGAGGATCGCGTACCAGGGCAGCGCTCCCAGCGCGGCGCGCCCACCACCTCCCAGGCGCGTCCGAGCGAGCGCGGCGAGCGCTGCGTCGAGGTCCCGACAGACGTCTCGGACCTCGGCGCCCGTGTCGGATCGCGTGGCCTCCCGCGCCGCCTTCGGTGGCGCGACCGTGCGGACCGGCGCGGGTGTTCGTCCGCGCAGCACGACCCAGCGCCCGAGCGCGAGGGTGAGCGCCAGCACGACGACCAGAACGTCGAGCGCCGCGGGCGCCCAGATCGGTGCACCCAGCGCGAGGAGCAGCCACGGGGCGCTCAAGAAGACGACCAGCGTGAGGACGAGTGCGACGGGGATGACCATGCGAGAGGTCTCGGCCGTCCGTCGCCCGCGTTGCGCGCCCTCAGCTGGAGAGCACGACGCCCGCGTGCACCCAGAGATCCAGCGCGAACAGCGCCCAGGTCACGGCCGCCAAGACGCACGCCGCCAGACCGGTGGCGAGCGCCCACCGCGGGTCGAGCGGAGCCTCCGCCTGGCTGCGCAAGGGAATGGCGTTCGGGCAGAGCAGACCCTCGGTCTCCGCGCCGGCGCGGACCAGATCGAGGTGGACGCTCTGAGCGAGCTCGAGGCGCGCCGCGTCCTCTGCGGCGTAGCGGCCGCGGAAGCCGAGGGCGAGCACCACGGCGTAGACGTAGAGCACGTGCCCGCGCGAGGGGTCGCGTCGGATGGCGTCGAGGCGCACGAAGAAGCCCTCGCCCGCCGCGTTCTCGCCGAAGAGCGCGAGCTGCAGGAGCCGCGGGAGCCACGCCTCGCGCGTTCGGGCGCGCGCCAGCATCACCTCGTCGGCGTACGCTGCGAGCGCGTAGACCACGTCGTCGACGTCCTTCGCGGCGATGCGCGCGCGCTCGGCCTCGGCGCGCAGCACCCGGAGCCGGTCTTCGAGGAGTGAGCGCGCGGCCTCCGGCCGCACGTCCGATCCGGCCGCGACGCGGGTCGCCGCCAGGGTCGGCTCGGCCAGCGCCAGCATGCGCTCGAAGGTGTCGCTCATCGGATGTCCTCGTCGTCAGGCGTGGAGCGCTCGCTCGGCGCGATCGGTCTTGCGGTCCCAGCCCGCGCGCGCGATCGCGACGAGCGTCAGGCGGGTGTGCGAGGGGTCGAAGCTGCGCGCGGGCAGGTAGACGGCGATGCCCCGCTCGGCGAGAGCCGCCCGGAAGTGCCGGTCGTCCGCGGGCAGCTCGAAGCAGGTCTCGCCGGCGCGCATGGGGACTTCCGGCGGTGGTCGGTGGACCAGCTGCAGGGGGGCGCCCGGTGTGGCCGTCTCGAGCACGCGAGCGATGTCCGCGAAGGACGCGACCTTCGCGAGGCCGACGAGCGAGGACTCGACGTCGCGCGCCGGGAGCACCGAGCGCACCGAGAGATAGTAGCGCTCGCCGCGCGCCGCCTGCTCGTCGAGCCGGGCGAAGTGCAGACCGTCGCTGCGCGGCTCGAGCGGGATGGCACGCGCCTGCTCGCGATCGGTCGCCGCCAGCAGCGCGTCGATGCGGTCCATCGTCGCCGTCAGTGCGCGCTGTGGCTCTCGCGGCTCGAAGTCGGGGAGCTCGATCGAGGCGTCGACGGCGAGGACGGAGAGCGCGCCCGCGAGCGCGAGCAGCCGCTCGTGGAGCGCCTCCGGCGGGGCGTCGGCGCGGCGCAGGAGGTGGCGCAGCACGGGGTGGTGCGACGCGAGGGCGCTGGCGAGGAAGAAGCGTGTCACGTCGCCCGGGTCGACCTGCACGCTCTCCGCGTCGCGCTCGTGGCGCGTTGCGACGAGCGCCGCGAGGCGCGCGCCGAGTCGCTCCACGAGCCGGGAGAGCCGTGCGAGCAGGGGCCCGGAGGCGCCGATCGAGAGCAGCGGGCCGACGCAGGTCTCGTCGAGCGTCGTCGCCCCGTGCGCGTCCCGTCGGGCGACACCGAGAGGAAGCGTCTCCAGATCCTCGCGCGGCTCGTGACCCATGACGATGCGCAGCGTGGGGACGCCGAGCTCGAGCGTGACCGGCTCCGCCGGAGTCTCCGTGTGGGTGTCGACACCGCGCCGCTCGAGAACGCGCAGCCTCGGGACCGCGCCGCGTAAGTCGGAGCGAGTCCGACGATCGCGCACGAGCGCGATGTGGACCGACACCTCCGCTCGCTCGGGACCGAGTCCGTCGATCGGACGGTCCGGCACGACGAGCTCGGACCCCTCGCCGAGACGAACGACGGTACCGTCGGCGAAGACGCCCTCGAAGCGCGCGACACGCACCACGCCGTCGCGAAGAGCCTGCGGGTCGAGGGCGAGCAGCCGGATTCCCCAGGCCCCGTCCCCGTGCGTGATCCGGAAGCGGCCGTCGAGCGCCTCGTGGTGGAGCCGGTCGGCCTCCTGGAGGTGCTGCGGGGCCAGCGGGAGCCCGTCCATCCAGAGCATGCGCGCGGTCGTCATGGCGTCGGGTCTTCCGTCGTGCGCTCGATGCGGTACTCGTCCACCCGCAGCGCGAGCGTCGCCGCCGAACCGCATGGAAGGGCCGCCACCGGGACGAGCACGCGCCACGTGCGCCCCGCGGGCCGTCGGACGATCGCGACGGCGGCGAGGGAGCGTGTGTCCGCGCTCGGATGCACGTCGAGCGCAGCGCTCTCCCCCGGGTAGAGCGTGACGGACTCGGTGGCGACGATCGTGTCGGCGAGCGGCGCAGGGGGCGTCCAGGCCTCGTCGAAGGAGACGTTCTCGAAGGCCCCGGGGTCTCGGAGACCGACGATCCGCACCTCGGTCGGGAGCGGGGCGCCCGAGGTGTCCGGGTTGAGGAGCGCCCCGGAGGCGAGCGTCACGTGCACCTGGGCAGGGGCCTCGCAGACCGTGTCCGGCGGGAGCGCCTCGGCACAGGCCGAGAGGGCGAGCACCACGACCACGAAGGGCCGGCTCACGTCGCCCTCCGCTCGGCCACGACCTCGGCCACCCGCGCCGCGAGCCGCTCGTCGGACCAGGTGCGGCCGCTGCGCATGCCGTCGAGCAAGCTGTCCAGCTCGGCGCGAGAGTGAGCGCGGGGCGCGTCCAGGCGACCGTCGACGAACAGGGTCTCTCTCGCGCGCGCTGGCGCGCCGTGGAAGATCCGTCCGATGCGCGCGAGGGTCGCGACGCGCGCGTCCTCGGGCAGATCGGACACGCGCGCGACCGCGGCGAGCGCGCGCTCGAAGTCCTCGATCTCCCTCGCACGGCTCGTCGTCGCATCGACCGACGCCAGAAGGCGCTCGAAGCGGCCCGCGGGGCACGCGGTGCTCGCCGCGCGGGCGTGCCACCCCAGGAGGTTCTCCGCACCGTCGCCCACGCCGAGGTAGTGCGCGAGCGAGCGCGCGGCGCTCTCGTCACCGCCGAGGATCGCGAGCGCGCGCTCGACCTCGGGGTGTGCGAGCGCGAGGTGCCTCGCCGACTCGGCCATGCGGGCGCCGTCGCGATGGGTGGGGTCGAACGCCGCCCCGTGGTCGCGGCAGTACTGCGCGTGGAACGCGTCCCGCACCCCCGGAGCGAGGAGCGCGCGCGTCGCCATCATCGCGTCGAGGGAAGAGGCGGGCAGGCCGGTGCGTGTCGCGAACGCGGGGCCGACCAGGGTCCGAAGCGCCTCGACGTCCCCCGAGCGCGCGAGCACCGCGATGCGTTCGGCCCCCTCGGCGTCGAGGCCCAGCGTGGTGGCGCTGGCGCCGACGTCGCGGCCGTCGACGACCAGGTGATAGTAGGCTGCCGCCGCGTCGCCGCGCGCGCGCATGGCGTCCACCTCGCCACGCGAGGTGCCGAGCTCGACGAGCCGTGCGTCGCGCTCGCGGGCCAGGCGCGCGAGGTGCTCGCGGATCGAGAGCTGCGCGACCCCGTACGAGGCGCGGTGGGTGACGCCGGCCGTGGTGCGCAGCGTGGAGAACGTCGGAAAGCCGCCGGACTCGGCGCGACGGTTGGCCTCGGCGAACACGGCGAACGCCTCCGCGTCGGCCAGGCCGAAGCGCGAGGGCGCCGTCGTTCGTGGGGCCGCCGGAGCGGGCTCGCGTGCGGCCGCGAGGGCGTCGCCGAACGTCGCGTTGCTCGCGCGGAGGCCTGGCGCATCGGGGTGCTCGACGTTGCGCGGGCGCGTCGGGAGGGTGGCATCGATCCGCAAGGTTCTCTCCGCTCTTCGAGGTGTGTATCGGCGCTCCTCGCCTCGCGTTGCGTCGCCTCGAAATTGGGACTCGAGCAGCGTCAGTGCTCGTCGAGGAGCGAGGGACGGTCGGAGGAGAGGCCCGCGGCGCTCACCCGCAAGAGCCGCTGGCGCTCGACGTCGTACGTGCTCCGGGCCGGAAGCTCGGGGCGGTCCGCGGCGAGCTCACGTACCGACACGTGCTCGTGGGCGACGACGGCGTCCGCGCGGGCCTCCAGGGTGACCGTCAGGGTCGCTTCGCGATACCAGCCGTGCTCGAGCGAGGTCACACGCTCGGCGCGGACACGGAGGTGCCCTGGACTCCCGTCGAGCGTGAGCGGCACGATGAGCGACCCCTGCTCGACGAAGAGAAACGCGTCGCGCTCCGTCGAGAAGGCGTCGAGTGAGCTCTCCAGCACCACGATGCGCGTGCCGCCCACCACGAGCGCGCGAAGCGTCGGGCGGATGGCGGGGCCCGCGTGAGAGCCGGTGGCCTGTGCCTCGAGCCCGAGCGCGGTCCGCCGGACGCGCGCGATGGCGCTGCGGCTCACGCCGTCGTCGGTCCAGACGAGCCACTCGTCCGCGCGGATCGGGGCGACGACCTGCACGCGATCCGCCGTGTCCGCGGCAGCGGCTCGGGCCAGCCGAAGCCAGTCCGCGTCGGTGGGCGTCACGTCGGGACCGAGCGGCGCGTGGAAGAGCGTCGTGGGGAGCAGCTGCGGAGCGCCGCAGCCCGTCGAGAGGACCCACGTCGCGAGGGCGGCGAGCGCGGCGCGCGCCGCGAGCGTTCCGGCGCGCGCGAGGTGATCGTCGCGAGCTCCGACGGTCGAAGCGCCCGGCGGGGAGGGCACTAGTCGCTCCCACCGGCCTCGAGGGCGGAAGCATAAGCATGCGCGAAGGTGGCGTCGTATGCGGCGCGGTGCCGCGCCTGCCGAGCCTCCGGCGTCTCTCGCGTCCAGCGCGTCCAGAGGGCAGCCTCCCGGAACGGGCTCGGCCACCACCGGGGCACGTCGGCGCGTGCCTCTCTCGCCCGCATCTCGTCAGACGCCGCCACGGCCTGCGCCGCATGGCGCGCTGCGTCCGTCGCGGCGCGCGCGTGCGCGCGTAGGCCCTGCATGGCCCGGGCGAGCGCCGTACCGTCCACCTGCTCGACGTCGATGCGGAGCTCCTGCGCCAGGGCGCGCAGGCGTGGCTCGCGGGCGAGCTCCGGATGCTCGCGCAACAAGTGCGGGAGCACGCTCCGCCGCTCGCCGGGTGGGAGCGCGCGCAGACGATCCACGGCGGCCGCGGCGTAGGCCGCACGCAGGGGCTCGAGGGCCGCGAGCAGCGCGTTCAAGTGCTGGAGCGAGGTCGCCGCCGGGGCTCCGACGGTCGTCTTCCCGTCGAACACGTCCATCGCGTCCGTCGCCGGCTCGCCGAGCGCCGCGTGGCCGCTCATCGGTGGCTCCAGGTGAAGCGCACGCTCCCGACGTCGTCGCTCTCTGCCTCGAGCCCCCGCGCGCCCGACGCCGCGCCAGGCGGGGCCAGGAGCTCGGACGCCAGGGGCGCGAGCACCAGCCGCTCGAGCTCGGTCCGGAGGCGGCGCACTCCCGCCGAGGGGTCCAGCGCCGTGCGGGCGAGGCTCGCCGACAGCCGCGGCCCGACGCGCAACGTGATGCGGTGGGCGAGAGCGACCCGCTCCGCGACCCGCCCGAGCTCCATCTCGACGATGGCCCCGATCGCCTCGCCCGAGAGCGGGACGTAGGGGACGACGGTCATCCTGCCGAGCAGCGCCGGCGCGAAGTGCGCGGCGAGGGACGGGCGGATCGCGCGCTCGATCTCGTCCCGGTCCGTGACGCCCGCGAGCGCCAGCTCTGCGATGCGCTCGGACGCGAGGTTCGAGGTGAGCAGCACGACGGTGCTCCGGAAGTCGATCACGCGACCTTCGCCGTCGGCGAGGACGCCGCGGTCGAGGAGCTGGTAGAAGACGTTCAACACCTCGAGGTCCGCCTTCTCGCACTCGTCGAGCAGGACCACGGAGTGCGGGCGCAGTCGCACCGCCTCGGTGAGCTTGCCGCCCTCGCCGTAGCCGACGTACCCGGGCGGCGAGCCGACCAGTCGCGAGACGGTGTGCTTCTCCTGGTACTCGGAGAGGTTGATCGTGGTGAGGAAGCGCTCGCCCCCGTAGAGCAAGTCCGCGATTGCGCGCGCCGTCTCGCTCTTGCCCACGCCGCTCGGGCCGACCAGGAGGAACACCCCGGCCGGCGCCTCGCGAGGGCGAAGGCCCGCGTGCGCCACGCGCAGTCCGTCGGCGATCGCGCGCGTCGCCTCGTGCTGGCCGATCACCCGGCGGTCGAGCGCGCTCTCGAGGTCGCGCAGGGCGTCGGTGCGCGCCCGCTGCAGGTCGCCGACCGGCACGCCGGTCCAGGACTCGATCGTCGCCGCGATCGCGCTCGCGTCGACCTCGGCGGCGATCAGCGGGCGCTCGCCGGCCGCCGCGTCGAAGGCCTCCTGGGCCACGCGGACCTCGATCTCGCGCTCCCGGCGCAGCGCCTCGGAGGACGGGCCGCTGGGCACGTCCCGGAGCGCGGCGCGCGCGCCGAGCAGCCTCTCGAGCGCGCCGCGCTGCGCGCTCCACCGAGCTTCGAGCTCGACCCGCTGGCCGATGACGGCCTGGACTCGTGACTCGAGCGTCGCGCGTCGCTCGCGGGTGGCCGGGCGCTCGAGACGCTCGCGCTCGAGCGCCGCACGCTCCCTCTCCAGGTCCTCGAGCTCCGCGTCGAGCTCGACGAGCGCCACGGGACGGGCGAGCTGCGCGGCGCGCACGCGCGCGAGGGTGGTGTCCAGCACGTCGACGCACGAGTCGGGGAGCTGGCGGCCGGCGACGTAGCGCTTGGAGAGCCGCACGGCCGCCTCGACGGCCTCGCTCCGGATGGGCACTCCGTGCGCGCGCTCGTAGATCGGGACGAGCCCGCGGAGCATCGCGATCGCGCGGCGCTCGTCCGGCTCCTCGACGCTCACCTTCTGGAACCGGCGTTCGAGCGCGGCGTCTCTCTCGAAGTACTTCTTGTGCTCGCGGAACGTCGTCGCGGCGATCGTTCGCAGCTCGCCGCGAGCGAGCGCGGGCTTGAGCAGGTTCGCCGCGTCGGTTCCGCCGTTCGGCTGCGCGCCGACCAGCGTGTGCGCCTCGTCGATGAACAGGATGATCGGCACGCTCGAGGCCTGGACCTCCCGGATCACGCCAGTGAGCCGCGCCTCGAGCTCTCCACGCGCCCCCGCGCCCGCCGAGAGCAGACCCATGTCGAGCCCACGCAGGTCGACGTCGCGCAGCGGCTCGGGCACCTCGCCTCTGACGATCGCGAGGGCCAGCCCCTCGACGATGGCCGTCTTGCCCACGCCGGGCTCGCCGACGAGGACCGGGTTGTTCTTG
The DNA here is from genome assembly GCA_044220955.1 of Sandaracinaceae bacterium. GTDB lineage: Bacteria > Myxococcota_A > Polyangia > Polyangiales > Sandaracinaceae > JBBSAT01. The sequence continues at coordinate 14,722 of JBGAQA010000099.1, forward strand.
CGCCGCCGGCAGAGGATGTGGACGAGCTGCTGCGTCTCGCGCTCCCGGCCGAGCACGGCGTCGAGCTCCCCGGCGCGCGCCCGCCCGGTGAGGCTCGTCGTGAAGCGCGCGAGCGCACTCGCGCCGCCGGGCCCCGAGTCCTCGCTCGCGGGCACGCGGCGGGCCAGTTCGCCGCTCTCCGGCGATCGCGCGAGCGCCTCGGCGCGCGTGGCCCGGACGCGATCGAGCGGGATCCCGGCGATCGCGGGCGCCGACCCCGTTTCGTTCTGCGCGCGCTCGAGGAACGCGACGAGCAACGCGCCGGACCGGATCGCCGCCTCTTGCCACGCGAGCGAGCCCACCAGCCAGGCCTGCTCGAGCCAGCGCACGAGCGCGTCCGAGAGTGACGGTCGAGCGCCTCCACGGGGGGCGCGCCCGAGCACGTGCTCCAGCTCCGCGCGGACCGCTGCGCGCTCCTCCGCGGTGAGCAGCACTGCCGCGTCGCCCTGGTCGTCGGCGACGATCGCGTGGAGCACGTGCTCCGGTCCGAGCGTGTCGTGGCGCGCGAGCGCCGCAGCGGTCACGGCCCCCTCGAGGTGCCGCCTCGCGGTCGGGGTGAGTCGTCGGACGAGCGCTCGAGGTTCGGTTCGCATGGGACTCCCTTGGATGGCATTCGGAGCGCTCGGCCCTCGCGCGCAGCGGCGGCCGCTCGGTCTTCTTCTCGGCCGGTCCGGGCCGTCGTTGCGCCCAGGTCACGCCAGGCGGCGAGCGCGCGGGCGCCCGACGCGGCCCACGCGGCTCGCGCCGAGCCGTGCGTCTCCGAGCCTCAGCGGAGCGTCGTTCGAGAGGACGAGCAGCTCGAGCTCGGTCGCGGGGTCGCCGAGCCAGGCGATGGACAGGACCAGGGCGCGCCGCGCCGGGCCATCCGCTGCGAGCGCGGACACGAACGCGACGTCCACCGGACCGACCCGGATGGTCGCGCGGCTCGCGGGATCGTGGACGCTCGTGCCGAGCACGGCCGCGTCGCCGAGCCGCGCGCTGCCCAGCCGCGCCCGCGAGCCCTCGTCGATCGACACCCGCCCACCGGTGTGCTCGACGAGCACGACGGGGGCCCCGCCGAGCCAGCGCCCGGCCACGAGGCGCAGGGCGCTGGCGAGAGAGGACGCGCTCGGGCGCCCCCGGAGCAAGGGCGCGAGCAGCAGCGCGGTCTCCCGCTCGGCTGCACGGGTCGCGTCGCAGCGCGCCAGGTGCGCGAGGCGCGCGGGCCAGACGTCGTCGAACGAGCGTGTCTGCTCCGGTAGCCTGCACCGCTGTACCGAGCGAAAGAGGAGGGCGGTCGCGCGGTGATGGAAGGGCGTCAGCAGCGCGCGCCGCGTCGGCCGATCGGGATCCTCTCGCGCGATCTCCTCCAGGAGATAGGGCGGGAGCACACCGTCGGCGCCGACCAGCGCGAGGAACTGCGTGGTCCACGCGGGAACCTCGCCGCGGGCCGGCGCGGGGCACGCGTCGTGAGCGGAGAAGTCGAGCGCGGAGAAGTCGAGCGCGGGGGGCGGAAGAAACCGGACGGGCTCGTCCTCTGCACGAGGAGCGCCGACACGCCGTCCGCTCGCGCGCTCGATCGCCGCGAGCGACGCGAAGAAGTCGCGACGGCTCATGGGGCGCCGAGCGCGGAGCGAAGGGGAAACTCGAGCCGCGTCTTGGACGGCGAGAGGACGGCGCAGAGCTGCTGCCGGACGTTGAGCGGCAGCTCGCTCGCGAGCGCGTGGTCGAGCGCGCGCCCGAGCAGGAACGCCTCTCCGAGCGACGGAATCCGTGCCTCGTCGAGCTCGATCTCGACGGCGACGCCGCGCTCGATCACGCCGCGTCTCGCCGCTCGGAACGGCCGCTCGACCACGGCGCGCACGGCCTCGGCGAGTGACGAGCACGCGCGGGCACGGGCCGCGTCCGACGCGTGCGGTACCGCGCACGTCGCGAGCCAGGAGGTCAGCGCCGCGACGGAGAGGCGAGCGCGGTGCCCCGAGGCGCTCGCGCCGACGAGCGCGTAGAGCGCGTCCTGGCCCGTCCTGCCCGGCGCGCGTGGACCGAGCGGGGTGAGGTTGGTGAACGTCGCCACGGAGGGTGAGCGCGCGATGGGCTCGCAGACGTCGCCGGTGCGGAGCTTGGTCGCGAGCGTCCGGTTGGTGCACTCGAGCTCCACGGAGAGCGTCTCGAGACCGGTGGTGCCGCGGGCCCCGACGCGCAGGAACGTGTCGACCGAACCGTCGAGCGGCGAGCGGCGGCGCCGAAGCGCGAAGTACCCCTCCGACGCGCCCGCGCCCAGGTGCTCGAACCTCGCGAAGGAACGGTAGCCGCGTCGGCCGCGCCCGGCCTCGGCCAGACCTACCACGCTGCGCACTTCGAGAACCTCGATCGCCCCCGGGGGCAGCCCCGCGGCGCGCAGCGGGGCGTCACGCACGTCGTCGCGCCACGAGATGGGCTCGGCGTCGCAGCGGAACACGTTGACCGCAGGGACGCAGTGCAAGCGGATGGCGTCCTCGGCGAGCGCATCCGGCAAGGGCGTGTCCGGCGCGAATTCGAGCCGGATCTCGAGGCTCTCGGTGCGAGCGCGGGGGGGCACGCGCTCGAGCCCGACGAGGTCGAAGAAGAGGTGGCGCTCGGGGAAGAACCCCAGCTCGACGAGGTGCCGCGCGCCGGCGGGTGAGCTCTCGGGCCAGGGCAGGTGCGGCTCGCGGTCCGCATCGACGAGGGACGCGCTCCTGCCGAGCGGTGTCTCGGTCTCCCCGCTGCGGACCTGGACGCGCGCGAGACGGCGGTCGATCGCAGCGGCGAGCAGGCTCGCGGGCGCGAGCGGCGCATGGATGAAGAAGCGCAGCGGACGCGCCGCGTGCGCGCCTTCGATCGCGGCGCGAGGAGTCCGCAGCGAGATCGACAGCGCCGGCGCGCGCGCGAGGGAGCGATCGATGCGGGATCGGGCCACCGTGATCGGGGTCAGGTCCACGTCCCAGCTCGAGCGCAGCTCGCAGCGGACGCCGTCGACCGGCCGCGAGCCGAACGCAGCGCCCGCCGGGACGGTCACGCGCTCGCGCAACAGGGCCGCGCGCGGCGAGAGCTCCATGACGGTCGAGGCGGGCACGGGGCGCAGCGCATGGGGCGCGACGACCTCGGCGATCGCGTCGATCACCTCGGGGACCGCGTCGTCGGCGCGCTCGCGGGTCCGCGCGGCGACGAAGGCGAACCCCTCGAGCAGACGCTCGACGTCGGGGTCACACCCGGGCTGCGCGAGCGTGTCGCAGAGGCCTGGATGTCGGAGCGCCATCTCGCGACCCATCTCGCGCAGGAAGGCGATCTCCTCTCGGTAGGTCGCATCGAAGGTCACGCGGTACGCTCCTCTCAGCTGACGCTGCACCGGCCGCTGGCGTCGATCTCGGTCAGGAAACGGTAGGTGCGCCCGCGCTCGCCCCTGCCGCGCCCGCGCACCTGGAAGGCCAAGCAGAGAGGGTCGGGGCTCGCCACGGCGCGCACGATCACGCCGGTCAGCCGCGGCTCGTAGCGGTCCACGAGAGTCGCGAGCGCGCGCTCGAGCGAGCGCACACCCTCGGGCCAGGTATGCACGAGGTCGGTCAGATCCGGGCGGCCCAGGTCGGGCGCCGCCGCGGCGGCGCCGCGCCGCGCGTCGAAGAGCGCGCGGAGGTGCAGAGCGATCGAGCGATGCTCGTCGAGCTCGCGCGCGCCTCGATCCAGTCGATCGAACAGACCTCGCATCGCGCACCTCCGCGGCGCCGTCCCCGCTCAGCTCCCCGTGCGCTCGCGCCAGCTGTCGGCGAACTCCTTGCTGCCCGGGATGTGCGTCCAGGTGATGCGGGAGAAGACGAGCGAGACGTCCTCTTTGACCGGGGCGTCCTCGGTGCCCTCGGAGACGCGGCGCTTGATGCGGCAGACGCGCGCGTCCTCGATCTTCACGGTGAACCAGTGCTCCCAGCCGCCGCCGTCGGCGATCGGCCGGAAGAACTTGAACTCGCCCGAGCACTGCTGCGAGCGCGTCAGCGCCTGCGCGAGCACGGGCGAGCTCTTGTCGACCCACTTCGTGATCGCGATGGGCTCGTACGTGCGGTCGGACTGCGCCCACGAGGAGCGACGATCGAACCCCACCGCCACGCCCTCCTCGTACGAGTGGCACTCGATGGCCTTGCTGACGTCGATGTCGGCCATCGACTGGATGGACGACTCGGCCTCGACGTCGTTGCCGTCGGCCTTGAGAAACAGGAACACGGGGATCTGCGACATGGCTCTCTCTCTCCTCTCGGCCGGCGCGATGTCGGCCGGGCTCGGTCTGGTTGTCGCCGCGGCGCGCGCGGCGTTGCGTGCGATCGGCGCGGTGCCGTGGCGTCAGAGCATGTCGACGACGACACGCTCGGTGCTGCCAGGGTCCACGCTGACGTGGCGCTCGACCTGGGTGCTGCCGCTCGTCACCACGACGTCGTGTGGGCCGGCCTCGACCGTGATCGTCACGGGGGCGCGGCCGATGGGACGGCCGTCGAGCGTGACGTCGCCGAAGGGCACCGCGACGATCTGGATGCGGCCGAAGCTCGGTGCGGTGTCCTCGGTCTCGGGAGGTGGCCGGCGCCGGTGGTGCGAGGGCGCGGGTGAGGACGACGAGGGCGAGGGCGCGGGTGAGGACGACGAGGGCGAGGGCGCGGGTGAGGACGACGAGGGCGAGGGCGCGGGTGAGGACGACGAGGGCGAGGGCGCGGGCGCGGGCGCGGGCGCGGGCGAGGGCGGCTTCGGCGGCTCGCTCGTCGGGTGCGCCGCGATCGTCTCGTCTTCGGGCCCGCGGGCGTCGGCGATCGCGTGGGCGATGCGCTCGCCGCCGATCATCGTCACGAGGAGGCCGAGCACGAGCGCGCTCCCGCCGCCGGCCAGCGTGACGCCGAGCGCGAACGGGAGCGCGCGGCTCCGGGCGGGGCGCGGTGCGGCGCGGCTCCCGGAGTCGTCCGTCGCATCGGTGCTCGTGACCCCGGCGCCGACCTCCGTCGGTCCCTCGTCCGTCGGGACGCTGCGCGCCACCGGCGTGTCGACCTGGACGCGCGCGCGCGCGCGCAGGCCCCGGACGCGGGTCGCGGGCGCGCCGGCGCGCGTCCGCCGCGCGTCGTCGACGAGCGCGGCCAGGGCCCGCCGCGGGTCCCGCCCACCGCCTGCGGTGGCCGAGAGCGCGTGCGCCACTTCGTCCGCCGAGCTCGCGCGATCCTCGGGGCGCGGGGCGAGCATCTTCCCCACGAGGGTCACGACCTCGCCCGGTACGTCCGGCGCGAGCTCACGGAGCGAAGGACGTCGGGCCCGCTGCGCGTTGGTGAGCGTGTCGAGATCGGTCTGCCCATCGTGCGGGCGCCGCCCCGCGAGCAGCTCGAACAGGACGACACCGAGCGCGAAGAGGTCGGTGCGGCGATCGATCGGCTCGCCGAGCGCCTGCTCGGGCGCCATGTACGGCACCTTTCCCTTCACGATGCCGCTCCGCGTGCGGTGCGTCCGCAGGGTGGAGCGCGCGATGCCGAAGTCGGCGAGCTTCACCTCGCCGTGCACGGACAAGAGGACGTTCGACGGCGTCACGTCGCGGTGCACGAGCCCCGCGGGGCGCCCGTCGATCTCGAGCGCGTGCGCGTACGCGAGGGCCTCGGCGACCATGCGGACGACGTACATCGCCACGTCCGCGGGCAGCGCCGCGCCGCGTGCGCGCAGGCTCGCCAGCAGCGAGCGGAGGTCGAGCCCGTCGACGAGCTCCATCGCCATGAACCACTTGCCGCCCACCTGGCCGAGCTCGTGCACCGCGGCGATCCCCGGATGGTGCAGGTGCGCGCAGAGCCGCGCCTCGTCGTGGAACTGCGCGACGGCGTCGCGGTCCCGCTCGGCGTCGGCGAGCACGCGCTTCAGGCAGACGCGCTTGACGAAGCCCTCCGGCCCGGCGCGCCGCGCCACGTAGACCTCGGCCATCCCGCCGGCGCCGAGGCGCCCCTCGATCTCGTAGTCACCGAATCGCTCGCCCATCGCGGCCCTCGGTGTCCGTATCGACACGGACAGGCGGGCGTTGCGTAGACAGGAGTGCTCGCCGCGGAGGACCCGGACGGGAGCGCGCTCAGCGCGCGGACGGCAGGGGCCGGAGGGGCGAGCCGACGCAATGCCAAGACAGGAGTGCTCGCCGCGGAGGACCCGAACGGGAGCGCGCGCAGCGCTCGCGGGGGGACGCCGGCTATTCGTCGTCGCGGTGGCGCGCCGCTCGGCGCGCCGTGCCTCGCGCCGCGCGTGCGCCGCGGCGACGGTGCCGTAGCCCGCGATGCGATCCGCGCGCAGGACGCCGTTCTCGAACGTCAGCTCGTCGATGAAGCGGGTCGGGCCGAAGTCGTAGACGAGCACGTCCACCTGCACGGTCGTGGTCGCGTACCCGTAGGGCACGTACCCGTAGCCGGGATGGCCGTAGGGGTAGTAGCCGTAGGGCATGACGGCGGCGCGCGTCTCCATGCGCGTCATGATCGTCGTCGGCTCGCCGCACACCGAGCGGACGTATGCCTCCGAGTCGCCGACCTCGACGAGGCGTCCGTCACACGAGAGCGCGTGGGCGCGCGCGGGCGCGAGCGCGGTGAGGCCGATTCCGAGCGCGATGCAGGCGCCGAGTGCCCGTTCCCTCATACCGCTTCCCTCCTTGTCACAGGATGCCACCGCCGCGCGGGGCTTCAAGCCTCCCGCAGCCAGCGCGCGATGGGCTCGAAGACCACGCGCGGCGCGTCGTCGCCCACGAAGAGATCGGCGTGGGCGTACCAGTCGTCGTCCGTGCCGATGCGCAGCGTCTCCGTCCGCCCGCCCCACGCGCGCGCCGCCGACGAGGCGACCCGCTCGGGCACGATCCCGTCGCGGTTGGCCAGCACCACCAGCAGGCGCCCCTTCTCGCGCGCCATCGCGTCGGTCACGTTCACGCCCTCGACGACGAGGTCGCGCGTCTTCATCCAGCCGGCGATGTCGCGGTTCACCGCGGGCTCCGGATCCTCGACCGTCCGCACGAGCTCGCTCGCGGCGCCGAGGTCCACGTGCGCGGCGTTCATGTACATCCCGAGCAGGGCCGGCGCGCGGCGGGCGATGGGGAGCACGGCCTCCGCCATCCTGCGGGCCCCGCTGACGCGCAGCGCTCCGGCCACGCGGCGCGACGCGAAGGGGATCCGCAGCACGAGCGGCACCTCTTCCCAGCGGAGCGGCGAGCCGACGGCGATGAGCGAGCCGACGCGGTGCTGCTGATCGCGGAGCGCGAGGTGCGCGAAGGTGATCGAGCCGCCGAGGCTCGCGCCGAGCACGTCCACGCGCTCGGCCCCGGTCTGCCCGAGGACGAGCTCGATCGCGGCCGTCACGTCGAGGTCGGCGTAGCGCGCCATCGTCGGCCCGGGCGCGCTCGCCCGCGCGCGGCGCGACTGCCCCTGCCCGCGCAGGTTCGCGGTCCACACGTCGATCCCCGCGCCCGCGAGGTGCGCCTCGAGCGAGGTGCCGCGCGGGTGGAAGCCGAAGATGAACGCGTTCATCCCGTAGCCGGGCACGATCAGCAGCGGCCGCCGCGCCCGATCCTCGCGGGCGGGATCGCGGGTGCGCACCACGTGGAGGGACCAGCCGTCGGCCGTCTCGGCCCAGAGCTCACTGCGCTCGATGGTCAAGCGCGAGCAGCCTAGCAGACGGGGCCCCGCCTTGACTGGGTTCCCGCCCGCGTGCGTGGCGCGAGCGTCAGTCCCCACGCCGGACCCGGACCGCCGCGAGCTCGGTGCCGCTCTGCGTGGCGTCCCCCTGTTGGAAGTTGCTGCCATTGATGACGACTCGCCCGGTCCAGCCCGCCGCGTCGGGTGTCGAGAGCAGCAGCTGCCCGAACCAGACCATGGTCTCGTCGAAGGTCCCCGGAGCGCCCGATGGCTCGAGGCGCAGCCCCGGGATCTCGACGAGCCCCATGCTCCGCGACTCCACGTAGAAATGGATCGCCTCCTCCTCGAAGCTCGTCGTCGGCGATCGCGATGTGCTCGCCGCCGTGTAGATTCGATCTGCGCCGACCGCCGTGATGTCGCGCAGTGTCAGGGTGGGATCGATGCCGGCGATGGACGTGAGGTCGATACGTTCGACGCCCGCGAACGTCCCTGCGCGACCCGTCGTGGAGCTGGCGCGAAGCAGTTCCGCCGTTCCGAGCAGCCAGACCTCGTCACGCACTCCCATCCCCGTCTCACGCCTCAGATGCCCCATCGCGTAGTTGCGCTCTGGGTCCGTCAGCGCTCCTGCCTCCGGCGAATCGGTCGCGATGGCGGGGCCCTCGATTTCCCATGCGACACAGGATGGGCTGGTGGCGATCCCCACCGCTCCGTCGGGCAGCCGTATGGCGCCACGGTAGAGGCGCTGGACCGGATCCCAGGTGACGCCCTGGGGCCGTTCCGAACTGACGGTGCTCAGGAACGGCTCTGGTGCGGGCCCCTCCGTCCAGTTCTCGCCGTCCGGTGAACGCCACGTGCTCCAGTTCCACAGCACGCAGTACTCGTCCGGACTGCGCATCGCCGCCGAGACGGTGTAGCCAGGTGTGAATCGCGGCTCCGTCCGTCCACAAGGATCGAAGGACGGTCGCACGATCTCGAGCGAGTCCACGAAGGCCGGACCGCTGAACTCCACCACCAAGTCCGCAGCAGTTGCCGGCGACCAGCGCCCAGCGAGCGTCGCGCGCGAGGAGATCATCGTTCCGTCGGGGCGAACCACGTCCGCTTCTGCCGCGAGGGCACCGTCGGTCTCGGCGACGACACGAAGCTCGAACGAGCGCCACCCAGGTGGCACCGCAGGGGCGCTGCTCCTCTCGCCCGCGGACGTACCGACGAAGACGACCTCGTTGCCCATCAGATCGACGGTCGTCTGCATCGTGACGTCGCCGAGGCGGACGGTCAGCGACGCGAAGAACTCGATGGGAACGCCGTAGAACACGCGACCGCGGATCGTGGTTCCCGCCCACGCGCCGCTGAACCGATCCGCCGAGCGTCTGCGGCCCCCGGCCCCCTCCGCGGTGACACCGGCGACCACGCTGGGTGAGCCCCCGGGGTCCGCGACGATCTCTACCGACTCGTCCACCCAGACCTCGTC
>JBGAQA010000009.1:0-39567 GCA_044220955.1 Sandaracinaceae bacterium
CTACACCGAGACCAGAACGTTCCGCTCGCGTATCCTCGAGCGGTGGGAGAAACCGGCGTTCATGCGGCCTACGCCCCGACGGTCTTGACGCGGTCGCGTACGGCCTCGATGAGCGCGCCGCGGCAGAGGTTGCGCACTCGACGCAGCACGCCCTGTCGCGCTCAGCCAGGCTGTGTTCCTGCGCCCGATGCCGGCGCTCCGTAGGTCCGGTGGACGCCCGTTCCGGGGCTCGAATTCGTGCAGATCTCGACGAGGATCGGCGTGTGGCGGCGTGCGACGGCGTGCGGCGATCGTGGTCTGGGTGCTGCTCGGCGCTTCGATCTCTTCACGCCGGTCTGCCGCGCGCCCTGAGACGAGGAGATCCCGACCGGCACCTACCAGTTCGCGATCTCGCACGGGAGCGGCTCGCCGGTCCGCGCGGGCGACCCGATCCGCGTCACCGGCGGCCATTACTTCGACCTCCACTACGAGAGCCGCGACGGCTTTCGCGTCGCCGGATGGATCACGTGGATCGGCAGCCTGCTCGCTGGGGGCGCGCTCATGATCGCGGGCGTCGCGACCAGCCACGGTGAGGTCAACGTCGCGCCCGTCGTGGCAGGCGCGGTCATCGCGGGCCTGGGCGAGATCATCGGGATCGCGTTCGTGTTCCTCAACGACGACGCCCAGCTGCACGAGCGCAGCCATCGCACGGCGTCGGGCGGCGCCGACGGCGCGTCTCGCGAGCACGTGGACGATACCGGCGGGTCCACCGCGAGCAGCGCGGACGTCGGGCGCGTCAACGAGGCGCTCGCCGGGTGCGAGGGAATTGCCGGCGCCACGCTGCACGTCGCGATCGGAGTGCGCGGCGACGTGCTGCGTGTGGCGGCCGCCGACGCGTCACCCGAGGCAGTGTGCTGCGCAGAGGCCGCGCTCACGGCGACCACCTTCGCCGCGTCGAGCAGCCTGCGCCAGATCGACGTGACCATCGACGCGGACGGCCCGCGGCACGGCGACCAGGCGACGCTCCGCGACGCACTCGCGGTGTGCGGTGGCCTATCGCCCGGAGCGAGCATCGCGGTCACGGTCGATGCGCTCGGCGCGGCGACGGAGACCCACGTCGAGGGCATGCCCGCCGGGCCCATCGAGTGCATCGAGGGCGCTGTCGCGAGCGCCCGCTTCCTGGCGCGCCATCACCCCGAGACGCTCCTCGTCGCCATCCCGCTCGCGGCCGCGCCCGAGGCCACCCCCATGCCCGAAGCCCCGGGAGGCGTCGATGCCTCCGTCCGCGCGCTGATCGAGTCGAGGCGCGCGTCTCTCCTCGCGTGCAACGGAGGCGCGGCCGTCGCGATGGTCGCCGAGTGGAGCCCCTCACGGCGGGCTCGCTCCTCCACGCGCTCCAGTGAGCCCGCGCTCGAGCTCAAGCCAGCCGCGCCGCAGCGTATCCTCCCCAGGGATGATGACGGGCCCCGATGGATCTGGTGCAGTCCACCGGATCGCCGCTCGCGACTTCTTCGAGAGCTCGTCGTCCCCATGCTGAGAGCAGGTCTTGCCATGCGCACAGTCGCCGTCCCGTCCCTTCCGCTCGCTGTGCTCTTGGCCGCACTCTCGGCCTCCGTCGGAGGCTGCACCTCGGGCGGGACGCCGACGGCGGGGCTCGGCGCGTCGTGCCGCGTCGATGCGGACTGCACGAGCGCGATGTGCGAGAGCGCCGAGGGTCGGCAGTTCTGCTCGGTCGAGTGCACGTCGGCCGCCGAGTGTGCGCCGGCGGTGTCGGGTGCATCGCTCGTCTGCGATGCGACGGCCGGCCACTGCGTACCGCGCTGCTCGGACGGAGCCACGCGCGGCGCGGGCCCGGCGCGCGAGCTCTGCCAGGCCGGCGTCTACGTCGCGTGCTCGGGCCTCGACGATGTCGCCCAGTGCGCCGCGTGTGGCTGCGAGCCATTCGGCGGCGGTAACTGCCTCGCGGGCATGGGCTGCGTGATGCCGAGCCCCGACGGGACGGCGTGCACTCTCGATGGCCAGTGTGCGTCCGGGCGGTGCTACGCCGACACGAACGTCTGCGGGGCGGCGCGCGCGATGGGCGACCCCTGCACGAACGACGACGACTGCTCGACGCACAACTGCAGCAACGACGGGAACACGGCCACGCCAGGCCACTGCAACCAGACGCTCGGCAGCTCGTGCATGGGCGCGTCCGGCGCCACGGCCACGTGTACGCGCTGCGAGCGCCCCGACACGTTCTCCGATGGCATCTGCACGCGCACCGCGTGCGCGCCCATCACCCACGACCACTGCCCGCGCACGACCGACCGAGCGTGGCGCTGCGAGTCCAGCGTCGATGGCCTGCACCATTGCTACGAGACGTGCCCGACGGACGGCAGCCTGTACCACTGCTACGACGCGTTCGAGTTCTGCAGCGGCGGGCTCTGCAACTGAGCGCGTGGCCGACTGCGATGCTCGTGGGCGGAGCATCGCCCCGTCACGGACAGCCGTAGGCGAGCGCATGGATGTCGAACAGGCCCGCGTCGCCGATCGTGTGGGCCACGTAGAGAGCATCCTCGCCGACCGCAACCGACATCTGACCTGGAGCTGCCCGCCGCGTCCAGTCGAACGGGGCCGAGCTGACGAGGAGCGGCTCATCGATTCGACCAGCACATGCCATCTGGTCGAGCGCCTCCACGAACAGAACCGCATCTGCGCCGAAGCGGGGGTCATTCGTCAGCCACGCGAGCCAGATCACGTCGTGCCACGACACGAGCTGAATGCCCGCAGGCAACGACCCGCCCCAGCCGGCAAACGACGCGTCGCCCCCGCGGCGGCTCAGGTCGCTCGGCGCGAACCGCGCGATCCGGAGGCGACTCTCCGCGACCTCGGTCGTCCGCTCGAACCCTGCAACGAGGATCGCGTCTCGCGTCACGAGGAGCGAAGCACGCGATGTGAGGTGCTCGAGCGCTGTGACGGGCCCCCCACGCATACCATCGGTGGTTGCCGTCACGAGCATCGCCCGGGCGAATCCGTCGTCGTCGATCGTGTACCAGAGCACGACGAACGCGCCCGGGTCGTTCGGCAACGAGGCGGCGCCGATGCTGTCCCACAGGATCCCTTCGATCGCGAGCGTCGTGCTGGTTCTGGCTGCGAGATCGAGCACGTCGATAGCGCCCGGTCGGGCAGTGAGAGCAAGCGAGGCCCCGCTATCGACGAGAACCGGACCGATGTGCGTCTCGTCCCACGGCCGCGACATTGCCTCTAGCTCGGAGACGGATCCCGCGGCATCGACGGTTCGCCAGCGCAGCTCCAGCGTCTGGCTCGTACCGCGCCCGAGTGCCACGTTCCAGGCGAACAGGGTGGGGGGGCCGCCCATGCCTGTCGCCTCGAGCGGCGGCTGCGACATCGAATCGAGGCGACTCGGCGTCAGCGCCGTCAACGCGCGGTCGAAGCGCCTCGTTTCAAGAAGCACGCGATCGGCCGCCGGATCCTCGACCTCGGTCAGGACCTCCACTATCCCGGCGCCAACGACCAGCGTTGGCACACGTGCTTCTCGCGCCAGGCTCGACGATATGTCGTCGGGAGCGCGAGCCGAGCGGAGCAGATGAACACAGTCCGGCCGGGGCATCTCGCAAGGCGGGGCAAGCCCGGTATCCGCGTCCGAGGCCGCCGTGCCCGCGTCGAGGTTCGTGTCGCCCGCACGCATCGCGGTGTCCGCCGGAAGACCTGCGTCCCGTTCGGCCTCGTGCGCCGCCGCGCAACTGCTCAGCGCCCCGACGATACCGAGTCCGATGATAGCGACAGGGATGCGCATTCACACCGCTCCGCACAACGAGAAGTCCACGAGTTGGGTGCCCGCAACCCCCAGCGTGCAGTTGGCCAGGAGGTGCAGCGCGCCGTCAGGCCGCGAATGGAACCCATCCGCCGTGCTGCATCGGAGATCGGAGAGGCTCACAGGTGGGCGGAAGCTCACACCGTCGTCCTCGAGCACGATGCCCCACGTGCCGACCTCGTTAGCGAACAGGACCAGCACCCGACCACCGATGGATTGCGCCGCCAGTAGGTTGCCGGTGAAGACGGCTGGGTCGGCCGGCGTGACCGCGAGCGGGAACGGCGCGGTGACCTCTGCGAGGGAGTACGCCGTGAGTGTGCCGCCCGCGAGCGCAAAGCCGACGACCGTCCCGTCTTCGGCGGTCATCAGAATCGCATCCCCCGGTCCATCCCCCAGTCTCGTCATGCCCGGAACTCCAGCGCCGGTCGGGACTCGCGTGACGACCGGCGCGCCCCCCGTGGAAGGAAGCGTGGCGACCCAAACCTCGCCATGCGCGTCGGCGACACACGAGGCGAGCGCCGGAGGCGTCTGAGGCGGAAGCACGCGCGCCGGGCCAAACGCACCGTCGAGGGGATAGTAGGGAGGCCCGCCCCCGGGGCTGCCTCCGGTCCAGGCCACCGTGGCGAGGCCGCTGGCGCCGTCCTCCCGCTCGATGAGCAGGGCCAGGCCCGCCGCGTGGTCGCATGGAGAGATGTCGCGGACCGATTCTCCAGGCGCCAACGGCAGCTCGAGCGGCTGTGGCGGACCGAAGGCGCCCACAAACTGCGACCATTCGTAGCTGGAGGAGGACGCCGCCGGGAACAGGACCACCGTCGGCCCGGAAGAGTCATCGAGTGGCAGTATCTCGAGCGTCCCATCCCAGGGCGTCGCGACGTCGGTCACTGAAGAGGCGCCGTCGACCAGCAGCGAGATCCTCCAGACGCGAGCGTCCCAGCGCCCGCTCGCTGTCGCCACGAGACGCCCGTTTCCGATCGACGCCGCCCGGGGACTGGACCCCGAAGCGGGTGGGGGCTCGGTGCTGATCTGCCGCAGCACCAAGCCCGTGCCGCAGCCGAGCGTCACGTCTTCCGGAAGCGCGTCCCTCGTGAGGCTCGTTGCGTCGGGAGCGCCGGATGCGTCGGGCGTCGGGACGGGAGCCCCACACCCGCAGCCCGACGGCGCGATGAGCAGCACGAGCACGCTAGCAAGGTGGACCGCAACACGCACTTGAGTTGATGCACCCGCTGGTGCCTGTGTTCCCGCTGTAACGTGTGTCTCCGGTATCGTTCCCACAGTCGAAGTGCTGGAACGTGTTCGTCGAGTCCCAGAGGCAATCCGCGTCGTCGCCGCCCTCGAGCCAGTCTCCGCTGCCGGAGCTGAGCCCGAAGACGTCGTCGTCACCTGCGTCTCCTGCCGCGAGTCCGATCGAGGATGTTTGGTGCACACCATCGTCGTTGCCTCCGCCGTGCATCCAGGTGTCATTCGACCCTCCTCCATCAACCATCGCGTCGTTCCCGCCGTCGCCGAACATGTCAAGAATGTGGCCGCCATACGCAAGGCGGTTCCACGTACTGCCGGCGCTCCCGGACGTCCCGCAGTACCCGGACGGATTCGTGCCATCCGTCGAAACGATGATCATGATGTCGCTGCCGGTACCACCGTCGGCTGAGTCGCCATGGATGTTGTAGTCGTCGTTCAACGCTGTCGAGCCGAGCGAGATGAAGGAATCATTCCCACTGCCCGGTCCATCGATACAGAGAGTTGCCACGCGAGAAGTTCCGGCCACGTTGGGGTCGTCCACCATGCCAATCCACATGGTCTCAGAGTTATTCGACACGCCACGCACCACAGTAAGCGCGCTCGCTGACGAGCTGACCATGCACCATCCCGCAACCACCGAGACCACGAACGCCAGACCACGAAACAGTTTCATCATAGCCTACCTCCTTCTTGCAGTTCCGCCTCTGATTTCGGCCAGAGCGTCCTCCTCCAGCCCCACGCCAAGATTGTTGAAGCACGAAGATCAGAGCCGAAGCTCAGATGCCCCGCTCTGGGCCCGGACGTCCGACGCCAGCCGGCAGGAATCGTCGCGTCGTTCGTTCGTCGGTCGCCCGGCTTCGCCATGCTTCCCAATCGGGACTCGGCGCGAGCTCGGCGCGACGCCAGGCCTCGAGCGTCGTCCAGAGCACGACGTCTTCGTCCTGTTGCCGCCGAAGGACGCAATCGAGCCCCGCACGCATGGTGTCCATCCGAGGCCCCGCGTGCATCAGCACCCGGGCGAACATGATCTCCTCGGCAGCGCTCGGCGTTTGGTTGCACAGAATGTCGGATACCCGCACACCCATTTCCGGTAGGAGTTCGGGATTCGTCTCGGTTATCGAATCCATCCAGCCCTGGACGTAGGGATCCACGGAGTTCGCGACGGCCTCGGGGCCTCCGTCGAGCGGCGCGCCCGTCTCTTCAAGGACCCGGATCTGCCAGCTCATCCTATCCGCCGCGTGGTGCGCCCGATCGACCTGCTGCGGGCCGTCGGAGCAGGAAGGCGTAGCCACTTCGGGTTCGACGGCGACGGGCATGGGCGCGGCCACCGACGGAGTCGGGGCGCTCGCGGTGACGACCGCTCGCGGTCGATCCTCCGAACCGGAGCCCCGACCTCGCGAGGAGGAGCTTGAAGCGCTCGCGCCGTCGCTCGATGCGATGGCGCCCCGGGTCATGGCGCCGACCAGCAACCCCGTTAGCAGGGCCACCAAGACGCGCGCGCCTCCGGCAATCCCAGGTGCCGAACTCACGCAGTCTCCGAAATGGAACGCACTCCTCGCGACATCGACGCCTCCCCGCTCTGCGACCCCAGGGCTCTAACAGGCTGTGAGGGTTCCGCCTATGGAGCGATTTGCCTAGCCGTCCTTGGAGCGACATACCTATTCGCGCCTGATACGGTTGGCTCCGTACAGCTCCCAGACGACGCGGTCCATGATCCAGTAGGCGATGCCCTGCACCGAGTTCTCACGCACGACGCCTCGGAGCTTCGCGAAGATCGACGCAAGCTGGTTGTTGATCGTTCGCTTGCTCTTGCCGGTCTCGCGCGCGATCTCCGGCGCGGTCGCGCCCACCGCGATCAGCTCGAGCACTCCCGCCTCCGCTGGTGACAGTCTGCAGCGTTCGGTGAGCCAGCGCGCGACGGCGAGCTTCGTCTGCTCCATCCCGGCACGGCGGGCGAGCGCGCGAACGATCTCCTCGCGGATCGCGGTGATTGACTCGTCGTCGGGGTTGGCGAAATCGACCGTCTTCTCCAGGTACCCGAGACCTGCCCGTCGCGAGCGGACCGTGAGGCTCGGGTCGCCGAACGCGGTCCACATGATGACGTCAGGTCCCGTCGGGGGAGGCCTCAGGGATGCCGCGAAGGCGAAGCTCCTCATCCTGCTCATCCTCTTGCTCATCCTCGGCAACACGGTCGCGATGGGCGTGCGCGAGCGGACGAACGAGTACGGCGTGCTGCGCGCCCTCGGGTTCCTGCCGCACCACGTCGCGACGTTCATCCTCGGCGAGAGCATGTTCCTCGGCCTCTTCGCGGGCGTGCTCGGCCTGGGCCTGGCGTACCCGCTCGTGAACTTCGGGATGGGCCGCTTCATCGAGGAGAACATGGGCGGCATGTTCCCCTTCTTCCGCGTGCAGCCCGGGACGATGCTCGCCGCGATGGGCTTCGCGATGCTGCTCGGCCTGGTCGCCGCGGCGATCCCCGCCTGGCGCGCCTCGCGCCTGACCACGGTCGAAGCCCTGCGCAGGGTGAACTGAGATGATCCCGCCCCGCTCCGCTCGCTTCGCTCGCGAGGGACATCGGTCCTCTCGCGCGCGCGTCGATTCATCCCCGGCGCTCGCCACGCCACGACGGGAGACGCAGCCATGATCCCGCTCAGCTACAACCTGCGCAGCATGATGGTGCGGCGCCTCACGACGCTCGCGACCGCGCTCGGCATCGGCCTCGTGGTGTTCGTGTTCGCCTCGGCGCAGATGCTCTCGGCCGGCGTCGAGGAGACGCTCGGCAGCAGCGGCGCCGAGGACGTGGCCATCGTGCTCTCGCGCGGCTCGGACGCCGAGCTCTCGAGCAACGTGGACCAGCCGAACGTCGGCCTCATCGAGGCGCTCCCGGGCGTGGCACGGCGCGCGGACGGGACCGCCGACGCGGTGGGCGAGATCGTCGGCGTGCTCGCGCTCGACAAGGTCGGCACGACGGGCGTCTCGAACGTGCAGATCCGCGGCGTCGACGACCACGTCTGGGACTTCCGCACCACCGCGCGGATCCTCGAGGGCCGCGCCGCGACGCCGGGCACCGACGAGTGCGTGGTCGGTCGCGCCATCCGGGGCCGCTTCCGCGGGCTCGAGCTCGACGGCTCGTTCGACATCCGTCACGACCGCCCGCTGCGCGTCGTCGGCGTGTTCGAGGACGAGGGATCGTCGTTCGAGTCCGAGGTGTGGGCCGATCTCGACACGGTCCGCACCGGCTTCGGCCGCGAGGGCCTCGTCTCGTCGGTGCGCGTGCGCCTCGACTCACCCGACGCGTTCGAGGGCTTCCGCCGCGGCGTCGAGTCGGACCGCCGCCTCGGCATGCAGGCGCTCCGCGAGACGCAGTACTACACGGACCAGTCGCAGGGCACGGCCACCTTCGTCCGCGTGCTCGGCTTCCTCATCGCGTTCTTCTTCTCGCTGGGCGCGATGATCGGCGCGATGATCACGATGTACGCCGCCGTCGCCAACCGCACGCGTGAGATCGGCACGCTGCGCGCGCTCGGTTTCTCGCGCACCGGCATCCTGCTCTCGTTCCTCTTCGAGTCGGTCGTGCTCGCGCTCGTCGGTGGCGCCGTCGGCGCGCTCGCGTCGCTCGGCTGGGGCACGGTCGAGATCTCGATGGTGAACTTCGCGAGCTGGTCCGAGATCGTGTTCGCGTTCCACCCCAGCCCGGCCATCCTCGGCAGCTCGATCGTCTTCGCCGCGATCGTCGGCGTGCTCGGGGGGTTCTTCCCCGCGCTCGCTGCTGCGCGCGTCTCGCCCATCGCGGCGATGCGCGGCTGATCAGCCGGAGTGCTCGGCGGAGCCGAGCCGACACAATTGCGGATCAGGCCCGAGTCAGCCACGCCGGCGCAGGAGGCGACGGGCCGCCGCGAGCCAGGCGAGCGCTGCGACGAGGAGGCCGCGGGCCGACTGCGCGCTGGATGCGCCGCACGCGCAGCCGCTCGAGGGGGCCGGGGGCGTCGCGCTCGTCGCGCGCGGCACCTCCGCCACCGAGGTGGGTGCCGGCGCGGGCGCCTCGCCGGCGGGGACCACGCGCGAGGGCTCGAGCGGCGCCGGGTCGCAGCGGACCCGCGCGTCTTCCACCCACACGTCGATCCGGTGACAGCCTGCAGGCACCGCCTCGATCGACGGGCCGCCCATCATCGCCATCGCCACGCCACTCTCCGTCGGCGCGGTGATCGGGGTCTCGTCCGCGGGCGGATCACACGGCCCCGTCACCTCCGCGAGGCGCGCGGACGGCTCGGCCGGCACGGGCGCTCCGTGACCGCCGGAGGACCACACCGCGCGCTCGCGGATCATCAGTCCGAGCACGACGTGCGCGTACCCCTCGCGGCAGACCGCGTCCGGCGTGGCCACCGAGGGCGCGCAGTAGGCGAACTGTCCGTGCCGCATCTCGTTCGCGACCGCGGAGGCGCTTCCGCGCGGACAGTCCTCGGCGGTGGGCAGAGGGCCGATCGCGTCGGCGCGCGCGAGCGCCGGAGCGACGAGCACAGAGGCCACGAGCGCGAGCAGCCGATCGGGTGCCGTCATCGCGGAAGCGTCTCACACCCGCGGCGCGCGCTCACCCGATCGAGAAGCCGATCTCCGCCATGAACCGGCGCATGTGGCGGAAGTACTCGCCGCGATCGAGGTGCAGGAGGTGGCTGCCGGGGAACCAGTGCATCTTGCAGCGGCCCCAGTGATCCCAGAGCAGGCGCGAGTGCTTGGGCGGCGCGAGCCGATCGCCCACGCCGCCGATGATGAACAGGCGCTCGCGCGCGAGCAGCGGGCGGTACGTGAGCGGGCTCGACACCGCCAGGATCCGGCGAGCGTCCTTCACGCTGCGGCCGGCGAGCGCGAGCGCGGCGCGCACGTACTCGGCGATCGGGTGCCACTCGAGCACCAGGTCCGCGATGCTCGTCACGGGCACGTTGGGGATCGCCATCTCGAGCCGCGGCTCGATGCACGCGAGCAGCGCGGTCGTGAAGCCCCCGAGGCTCACGCCGGTCGCGCCGACCTTCGGCACGCCGAGCTCGTCCATCAGGTGATCGATGAAGATCCGGATGTCGAAGATGCCCTGCGCGAACGCCTCGTTGATCCCCGAGGGCCCCTTCGAGAAGAAGCCGTGTCCGCTGAAGGGCGAGAGCGCGCCCTGCCGTGGCCCGTGGAAGGGGAGCGTCGCGAGCAGCACGTCGTAGCCCTCGCGGTAGAGCCATGGGATCGCGAAGAACCACTCGTTCAGGTGATAGAGGTCGGCGCTGAAGCCGTGGATCGCGATCACCGTCGGCCGCGGCTTGCCCGCATGGCGCCAGTGGCGCGCGTGCGCGTAGCGGTTGGGTCGCCCCGCGAGGTAGCGCTCGCGGATGCGCGCGTTGAGCGGCACGTAAGGGCTCTCGAAGCGCAGATCCTCGCACACGCCACCGTCGCTCGGACGGAAGAGCGGCATGCGCGCGCGGCGCTTGAGCATCGGCACGCGGCGCGGCGGTCGCGCGAAGAAGCGCGTCGCGTCACCGCTCTCGGCCATCGGCCCGTAGAGCGAGAGATCGTCGAGCGAGCGGAGCATCTCGAGCGGGTGGTAGCCGACCGGGAGCGCGAGCGCGCCGACGAGCGAGGCGCCGATGGTCCGCAGGACGACGTCCGTGCCCGCGACCACGCCGACGCGCGCACGGTCGGTCAGCGCGAGGTCGAAGCGCTCTTCTTTGCGCGAGAAATCCGCGTCGAGCTCGTCCCACCAGGGCGCGTCCCCGCGCAGTCCCGAGGGCTCGGTGGGCCCGACGTGCGCGATGCGAGAGACGATCGCCGAACGGCTCATGCGGCGTGAGACACTCTACACGACCGCAGAAAATAGGCCCATTCTTGCGTGACACACGATGTAACACGACGTGTTTCGATTTCCCTTGCGCGACGAGTCACCGCGTGACACAAACATCCCTGTGAGCGACGAAGACCGCGAGAAGGACGACAGGGACGAGGCCGCGCCGAAGAAGGAGCGCGTGCTTCATACGCGCGTCCCCGCCGTGCTCGAAGAGGAGCTGAAGCGCCTCGCGACCGCGCTTCGCATGCCGGTCTCGAACCTCGTCCGGGCCGTCCTCGAGGACGCGGTCGACGCCGTCGAGGTCGTGGGCGAGCGCGCGGAGGGCGAGCTCAAGGGCATCGTCTCGCGCATCCACCACCAGCGCGAGACGCTGCGTGGCGCCGTGCAGACGTCCGCGCGCGAGAAGAGCGCCGAGGCGGCGAAGGCCGAGAAGGTCGTCGATGCGGCGGCGGTCACGAGCGAGCCCGTCTGCCCGGCGTCCTCGCCCGCGCTCGACGGCGTCGTCGGCGTGCAGCGCCTCACGCTCATCGCCGACTCCAAGTGCACCGTCTGCGGCAAGGATCTGCCGCGTGGAACCGAGGCCTGTCGCGGCGTGCGCGACGAGGCCGGACCCAAGCTCCTGCTCGGGCCGCGCTGCGGCCTGCTCCCGCCCGGCGCCTAGCGCTGCGCGAAACAGATGACCTCCGGGCGCGCGCTCTCCGAGCGACGCGGACGGAGACCTGCGTCCGAAACCCGAACCGAGAAGAGGCCACCATGTCGAACGAGATCAGCACCACCGAGCGCACCGAGTCCACGACGCCGAAGACCGACGCGGCCGTCGAGCAGGTCGTGGACAGCGCCGTCGAGCTGGGCCGCCTCTGGGCCAAGCACGGCCTGACGATCGGCAAGCTCGCGCTCGAGACGAGCGCGATCTCGCTCGGCACGACCGCCCGCATGCTCGCGAGCCTCGCCGACGCGCTCGCGCCCGAGCACAAGGACGAGCCCACGCCGCAGAAGGCCTGATCCGCGCGAGCGGCGCTCGAGGTCTGCGTCGCCGGGCGCGGACCTCGAGCGCCGGCCTTTGAACCCCTCAGCGAGTGAGCGCGCGCCAGGCGCGAGCGAGCAAGTCCGCCGCATCGCGGACGTCGTCGAGCGTCGTCGTACGACCGACCGAGACGCGGACGGTTCCGAGCGCCTCGCTCGGGTCGATGCCCATCGCGACGATCGCCGCGGGGGCCGTGTCGTGCCCGCCGTGACACGCCGAGCCCGTGGAGGCAGCCACCTCGGGCGTGCGCGCGAGCAGACTCGCACCGCTCACCCTCGGGAAGCGCAGGCTCAACGTGTTCGGCAGCCCCGACTCCGGATCACCGTGGCGTGCGATCCCGGGCACGCTCGCCTCGAGCGAGGTCCAGAGCGCGTGGCAGAGCGATCGCATCTTCGGACCCACGACGTGCAGATCGCTCGTCGCCGCCGTGCAGGCGGCCCCGAGCCCGACGATACCTGCGACGTTCTCCGTGCCAGGACGCAAGCCCCGCTCGTGGCTCGCGCCGTACTGGAGCCGCGAGAGCGCGATCCCGGCTCGCACGTAGAGCGCGCCCACCCCCTTGGGCGCGCCGAACTTGTGGCCCGCGATCGAGAAGAGATCGACGTCGAGCTCGTCCACCCGAGCCGGGATCTTGCCCAGCGACTGCGCCCCGTCGGCGTGCACGAGCGCCCCGACCGCCCGTGCGCGTGCGGCGATCTCGGTGACGGGCTGCACGACGCCGGTCTCGTTGTGCGCGTGGATGACGGTCACCAGACGCGTCGGCCCTCGGAGCGCGAGAGCGAGCGCATGCAGGTCGACGTGCCCGCCCCGATCCGTGCCGACACGCCTCACCCGCGCGCCGCTTCGCTCGAGGTGCGCACACGGCTCCGCGGTCGCCGGGTGCTCGATCGTCGTCGTCACGACGCCTGCGGTCTGGTCGTGCGTGCTCGTCGTCCCGAGGATGGCGAGGTTGCTCGCCTCCGTTCCGCCCGACGTGAAGACGATCTCCTCCGGCCGCGCTCCGATCGCGACGGCGACCTGCATCCGGGCTTCCTCGACCGCCGCCCGAGCGCGACGACCGAAGACGTGCGAGCTCGAGGGGTTGCCGAAGTGCTCCGTGAGATAGGGCTCCATCGCCGCCCGCACGGCGGGCGCGATGGGTGTCGAGGCGTTGTGATCCAGGTAGATGGGCGCCCGCATTCAGCCAGCCCAGCTCCTCATCCACGCCGTGCCACGATAGCGGTCCCAGCCGTCGGGCAGGATGGTGACGACCGGCCCGTCCACGTCGTGCCGCGCGGCCACCCGGAGCGCTGCGGCCACGTTGGTGCCGGCGGAGCCTCCGACGAAGAGCCCCTCCTCGTGCGCGAGCCGCCGCGCGACCTCGAAGCTCTCGGCGTCGCTCACGGACTCGGCGCCATGGATCACCGAGCGATCGAGCAGCTCGGGCGGCTCGCTCGCGCCGATGCCCTCGACCGCGTACGAGCGATCCGGGCCGACGACGCCGGTCTCGACATAGGACGCGAGCCCGGAGCCGATGGGATCGGCGAGCACGACGCGGGCGCGAGGCGCTTCACGAGCGAGCACGCGGCCCACGCCCGTGATGGTCCCGCCCGTACCCGCGCCGGCGACGAACGCGCCCACGCGCCCGCCCGTCTGTCGCAGGATCTCCATCGCCGTCGTCTGCTCGTGCGCGCGGACGTTGGCCGGGGCGCGGAACTGATCGGTGAGGAACCAGCGGTTCTCCACCGCGAGTCGCTCCGCCACGCGCCGGAAGTTGTCCGGGCTCGAGGGGGGCGCGTTCGGCGTGATGACGACCCGGACGCGGAGTGCGGACAGCGCGATCCGCTTCTCGTGCGCCATCTTCTCGGGCATCACGCACACGAGGCCATACCCGCGGCATGCCGCGACGAGGGCCAGACCGATGCCCGTGTTTCCGGCGGTCGCCTCGATCATGGTCATGCCCGGACGCAGCACGCCTCGCTTCTCCGCGTCGTCGACGATCGCCAGCGCGATGCGATCCTTCACGCTCCCGCCCGGGCTCATGTGCTCGCACTTCGCGAGGATCGGGCTCCGGAGACCCGCGCCGATCCGCGTGAGCTCGACGAGAGGCGTCTGGCCGATGTGCTCGAGGATGGTGCTGGACATGATGCCGCGCGGTCGAGGTCACTCTCCGCCGTGATGGACGCGCGGCCGAGCGCCACGCGCTCGGCTCAGAGCATCCTGTGGAGCCACGACTTCTCGAAGAGTACCTTAGCGAGGTGCCAGCGCCGACGTGGCGCGCGGATCTTCACGCTCGGGCGGGGCTCGGCGTAGAAGTCACCGCCGCCCATCCCGGCCTTTCCGCCGCCGATCTCGATGAAGCACTGGCCGCGGCCGTCGAAGCGCGCGCTGGGCGTGCCGCCGCGCACGGCCGCGGCGATGTTGCGCGCCACGACCTCGGCCTGGCCGTGGGCGAAGACGCCGGCCTTCGGAAGGGGCTTGCCCAGGGTGAGCGGGATCGAGACGGCATCGCCGATCGCGTAGACGCCCCTGAAGCGTGTGCGCAGCGAGTGACGATCGACCGAGATCCAGCCCGTGTCGCTCGCGAGGGCGCTCTCGCGGACCACCCGCGGCGCCCGATGGGGCGGCACGAACGCGAGCACGTCGAACTCGGCGTGCGAGCCGTCGCTGAACTCCAGCCGGCGGGCGCGCGGGTCGACCGATCGGACCTGATGGTCCGGGCGGTACGCGATGTCCTTGGCGGCGAGGAGCTGCTCGACCGCGCCGGACATCTCCGGGCCGGCGACGCCCATGGGCCGCGGCTCGGCGGCGTGCACCTCGATCGTCACGGCGTGGCGGAGCCCACGCTCGCGGAAGTACGCATCGACCAGGAGCGCCGTCTCGTAGGGCGCCGCCGGGCACTTGTACGAGGGCGCCGCAGTCAAGATGACGACGCGTCCCCTCGACGTGCGCGCGAGCGCGCCGCGGAGATCCTCCGCGCCGGACAGCGTGTAGAAGTCGTGGCCAGCCTCGGCGAGCCCGGGGACCAGCTCCGGCGCGAGCTCGGCCCCGAGCGCGACGACGAGGTGGTCCGCGTCGAGCGTCTCGCCGCCCACGGACACGCGGCGCCTCTCGGCGTCGATGCTCTCGATCTCGCCGCAGCGCACCTCGATGCCCTTGCGCTCGAGGCCTCGGAGCGGCCGCGAGATGCTCGCGGCATCACGGCGACCCACCAGGAGCCAGACCAAGGACGGGGCGAAGACGTGCTGCCGCTCCCGGTCGACGATCACGACGCGATGCTGCTTCGGCAGTCGCTTGCGGAGCGCGTGCGCCGCGACCAGGCCTCCGATGCCGCCGCCAAGAACCAGGACCGTCTCGGGGCCGCTCATCAGAAGACCAGCGCCTTGTCGGCCCACTGGGTCCACGCCGCGAGCTCGTCGAGCGTGCTCCGCTTCACACCCTCGGCGAGCTCCGAGTCGGCGATCCCCCGCGCGTCCATGCACGTGCCGCAGACACCGATCGCCGCGCCGTGATTGGCGGAGGACTTCAACATCACCTCGACGTTGTAGAAGCCCGGCGGGACCTTCTGGTGCGCCTTGCCGCACGCGGCGCCGTCGCCGACGAGGAACACCTTCACTTCCTCGCCTTCGCGCTTCGCAAGCGCGCCCGCCAGTCGCAACGCGTTGTAGCTGCGCTCGCTGCCGTAAGGCGCGTCGTTGACGATGAAGAGAGTCTTGCTCATGTCATCCGTCCTTCGATCGACCGCCTTCGGGGAGCTTCGGTGCACGATGCGCGGGCGCCTCGGGCGGCATGTTGATCGCGTGCAACACCTCGCCGCGCGGGAACGCGTCGCGCGAGCGCACGGCGAGGCCGATGGCGCCTGGCAGCAGCCCCAGCAGACCCGCACGGTCCGGTCCCGCGAGGGCGCCCGGCGCGGACACGCGCCGGTTCGTCTCGTCCATGCGCAGCGCAGCGAGTAGCCCGGAGGCGAACGTCAACACGGCCACGGTCCACATCGCGCTGGGGAGCCCGAGCAGGTCGGCGAGCGCGCCGGCGAGGAGCGCGCCGATCGCGTACCCGAGGTCACGCCAGAGCCGGTACACCCCCACGGACGACGCGCGCCAGCTCGGGTGCGCGACGTCGCCGATCACCGCGAGCAGCGTCGGGTACACCATCGCAGTGCCGACCCCGAGGAGCACGGCGCCGCTCCCGAAGCCCGAGAAGCCGCTCGCGGTGATCACGACCGCGATCCCGAGCGCCTGCACCCACATGCCCCACACGATGAGCCACTTGCGTCCGATCCGATCCGAGAGCGCTCCCGTGACGAGCTGCGCGAGGCCCCACGTCGCCGGATAGATCGCGGACAGCACGCCGACCTGCGCGATGGTCATGCGCGCCGCGGCGAAGAAGAGCGGGAACAGCCCCCACGCCATGCCGTCGTTCAGGTTGTTCACGAGGCCCACCTGCGTCGCGCTCGACAGGTTTCGATCGCGGAGCGTGGTCTTCCAGAAGAGCGCGCGCTGCGAGAGGGTCTCGCTCGGCGCGCTCGCTCGGCTCTCCGCGAGGGCGTGGTGCTTGGTCTCGCGAACGAGGACGCCCGAGAGCCCGAGCCCGAGGATGACGAGAGCGACGCCCAGGTAGAACGGCTCCGGTCGAAGGTGGTACGCGCTCGCGACCCAGCCTGTCGCGAGCGCCGACCCCGCGACGGCGAGGTAGCCCGCGAACTCGTTCAGGCCCATCGCGAGACCACGCCGCTCGGGGCCCGCGAGATCGATCTTCATGATCACCGTGGTCGACCACGTGAGCCCCTGGCTGACGCCGAGCAGCCCGTTGGCGAACAGGATCCAGCCCCAGGACGGGGCCCACATCAGGAGGAAGGGCACCGGGATCGCGACGAGCCAACCACCGACCAGCACCGTCTTGCGGCCGTAGCGATCCGAGAGCCGGCCCGCGAGGTAGTTCGTCAGCGCCTTCGACACGCCGAACACGACGATGAAGGAGAGGATGGCGGTGCGCGCGGCGAGCGCGAAGTCCGCCTCGGCGATCGCGGGCAGGATGCTGCGCTCCATGCCGATCATCGCGCCGACGAAGGCGTTCACGACGACGAGCAGCGAGAACTGCCCGAGGTTCGCGCGCAGCCCGAGCCGGACGGGCCGCCCGCTCACGCGCGGCCCTGGTTCGCGCGCAGGATCAGCGCCATCTCCGCGGGCTTCGGCGGCACGTCCGCGAGCGCCGCGACGAGCTCCTCCCTCGTCTTGTCGAGCATCGGGTTCCACCGGCGCTCGAACGCGATGGTGCTCGAGGGCTTGCCGCTCATGCCGGCGCCGCACAACGAGCCCGCGAAGTGCGCCGGGTACACCTCGACGTCTCCGGCGAGCTTCAGGATCTTGCCGTGCAAGGAATCGTAGAGCTGACTCGCGTTCGCCTCGGCGTGTCCGGGCAGATCGGGCCGCCCGACCGCGCCGACGAAGAGCGTGTCGCCCGTCAGCACGAACCACGGGTCGGTCCCACGTCGCAGGTCCGTCACGACGAGCGAGATGCTCTCCGCCGTGTGCCCTGGCGTGTGCATCACCGTGATTCGCACGTTGCCGAGCGCGATCTCCTGCCCCTCGCGCAGGCGCTCGAAGGGCACGTCGACGTCGGCGGACTCGTGAAGGCAGTACGGGGCGCCGACCCTCGCCGCGAGCGCAGGGCCGCCCGAGCGGTGATCGGCGTGGACGTGCGTGTCGATCACGTGCGTGATGCTCATGCCCTTGCTGCGCGCGAGCTCGACGTAGGCGTCGAGATCGTCCTCGTGTGCGTCGACCACCGCGCACTTGCCGAGACCGCCGCAGCCCAACAGGTACGCCGCGCAGCCGGTCTCGAAGTGGTAGTAGGGCTTGAAGATCATGGCTCGCTCCTCAGTGCTCGCCGATGGCCACGGGTAGGCCGGCCGCGCGCCACTCGGGTACGCCGTCGGCGAGGTACCGCACGCGCAGCCCGCGCTCGCCGAGCTCTCGCGCCGCGTCCACGGCGTACACGCAGTACGGGCCGCGACAGTAGGCGACGATCTGCTTCTTCCGTGGCGCCGTGTCGGCCCACGTCGCGATCCGATCGGAGGGAACGCTGAGCGCGCCGCGAATGTGACCTTGCGCGAATTCCTCGCCGGGCCGGACGTCGATGAGCACGACCGATCCCTCCCTCAGCCGGCGCGAGAGCTCCGCGCGATCGATCGCCTCGAGCTCGTGCCTGCCGTCGAGGTACGCACGCGCGACCGAGTCGACCTCGGCGAGCTGCGACTCGGCGGCGGCGCGCAGCGAGTGGTAGAGCGCGACGACGCTCGGGTCGGCCACCCGATACACCACGCGTTGGCCGTCACGTCGCGTCTCGACCAGCCGCGCGGCCGCGAGGGCGCGGAGGTGCTGCGATGCGCTCGCGACCTCGAGCGATGCTTGCTTGGCGAGCGCGTCGACCGAGCGCTCACCCTGGCTGAGCAGGTCGAGGAGCTCGAGCCGCGTCGGTGACGCCAGCGCCTTCCCGATGCGGGCGAACTGCTCGTAGATCCGTCGCTTCTTCTCGTGACGCGTCTGGTTCGATCCGTTCTTCGACGTGGAGCGTACTGACATTCAATTGAGTTGTTGAGTAACGGAATACACGCGCGACGTCAAGGAGGGCAGCGATGACGAACGGACCTTGGTGGATGGTCGGCCCCGCGATCGGGCTCCTGGTCGTCCTGATGCTCTGGACGCTGAACAAGCCGCTCGGCGCGCTGGGTGGGTGGGTCGATCTCGAGGCCTGGCTCCGAGGCCCCTCGCGCGCGGTGACCTGGCGTCTGTGGTTCTTGTTGGGGGTGATGGCGGGCGGGCTCGCGTACGCCGTGACGACCGGGGGCTTCGCGCCGGGCGTCGCCAACGCGCCGCTCGCCGCGCGGCTCGGGGGTGGAGCTCTGGCCGTCGTGCTCACCTCGCTCCTGGCGGGCGCCGCGATCGGATTCGGCGCGCGCGTCGCGAGCGGATGCACGTCGGGACACGGGATCTCGGGAACGGCGCTCGGCTCGCCGGCGAGCATCGTCTCGTGCGCCACCTTCATGGGCGTCGCGGTGGCGACCGCACACGCCATCCTATGGCTCTCGGGGGGTGCGTGATGCGTACGGCCCTCGTCGGGCTCCCGTTCGGCCTCGCGTTCGGCGCGCTGCTCTCGTGGGCGGGCCTGTCCGACCCCACCGTCGTCGAGGACATGCTGCTCCTCCGCTCGTTCGACGTGTTCATGGTGATGGGATCGGCCATGGTCGTCGCCGCGTTCGGCGCGCGTGCTCTGCGGCGCGCGGGCGCGCGGGCCCTCATCGATGGGACCCCGATCGGATGGACCCCCACGGCGGCCACCGGGTCACACGTCGTCGGGAGCGCCATCTTCGGGGTCGGCTGGGCCGTGGCGCTCACGTGTCCCGGCCCCATCGCCGCGCAGGTCGGTGCGGGCAACGTCGCGGGGATCGCCACGGGCGCCGGCGTCCTCGCGGGGGTGGCGCTCGCCGGCCTTTGGAGGGAGCGCGCCGGCGCGTCGCGGCAGTCGGTCGCGCTCGGATCCTCGGTCGGCCTCTGACCGAGGAACGGCCGGCGCGGCGGCTCAGCGTCCTCGACCGAGCATCGACTTCTTGCGCGGCCCGTGCCTCGGCGTCTCGTAGCCTGCGGCGAAGAGGAGCCGGATGGCGCGGCCCCGGTGTGGACGGAACCGCTCGAGCAGCGCGAGCATCTCGGCGTCGTTCGAGCGCGGCTTGCCGGTGAGCGCGTGCACGACGGTGTGCGGCATCCAGTAGTCGAGCGTCGGGACGGCGTCCGCGTCGCCGCGCGCCTGACCGAGGAAGGTCTCGATCGTCCAGGGGCCGATCCCCGGGATGCGCTGGAGCACCCTCCGGATCTCGTCGAAGGGGCGCTCGAGGCATGCCGTGATCTCGCGCTCGTGATCGAAGAGCGCGCGGATCGCGAGCTCGCGCTTGCGGTCCACGAGCGACTCGCGATACGCCCACGTCGGCATCGCGAGCAGCGTCTGCTTGCTCGGGAACAGGCGCAGCCCGAGCGGCCCGGGGGCGTCCTCTCCGCGCTCGAGCGCGATCTTGCGCCACGCCTGCGCCGCTTCCACGAACGCCACGCGCTGCTGCAGCGTGATCATCACGAGCGCTTCCCAGGTCCAGGGCACGCGCGGCGTCCGCATCTTGCGAAATCGACGCGCGAGGCGCCCCATCCCCTCGTGGTCGGTGACGAACGCGTCCGGATCGTCGAGCGCGCCGCAGATCGCGGGCACCTCGTCGAGCGCGCGGGCGCCACCCGGGCCCCACGCCTCGGCCTCGATCGTCGTCGGCCCGCCCTGCGCGAGGAGCAGCGTGGCGGGCCCCTCGGGCATCCGGAACGCGAGCGCGAAGCGCCGCCCGCGGGCGTCGAAGAGCCCGCACGGATCGAAGGGCCCCATGCGCTGGAAGCGCAGCGTCTCGACGAGATCGACCGGCGGAACCTCGAAGGATCTGCGCTCGCCGTCCACCACCGCGCGCATCCTAGTATCGCGACCCCGCGGCGCCTTGACACGTCGCGTCAGGCCCCCTACCACTCGGTCATGCGTTCCCCTACCACCTGGTAGGGATGGAGACCGAACATGGCGGAAAAAGGGAAGCGTGTCGCGATCGTCGCGGGGCTGCGGACGCCCTTCGCGAAGCAGTCCACGGCGTACAAGAAGCTGACGGCGCTCGATCTCGGGACCGCGGTCGTCGGCGAGCTGCTCGCGCGCACGGGCGTGGCGGCGACGGACGTCCAGCAGGTCGTCTACGGCCAGGTGCTCCCCTCGCTGTCTGCGCCGAACATCGCGCGCGAGATCGTCCTCGCGACCGGGATGCCGCGCAGCATCGAGGCCTTCAGCGTCAGCCGCGCGTGCGCGACGAGCTACCAGTCGACCGTCAGCGTCGCCGAGGCGATCCTCGCGGGCACGATCGACACCGGCATCGCGGGCGGAGCCGACTCGACGAGCGACGTGCCGATCGCGGTGAGCAAGAAGCTCGCGGCGGCGCTGCTCGACGCGAGCAAAGCCAAGACGCTCGCGCAGAAGCTCTCGGTGTTCGCGACGCTCTCGCCCAAGGACCTCATCCCGGTGCCGCCAGGGCTCGTCGAGTTCTCGACCGGCCTCTCGATGGGTGAGAGCGCCGAGAAGATGGCCAAGGAGAACCACATCGGTCGCCTCGACCAGGATCGCATCGCGCACGAGAGCCACGTGAAGGCGGCAGCCGCGTGGACCGACGGACGCTTCGCGGACGAGGTCATGACCGTCTTCGTGCCCGGCAAGGGCGGCCTCGAGCCCTTCGGCGAGGACAACAACGTCCGCAAGGACAGCGACCTCGCGAGCTACGCCAAGCTCAAGCCGGTCTTCGACCGCAAGCACGGCACGATCACGGCCGCGAACGCCTCGCCGCTCACCGACGGCGCGAGCGCGCTCCTCGTGATGCGCGAGGACGTCGCGAAGGCGCGTGGGCTGACGCCCCTCGGCTTCTTGCGGAGCTACGCGTTCGCCGCCGTCGATCCGCGCGGGCAGATGCTGATGGGCCCGAGCTATGCGACGCCGCTGGCGCTCGACCGCGCGGGCGTGAGGCTCGCCGACCTCGACCTCATCGACATGCACGAGGCCTTCGCCGGGCAGGTGCTCAGCAACACGCAGGCGTGGGAGAGCGACGCGTTCGCCAGGGACAAGCTCGGCCGCGGCGAGAAGCTCGGCACGATCGACTGGTCGAAGTTCAACGTGACGGGCGGCTCGATCGCGATCGGCCACCCCTTCGCGGCGACGGGCGCGCGGCAGATCACGCAGACGCTGCGCGAGCTGAACCGGCGCAAGGGCGGGCTCGCGCTCGTCACGGCGTGCGCGGCCGGCGGTATCGGCGCGGCGATGATCCTCGAGTCGAACTGAAACGGAGGCGGACATGGACACGACCCCTGGCACCAACGGTTCGCCCAAGACCACGACCGGCGCTCCGCTCTCGGTCGAGAAGCGCGCGGACGGCGTCTTCATCGTCCGGATGGACATCCCCGGCGAGCCCGTGAACACGCTCAAGGCGAGCTTCGCCGAGGACTTCCGCGTCGTCTTCGAGGGCATCGAGAGCGATCCGGCGTGCAAGGCCGTGGTCTTCACGAGCGGCAAGAAGAGCGGCTTCGTCGCGGGCGCCGACATCACGATGCTCCAGGCCGTGCGGTCCGAGCGCGAGGCGAGCGAGCTCGCGCGCACCGGGCAGACGGCGATGGATCGCATCGAGGCGTTCCGCGTGCCCGTCGTGGCGGCGATCCACGGCGCGGCGCTCGGCGGCGGGCTCGAGGTCGCGCTCGCGTGCCATGCGCGCGTCGCGTCGGACGACCGCAAGACGAAGCTCGGCCTGCCCGAGGTGATGCTCGGAGTCCTGCCGGGCGCCGGCGGGACGCAGCGCCTGCCGCGCCTTTTGCCGATCCAGACGGCGCTCGACATGCTGCTCACGGGCAAGCAGCTCGACGCCCGGCGCGCCAAGAAGGTCGGCCTCGTCGACGAGGTGGTACCCGAGGCGATCCTGCTCGACGTCGCCGTCGCGTGGGCGCTCGAGCTCGCGGGCAAGCCGCGGCGCGAGGTGCAGAAGAACCTCGAGGGCGCCGAGAAGGTGCAGGAGCTCGCGCTCACGGGCACGGCGCTCGGCCGCAAGGTGCTCTTCGACCAGGCGCGCAAGGCGCTCCTCTCCAAGTCGCGCGGCAACTATCCGGCGCCGGAGCGGATCCTCGACGTCGTGAAGAAGGGGCTCTCGGAGGGCATGGCGCGCGGGCTCGAGGCCGAGGCGCAGGCGTTCGGCGAGCTGGTCGTCTCGCCGCAGGCCGCGCAGTTGATGAGCATCTTCTTCGCGCAGAACGCGCTGAAGAAGGACAACGGCACGAGCGATCCGAGCGTGAGGCCGCGCGAGGTCCACAAGGTCGGCATGCTCGGCGCGGGACTCATGGGCGGCGGCATCGCGTTCGTCACCGCGACCGGCGCGCGCATCCCCGTCCGCATGAAGGACAAGGACGCGGCCGGCGTCGCCCGCGGCCTCTCGCACCTGAAGTCGCTCGTCGACGGACGCGTGAAGCGCAAGCGCATCAGCGCGCGCGAGGGCGTCGAGGAGATGTCGATGGTCACCGGGACCACCGACTACTCGGGGCTGAAGGGCGCCGAGGTCGTGATCGAGGCCGTGTTCG
The DNA here is from genome assembly GCA_044220955.1 of Sandaracinaceae bacterium. Classification (GTDB taxonomy): domain Bacteria; phylum Myxococcota_A; class Polyangia; order Polyangiales; family Sandaracinaceae; genus JBBSAT01. The sequence continues at coordinate 23,037 of JBGAQA010000009.1, forward strand.
AGGACCTCGCGCTCAAGCATCGCGTGCTGAAGGACACCGAGGCCGCGTGCGGACCGGAGACGATCTTCGCGTCGAACACCTCGTCGATCCCGATCACGCGGATCGCCGAGGCGAGCGCGCACCCCGAGACGGTGATCGGCATGCACTACTTCTCGCCGGTCGAGAAGATGCCGCTGCTCGAGATCATCGTGACGCCGAAGACGGCGGACTGGGTCACGGCGACCTGCGTCGAGCTCGGCAAGAAGCAGGGCAAGACGGTCATCGTCGTCAACGACGGCGTCGGCTTCTACACGAGCCGGATCCTCGGCCCGATGATGAACGAGGCCGCCTACGTCCTCGGCGAGGGCGTGAAGATCGAGGACATCGACGGCGCGCTCGTCGACTGGGGCTTCCCCGTCGGCCCGATCACGCTCCTCGACGAGGTCGGTATCGACGTGGCGGCCAAGGTCGGCCCGATCATGCTCGCCGAGTTCGGCGACCGCCTCAGCGCGCCGGCGGGCTTCGAGAAGCTCATCGCGGACGACCGCAAGGGCCGCAAGAACGGCAAGGGCTTCTACCTCTATCCCAAGGAGGGCGAGAAGAAGACCAAGGGCAAGAAGGAGGTCGACGCGAGCGTGTACGCCGTGCTCGGCATCACGCCCGACAAGACGCTGCCCAAGGACGAGATCGCGCAGCGCTGCGCGCTCATGTTCGTGAACGAGGCGGCGCTCTGCTACGGCGAGGGCATCCTCCGGAGCGCGCGCGACGGCGACATCGGCGCGATCTTCGGCCTCGGCTTCCCGCCCTTCCGCGGCGGGCCCTTCCGGTGGATCGACACCATCGGCGTGAAGGAGGTCGTGCGACGGCTCGACCACTTCCGCGACCGGCTCGGCAAGCGCTTCCAGGCGGCGCCGGTGCTCGTCGAGATGGCCAGGACTGGAGCGTCGTTCCACGGCAGCAATCCCATGCCGCCCGGGCGCCACAAGCGGGTCAAGAAGAGCTGACCGGGGCGCGTGGTACGCTGATCGCGTGAGCACGGCGCATCGGCTCGCGACACGCGAGGATCTCTTCGCTCGTCACGACGACGCACGGGTCGAGGTGATCGGCGGCGCCGTCGTGGAGAAGGCGGCGCCGAGCTACGACCACTCGGACGCGCAGGCGGGCGCGACCTCGTTCCTGCGCTCACGGTTTCATCGCGGCGGAGGCGGTAGCGGGGGCGCGCCTGGGGGCTGGTGGATCGTCACGGAGTGCGAGATCGAGCTCGCCGCGCACGAGATCTACCGCCCCGACCTCGTCGGCTGGCGCCGCGACCGCGTGCCACAGCGACCGGAGGGCCGCTGCATCGCGATCCGGCCCGACTGGGTGTGCGAGATCCTCTCGGCGTCGAACGCGCGCACGGACCTGGTGGACAAGCTCCGCGTCTACCAGCGCGCGCAGGTGCCTCACTATTGGATCATCGATCCCGCGGAGCGCGTGCTCACGGTGTACCGGAACACCGGCAAGACGTTCGAGGTGGCGCTCACCGCGACGCGCGGCGAGACCGTGAACGCGGAGCCCTTCGAGCAGGTGCCGTTCCCGGTCGGCATCCTGTTCGGCGACGACGCCGCTTAGCGAGTCAGGGCGCGAGCGAGGCGCACGCGCGCGCTTCGCCGAGCGCGCAGCCGCGCTCGAGCAGCGCGACGACGAGAGCATCCTCGTCCTCGCGCGGCTCGAGCAGGTCCATCGTGTCGACGGCCGAGAGACAGGCCGAGCCCGACCCGGCCGCGCACGATCGGGAGTAGCCGTCGTATGCGCGCTGGAAGAGGACGAGCGCGAGCGGGGGATCGGCGGGCACGCCGTTGCCGCGCAGCACGAGCCAGCCGAGGTTGGTGCAGCTCGGCGGATAGTCGCCCGCGCAGCCGCGCTGGTAGACGAGCGCGGCGGCGTGCGGGCGTGCGCCTCCGTGCGTGCCGAGCTCGAGCTGCACGCCGAGCAGGTTGCACGTCGCGGCGTCGCCCGACTCGCAGCGCTCGCGGCACGCACGGACGTCGGCCGCGCACGCGTCGGCGCGCTCCTGGCCCTCGGTGCGCTCCACGGCGAAGTGCGATCGGCGGTGCACGGTGCAGCCAACGCTCCCCGCGATCAGCGCGAGCGCGAGACCGAACGCTCTCCACCCCGAAGAGATCCCGTGCAGAGCCATGGCTGCACCTCGTGCTTCGAGCGTACACCCGTGCGCCGAGCCCGGTGCTACCCGATCGACGGGTGCGGCGAGCTCGGAGCGGCCCGCTCGACGCGGCCGCGACGCGAACGATCTCCCGTGAAGCGCACGGCCAGCTGACGTACAAAGACGCTCGTGAGCGTACGAGACGAGGGCTTCCATCAGCCGGCCGAGTGGGCGGCGCACGACGCGGTGTGGCTCGCGTGGCCGAGCCACACCGACCTCTGGGGCGAGGACGCGCTGATCGACGCGCAGGCCGAGGTCGTCGGGCTCGCCGAGGCGATCGCCGATCCGGACGACGAGGGCAGGCCGCGAGGCGAGCGGCTCGAGGTGCTCGTGCGCACGGACGCCGACGAGCGGCTCGCACGCTGGAAGCTCGGCGCGCTCGGCGCGACGACGCACCGCGCGCTCTACGGCGACATCTGGCTGCGCGACACGCTGCCGATCTTCCTGACGCACCGCACGAAGAGCGCGCGCGCTGCGGCGCGCTTCACGTTCAACGGCTGGGGCGGCAAGTACGCGCTGCCGGGCGACGCGGAGCTCTCGGCCGGGGTCGCGAAGCTCTCGGGGCAGCGCACGTTCGAGCACGCGCTCGTCCTCGAGGGCGGCTCGGTCGAGCCCGACGGCGAGGGCACGATCCTCACGAGCGAGGAGTGCCTGCTCAACCCGAACCGCAACCCGGGCATGTCGCGCGCCGAGATCGAGAAGGCGCTCTGTGACGCGCTCGGCGCCGAGCGCGTGCTCTGGGTGACCAAGGGCTTGCTGAACGACCACACCGACGGACACATCGACACGATCGCGCGCTTCGTCGCGCCGGGCCGCGTGGTCTGCATGGCGCCGAGCGGCGCCGACGATCCGAACCGCGCGGTGCTCGACGCGATCGCGAAGGAGCTCGCCGCGATGACCGATGCGCACGGCCGGCGCCTCGAGGTGGTGCGCGTCCCTTCTCCTGGCCGTGTGCAGGGCGAGGACGGCGAGGTCATGCCCGCGAGCCACGTCAACTTCTACATCGGCAACCGCAGCGTGGTCGTCCCCACGTACGGCACGCCCTTCGACGCCCCGGCGGTCGCGGCGATCACGCCGCTCTTCCCGGGCCGGCGCGTGGTCGGCGCGAGCGCGCGCACGATCCTCGAGGGCGGTGGCGCGTTCCACTGCATCACGCAGCAGGTGCCCCGCTGATGGCGAAGCGCCCCGCGGCGCTCCCGGACAAGGCGAGGGTGCGAGAGGCGCTGCTCGCCGAGATGCGCGCGGCGCTCGCGGCGATGGCGAGGTCCGCGAGGGACGCCGCCGAGGGCGCGACGCACGAGGAGAGCCGCTCCGAGGGCGACAAGGACATGCGCGCGACGGAGGAGAGCTACGTCGCGCGTGGCAAGGCGATGCGCACCGAGGAGCTCGCCGACGAGCTCGCCCGCGCGGAGGCGAGCGCGTGGCGCGGCTACTCGGACGGCGACGCGATCGGCCCGGCCGCGCTCGTGCGCGTGCTGGTCGACGACGCGCCGCGCACGTTCCTGCTCGCCGCGTACGGCGGCGGACGCACGCTCTGGGTCGACGGGCACGAGATCCTCGTCATCACTCTGGCCTCGCCCGTCGGCCGCGCGCTCGTCGGCAAGCGCGTCGGCGACGACTTCGAGCTCGCCGTGAAGGGCGCGATGCGCGAGTGGGTGATCGAAGCGATCGCGTGAGCCCGCTCGCGAATCGCGCACCTACCCGCCAGATCGACGTGAGATCGAGGGGTTACGTGGGTGTGGAGTGACCCCGCCGGCGGATGAGGCCTTCTTGGGCGGTCGAGGCGACGAGCCTTCCGTCGCGCGTGTAGACCTTGCCGCGCACCAGGCCGCGTGCGCCGTGCGCCTTCGGGCTCTCGATCGCGTAGAGCAGCCACTCGTCGGCGCGGAAGGGCTCGTGGAACCACATCACGTGGTCGAGCGAGGCGACCTGCATCCCGGGAGTGTGCCAGCCGACGGCGTGCGGCAGGAGCGACGTCGTGATGAACGCGTGGTCGGACGCGTAGGCGAGCAGCGCGCGGTGGACGCCCGGAGGGTCGGGGAGCGACCCGGCGGCGCGCAGCCACACCTGGCGCGAGGGCGGCATCGGGCCCGCGAGCACGATGTCGCTGGAGTCGTCGACCGGGCGGACCTCGAAGGGACGCTCGGCGAGCGCCCGCTCGCGGAAGACCTTCGGCAGCCGCTCGCCGAGCGCGCGCAGCCGCTCCTGATCGGTGCGCAGCGACTCGGGCGCGGGCACGTCCGGCATCGCGTCCTGGTGCTCGAAGCCCGGCTCGTCGATCTGGAACGAGGCCGCCATGTTGAAGATCGGCTCGCCGGACTGGATGGCGACGACGCGCCGCGTGGTGAACGAGCCCCCGTCGCGGATGCGGTCGACGTCGTAGACGATGGGCTTGTTCGCGTCGCCCGGCCGCAGGAAGTACGCGTGCATCGAGTGCACGTGACGCGTCCCCTCGACCGTCTGCGTCGCGGCGCTCAGCGCCTGCCCGAGCACCTGCCCGCCGAACACCGTGCCCCAGCCGAGGTTCTGGCTCTGGCCGCGGAACAGGTTCTCCTCGATCGGCTCGAGCGCGAGCAGCTCGACCAGCTGATCCAGCACCGTGCTCATCGCGGCGCCGCTCCTTCGTCGGCTTCCTGGGCGCGCTGGATGTCCTCGGGTGACGATGCCGGGAATTGCTCGAGCGCGTCCGGGTCCATCGGGTGGCAGTGCGCGCGCTGCAGCGAGCGCGTCATCTGCTCGTTGGTCGTGACGTAGAGCGTGAGCGAGATGCGGCTCCCGTAGAGCAGCACGATGTCGGCGAGGCCGACGTGCGCGTGGCGCCAGGTGAAGCGTCGAGTCGCGATGCCGCCCTCGTCCCTGCAGTCCCAGATGCCGGAGGGGCTCCCGTAGCGGTCGTGCATCGCGGCGAGGTGCGGCGCGAGACCCTCGACGTCGTCGATCATCGAGAGCACCTGCACGCGATCGAGTCGGCCGGAGTCCTCGTCGAACGCGTACATGACCTGAGCTCCGTTCGGGAGGTCCTCCTGGTAGAGGACGAACCCGGGGTCCGTGCGCGAGGTCGACGGGAGCACCGCGCCGGACGGCCGCGCCGCGCGGACGGCATCGACGTCGCTGCCCAGCTCGACACCGGGCAGCGCGCCCGCGAGCAGCAGCGCCGACTCGGACCGCATCTGCTCGGTCTCGTGCGCCCGCCGCTCCTCGCGCTCTCGATCCTGCGTGGCGCGCTGCGCTGCGTCCTGCGCCTCGCGCTGGTGCCCGAGCCACGACCAGGCGCCCAGGAGCGCGAGCGCGATCCCGAGCACGACGGCGATCGGTCCCCACGTCTCGCGGCTCACGGCGGGGCGGCTCCCGCGTCGGCGGGGGAGGTCTCGACGTCGTCCACGGGCCGGGGCGCCGACTCGGCACGATCCGTCGCGTCGTCGCAGTAGCGGGCCCACGCGTCGAGCGAGGGGTCGGCCGCGCCGGCGGCCGTCGATGCGCAGGCACCGAGCGCGTCGAGGGCGCGTCGATAGAGCGGCGCAGCTGCCTCGAGCAGCGCCTCGCGCACGAGCACCCGCTGCGACGCGCTGTCCCGGATCACGCGCGGCAGAGGTGTCTCTTGCACCTCGAGCGCGAGCATCGAGAAGAGCGTGCCGACGAGCGCCGACGCGAGCACGTACTCGTCGGGCTCCCCGTGCTCCATCGCGCCGAGTGCGACCCGTGCCGCGCCGATCGCTCTCGCGCGCGTCACGAGCCAGGCCTGGAAGTCTTCGCGCATGTACCGGGCCGTCTCCTGCACCGTCGCGTCGTCGGCGAGCACCGGGCGCGAGGGGACGGTCGCTTCCTCCGAGCGCGCGAGCGCCGTCGCGACGACCTCGTCGCTCGCGTGGACCGACACGGGCAGGGGCGGAAGCGTACGCGATCCGAGCATCAACGGCGCAGCGTCCTGGTCGTCCTCGCTCGGCTCGCCGACGAGGCGGTGCGCAGCGGGCGGCGTGCTGCTTCCACACCCGTGCGCCGCGAGCGCGAGCGCGAGCGCCGTCGGGATCACGGTCCTCACCGGGGCCCGCGCTCGCTCTTTCTCACGACGAGCTTCAGCGCCGAGCGCGCAGCCGAGAACCGCGCGACCTTCACGTCGACGAGGCCCTCGGCGATCGCCGCGGCGCGCACGTCGTCCTCGCCGGGATCCTTCCGACCCTTCGGGTAGACGACCCAGAGCGCGAGCGCGTCACCGACCGCTCGCCGGATCTGCTTCAGGAGCCGGAGCTCGCTCGACGTCGAGATGCCACGCACGACGACGCCGGCGCCCGGACCGAGCGGAACGCGCACCACCCTCGCCGCCCGGAGCGCCGCGTCGAACTCTGCCTCGTCGTCGAGCCCGGCGACGTGCACCCGGCTGCCCCTCGCGATGCCGAGCTTGTCGAGCAGCGTGGGTGGCGAGGTGATCCTCTCGGCCCAGCCGGCACCGTCCTCGACCTCGAGCGCGTAGCGGTGCTCGTCGTGCTCGAACGAGAGGGTGAGCGCCGCGCCGCGCACGTTCCTCAGGTCGCGCAAGGCGAGCTTGCGTCGCTTCGGCTCGCCCGCGACCCGCAAGAAGAGCTCGTCCGTCTCGAGCAGCGCGTCGCCCGCGTGCGCGCGACCGTCGATCGTGATCGTCGTGCTCTTGGCCTCGCGTCCCATCGCGTCACCCGCCGTCCTCGGCGCGCTCGGCGATCACCGCCACGATCACCGCCTGCACGCTCCGCGCGTCGAGCCCGTTCAGGTGACCGAGGTCGTCGACGAGCTTGGGCAGGCCCGCCCTCAACAGGCGCGGATGCGTGACGGGACACTCGAGCGATCCGTCGTGGACGCGGGCGAGCACGCGCTTGAGATCCTCCGTCGAGACGTGCCTGAGGCCCCCGCCGCCGAACCGCATGGCCGACCTACTACCACGGCCTGCCTCGTCGAGAGGCGCTGACAATCTGTCAGGCGCGAGCGGCAGCGCGCCGATCTCGCTGCCACGTTGTCCGATGGGCGACGCGAAATCGAGCTGTTCTCACGCGCGATCCACGCACGAATTCGTGGACCCAGATCGCCTTTCGAGCTAGGCACGGCCGTTGCTGGGTACCCCGTCGAGCACGGGGCACGCGCTGGGAATTCCAGGGCGAATCCGGGCGTCAGACGGCAGGCGAGGCAGTGGCCACGGTAGCGAGCGCGGGGCAGGGACGAGCACGGATCGCGATCACCCTCGCGACGCTGTCCGCGACCGCGTTCCTGTCGGCGCAGGGCACCACCCAGCTCGTCGCGTCGGCGTTCCTGGATGTCCCCGTCGAGGTCGCCGCGGCGCCGCCCGCGGCGAGCGCGACGGCGATCCAGCACACGCGCGACGGACATCCGCTCCTCTCGCACCAGATCTTCGACTCGGCGCTCGGCGAGATTCCCTGGGACGTGCCGGTGGTCGAGACGCCCGGCGGCTGCGAGACGGACGCCGACTGTGCGCCGGAGCAGACCTGCGTGGAGAACGCCTGCACGGGCGGCGAGGCCGCGCCGCCGACGACCACGTGGAGCCCGGGTGATCCGCAGCCGCCGCCCTGCGACGGATCGATCCGCCTCGTGGGCTCGTACGTGCGTCACGCGACCCCGGACCAGTCGTTCGCCGCGATCACCGGCGCGACGGGCTCGTCGCTGCTCTACCGGGTGGGCATGGTCATCGACGAGCGGGTCGTCATCGCCGTGCAGCCGAACTTCGTCGTGCTGCGCCCGTCGACCGGCGTGCTCTGCTCGATCGGCATGTTCGGCGACGCACCGGCGATCGCCACCGCGCACGCCGTGATCCCACCGCCCGTCGTCACACCCCCCGAGGCCGGCGGCGATCCCGCGCTCGGCATCAGCGCGCAAGAGATGGAGCAGAACATCCAGCAGATCAGCGAGACGAGCTTCTCGATCAACCGCACGCTGGTCGATCGTCTGCTCGCCAACCAGGCCGCGCTGATGAGCGCAGCACGCGTGATCCCCCACGAAGAGGACGGTCACGTCGTCGGCGTGAAGATCTACGGCATCCGCCGCTCGAGCTTGCTCGGGCACCTCGGCATCCAGAACGGCGACATGCTCCGCACGCTCAACGGTTTCGACCTCACCGACCCGACTGCGGTGCTCGACGCGTACAGCCGTCTGCGCACCTCCGACTCCCTCTCGATCAGCATGGTGCGTCGCGGACAGCCCGTGACCGTCGACTACGCGATTCACTGAACTGGACCCACATGAAGCTCAAGGTCGCGATCCCCATCCTGCTCACCTCGGCCTCCGTGATGGTCTCCGGGCTCGCGTCGTACGCGCTGTCCACGGCCCAGGCGCAGCCGCCGATCGTGCTCCCTCCGCCGACGCCACCCGGTGGCGAGGGCGGCGACGGCACGAAGGTCACCCCCTTCCGCACCGGGCTCGAGGACACGGACACGACGACCACGCCGCCGGGCGCGCGCGTCTCGTTCAACCTCGAGGACGCCGACCTGCCCGACCTCGTGCGCATCGTGGCGCGCATCACGGGCAAGCGCTTCATCCTCCCGAGCAAGGCGCGCTCGATCAAGGCCACCGTGTACTCGCCGACCGACGTGACCGCGGCGGAGGCGTACCAGGCGTTCCTCTCGATCCTCGACCTCAACGGCCTGACGCTCGAGCCCTCCGGCCGCTACTACAAGATCGTCGAGACGACGGCGTCCGAGACGCACGTACTGCCCCTCTACGAGGACGGCCAGACGATGCCCGCCGACGATCGCTACGTCACGCGCATGCATCGCCTCGAGCACGTCGCGGCCGAGGACGTCGCCACGCTGCTCGGCCACTTCAAGAGCGCGGAGGGCGCGATCACGGCGTATGCGCCGACCAACACCCTGATCATCACGGACACCGCGGCGAACGTGCGGCGCATGCTCGGGATCATCTCGCAGGTCGACGTCGCGCGGACCGGTGAGCAGATATGGATCGAGCCTGTCCACTACGCGGTCGCGACCGATCTGGTCGAGGTGCTGACGGAGATGTTCCCACCGGAGGACGGTGAGGGTGGCGGCGACGCGACGAAGGCCGGCGGACATCGCACGCCACGCCCCGGCAAGGCGCCGGTCACCCGCGAGGGCGAGGCCGCGCCCGAGGGCGGGGGTGGCACCGTCGGTGCGTCGGCAGGCGGCGAGGCGCGCGTCGGCAACATCCTCGCCGACGAGCGGACGAACTCGCTGATCCTCATCGCGACCGAGCGTGCGTACCTGCAGATCCTCGAGGCGGTCCGCATCCTCGACGTGCCGGTCGACGACGAGGGGTCCGTGCACGTGTACGAGCTGCAGTACGCGGACGCCGAGAACATGGCCGACGTGCTCTCGTCGCTCGTCGGCGGCGGTGGCGGCGGAGCGAGCGCGACGAAGTCGGCCGACGGCGGCGGCAGCGCGGGCTCGATCACCGGCGGCGACGTCGGCATCCAGGCCTACAAGGAGACCAACTCCCTGATCATCACGGCGTCGCAGAGCGACTACGCGGCGCTCAGACGCGTGCTCGAGGAGCTCGACATCCCGCCGCGGCAGGTCTTCATCGAGGCCGTGATCATGGAGCTGCAGGTGCAGCGCACGGGGAGGCTGGGCTTCAACTTCCACGGCGGCCTGCAGGACCCCTCGTTCCCGGAGGGTCAGGGCTTCTCGGTGCTCGGCTTCGGCGCCGCCACCTCGCTCGGCATCGGCACGCCCGCGATGCTCGCCGGAGACACCCTCACCGGGCTCGCGCTCGGCGTGCGTGGCCCGACGGTCACGCCGGTGCCCGGGCTCTCGATCCCGAGCTTCGGCGCGATCCTCACGGCGATCGCGACGAGCTCCGACGTCGACGTGCTCGCCACGCCCCACCTGCTCGCGATGGACAACATCGAGGCGGAGATCACCGTCGGCTCGAACATCCCGCTGCAACAGAACGGCATCGGCGGTCTCGGCGGTGTGGGCGGCCTCGGTGCGCTCGGCGGCCTCGCCGGGCTCGCGGGCGGCCTCGGCCAGACCGGTGCGACGGGCGCCACGGGCCTCGGTGCGCTCGGCGCGCTCGGCGGTCTCGCGGGCGGCCTGGGCGGAGGCCTCGGCGGCATGGGTGGCATGGGCATGGGCGCGGGCGGGCGCCAGAACGTCGGCACGACGATCCGGATCACGCCCCACATCAACGACGCGGGCGAGATCCGCCTCGAGATCGAGGAGGAGATCAGCGAGGCCGGCGCGCCCCAGGGCTCCCTCGGCGTCGTCCCCATCCAGCAGCGCGTCGCCAAGACGCAGGTGCTCGTGCGCGACCAGCAGACGGTCGTCATCGGCGGCCTCATGCGCGACCGCGTCGCGACGACCGAGGACAAGATCCCGATCCTCGGCGACATCCCGATCATCGGCGCGCTCTTCCGGCGCGAGTCGCGCACGACCGAGAAGACGAACCTGCTGCTCTTCCTGACGCCCTACATCATCCGCAGCGCGGACGACCTCCGCTCGATCTTCGAGCGCAAGATGCGCGAGCGGCAGGAGTTCCTCGACCGCTACTTCGTGTTCGGCGACCACGACTACGAGCCGGTGCTCGACTTCTCGCGCACGAGAGGCCTGGTGCTCGAGATCTTCAACGAGCTGAACACGATCGACGAGGAGAGAGACCTCGCCGAGCAGCTCGCCGAGCAGCCGCCGCCCGATCACCATGCGCGCGCGCCGCTCGGCGAGGCCGAGCCGTACGACCCGCGAGAGGGAGACCTCGTCATCTCGCCCGACGGGGAAGAGACGATCCACGGGACCGTCGTCGAGGGCGACGCGCCCCAGCAATAGGCGGCCATGGACGCTCAGCGTTACGTCGGTGAGATCCTCGTCAGGCGCGGCGCCATCGCGGCGGATCGCCTCGAGGATCTCCTGCGTACCGCGAGCGAGCGCGACGCGTCGATCCTCGACGTGCTGAGCGCCAACCGCGAGACGGACGGGGCGACCGTCGTGCGAGCGCTCGCCGACGAGGTCGGGATTCCCTTCGTCGACAAGATCCGGAACGAGGACATCCCGGCGACGCTCGTCGAGCGGATCCCGATCAGCTTCGCGCGCCAGCATCGCCTGCTCGGTCTCGCCGAGGAGGGTGAGCGCGGTCCGGTGCGGGTCGCGGTCGCGAACCCGCTCGACCCGACGCCGCTCGACGATCTCCGCGCGCTGCTGGGCCGCGAGTGCATCCCGGTCGCGGCGAGCTCCGAGGCGATCGAGGACGCGATCAACCGCGTCTACGAGCGCAAGGACGAGAGCGCCCTCGGCGAGGCCAAGGCCGGCGAGGAGGTCGAGGAGCTGCAGGACCTGCTCGACATGACGGACGAGGCGCCCGTCATCCGCTGGGTCAACAACCTCTTCTACACGGCGTCGCAGCAGCGCGCGTCCGACATCCACATCGAGCCCTCCGAGAAGGAGGTCGTGGTTCGCTATCGCATCGACGGAAACCTCGTCGTCGCGAAGACGGCGCACAAGGGCTTCCACAAGTCGATCGTCAGCCGCGTGAAGATCGAGGCGAACCTCAACATCGCCGAGACGCGCCTGCCGCAGGACGGCCGCATCACCAAGAAGATCCAGGGCCGCATGATCGACGTGCGCGTCTCGACGATCCCGCAGACCAAGGGCGAGCGGATCGTCATGCGCCTCCTCGACAAGGAGAAGGTGCTCCTCGACCTGACCGATCTCGGCTACGCGGGCGCGCAGCTCGAGACGATCCAGCACCTGATCACGCGCCCGAACGGGATCATCCTCGTCACGGGTCCGACGGGCAGCGGCAAGACGACGACGCTCTACGCGTGCCTCGCGCGCATCAACACGCCCGACCTGAACATCCTCACGGCCGAGGATCCCGTCGAGTACGAGCTCAAGGGCATCGGCCAGATGCACGTCCAGGCCAAGATCGGCCTCACCTTCGCCGCCGCGCTCCGTGCCTTCCTCCGCCAGGACCCGGACGTGATCATGGTCGGCGAGATCCGCGACCACGAGACGGCCGAGATCGCGATCCACGCCTCGCTCACCGGCCACCTCGTGCTGAGCACCATCCACACGAACGACGCCGCCGGCGCGATCACGCGCCTCGGCGAGATGGGCGTCGAGCACTACCTCATCACGAGCTCGCTGCTCGCGGTGATCGCCCAGCGCCTCGTGCGCCGCCTCTGCCCGAAGTGCCGCCAGCCCTACGAGCCGACCGACTCGGACCTGCGTCAGCTCGGCGTCGAGCGCAGCAAGCTCGGAGATCTGCTCAGCTCGACCGGCGTGCAGTCGTTTCGAGGGATGGGGAACGAGGACGAGGCCGTCCCCGACCTCACCGACGAGCTCGTGCAGGGCGAGTGGGCGCCCGAGCCCACGGTGGTGCGGGCGCCGGCAGCGAACGGCCACGCCGGCAAGGCCAGCGCGCTCCGCCCCGTGTTCTATCGCGCGATCGGCTGCGAGGAGTGCAGCGGCACCGGCTACCGCGGCCGCGTCGCGATCGCCGAGATCCTCATCATCGACGACCCGGTGCGGCGCGAGATCTTGAACAAGAGCGACGCGGGCCAGGTCACGCGCGTCGCGGCGTCGCGCGGCATGCGTACGCTCCGCGAAGACGGCGCGCGCATGGTGCTCACCGGCACGACCAGCCTCGAGGAAGTCCTGGCAGCCACGCAGGCCGGAGAGGTCGAATGACCCATCGCCTGAAGGCTGGTCGGCCATGACGGTCTTCGCCTGGAAGGGCCTGAACCCGGGCGGCCGCGAGGTGAAGGGCGTCCGCGATGCGGACAACCTCAAGGTGCTGCGCGGCCTGCTCAAGCGCGAGGGCATCCTGCTCACCTCGGCGCTCGAGGAGGCCGAGGCCAAGAAGCAGAGCGCGCGCAACGTCGACTTCGGGCGCTACTTCCGGCGCGTCACGGTCCTCGATCTCTCGATGATGACGCGACAGTTCGCGACGCTGCTCAAGAGTGGTGTGCCGCTGGTCGAGTCGATGAGCGCGCTCATCGACCAGATGGAGAACGAGGAGCTGAAGAACGCGCTCACGCAGACGCGCGATCGCGTCAACGAGGGAAGCTCGCTCCACGCCGCGCTGAGACAGCACGAGAAGATCTTCCCGACGCTCTACGTGAACATGGTGGAGGCGGGTGAGGCGTCCGGCACGCTCGAGGTGGTGCTCGCGCGCCTCGCCGACTTCCTCGAGGCGCAGAACAAGCTCAACAACAAGGTGTACGCGGCCCTCGCCTACCCGGCCTTCATGGCGCTGATGGGCATGATCACCATCACCATCATGATGGTCGTCGTCGTGCCGAAGGTGACCTCGATCTTCGAGGACTTCGAGCACGCGCTGCCCTGGTACACGCGGCTTCTCATCGTGATGAGCGACATCTTCGTCAACTACTGGTGGGCGCTCATCGGCGGCACCGTCGGATCGGTCTACGGGTTCCGCCGCTGGCGCGCCACGCCCGAGGGCCGCGCGCGCTGGGACCGCTGGGTCCTCACCCTCCCGCTCTTCGGCAAGCTCCTGATGATGGTCGCCGTCGCGCGCTTCTCGCGCACGCTCTCGACCCTGCTCAAGAGCGGCGTACCCCTGCTCCGGGCGATGGAGATCACGCGAAACGTCCTCGGCAACGTCGAGCTGATGCGCATCGTCGAGGAGGCGGGCCAGTCGATCCGTGAGGGCGAGAGCATCGCGGCGCCGCTCAAGCGGAGCGGGAAGTTCCCGCCCATCGTCACCCACATGATCGCGATCGGCGAGCGCTCGGGTCAGCTCGAGGAGATGCTCGAGAACGTGGCGACGGCCTACGACTCGCAGGTCGAGACGCGCGTACAGACGATGACCGCGCTTCTCGAGCCGATGATGATCGTCGTGATGGGCGGGATCTCGGGCTCGATCGCCTTCGCGATCCTGATGCCGCTCATGCAGATCAACGAGTTCGTGCAGTGACGGAGCGATGGCCAAGGCACGCGAAAAGACCCGTCAGGTCACGCTCCCCTGGGAGCCGCGGGTGGGGCTCGTCCGCGATCTGCTCTCCGGGCGTCGGATCCGGCTCGTGCCGGTCGCGCTGGTCGTCCTGGCGGCGCTCGGCTTCGTGGCGAACCACGCGATCGAGCAGCGCGACCTCGATCGCACGCGTGACGTCATCGACCGTACGCACCGCGCCATCGCGCACTTTCGCGCCGACATGGGCCGCTGCCCCAGCACGATCCGGGAGCTCGTGCATCCGCCGCGTTCGGGCGCTCGCTACCTGCAAGCGGAGCCACTCGACGCGTGGGGCCACGCGCTCTGGGTGCGCTGCCCGGGTCGCTACGACCCCGACGGGGAAGACGTCGTCTCGGCAGGGCCGAGCGGGAACTTCTTGGACGACACCACCGTTTGGTGACGAGGCGTTTGGTGTGACGAGGCGTTCGGTGTGACGAGGCGTTTGGTGACGGAGACATCCGGGATGAAGAAGAACATGCAGAAGCAGATCGTTCGCGCCACCCGCGCTGCCCGACGGCGCCGCCGCCGGGAAGGCATGACGCTGGTCGAGATCATGATCGTCGTCATCATCATGGCGCTGATCGCCACGGCCGTCGGCGTCGCGGTGCTGCCCGCGCTGTCGCGCGCGCGCGTCAACCAGACGCGCTCGGACGGACAGGCCGTCCGCTCGGCCGTGCTCCTCTACCTGGGACAGGAGCCGGGCGCGGACTGCCCGTCCATGGACCAGCTCGTCGAGTCCGGCACGATCGACCACTCCCGCCGCACCACCGACGCGTGGGACAACCCCTTCCTCATCGAGTGCGACGGCGACGACATCATCGTCCGCTCCAACGGTCCCGACGGCAATCCCGGCACCGAGGACGACATCGAGTAGGCGATGCGCTCCCGCTCCCGAGACCGCGCGAGACGAAGCGGCATGACTCTCATCGAGATCATGATCGTCATCATCTTGCTCGCGATCGTGGCCAGCGGGATCACGTACAGCTTCAACGCGCTCAACCGTACGTACCTGCGCTCGGCGTGCATGCACATCACCGCCGGCGCGCGCTACGCGTACAACCGCGCGATCGTGCGCAACACGACCGTCCGCCTCGTCTTCGATCTCGAGAACGGCACGATGGCCTTCGAGGAGTCGGAGATCCCGGTCACGCTCGCACGCATCGGCGACGAGCGCCGCGAGTTCAGCCGGGAGGCCGCGCAGGGCGAGGGCGACGGTCCGGACGTCGACTCGGCGGGTGTCGACCCCTGGGCCGCGGCGCAGGCGCGCCTGGCCGACACCATCCACCCGACCTTCGGAGCGTCGCCCTTCCAGGGCCTGCGCGGCGCTCACTACGCGGCGCACGCGCTCGGCCCCGGCGTGGTCGTCACGCGTCTGTACACCCCTCACGAGGAGGAGTACCGGGACGAGGGCACGGGTCACGTCTACTTCTTCCCGCACGGTCAGACCGAGAACGCGGTCGTCTGGCTGAGCGACGGCAACGACCACACGTACTCGGTCGAGCTGCACCCGCTCACCGGTCGCACGCGCGTCCGTGCGTTCGCATACGAGCCCGAGGAGCTCATCATCGAAGGCGCAGAGGACAGCTCGGAGGTCACCCGATGACGCCCCGAGCCCGCCGCCCGCCGCCACGCCCGGGCGCCCGGTCGATCTTCGGAGCCTTCACGCTCCTCGAGGTCATGGTGGCCGTCACCATCCTCGGGATCGCGCTCACCGCGATCTTCTCGAGCGAGGCGGCCGCGATCCGGGTCTCGGGTCGAGCGCGCTTCTTGACGACGGCGACCTTGCTCGCGCGCTGCAAGATGGGCGAGCTCGAGGAGCAGGTCTGGCGCGAGGGTCTGCCGGCCGTGTCCGCGAACGGCACCGACGAGTGCTGCGAGGAGGGTGAGGTCGAGGGCTTCGAGTGCGAGTGGGAGATCATGCGGATCGTCCTGCCGGACGCCCCTGGTGCCGGCGGCGGTGGCGGAGGCGACGACGACGACGAGGAGGGCGGCGGCAACCCGATCGCCGGCTTGCTGGGCAGCGGGGGAGGTGGCGCGAGCGGATCCGCGGGGCCGACGGGCGCGCCCACGCCCGATCAGCTGATGAGCGGCGCCCTCATGTCGGGCGGCGGTGACATGGTCGGCCAGCTCGCGCTGCAGTTCGTCTTCCCGATCCTCAAGCCGCAGCTCGAGGAGCAGGTGCGGCGCGCGCGCGTGACCGTCCGCTGGCACGAGGGCGACCGCGAGCAGGAATTCGACGTGTCGCAGTACCTCGTCGCCGAGCAGCCTCCGGCGCTCGCGACCGAGGCTGCCCTCCAGCAGCTCACGGGCGGACCGACCCCGACGGGCGGGCCGACCCCCCCCCCCCCCCCCCCCCCCCCCCCCCCCCCCCCCCCCCCGGGCCCCCCCCACCAACACCCCCCCACGCCCCCCCCGGGCCCATCCCCCGCC
>JBGAQA010000009.1:39577-83907 GCA_044220955.1 Sandaracinaceae bacterium
GGCGGATTGACTTCGACGGGCGGGCCGACCCCGACCCCGACCCCGACCCCCACCCCGACGCCTGTCCGATGAGCGCACGACGAAGAGCGACCCGAAGGCACCTCGCGGGCATGACGCTCGTCGAGGCGATGGTCTCCGTCGCCATCCTCGCCATCGTGAGCGTCACGGTGTTCGGCGGCTTCTCGCAGACGATGCGCAACAAAGCGCGCATCGAGGCGCAGGGCGACCGCGCCCACGTGATCCGCATGGCGATGGAGCGCATGTGTCGCGAGCTCCAGAGCGCCTTCGTGTCTCTCGACGTGAACCTCAGCCCCACGCTCGCCTCGATGCACACGGTCTTCCACGGCCGGCACGCGGGACGCGGCAGCCGGCTCGACTTCACCTCGTTCTCCCACCGGCGGCTCTACCGCGACGCGCACGAGTCCGATCAGAACGAGCTCGGCTACTTCCTCGCGGAACATCGTGACGAGGAGACGCGTCAGACCCACCGCGTCCTGGTGCGTCGCGAGTCGCGCCGCATCGACGACGACCCCGAGGAGGGTGGTCAGCAGATGATCCTGGTCGACGAGGTCCGCGAGTTCGAGCTGATGTACTTCGACCCGATCTCGCTCCAGTGGGTGGACGGCTGGGACACCGCCGGCACGGAGATGAACCGGCTGCCCGCGCAGGTTCGGATCCGCCTCGTGGTCCCCTCGCTGCTCGATCACTCGCACGACGAGGTCTACGCGACGCGGGTGAACGTCCCCATCACCTACGCGCTCAATCACGCGCTCTACAACCCCTAGGGCCGGCTAGACAGGCGAACGAACGACATGGCAACGCTCATCGGCATCGAGGTCGGCACCCGCATCGTGCGGGCCGCGCTCGTCCGCACGCAGCTCCGCGGGGCGCAGGTCGTGCGCTACGTCGAGGTGTCGCTCGACGAGATGCGCCAGCTCGCAGAGGCGCCGCCGCCCGTCGTCCTGGCGCAGCCAGCGGTCGCGATCGCGGGCCTGCCGGAGGTGTCCGCGGCGCCGCCCGAGGCGCTCGCGCCGCCCGTCGTGCCCGACGCGGACACGCCGCTGCGCATGGCGATCGCCGAGGTGATGCGGCGCGCGGGCGTGTCGAGCGCGACGCAGATCGCCGACATGCCCGGCGAGGAGGTCTCGCTTCGCCGGCTCGAGCTGCCGCCCGCCGCGATGCGGAAGATCGACGAGCTCCTGCCGTTCGAGATGGAGTCGCTGATCCCGTTCGACTCGGCCGAGACGCTGCTCGACCACCAGCTCGCCGAGCCGCCCGACGCCACCAAGGTGCGCGTGGTGGTCTGCGCCGTGCCGCGCGGAAAGGTGCGCGAGCGTCTCGAGGTACTCGGGCGCGCCGGGCTCGATCCGGACGAGCTCGTGCCTGGTCCCGCCGCGCTCGGCGGCCTCTTGCCCTTCGTCCCGGCGCTCGCCGGGGACGGGGTGCAGGTGCTCGTGCACCTCGCGCGCACGCGGACCGACGTCGCGCTCGTCCGCAAGGGCCGGCTCGAGCTCGCGCGGACCATCACGGCGGGCGTCGACGACCTCCGCGAGGCGGGCTTCGGCGAGGCGCCCTACGGCTCCGGCGCCGAGCGGCTCTTCCGCGAGCTGCGGCAGACGCTCTCGACCCACCGCATGCAGGGGGGCGCCGACGTGGAGGCCGCGCGCGTGTCGGGCGACCTCGATGCCGGCGAGCCGCTCTTCGGCTGGCTCGGTCGCGCCCTCGATCGCACGCCGCTGCCGCTCGAGATGCCCCCGGCGCCCGAGCTCGACCCCGCAGCTCCGGCGGATCCCGCGCGCGCGCCCGCGTTCGCGCTCGCGCTCGGCCTCGTCGGACAGACGCTGCTCAAGGGCAAGCACCTCGACCTGCGCAAGGGCGACCTCGTCAAGCGCCGCTCGATGGGCGCGTTCCGCGAGCTCGCCCCGATGCTCGGCGTGTGCGCTGCGTTCGTGGTCGTCGCGTACTTCTACTCCGTCTACGCGCACTGGTCCGTGCTGACGGCGCGTCGGGAGGTGCTCGAGTCGGAGCTCGCCGAGGTCACGGAGCAGCGCCTCGGCGAGGGGACGCGCGATCCGCTCCGCGCGCGCTCGCTCCTCGAGTCGGGCCGCCAGAGCCCCGATCCCCTGCCGGCGTTCGACGCGTTCGACGCGCTGCTCGCGCTCTCCGCGGCCGTGCCGGACGGCATCGACCACGATCTGCAGCGCCTCCAGATCGACCTCGGCGACGACCGAAGCGGCGGACACATCGAGCTACAGGCCACCGTGAGCTCCATCGAGGAGCGCGACCGCATCGCGGAGTCGCTCGGCGACGTGCCGTGCTTCCGCAACCTCGAGCTCGGGCCGATGACCACGGCGGGCGAGGGACGCCGGCAGTACCGGCTCGAGATGGACCTGCAGTGCCCCGGCGCCGCCGGCGCGAGCGAGAGCGGCAGCCGTGCCCACCGGCGCCGTACGGGCGGATCGAGCAGCAGCGCGACCAGCGGAGGGACGCACTGATGCGCGAGCGCCTCGAACAGCTCTGGGCCGGTTTCAACGAGCGCGAGAAGCGCCTCGTCGGCGCGCTCGGCATCGTCGCCGCGCTCCTCGTCGTGCTCATGCCCGTGTACATGCTCTCGAGCGCGATCGGTGCGCTCGAGGAGGACAACGAGGCCATCGAGGCGGTGCTGCGCGACATCGGCCGGGCCGGTCCGCAGCTCGCGCTCCGCGAGGCCGAGGCTGCGGCCGCCGAGGCCCGCTACGACGTGCGTGCACCTGCGCTCGGGTCGTACCTCGAGGCCGAGTGCAGCACGCACGGCGTCGCGATCCAGTCGGTGACGAACCAGCCCGAGGTCCAGGAGGGCCGCTTCCGCCGCCGCCACGTTCGCGCGCAGCTTCCCGGCACGGGGCTGCGTGCCGCCATTCACCTCCTCACCTCGATCGAGGGCGCCGCCTACCCCGTCGCGCTCGAGCGCGTCCACGTCGAGCACTTCAACGCGGGCGAGGACCGCTTCAACTTCGAGATCGGTGTGATCACCTACGACCGCACGGCCGCCACCGGGGCTGCGAGCGGCGAAGACGCGGGCGTTCCGCGACCCCAGCCGAGCGGTCACGCCGGACCTCCCGCACCTCCCTGAGTCGACCATGGCCTCCGAATCACGCTTCGCGATCCCCGAGCGCGCGCGGACCTTGCTCCGGCGCTTCCTCGTGTTCCCGCTCTACTTCGTCTGCTGTCTCTTCTCGTCGGCGTACGAGACCTTCCCCTACGATCGCGTGCGCGACTTCGCGATCCACCAGATCGAGCGCGCGGTGCCGGGAGCCGAGGTGGACATCGTGAGCCTCGAGCCCGCCTGGATCAGCGGCGTCGAGGCCACGGGCGTCCGCCTCCGGCTCCCGCAGGAGGCCGGCGAGGAGCGGCGCGCCGAGGTCACCATTCCTCGCGTGTACGCGCGTGCCGGCATCATGGCGTACCTCTTCGGGACGACGGACGTGACGTTCGAGGTCGAGACCGACGGAGGCGGCACGATCCAGGGCGAGGTGACGGACTCGTCGACGGGCTCGGGCGACGAGCTGCACGAGCGCACTCACGTCGTCGCGCACATCGAGAACGTGGATCTTCGCCGCGTCGGGCTGATCCGCCACTACCTCGGCATCCCCGTCGAAGGCATGGTGAGCGGCGACGTCGACGTGACGCTCGCCGACGAGCTCGACGAGACGAGCGGCACGATCACGATCACGATCGCCGGCGTCGCGATCGGCGACGGCCACGCCGAGCTCATGCTGATCCCGGGAAGCGCGCACGGTCTCGCGATCGAGCGCATCGCGGCCGGTGACCTCAACCTCAACGTCGAGGTCGCGCACGGCGTCGGAAGGATCCAGCAGCTGGTCTCGGACGGCGAGGACGCGCAGCTGCTGGGACAGGGTACGGTCCGTCTCCTGAGGCCGTTCCGGCAGTCCGCGCTCGACGTGCTCCTGCGCATCAACGTCGCGCAGGCCTACCGCGAGCGCAGCGACCGGATGCGCACGATCTTCAACTTCATCGGGCTCGCGCCCGAGGCGCGCGCGTACACCGCGCCGGACGGGGCGTTCCAGCTCCGCCTCTCCGGCGCCATCGGGGGCCGCGTGATGGCGCTGCCCGCCGGCACCGCGACCCTCGACCACTGACTTTGCGGGGGCCCTGAGCGGGCCCCTCGCCGCACCGGCGGAGCCGGATGCGTCTCACCCCTCGCTCCGACTCGTCGCTTCGCTCCTCGCGAGGCACACCGCTCGTCGCGCGCGGCCGCCCGATCGTGCCCGCGGCCGTCGTCGATTAGGGGCGCTGGGCGCGCCCCTCGCCG
The DNA here is from genome assembly GCA_044220955.1 of Sandaracinaceae bacterium. Taxonomy (GTDB): domain Bacteria; phylum Myxococcota_A; class Polyangia; order Polyangiales; family Sandaracinaceae; genus JBBSAT01. The sequence continues at coordinate 43,890 of JBGAQA010000009.1, forward strand.
CACCGGCGGAGCCGGATGCGTCTCACCCCCACTCCGCTCGCTACGCTCGCGAGGCACACCGCTCGTCGCGCGCGGCCGCCGGATTGTGCCCGAGGCCGTCGTCGATTCTTGGGACAACAGCCTGTTCCGGGCGGGAATGCTCGCCCGCCCCGCGCCGGAGCGAACCGGCACCGGGCGACGCCCGCCGTGACCGAACAATTGCTTGCGCCAACAACCTTGTCGACGCAATCATCTCGAGCATGCGCGCTGCTCTCCCCCTCTCCGCCCGCGTCGTCGCCCAGGCCTCCGTCGTCCGCACGTTGGTCGCGATGATCCAGGAGCCGAGCGCCGACAAGGTGCTCGCGCTCGAGTCGCACCTCACCCGCCTCGCGTCCGACGCCGACGTCGAGAAGTACCTCGCCGCGATGCGCTCGTGCCCCGCGACCGCGAAGATGCTCGAGGAGCGCTGGCTGCCTCCGGCGTACTCGCTCGACGACCTCGAGCGCTTCGGCCCCGGTACGCTCGGCCACGCGTACCGGCAACACATGGTCGAGAACGATCTCCGCCCCGACTTCTTCGAGACCATCGCGCCCGACGACGACTTCGCCTACGCGCGGCTTCGCATGTACCAGACGCACGACGTCTGGCACGCCGTGACCGGCTACCCGACGACGACGCTCGGCGAGATCGCCATCGTCGGCTTCTACCTCGGTCACTTCGAGCGCCACATGGGTGACCGCGCAGGATCGGCGGCGGCGTTCGCAGCGATCCTCGCCGGTACGACCGTCCTGCACGCTGCGCTCTTCCGGCAGGACCGCATCACGCACTTCTTCCGCGCGCTCGTCGAGGGCTGGAGTCGCGGACAGCTCGCGGACTCGTTCTTCGCCGTCCGCTGGGAAGAGCAGTGGGACCGCCCGCTCGCCGACGTCCGCCGGGCGCTCTCGGTCGGGCCCTCGCGCTACTCACGCCCCGAGCCCGCGTCGCTCGCGGCGTGACGGATCGCCGATCGACCGCGCCCGATGGCTCCGCTCAGAGCAGAGCGATCGAGGCGAGGTCGTCGAGCGTCGCGAGGCCGATCCCGGTGCCGAGGCCCACGATCCCGAGCGATCCCGCCGCGACCAGACCGCCGACTCCGAGTTCGATCGTCCCACCTGCCAGGGCGCCCACGCCGATGGCCAGACCGATCAGCACACCGACGAGCGTCCCGAGGACGACGCCGACGCCGAGCTCGCGCAACGTCTGGCGCGACTCGTAGCGTCCCACGAGGCGCGCGCCGTCCCCGATCTCGAGCGCGATCGGGACGCGCACCGGAGGGTGGTTCTGGAACGAGAGCGCGAGCTCGAGTGCCTCGCGAGGAAGCGTCAGGGTGCAGGGGGCGAGGCCGAGCGCCGTCCAGCCTCCCTCGCCGTCGGCGCGAGAGAGGACCACGCCGGGCATGTTCGCGTCGAAGTCGACCTGGACGTCGGAACGGACCGCATAGGCCTCGGGGACGTCCTGAGCGCGTGCGGCGCTCGTCCAGGTGCACAGGGCGAGGAGCGTCAGACCGACCCAGCCCCGAGCGACCCTCACGTCCCCGTGCGCGCGGCTACGCCGAGCCACTCGAAGAACACGGCGAGCTGCGAGCGCTGCTCGGGTGGCATGTACTCGAAGTTTCGCCCGCGATCGATGATCTCCCAGAAGTCCTTCGTCGTGACCTTCTCGAGCGACTCGCGGATCTGCGAGAGGCGGGGCAGCGGCTCGGCGCGCATGTCGTCGGCGATCCGTCGCGCCTTCGGCTCCTCGCCGCGCGCGAGGTAGTAGGCGGCGAGCTTCACCTGAGCCTTGCGCACGCCGAGCAGCGCGGACTCCTGTTGCTGCGTCCGAAGCGGCCGGTCCAGGTCGAGGAACTGGGCCAGCATCGCCTCCTCTTCGTCGCTCTTGTGCTCGTGCGCCTGCTGGCAGATCGAGGAGATGTCCCACGCGACGGTCTCGGTCACGAACACGAGCTTCATGTCGAAGCTGACGTGGCCGTAGTAGCTCATGTGCTTGACACCCTCGAGCGCCGCCTTGCTGTTGCCGTCGGTCAGCAGCGCCTCGACGAGCAAGCGGTACTGGTTCATCACGTTGTACGCGGTGCGCACGTCCTTGGCGTTGAGCGTGGCCCGCAGGTAGCTGTTCATGAAGCGGTAGACGAGCTGCATCAGCTCGTCGTCCCGGCGCTTGCTCGCGGCCTGCCCGATGTAGCGCGTGTTGATCGCGACGAGGTAGTTGATGTCGCGCATCCCGCCGAGCGCCTCGTTGTAGATCCCGAGGTACTGGCGCATCACCTTCCACTCGACCCAGGTGCGGCGGGTCTGCAGGTCGAGCACCGACTCGGGGTCCATGGCGACGAAGTCGGGGTTCTGCTTGAGCGCTGCCCCGATGTCGAACCAGGCGCTCGACGCGTCCTTCTTCAGGTCGAGGTAGGCGACGCAGAAGTCCTTCAGCGCATCGACGGCGCCGGAGGCGATGATCTTGTCCTTGCCGGAGATCGAGTTCGACGTGATGTCCGTGAGCTCCTCCATCGCGGTCAGCGTGGTGGCCTGGGCGTCGCTCACGTCCTCGGCGGCGGAGAGCTTCGAGCCCGCGCGCGCGGTGTTCACGGCGTTCTTGCGGATGCGCGTGATGATGTTCTGCGGCGCGAGGAACCAGAACACGTACCCGAAGTAGGGCGCCATCAGCACCAGTCCGATCGTCGTCGCGATGAGGATGCCGACGATGGCCGCGCGCGGGATGAACATCGTCTGCAGCGCGAAGCTGATCCACATGCCTGACACGCAGACGACGAGATAGAAGCCGAACACGAGCGTGTTCACCCGATCGCGGAGGAACATCCCCGCGACGCCGGTGTACCGGTCGGCCGAGAGCTGGACGATGATGGAGACGACCGTGATCACGATGCCGAAGACGGCCGCGATCATCGCCGCGAGCTGCGGCAGCGCGTTGCCGATGGCGGCGGGGTCGAAGTCGAGGAAGCGCGCGACGGCGTTGGGATCGTTGCCCACCGGGGGGCCGCCCGTGACCATCGAGTCGAGCGTGTAGAGACCCACGAAGGCCGCGAGCGCGATCCCGCTCAGCACGACGATCGGTGTGAGCCAGCTGGGGCCGGCCTGGGTGCGGCGTGCTTCGCTCATCTCGGGGCGAGACCATAACACGCGGCTTGCAGACGCCGCCCCGCGGCTCGAAGATCCGTCCGTGGTGCTGGCGTTCGACAAGCTCGAGGGGCTCGGTAACGACTTCGTGGTGGTCGACGCGCGCGAGGTGCCCGCACTCGATCCCGCGCTCGCGCGCGCCCTCTGCGATCGGCACCGCGGCATCGGCGCAGACGGCGTGCTCGCCGTGGACACCCTCGCGTGCGCGATGCGTGTGATCAACGCCGACGGATCGCGACCGGAGATGTGCGGGAACGGGATCCGCTGCGTGATGCTCTGGCTCGCTCGCCGCGGGATCGTCGCCGTCGGGGACACCATCGAGATCGCCACCGACGCGGGGCCGCACGCATGCACCCTGCTCGCCTCGGACGACCGCGACGCCAGCGTGCGCGTCGCGATGCGACCCTATGCGCTCGGGGACGCGACGGAGCTCGTCGTCGACGTGGATGCGGGGCACCACATCCGCGGCACCGCCGTGTCGATGGGCAACCCTCACCTCGTGGTGTTCGACGCCGCGCTGCAGCGTGCGCCCGAGGTCGCGGCCGAGCTCGAGCGGCACGCGCTCTTCCCCGATCGCGTCAACGTCGGGCTCGCGGAGCAGACCGGGCCGAGCGACCTCACGCTGCGCGTGTTCGAGCGCGGGGTCGGTTACACGGAGGCGTGCGGTACGGGGGCCTGCGCGGCGGCTGCGGCCGCGGTCGAGACGGGTCGCATGCCGCGCGGGGTGCCGATCGCGGTACGCCTTCCCGGCGGCTCGCTCGAGGTCGTCGTCGGGGAGCGCGGCGCGCCGGTGCTGATGACGGGCCCAGCTCGCTACGTGTTCACCGGCTCGGCGGCCGGGTTCCGTTGAAGAGCTGCACGCTCGTGCACGTCTGCGTGTAGATCGGGCAGGTCGAGTCGCGGTTCGTCACGTACGTGTACGTGATGGTGCCGTTCGCCAGCGCGTCGCCCACGAGATCCACCGACGCGTGCGCATCGAGGCTGAGCGTGCAGCTCGTGCCGGCGGGGGTCGTCTGGTTCGTGCCGTGGATCACGACGTCGATGTGCGAGCCACTGACGTTCCCCACCAGCACGTGCGAGCCGAACAGGACGTCGAACACGGCCGCCGCCGTTCCGCCGACCACGGCGGTCACCGAGGTGCCGGTCTGCGAGATCGTGAGCGGTACGCCGGTCGTGGTCACGCCGTCCCAGTTCTGGAACATGCAGCCGTTGGCGTCGTTGGCGAGGCTGACCGTGTACGTGCCCGCGACGTTGGCAGGCGAGGTCGAGCACCCCGCGATCGAGACGAAGACGACGCCGAGAACCATTCGTGCGAGCGACATGCGTGCGACGGTAGCATGCTGTCGCGGTGCGCCGTCTCGCTCCTGCCATCCTCGCGATCGCGCTGACCGCCTGCGGGGGCGCCGCACGGACGTCCGATCCGTCGCCGGCGTCTCCGGCGCTGCCGCCGGTCCTGCCTTCGGTCTCGTCGCGGCCCCCACCGACGAGCTTCCCATCGACGGCGGAGCCGGCGCGCCCGCGGATCGTGGTCACGCTCGTCTACGATCAGCTCGCGAGCTGGGTGCTGCAGCGGCACCGCGACCGGCTCGACCCGCAAGGGGCCCTGCGCCGGACCATGGCCCGAGGCACGTACTTGCATCGCGTCGCCTACGACTACGCGGGCACGTACACGGCGCCGGGCCACGCCGCCATCTACACGGGTGCCGCGCCCTGGCAGAGCGGGATCCCGTCGAACCGCGTCTGGGATCGCGCTCGCCGCTTCCGAGCGTCGGCGATGGACGACGGCGTGCACCCGCTCCTCGGGCGCCCCAGCGTGTTCGCGAGCCCGGCGCGCTTGACCGCCGAGTCGGTGGCCGACGTCCTCGAGCGCGAGTCGGGCGGGAACGCGCTCACCGTCTCGCTCGCGATGAAGGATCGGAGCGCCGTGCTCCCCGGCGGGCAGCACCCCGACGCGTGCCTGTGGCTCGACCCGCGCGCGGGCGGCTTCACCACCTCGACCTACTACGCGAGCGAGCTGCCGCCCTGGGTCCGGGCTTGGCAGGCCGAGCACACGCTCGCCTCGACCATGCACGTGTGGGAGCCGGAGGATCCGGACGCGCTCGCCTCGCTCGGACCCGACGGCGCGACCGGCGAGGGCGCGTACGGCTGGGGCGCGACGTTCCCGCACGACCCCGCTGCGCCTGCGTCGATCGGCGAGCCCGACGCGTACCTGTCGACCCCCGCATCGACGGCGCACCTGCTCGCGTTCGCTCGCGAGGCCGTCCGCGCGCTCGGGGTGGGCGCCGACGCGCAGCCGGACCTGCTCGCGATCTCCATCGCCACGACCGACTACATCGGGCACGCGTTCGGCCCCGAGAGCTGGGAGTACGTGGACGGTCTCGTGCGTGTCGATCGAGAGGCGGGCGCTCTCCTCGAGGAGCTGGAGCGCGAGCACGGCGAGCTCGCGGTGTTGATCACCGCCGACCACGGCGTGGCGCCGCTCGTCGAGCGCGCCCGGGAGCGCGGCCACGCGGGCGCGGTCCGCTGGACCAGCGAGCACGAGCTCGAGCTGCTGCGGAGCCACCTCGACGCCACGCTCGGTCCCGGCACCTGGGTCGATGGTTGGGTGCAGCCCTACGTCTACCTGACCGACGGGCCCGGCCGCGAGCGCGCGCGGGCGGCGGCGCTCGCCTGGCTCGCCGCGCGCCCCGGGATCGATCGCGCGGTCGACACGCGCCAGGCCGAGGCGCTGCGAGCGAGCACCGATCCGATCGACGCGCTGACCGGGCGCAGCCTGCCTTCGCCCCCGCCCGGGGAGATCTACGTCGTCCCGAGCGAGTGGTCGGTGGCCGAGGAGGAGCTCGAGAGCGAGTCGGGCACCTCACACGGCTCTCCCTGGCTCTACGACCGCGAGGTCCCCGTCTTGTTCTCGGGCCCCGGCGTGGCGCACACCGAGGTGGACGAGGACGGGATCTCTCAGGCCCGCATCGCGACGACGATCGCGCGACTGCTCGGCGTCGCCGCTCCTGCGCTGGCTGATCCGGCACCGCTTCCGGGCGCGCCCTGATCGACCCCGGCGTCCGCGCGGCGGACGCGCCACGACCGCGTCGGTCCAGCTTCGCTGGGCACTGCGCCGGTCAGCTCAGCCCGCCCGCGGTGCCCAGCTCGGGCGTGGGCGCGGCGGGCGGCGACGCGACCGACATGCCCTCCGGCGGCTGTGCTTCGGGCGGCATGTCGCCGGTGAGCGCGCCGAGGAAGGCGACGATCAGGCGGACCTGCTCGTCCGTGAGGTCGCGCCCGAGCTGGAACGCGCCCATCGTCCGCACCGCGTCGGCGAGCGTGGCGGCCGACCCGTCGTGGAAGTAGGGCGCCGTGAGCGCGACGTTGCGGAGCGTCGGGACCTTGAAGCGATGCCGGTCGGCTTCGTCGTGGGTGACGTTGAAGCGCCCGTCGTCCGCCGCCGTGAGCGGGCGACCCACCTGGGCGAACCAGTCGCGCACGAGGCCCATGCGCTGGTACATCGTGCCGCCGACGTTCGGGCCCGTGTGGCAGCCGGTGCAGCCGACGCTGGTGAAGAGCGCGTAGCCGCGCCGCTCGTCTTCGGTCATCGCGCTCGCGTCGCCTCCGACGAAGCGATCGAAGCGCCCGGGCGTGACGAGCTGGCGCTCGTACTCGGCGATCGCGTGCGTCACCCGCTCCTGCGTGACGGGTCCTCCGGGGGTCGGTACGCCGGCCCGATCGTCCTCGGGGAAGCGGGCGGCGTCCGAGTAGAGCGCCGCGAACGCGGCGACGTACGTCGGATCCGCGTTGAGGGCCGCGACCACGGCGTCCCAGCTCGCCCCCATCTCGAGCGGGTTCGCGACGGGCCCCGCCGCTTGTGCCTCGAGCGTCTCCGCGCGTCCGTCCCAGAACTGCACGAAGTTGTTCGCGGCGTTCAGCACGGTCGGGGCGTTGATCGGTCCGAGCTGTCCGTGGATGCCGGTCGAGACCCGGCGGGGCTCCGCTCCGCCGCTGCCCGGGTCGTGACAGCTCGCGCAGTTCAGCGTCCCGTCGCCGGAGAGGCGCGTCTCGAAGAAGAGCCGCCGCCCCAGCGCGGCCTGTGCCGCGTCGAAGTGCGCCGGACCCAGCGCAGAGAGGCCACCGATCGCGCTCGCGGGCGCGGGATCGGGGATGGCGCTCGGCGCAGGCGTCACCGACGTCGGTGGGGCCGGCGTGTCGCTCGAGGATCCGCAACCCGTGGCCAGGGCGAGCACCACCCACAACAGACGTCGCTTCATCACCGTCCTCCTCCCCGTGTCGTAGCGCGAGCGAGGTCCTCTCGGCCAATACCGCGTGACGAACGTGGCGATAGGCGGGCGCTATCGCCCGTGTTTCACGCGTCGATTCGCCGCACGAGCAACGACGTGTTCACGCCGCCGAAGGCGAAGTTGTTGGTCATGATCAGGCGCGGCTTGGCGTCCGTGGTCCTGCGCACGTAGCCGAGCTTGCCGCAGCGCGGGTCGACCTCGTCGAGGTTGCGGTTCGCGGCGAGGAAGCCGCCGTGCATCATCAGGATCGAGTACACGAGCTCGATCGCCCCGCACGCTCCGAGCGTGTGGCCGGTGTAGCTCTTCTGCGTGCTCGCCGGGATCTCGCGGCCGAAGACCGCGTACGTGGCGTTGGACTCCGCGATGTCGCCGATCTCGGTGGCGGTGCCGTGCATGTTCACGTAGTCGACGTCGCTCGGGCGCACCTTGCCGCTCTCGAGGGCGAGGTCCATCGCGCCGCGCATGCCGCTCTCGCTCGGCGCGGTGATGTGCAGGCCGTCGCAGTTCGTTCCGTAGGCGACGATCTCGGCGAGGATCTTCGCGCCGCGCGCCCTCGCGTGCTCGTAGTCCTCGAGGACGACCGATCCGGCCCCTTCGCCGATCACGAGCCCGTCGCGCTTGACGTCGAAGGGTCGCGGGGCGCGCTCGGGAGTGCCGTTGTACCGGATGCTCGTCGCCATCAGGAGGTCGAACGTCACCGCCGTCGCGTAGTGGAGCTCCTCCGCTCCGCCGGCGATCATCACGTCCTGCAGGCCGTACTTGATCGCCTCGTAGGCGGCGCCGATCGACTGCGAGCCGCTGGTACACGCCGAGATCATCGGGACCACACGGCCCTTCACTCCGAAGCTCGAGGCGAGGTTCGCGGCGCACGTGTGGGTCATGAACTTCAGATACGACGAGCTGTCGAGCCCGCGCATCGTGTGCTGCGTGAAGAGAGGCCCGCAGAACTCCTCGAGGGCAGCCGAGCTGCCCGTGGTGGAGCCGAACGCGATGCCGGTGCGCGTGTTCTGCAGCTGGGCCTCCTCGAGGCCCGCCTGCGCGAGCGCCTGCTCGGAGGCGTGCAGCGCCAGCAGCCCCACCAGGCCCATCGTGCGGCGCCGGCGCCGAGGATAGTGCGCGAAGAGGTCGATGCCGCTCACCGGCCCGCCGATGCGCGTCTGCAGATCGGGGATGTTCGACCACTCGGGCATCGCGCGGATGCCGCTGCGCATGGCGCGGAGCGCCGCCTCGTTCGCGTCCCTGCCGATGCCGATCGGCGAGACCACCCCCGTACCGGTGACGACGACGCGCCTCACTGCTTGCCGGGATCTCCGCTCGCGGGGGGCGGCACCGCGCTCGGCTCGGGAACGCCGGCGTTCGTCTTGTCGATCTCGGCGAAGACGAAGTCGATGAGCTCGTCGACGGTGCGGACCTTGCGCGCGTCGGCCGGATCGGGGCGGCGACCGGTGAGCTCGCGGAGCTGCGTGAAGATGTCGATCGCGTCGATCGAGTCGAGGTCGAGCTCCTCGTAGAGCGTCGAGCTCGGTGTGATCTTCTTCGGGTCGAGCTCGAAGCTGTCTGCGAGGATCTCCACGATCGTCGAGAGCGCTTCCTCGCGGCTGGGCTTGGGGATCTGGGCCACTGTTCTTCCTCGTCGGAGCGCGCCTTTATCCGATCCGTGGCCCTCGGGCCAGCCACTCAGGCCAGCGAAACGGGCCCCGTGAACTTGTGGAGCTCGAGCTTCTCGCTCTCTCCCTCACCGAGGATGCGCTTGGCCTCCGTGAGGCAGAAGTTGAAGATCTCCTCGGTGCGCTGGTTCACGGCGCCCTTCTTGCGCTCCGCTCCGATCTCCTTCTGGAAGTAGAGCAGATCCGTGCCGTCGTTGTACTGGCCGAGGTTCGCACGGTGGTACTGGTCCTTCGCCTCGAGCTCGGTCACGAGCCTCTGGAAGAGCCCGGAGAAGTTCTCGAGCGCCTGGAGCACGTACTCCTTGCGGCGCAGCTGTTCGCGCAGCTTGCGCGGATCGAGATGGTGGTCGCGCATGAAGAAATCGACCCAGAGGTTGTAATAGCAGCTGATGTCGAAGTTCCACTTGAGCCGCATCATCTCGTAGCTGCCGAGCACCGGGTACTGATCGCGATACAGCAACATGGTGGCGTCGAACCGGAACTTCATGAATTCGTCGTAGAGCGAGCTGCGCTCGGCCAGCTCTTCTTCCGTGCAGCCACCGAGCTCGCGCACGATCATGTCCGTGATCATGTCGCTCTCGATCGAGATGTAGTCGGACCCCGGAGAGTAGAAGGGGTCCGAGAACGCCGCAGCCTCGCCGATCATCGCCCAGCGCTCGGGCCCGCCGAAGAACTGCTTGGTTCCGTAGGCGTATCGAGCGAAGTGACCGACGTCGATGCACCGCGCGTCCTCGAGGAGCGAGGCGACCGCCTTGTGCTGGCGCATGAACTTGAAGAACCCCTCTTCGCTGCTCATCCAGGGCTCGAACACGGTGCCCACGACCCCGAGCGAGGTGATGCCGCGCGCGATCGGGATGAACCAGATCCAGTAGCCGCGGTAGCAGAAGTGGTTGGTGGACAGGACGCGCGCGGTGTGACGCGCGCGGCCTTTCCACGCCTCGGCGCCCGGCCACCTCGGCTCCATCAGCGCGTCCATGTCGGTCACGTTCGTGAAGCGGCCCCAGACCGAGCCGCAGGCGTGGCGCTCGGGTGTGCGGAAGCCGCGCAGCTTGCTGATCAGCTGGTTGCGGCCGCTGGCGTCGATGATCCAGCGCGCGCGGTACCGCTCGACCGTACCGTCGGGCTGGTGGACCTCGAACGCGTGGCGATGACTCCTCGCGTCGTCGGTCCCGCTCTTGAGGTCGAGGTTCTTGATCGTCCCGCCGATCGACACCTCGACGCCGGCCATGCGGTTCATCTCGAGCAGATCGCGCTCGAAGCGCGCGCGGTCGATCTGGAACGTCGGGAACATCGGGAGGCGGTCGCTGCCGACCTCGCTCATGTCGAAGAACGACGCGTTCTTCTCCTTCGTGTCGAAGAAGAAGCGCAGGCCGTTCTTGGGCAGCTGCTCGTCGACCATGTACGTCGAGAGCCCGAGCTTGCGGATGAAGAAGTTCGAGGCGATCTCGACCGACGACTCGCCGACCTTGTAGCCGCGCTCGACGTCTTTCTCGAAGAGACCGATCGACACGTCCGGCAGGCGCAGCCGCAGCTGCCGCGCCACCAGGTTGCCGGCCAGGCCGCCGCCGAGGATCGCGATGTCGAGCTTCTTCGCTTCGTTCGTCATGCCCACGCGCCGGGCGGCGTTCGCAAGCCGCGTTCCAGCCCTTCGCGGCGGAGATTAGGCCCAAACGCGCGGAGATCCAGTGCAGCCAGCGCGCCACAGGGCGTGACCTCACGTTCTCGATCGCGCGCCATGATTGCCCCGAGATCGAGTGCGCCAACGATTCGCGCGGAGCGTGCGGCAGGCGCAGGCGGCGGGTATGTTCGGGGACGGGGTTCGATCGGATGAAGAGCTACGACGTCGTCATCACCGGAGGGGGCCTCGCCGGGCTCACGTGCGCGATCTACCTGCGGCGGCAGCTACCCGCGATCTCGATCGCGGTGGTCGAGCCCTCGCGCCGTCCGCTGCCGGACGCCTGCTTCAAGGTCGGCGAGTCGTCGGTCGAGATCGGCGCCGGCTGGTTCGAGAACGATCGCTGGTGCGGCCTGCGGAAGTACCTCGACGAGCACCAGCTGCGGAAGAACGGCCTGCGCTACTTCTCGGGCGACACGCAGGGCCCGCTCGCCGCGCGGCGCGAGATCGGTCCGAGCGAGCAGCCGGTCGTGCCGGCGTTCCAGCTCGACCGAGGCAAGCTCGAGAACGACCTGCGGGCGATGGTCGAGCGAGCGAACGTCGACCTCTACGAAGGCTGGAGCGCGTACGGGATCGAGCTGGGCGCCGGGGACCAGCGCCACGTCGTGAAGATCGCGACCGAGGGCGAGAAGGAGGAGCTCGACACGCGCTGGCTGCTCGACGCCTCCGGTCGTCGGCGCCTCGTCCAGAAGAAGCTGGGCCTCACGCGCGACAGCGACCACACGCACTCCTCGTCGTGGTTCCGCATCGCGCGCCGCTTCGACGTGAGCCAGCTCGTCCCGGCGTCCGAGACCGCCTGGCACGCGCGCGACGTCGACAAGAACCGCTGGCTCTCGACGGTCCACCTCATGGGCAAGGGCTACTGGGTCTGGCTGATCCCGCTCTCGAGCGGGCTGCACTCGGTCGGCATCGTCGCGGGCGGCGAGCACCACCCGATCGACACGTTCGCGCGCCCCGAGACCGCGATGGCGTGGATCGCGAAGCACGAGCCCGTCCTGCACGCGAAGCTGAAGGACGAGAAGATCGAGGACTTCAAGTTCCTCCGGCACTACGCCTACACGAGCGCGCAGGTGTTCTCGGCCGATCGATGGGCGTGCATCGGCGAGGCCGGCGTGTTCGTCGATCCGCTCTACTCGCCGGGGAGCGATCTCATCGCGCTCGCGAGCGTGCTCTCGGTCGAGCTCGTGAAGGCGGATCTCTCGGGCGAGGCGCTCCCCGAGCGCGTGCGCGAGTACAACGAGTTCTTCCTCGGCTTCACCGAGGTCACCACGACCACCTTCCGGCGGCACAGCCACATCAACGGCGCTCCGGCCGCGCTCGCGGCGAAGCTCTACTGGGACAACTTCCACTACTGGTCGTTCGTCTGTCAGTACTTCTTCCAGCGCCTCTACCGCTTGCCGCCCGCCGAGCACGCGCGCTTCCGCGAGCTGCACCGGAAATTCGCGGCGCTCAACGTGCGTGCGCAGAAGGTCCTGAAGGCCTGGGCCGCGATCGAGCCAGCGGACCAGCCAGGACGGGTGTGGGGCGACTTCGTGCCGCTGCCCCAGTTCCCCTCGCTGCTCGCGGATCTGCACCTCGACCTCGGGAACGAGCGCGACGCGGACGCGACCTACGCCGTGATGACGAAGAACCTCGCCGGCGCCGAGGAGGTCGTGGCGGAGCTCGTGCTGCGCGCGCTCAAGGCCGTCGGCCCCAAGGGTCTGATCGCGCTCGCCGAGGCGACGGGCTTTCCGGAGTGGGGCCTGACGATCGATCCGATGCGCTTCGTCTACGACGAGGCCAGCGATCGCTCGGCGCTCCGCAAGCAGCTGCCGCGGATCGCGCGGGACATGGAGCGCTGCCTCGGCAAGTGCGAGAACGACGGCAGCACGCCGACGATGCGCGAGCTCTATCGCCTCTCGATGCTCACCGGCGGTGAGGCCGGAGCGACGCTCGACCTGCGACCCCAGCGCGGCCAGTGACCCGGCGCGGCCGGCTCAGCGGCCGATCGTGACCTCCACCGCCTGCCCGCGGATCGCGACGCGATACGAGGGGCTACGGCCGGCGACGAAGCGCACCGTGAGCACGCAGTGGTCGCCCCGGTTCAGGATCGACGCGCGCTCGACGGACGGATTCGCCGCCGCGATCGGCCCGGCGCGATCCAGGGAGAGCGCACCATCGATGGTGACCGTGAAGCCGCTCTCGTCGGCCTGACCGACGAGGGAAGTGATCGGCTGGCTCATGCGCAGCGTGGAGGTGCGGCCGTTCGCGACCTCATCGGCGCCGAAGGACGAGGACGGAGCGCTCGCGATCGGGGCGGGCGCGCTGCTCTCCACTTCCGCAGGCGCGGGCGCGGGCGCCGCGGACGGCGTGCTCGCCAGCGTGGGGAACGTGGGCGCGGGCAGGTGGCCGCCCACGGGCGCCGCCTCGACGGGGGCGGCTGGCGGGATCTCGGTGGCCTCGACCGGGCTCGCCACGACGGGCGGCGGCATGAGCGTCGCCTCGGGCGCAGGAAGGGCCTCGGGCGGCGCCTCGCTCGCGCTCACGAGCTCGGGGACGTCCGGCGGCGCCGGCTCGGCGGCGGCGGGCCCCGAGAGGGCATAGGCGGTCAGCCCCACCGCGACGACCGCCATCACGCCCGCGAGCGCGAGGCGGCCCTTGCCACGGAGCGGCGAGGCGGCCGACGCCGGAGCCTCCGACGGGCGCGCCTTGCGAAGTCCCGCGGCTGCGACGGCCGGCGGTGGCGTGGTGGTGCGGCGCCGCGGCGTCCGTCCCACGAGCGCCGCCATCCGCTCGGGCGCCTTCTCGCGTACGTAGCTCGCCGCCGCCTTCGCTGCCTGCACCAGCCATGCGGCTGCCCGCCGGGCCCAGGGCCCCGCGGTGGCGATCGCGATCGTCCACGCGGCCCGCATCCCCGCGACGAGCTTCACGAGGTGGGGCGTGATGCGCGCCTGGAGCGAGACGCTCGGCGTCTCCTCGCTCGCGTCCTCGCGCTCGCTGCTCGTCACCCGCACGGCGCGCACGGGCTCGCGCTCGCGCATGCGATCGAGGTCGCGCGCGGCCCGCACGGGCTCCTCGTCGAGGGACTCCGGGGCCGGCGTCTCGGGCTCGACGTCGCCGGTCACCCACTCACTGCCGGCCTCGGCCTTCGGCGCCGAGACGGGCGCGACAGCGACGATCTCGTCGTCCTCCGTGACCGTCGCGTCGGGCGCGCGGAGCTCGGGAGGCGCGCTCTTGGTCGTGGCGCGGGAGCCGGTCACGCGGTCCATCTTCTCGAGCGTGAGGACGAGGCGCGGCACGCCGTTCTCGATGAGGAGCTCGACGTGCGAGAGCGCGCGCCGGTCCGAGTCGTGGCCGATCTCGAGCGTCGCGCCCTTGCCGAGCGCGAGGAAGGGCAGCGGCTGGGCGATGGCGACCCGGTGCGCGTCCTCGCTCGTGACGAGCCCCTCGATCGGAGTGCCGACGCCGTCGAGATGGATCTGGGCGGTCTTGCCCCGCGAGGCGGCGCGCCGCGGCTCCGGAGAGGCCGTCGACACCGGCGTGATCACCCGCGGCGGGCCTCCTTCGATCGTGCTGACCCAGCGGTCGACGACCGCCTGGACGCGCGGCTCGAGCGCGTCGAACTTCACTCCGAACTCGCCGGTGTGGGTCCCCGTGTCGCTGGCCCACACGACGCGCGCTTCCGTCTCGCACGTGCCGCCGTCGTCCGGCAGCTCGAACCGACAGCGGAGGCGCTGGCCGATGTCGGGCAGGATCGCCGAGCGCAGACCGATGCCCTCGGCGCCGAGGTTCACCGCGTCCGCGTCGTAGATCTCTCCACCGCCCTCCGCGTCGTGCGAGAGCTGCACGAGCAGATCCACGGGCATCCGCACCGCACCATCGAACCTTCGGTCTAGCGCTTCCATGACGATCGCCTCCGGACGTCCGGAGAGAGCGCCAAGCCGCGCGTGTCGTCCAGATTTCGACGACCGACTGTTCTTTTGACGCCTGCACGACCTCGTGCGCACGGTCGCCGCGGCGATGGGTGTCAGGCTCGAAGTGCACGCCGTGGACGCGCCCGGCGAGACCGTCGCCTACGAGTTCGACCAGGAGCGCGTGGTGCTCGGGCGTGGCGTGGGCGCGGACGTGCGCCTGCCGCACCCCACCGTGAGCGTGCGGCACGTCTCGATCCGCCAGGACGGCGCGCGCTACGTGCTCGTCGATCACGGCTCTACGAACGGGACGCGTCTCAACGATCAGCTCGTCGTGGCCGAGCGTCCCAAGATCCTGCGCGACGCAGACGTCGTCGCGATCGGGACCTACCGCGCTCGCTTCTCCGCCGGTGCCGTGGCCGAGCCGACCTCGCGCGAGCGGACCGCGTCACTGGCCAAGCGCCTCGCGCGGCTCGGTCTGGGCGGCGTCCGGGCCACGCCAGCGCGTCTGGTCGTGGTCAACGGCGAGAAGAAGGGCGCGACGCTCGAGCTGCCCGAGCCGCCCGCGCGCCTGATCCTCGGCCGCGCGGAGACTGCCGACCTGTCGCTACCCGACGCGGACGCTTCGCGCGAGCACTGCGAGGTGCTCGTCGAGCTGGACGGTCCGACCGTGCGCGACCTCGGCAGCAAGAACGGCTTGCTCGTCAACGACAAGGCGGTGTCGCAGAAGCGGCTGCGCGATCGCGACGAGCTCGTGATCGGCGCGACCCTGCTCTGCTACGAGGACCCGGCCGACGCCCTGCTGGCGGGGATCGAGACGCTCGCGGACGAGGCCCTGCCGCCCGCGCCTGCCCCGCCCGCGGCGCAACCGGTCGAGCCCGACACCGAGCCGGTCCGCGAGCCAGCGCCCCCGATCGCGCCGCCCCCGGCGCCTCCCACGCTCTCTCGCGTCGAGGTGCTCGTCGCCTGGCTCGCCGCCGCCGTCCTGCTCGCGAGCCTGGCGGGGCTCTACTGGCTGCTCCGGTAGTGGGAAGGAATCGCCCCGTCCCGACGTAGCGCGATCGATCCGGTTTCGAATCCGGAAAGCCTCTCGAACGTCTCTGTCTCGCGCCCTTCCCTTGCCTCCGTCCGGGGCGCGTGTTTCGATGCGGCCGCCTCGCCCGGAAGACGACGGTCCGGGACGGCCAGGGGAGCCCCAATGCGGAAGATCGGCTTACTTTCCCTTCTCGGTCTGGCCCTCGCGCTCGCGGCGATCGCGGGCGGGTGCCGGGGACGGCGCCACGTCCGCGGGGCGGCCGTCACAGGCGACGGCGACACCAGCGGCATGGAGGTCAGCGGCGGCGTCACCGCCCACGGCACGCCGCGCGAGCAGCTCGATCAGTACGACCAGGTCCTGCGCGGGGCGAGCTTCGAGCCCGTCGGCCCCGTCACCCACGGCACGCTCGACGCCTACGGCATGACGGCCATCCCGGTCGATATCCGCCGCGGCTATTGCTACACGTTCACGGCGTTCGGCCAGCCGGGCACCGATCTCAACCTGGTCATGCTCGATCCGCGCGGCGTCGACGTCGCGCACAACGTCGCGACCGACGAGCACCCGTGGGTGAGCTTCTGCGCGGCGCGGGCCGGCCGCTTCACGGCGCGCCTGCAGATGGCGCGCGGCAACGGTGAGTTCTACTTCGCGCCCTACCAGTCGCGCGGGCGACGTCCCGCGGACCTCACGTCCTTCTTCGGCGGCGGCGCGACCGCGCCGGCGGGGCCGGCCGTGGCCTCGATCGATCCGGACACCTCCTCGCGCCTGCAGCAGCTCGACCAGACGCTCGGGGCGGAGCGCTACCAGCGCGTCGGCGATGCGCAGGGCCTGCAGCTCCACGAGCGTGACGAGCGCCTGTTCCAGCTCTCGCTCGAGCAGGGCGCCTGCTACGCGTTCGCGACCCTCGGCGGCCCGGGCACGACCGACACCGACGTCTACCTCGTCGACGGCTCGGGACACTGGCTACAGGCCGACTCGACGGCCAACCGCGACGGCCTGGTGCGGTTCTGCGCCCCGTCGACCGACCAGTTCACGCTCCAGGTGCGCCTGCTCCACGGAGAGGGCCCCGTGTTCACCGCGGCCTATCTCCAGCAGGCGGCGACGGCGTCCGCGGCGCCGCCGCCCACCGCGCCCTTGATCGCCGACACGTCGACCGCCGGCGCCGGTCTCGACGAGAACTTCGCGCTCCTCGACGCGGACATGAGGGCGCGCGGCTACGAGTCGCTCGCCGCCTCGCAACACGCGCACCTCGACGAGGGCGGCACGCAGGAGTACGCGGTCGATCTCGAAGGCAACAAGTGTTACGCGATCCTCGCGGTCGGTGACTCGGGCGTGCGGAACCTCGATCTGACGCTGCTCGACAGTGCAGGCCACGAGGTCGACCGCGACGACGCCGGAGACTCCCGCCCGACGGTCCGCGTCTGCCCGAGCGCGGACGGCCACTATCGCATGCGCGTGCGCATGATGAGCGGCGCGGGTGACTACGTGTACGCGCCCTACCGCTGGCCGCGCGGCACGCACGGCCCGTTCGGCCTCGCGGGCCTGATCTACGTCCGTCTCTCGGAGGTCACCGCGCTGCTCAGCGTCGAGGGCTTCGCGCCCGACGCGAACTACTCCATGGAACGCGGGACGCTCCGCAGCGAGGGCGCGAGCGACACGCAGCAGCTCCAGCTCTCGGCGGGCAGCTGCTACTCGATCACCGTCGTCGGCGGCGACGGCGTGCACGACCTCGACCTCACCCTCACCCAGGGCGGGACGCAGGTCGCCACCGATCTCGGCGTGCGCAACGCCTTCCCGAGCGTGCGCCAGTGCGTCAGCACGAGCGGCAGCTACACGCTCTCGGTCAGCGCCGCGTCGGGCTCCGGGCCCTATCTGATGCAGGTCTTCAGCCGCGCGGGCGGCGACGACGACGGCAGCTGAGACGACGACGGCAGGCCGAGTGAGATCGGCCTGCCGACGCAAGAGGGCGCGGGCGCGAGGGTGAGACGTAGCCGGTTCTGCCGGTGCGTCGAGGCCCGCTCGGAGCCCCTGGAGATCAGAGCAGCCCGGAGATGTGCGACGTGCGTCCGCCGAAGTCGACGCGGTCGTTGGAGCTGAGCGTGCTGTCGCGGTCCGTACCGAGCGCTTCGCCGGGGCGCCGCGGGTCGGGCTTGGGCGACTTGATCATGCCGCTCGTGTCGTGCGGCCGCGCCACGAGCACCGGGAACCGGCCCTCGCTGAGCAGCGCGTCGGCGACCGACCCGAGCAGGAGCTTCGTCGCGCGCGAGCGCGCGCGCGTGCCGACGACGATGAGGCCCGCGTCGACGTCGAAGGCCACCTGGTTCAGCGAGTCGACCGGCTTGCCGATCCGCACGTGGTAGACGATGGGCAGCTCGGTGCGCGGCGCCGAGACGCTCTTGGCCGTCTCCCGCACGAAGTCCGCGAGCTTCGTCTCGGTCTCGACGAGGCGGTCGGAGGCCTTGGCGAGCTGCTTGGCACCGTCGCCCTTGGGGTCGATCGCGGCGGTGGCGTGCAGCTCCGTGCCCGGGATGCGCGCCGCGAGCGCGAGCGCGTCGATGACGGCTTGCCGGCAGGCGTCCGTGAAGCCGACGCCGACGACGATCTTGTAGCTGGGCTCAGTCATGGTCCTCTCCTCTTCTTCTCGTTCTTGCGGGCGTGGGTCTCACTTCGCGAGCCTGCCGTGCAGCAGCTCGGCGAGCGCCCGACAGGCATCGACGGTCGTGAACACCCCCACGACCTTCGCGTTCTGGATGACGACCGCCGAGCCGTACTTGTGCTCGGCCATCGCCATCGCGACCTCGTCGAGCGGCGCGTCGGGGTGGACCGAGTACACGCTCGTGCTCATCGCGTCTTCCACGGTCGTCGAGGTCTGCTCGACACCCTTCATCGCGCCGATGAGCGCCACGTCCCGCTCCGTGATCATGCCGACGAGCTGACCGCCGGAGAGCACGGGCAGGTGCCGGATCTTGTGGTCGTGCATCATCCGGTGCGCGACCGAGAGCGGCTGATCGGGCCCCACCGAGTGCGGCGTCGTCGTCATGAACTTCTGGATGGTCGGGATGGCTTTCGTCATGCGCGAGCCGTCGCACGCCCCGTGCCGTGCAGGGCGACGCGGCTTCGCGCCGCGCACCGGCAAGAGTTGCGCGCGGGACGCGCGCTTTGCGTTCTGCTCAGCGGGGACGGGCGCCGAGCGCGGTCAGCTGGGCCACGATCTCGTCGCGCCATGCAGTGTCTGCGTCGTCGACGAGCGTCATCCGCGTCGTCGTCGGTGGCTCGAGCTGGATGCGAAGCCGCACCTCCTCGGCGAAGTCGTGCTTGGTGTCGATGCGCACCGCGCCCGTGAAGGGCTCGAGCTTGGCCATCACGAGGCCACGCCGATCCTCGGGGACCAGCGTGGCCGCCACGGCGTGCAGGACGTCGTGCACGTGGTGGACGACCTCGCCGTAGGGCAGCGCGGCGTCGGCCGCGGAGCGACGGCCGTAGAGGTCCACGACCCAGCCACGCCTCGTGATGTCGCCGTCCTTGGCGACCTGGTTCGGACCGAGCTCGAACGCCACCTGGTGGCGCGCGACGAGCCCGCGCAGGTCCGCGGCGGCGACGCCGTGCGTGGTGGGATCGACCGGGAAGATCGAGTGGCGCTCGGTCATCACTTCCCTCTCTTCCCCGCTCGCTTTCCCGCTCGCTCGAGCGCGGCAGCGAGCCGGTCCGTGAGCGTCCGGAGCACGAGCAGGCGAGCGCTGTACTTGTCGTTGGCCGGGACGAGCGTCCAGGGCGCGATCTCCGTACCCGTGTGATCGAACATGTCGCACGCCGCGACCTCGTAGGCGGGCCACTTCTTGCGGTTCCGCCAGTCCTCGGCGGTGATCTTGAAGCGCTTGAAGCCCGTCGCCTGACGCTGCTCGAAGCGGCGCAGCTGCTCCTTGGCGTCGCAGTGCAGCCAGAACTTCACCACGCAGAGCCCGCGATCGGCGAGGCGCTCCTCGAAGTCGTTGATCTCGGCGTACGCGCGCTGCCAGTCGGTGTCGGCGCAGTACTTCTCCACCCGCTCGACGAGCACGCGCCCGTACCAGCTGCGGTCGAAGATCGCGACCTCGCCGAGCGGCGGGACGTTGCGCCAGAAGCGCCAGAGATAGGGCTGCGCGCGCTCCTCCGAGCTGGGCGCCGCGACCGGGTGCACACGGTAGTGCCGCGCGTCGAGCGCCTGCGTGACGCGGCGGATGGCGCCGCCCTTGCCCGCCGCGTCCACGCCCTCGAACACCACCACGAGCCCGGTCTTGCGGAACTTCGGGTGGCGCGTCAGCAGCGCGAGCTTGCCTTGGAGCGCCTCGAGCTCCTCGTCGTACTTGGCCTTCGACGTTCGCTTCCGCAGATCGAGCGAGGTCAGCAGGTTGGGGGGCGACTGATCGCCGAGCTCGACCAGCGCGGCTCTCGGCGCGGCCTTCGCGTCGGCCTTCGGCGCGTCGAGGCGCGCGCGCAGGGTGTCGAGCACGAGCTGACCGGCGGTGAGAGAACGATACCGCGCGTCGAGCCCCTCGATCACGTGCCACGGGGACTCACCGGTCGAGGTGAGCCGCAGCGAGTGCTCGGAGACCTCGCGGAAGTCGTCGTAGAGGTCGAAGTGCTTCCAGTCGGTCTCCGTCACACGCCAGCGCGTGCGCTCGTCCTTCGAGAGCGTCCGCAGCCGCTTCTTCTGCTGCGCCTTGCTCAGGTGGAACCAGAGCTTGAGCAGCGCGACGCCTTCGTCGTGCAGCATCTTCTCGAAGCGCACGATCTCCTCGAGCGACTTGTCCAGCTCGGCGCGGCGCGTCTGCCCGTAGGTACGGGCGATGATGGGCTGCGTGTACCAGGATCCGAAGAAGATCCCGATCTTCCCCTTCGGGGGCAGCGCCCGCCAGAACCGCCATGGCGCGGGGCGTGCCGCCTCCTCGTCGGTGGGCGCGCCGAGCGCGTGCGTCTGGATGTGACGAGGGTCCATCCACTCGTTCAGGAGGTTGACCGTCTCGCCCTTGCCAGCGCCGTCGACGCCGCCGATCAGGATCAGCGCCGCGAAGTCCTTCTTCTCGAGGAGCTCGGCCTGCGCCTCGAGCAGCCCCTCGCGCAGCTTCGGCGCTGCACGGCGAAAGCGCTCGCGAGAGATGGTGTGACCGAGCTCGGCCGATTCGAACATGGGACCCTCCGCGGGCGGACCTACGCCCCGCGCGGGCAGATCCCAGGGGATCGCTCACCCTTACCCGTTCGCTACTCGACGATGCCGCGGCGGAGGCGGTCGTCGGCGTGTCGGGCGAGCGACGCCATGCGCGCACGCACCTCGTCCGGCACGCTCTCTCCGAGGACGATGCGGTACGCGCCGTCCTCGCCGCGGTGCATCACGATCTCCACGCCCGCCCGGGGCGAGACGGTCGCGCGATCCCCGGCGAGCTCGACGCGCATGTCGTCCCGGCCCGCGGCGAGGGCACCGAACACGAAGCCGGCGACCCCCTCGGACGCTGGGCTCGTGCCCAGATCTTCGAAGCAAGAGCGGAACGTCGCGCGGCTCCGGATCTCGAAGCGATCGTGCGCAGCCATCCGCTCGCGGATCTGCTCCTGGGTCGCGTCGGCGAGGCCGTAGGCCGAGAGCAGGGTGCGCACCGTGTGCTCGGGCGTCGAGAAGCGCGCGTCCACGGTGCGCGTGGCGCCCTCGCAGCCGAGGACGAGCACGAGCGCGAAGAGGACGATCGGCAGGCGCATGTTCTGCCGGTACCCGAGACCGGAACCCCTGTCCAGTTTCGAGCCCACCCCGCAGGGCCGCTCACGCCCCGTGAAAGCTCAGTCCGTGGCGACCCCGAGGTCGTAGGCTTCGAGGTGGCCCGGTCCGTCGCCGGGCGCGCAGGAGCTCACCCAGACGCGCTCGCCGACGACGAGCGGCCGGACGTAGCGCTGCCCGGGGCCATCGAGCTCGGCCCTGCCGAGGACCGCGCCGTCCCGCACGCGGATGGCGTAGAGGCGGCCCGCGCCCGCCGCGTCACCGACGTCGACCACGAGCGCCATGCTCTCGCCGCGCAGCGTCGTCGGGGCGATGCGCGAGGGATGGCGCCGGAATCGGAGAGTCGCCTCGAGGTCCGAGGGAGCGCGCCACACGCGCTCGAGGTGGGGCACGCCGCCCTGCATCGCGACGCGCACCGCGACGACGCCGGCGGGATGCGTGCGGTCGAACTCGAAGGTCGGGACCAAGATCAGCGGAGCGCCGTCGAGCGTCGTGACGAGCGGCTCGGTGACGATCATCCCCGCCCACTCTGCCGTGCACGTGTCGCCGGGAGCGCCGCAGACGTCGGCGATCTGGAGGCGATCGTAGAGCGTGCCGAAGTGATCGGCGTCGAATGCGTAGAGCGCGCCGTCCTTGCCGGCCGCGACCACGAGCTGCGGACCGCCCGGGACGTCGACGGCGACGGGCGTGCTCGCGCCGAAGTCCCAGTCGATCGCGGCCCAGCACTCGAGCGTCGTCGTCCCTTCGCAGCGACCGGACGCGGGGCGCAGCGGAGGATCCTCGGGCTCGTCGCGCGGCACGAAGAGATCCTCGCAGCTCTCGATGCACGCGCGCGCTGGCGCGGTGGGGTCCCAGCTCGCGCAGCTCGGGTCGCTGCATCCGTGCGCGAAGCCCAGGCCGCGGCCCGTCCGGAGCACGCCGTTGGCGAACTGCGCGCGCGTCGGGTCGAGCATGCCGTTGCCCGTCGGGACGAGCAGCTCGTAGCCGGTGCGGGTCGTGCGCAGGCCGGGCCCCGCGGGAGCCCACACGCCGCCGCCGCAGATCATCGACTCCGAGCCGGTCACACCCTCGGGCCCGCACGCGTCCTCGGCGGTGGTGAGCAGGAGCGACGAGATCGCGGCGCCCCCTCCGCTCTGGTGCCACGCGTCGAGATCGAGCTCGAACACCCAGCCATGCCAGGGCTGGATGTCCCGGACGTTGCCGTACGCGACGTACACGAGGCCGCGGGCACGGTCGGCCACGTCGACGTGGACGAGCGCGGCGCGCGAGAACGAGTGCGCCGGCAGGAAGTCGACGGTCCCCGTCCCGTCCCACGTCGGTCGGGATCCGGCGGGCGTGACCTCGGGGAACTCCGGATCGAGCGCGCGCGCCTCGAGGTCGATCACGACGATGCGATGAGCGTCGCGATCGAGCGAGCCGGGTAGGACGTGCTGGTAGGCCACCACGAGGTGGCCCGCGTCGAAGAGCACCGGCGTCGCCGTCACGTTCGCGACGCGCCCTGCCGGCACCGGGAGCGCCACCGACCACGCGAGCCCACCGGTGGTCGGGTCGAACGCGCGGACGACGCCGTCCATGGCCGCCGAGAGCACGAAGTCCTCGCCTCTCGAGCGCACCGAGAGCGGCGAGGCGCCGGTGCAGCCGACGTCGGGCGTCCGGACCGCGCGCGTCAGGGTGAGGGAGCCGATCGGCGCCGGCGCCGGCGCACAGCCGAGCAGCGACACGAGGGCGACGAGCCCGAGGTGGGAAGGTTGACCTGGCAAGGGGTGTGCTTAGCTTGCCTCAGCCGTCGGCGACGCGGGAAACGCGACGCCAGGGCAGGAGATCTCACTCATGCGCCTCGACCGTCTGACCACCAAGACGCGCGAAGGGTTCGCGGCCGCGCAGCAGCTCGCGAACGAGATGGGCAACCCGGAGCTCTATCCGGAGCACATCCTCCTCGCGCTGCTCGTCCAGGAGGGCGGCGTCGCGGCGCCCGTGCTCCAGAAGGCCGGCGCCGACCCGAAGGCCGTGACGGACGCGATCAAGAAGCGCCTCGGCGAGATGCCCAAGGTGAAGGGCGGCTCGGACGCGGCGCTCTCGCGGCGCGCCCGCCAGGTGCTCACCGACGCATGGACCGAGACCGAGGCGATGAAGGACGAGTACACGTCCGCCGAGCACGTGCTGCTCGCGATCGCCAAGCACAAGGACGACGAGCTCGCCAAGATGCTCGCGTCGCGCGGCGTGACGCGCGATGCGCTGCTCGCGGCGCTGCGGGAGGTGCGCGGCTCGCAGCGCATCACCGATACCGAGCCCGAGGGGAAGTTCCAGGCGCTCGAGAAGTACACGCGCGACCTCACGAAGCTGGCGCGCACCGGCAAGATCGATCCGGTCATCGGGCGCGACGAGGAGATCCGCCGGGTGATGCAGGTGCTCGCGCGTCGCACGAAGAACAACCCGGTGCTCATCGGTGAGCCCGGCGTCGGCAAGACGGCGATCGTCGAGGGCATCGCGCACCGCATCGTGCAGGGCGACGTACCCGAGTCGCTCAAGGACAAGCGCCTGCTCGCGCTCGACCTCGGCGCGCTCGTCGCGGGCGCGAAGTTCCGCGGCGAGTTCGAGGACCGCCTCAAGGCCGTGCTCAAGGAGATCGAGGACAGCGCCGGAGCGATCGTCCTGTTCATCGACGAGCTCCACACCATCATGGGCGCGGGCGCGGCCGAGGGCGCGATGGACGCGAGCAACATGCTCAAGCCGGCCCTCGCGCGCGGCGAGCTGCGCTGCATCGGCGCGACGACGCTCGACGAATATCGCAAGCACATCGAGAAGGACGCCGCGTTCGCGCGACGCTTCCAGCCCGCCTTCGTCGGCCAGCCGAGCGTCGCCGACACGATCGCGATCCTGCGCGGGCTCAAGGAGCGCTACGAGGTCCACCATGGCATCCGCATCCAGGATGCGGCGATCGTCGCGGCGGCGACGCTCAGCGACCGCTACATCTCGGACCGCTTCCTGCCGGACAAGGCGATCGACCTCGTGGACGAGGCCGCCTCGCGCCTGAAGATGGAGATCGAGTCGCTCCCGAGCGACATCGACCAGGTCGAGCGCAAGGTCGTCTCGCTCGAGGTCGAGAAGCAGGCGCTCAAGAAGGAGAGCGACCCCGCGAGCAAGAAGCGCCTCGTCGAGCTCGAGAGCGAGCTCGCCGAGATGCAGGGCAAGCGAACCGCGATGCGCGCGCAGTGGCTCCGCGAGAAGGAGCTCATCGCCGGCATCCGCGCCGAGAAGGCCAAGATCGAGCAGCTCGGCCAGGATCTCGAGCGGGCCATGCGCACGCGCGACTACGACGCGGTCGGCCGCATCAAGAACGGCGAGATCCCGAGCGCCGAGCAGGCGCTCAAGGCCGCGCAGGACACGCTCGCGAAGGCCCAGGCGAGCGGCGGCTTCCTCAACGAGGAGGTCACGGACGAGGACATCGCGGCGGTCGTGTCCAAGTGGACCGGCATCCCGGTGAGCAAGATGCTCGAGAGCGAGCGCGACAAGCTCGTCTCGATGGAGAAGAACCTCGAGCACCGCGTGATCGGACAGCGCGAGGCCCTCGTCGCGGTCGCGAACGCCGTGCGCCGCAGCCGTGCGGGCCTGGGCGACCCGAACCGTCCCATCGGTTCGTTCCTGTTCCTCGGCCCGACGGGCGTCGGCAAGACCGAGCTCGCGCGCGCGCTCGCCGAGTTCTTGTTCGACGACGAGAAGGCGATGATCCGCCTCGACATGAGCGAGTACATGGAGAAGCACTCCGTGTCGCGGCTCATCGGCGCTCCGCCCGGCTACGTCGGCTACGACGAGGGCGGGCAGCTCACCGAGCCCGTGCGGCGCCGCCCCTACTGCGTGGTGCTCTTCGACGAGATCGAGAAGGCGCATCCCGACGTCTGGAACACGCTGCTCCAGGTGCTCGACGACGGGCGCCTCACCGACGGCCAGGGGCGCACCGTCGACTTCAAGAACGCGGTCATCGTGATGACGAGCAACATCGGCTCGCGCCACACGCTCGAGGACCGCAGCGAGGAGAGCATCCGCGACGCCGTGATGGACGAGGTCCGCGCCCAGTTCCGGCCGGAGCTGCTCAACCGCCTCGACGAGATCGTCGTGTTCCACAAGCTCGGCCAGGTCGAGATCCGCAAGGTCGTGGACCTGCAGATCGAGCGCTTCGTGAAGCGCCTCCGGGCGCGGGAGATGACGCTCGAGATCACGGACGCCGCCAAGGACTGGCTCGGCGAGGTCGGCTACGACCCGACCTACGGCGCGCGCCCGCTGAAGCGCGCGATCCAGAAGCACCTCGAGAACCGGCTCGCCGAGGATCTGCTCGCGGGGCGCTACGTGCCGGGCGACACGATCGTGGTCGACCGGGCGCTCGCGGGCGAGCTCGTCTTCCGCAAGCGGACCGGGGACGGCAAGTCCGCGAGCCCGCCGCGCGCGCAGGCCTGAGCGGCGTCGGCCGGCCTCTCGGTGCCGCCGGAGTCCCCGGCGCGACTCATCCTCGCGGGAGCGGGATCCCGTCCCAGAAGGCGCAGGTGTCGGCGTAGTCGTCGGTGCCTGTCGTGATCGCGCGGTCGAGGACGACGCGCGCGCCCGTCGCGTCGTACGCAGGCCACGACGGAAGGGTGCCGCTGGCGTTCGGGTCGCCGTGCTGCGCGGCGAAGCGCGTCCAGTAGCCGCTCATCGCCGCGTTCAGCGCCAGCTCGTCTGCGTCGAACGCGGGGCCCATCGAGTGTCCGAAGACGAACTGGACCTCCGCGCTGTGGAAGGCGCCGAGCGGGAACGACGCGCCGAGGAGGAAGTCGGCGTCCGGATAGGCGAAGAGATACGCGTGCACGATGTTGCCCGCGGTGCGGAGCGCGACCACCGCCGCGCGCGCCGGACAGATCAGGCCCGCATCGCCCATCGCCCTCGCGGCCGCGGCGCGCGCATCGCCCCCGAACGCAGAAGACGGGTAGCGCGCGATCACGGCGTCGGCGTTCGCGTCGCCGACGAGAGCGGCCACGCGAGCGCGGTAGTTCAGGTCGGTGATCGGCGGCTCGCCGTTCATCTCGCCGAGCGCCAGGAAGAGCGTGCCTTCGTCTCGGTTCCATCCAGCGAGGATGGGCACGTCCGCGGCGTCGCCCGCCTCCATCGACGTGATCCAGTCGGTGGTGAACGCGTGGCCGTCGATGGTGGGGCCCCAGCTCGCGTACATCGGGTCGGTCGAGAAGATCGCGGGCGCGCTGCCGAGGGTGGCCACGATCGTCGCGCTGCTGGCGGCGCGCATGCACGCCGGGACGTCGCCGGTCGTGCAGCCCAGCAGTGTGGCGAAGCGCACGCCCTGCGCCTCCGCCTCGGCGCTCGTCTGCATCGGGGAGCCGCAGGGGCCGCTCTCCATGATCGCCTGCGCGAAGAGGCCGGCGCTCAGAGGCGAGACGAGGTGGCCGCAGACGCTCATGCCGCCGGCGGACTCGCCGAAGATCGTCACGTTGGTCGGATCGCCGCCGAACGCCGCGATGTTGTCGTGGACCCAGCGGAGCGCCGCGACCTGATCGAGGAAGCCGTAGTTGCCCGACGCGTGGTCGGTGCTCTCGGCCGCGAGCGCGGGGTGCGCGAGGAAGCCGAGCTGCCCGAGCCGGTAGTTCATGCTGACCACGATCACGCCGTGATCGCGGGCGAGCAGATCGCCGTAGGTGCCGCCGTCGGCCTGGATTCCCTCGCCGAGCACGAACGCGCCGCCGTGGAACCACACCATCACGGGCGCGCCCGTCGGCGCCGGATCGGGCACGTGCACGTTGACGTACAGACAGTCCTCGTCGCCGTAGGGCACCGTCTGGAGGTTCTGCGGACAGGCGTGGGGCCGCCGCGTGGCCCGGAGCGGCGTCGTCCAGGGCGAAGGGGGTGCGGGCGGACGGAATCGGCGATCGCCGACCGGCGGCGCGGCGTAGGGGATGCCGAGGTAGTTCACGTACCCGGTGCCGTGCGAGCCGATGACGGTGCCGTCGCCGATCGTCACCATCGCCGCGGGCGCGGACCACGCGTCGGCGGGCGCGCTGGCGTCGTCGCGGGTACTTCCCGAGTCGGGCATCGAGGCGGACGGGGACGAGCACGCGGCGAGCGCGCCGAGCACGAGGACACGAAGCGAGGCGAGCCGGTGCATGAAGACCTCCGAAGCGGACCCTGATCGTAGCCGACCCGGGGCGCGCTGAGCGCGCTCACCGAGCGCCCGAGAGCTCCGGGATCATCACGTGCGCGATCCCGAGGTAGAGCGCGAGGCCCGAGGCGTCGACGAGGGTCGTGATCATCGGTGCCGAGACGACGGTCGGGTCGATCTTGAGGCGCTGCGCGAGGATCGGGATCAGGGCGCCCACGAGGTTGGCCCACGTGCAGACGACGAGGATCGTCACGGCGACGCACGCTGCGAGGTGCGTGTCGACGCCCCACATCTGCGCCCGGAAGAACGCGACCGTCCCGAGCAAGAGGCCGAGCAAGAGGCCCGTCGCGACCTCTTTCCCCACGACCCGCAGCGCGTCGGTCACGCGCACCTCGCCGAGCGCGAGCGCGCGGATGATCGTGGACACGGTCTGCGAGCCCGCGTTGCCGCCCGTGCCGATGAGCAGCGGGATGAAGAACGAGAGCGCGACGACGCGCGCGAGCTCGTCCTCGAACGCCCGGAGCACGGTGCCCGTCGCCGTCTCCGCCACGAAGAGCAGCACGAGCCAGGTCACTCGGCTGCGCACGACGCGCAGGATCGACGTCTGGAAATAGGGGATCGCCGCGGTCACCTTCGACGCGACGGCGCCCTGGTTCAGGATGTCGGCGGACACCTTGTCGAGCGCCGTGTCGAGCAGGTCGTCGACGCGGATCGCGCCGAGTAGCTTCCCCTCCGGGTCGACGATGGGCAGGGAGAGGAAGTTGTGCGCGCGCATGATCTCGGCGGCCGCTGCGATGCCGTCCGTCTCCTTCACGCTGACGACGTCCCGGGCCATGACGTCGGCCACCTTCGCCTCGCGCGCGGCGACCGCGAGAACGCGCAGCGCCGCGACGCCGACGAGCCTTCGCTCGGCGTCGAGCACGTAGCAGTTCGAGGCGACCTCGATCGTCCCCGCGTTCTTCTCGAGCTCGGCGAGCGCCTCGGCGACCGTCGCCTCGCGCGGGCAATTCCACGTCGCGACGCAGAGGAGCCTGCCCACCGTCCCCGCGGCCAGCGAGAGCCTGTGGGTCAGGCGCGCCTTGCGCCCCTCGTCGAAGTGCGACTCGAGCCGCGCCCGGTCGCCGGGCTCGAGCTGCGCCACGATCGCCGTGCGCCGCTCGGTCGTGAGGTACGAGAGAACCGTCTCGGCTCGCTCTGGCGCCATCGCGGCGATGATTCGCGCCGCGACGCCCGCATGGGTCGCCCGCAGCACGAGCGCCGCGTCACGGTCGGCCGAGGCCTCGATGATCCGCCGCCCCGTGTCCACGGTGCGGCGCGAGAGGTCACGCCCGACGTCCGCCGGCCGGAGCTTCGCGAGCGCCTCCTTGAGGGCCGGCTCGTCCTTCTTCAGGGCGCGGTCGAGCGAGGACAGGTCCGCCACGACGAGGGCGGTCTTCGGGGCGTCGTCTCCGGCAGGGCCTGCGGACATGCGCGGCAGTATCGCCCGGCTGGCGCGCGCCCGGCGGGGCACGCGACGTCCCGGCCCTCGCCCCGATTCGCCCCGATTTCTGGCGGTATCCTTGCCTCGTACGCAACGATCGGTCATTCCCCGCCGAACAAGGTCCATGCGCTCCCCGCCCCCCGCGCTCTTGGCGCTCGCCCTCGCTTCGATCGCCGGCTGCGGTCACGAGGCCGAGCCCGCGGCTGCGGCCGAGGAGCGCGCCGCGCCGGCGATGACGCGCGAGCACGGACACATCGTGATCCCCGAGGGCTCCCCGCTGCGCGAGCGCCTGACGGTCGAGGCGCTCGAGGCGCGGCCGGTGCGGCGGGCGCTCGAGGCTCCTGCGCACGTCGAGGCCGATCCCGCGCGCGTCGCGCGCATCACGCCGCCGCTCCCGGGCCGCGTCGTGTCGCTCGCGGTCCACTTCGGCCAGGAGGTCGTGGCCGGCGAGACGCTGCTCACGATCGACTCGCCCGACCTCGCGGCCGCCCAGAGCGACTTCCTCGACGCGCAGGCGGGGCTCGCACAGGCGGAGCGCAACCTCGCGCGCCAGCAGGATCTGAACACGCACGGCATCGCGGCCCACGCGGACCTCGAGAACGCCCAGACGCAGCGCGAGATCGCGGCCGCCGAGCTCGATCGCGCGACGAGCCGCCTGCGCCTGCTCGGCGTCCGCGGCGGCGCCGTCGGAAGGCCTCTCACGGTGCGGGCGCCGATCTCGGGGCGCGTCGTCGAGCTGCACGTGAGCGTGGGGGAGTTCCACTCGGACCTCGCCGAGCCGCTGATGACCATCGCCGACCTCTCGACCGTTTGGGTGACTGCGGACGTGCAGGAGCGCGACCTCTCGCGCGTGTCGCTCGGGATGCAGGTGAGCGCGGAGCTGGTGGCCTACCCGGACACGCCCGTCCCGGGGCAGGTGCTCTACATCGGCGACCTGCTCGACCCGGAGACGCGCACGCTTCCGGTGCGCATCGCCTTCGAGAACGCCGACCTGCGCCTGCACCCCGGCATGTTCGCGCGCGTGACCTTCGAGGAGACTGCGCGCCCGGAGATCATCGTCCCGCAGACGGCGGTCGTGCTGCGCGGCGATCACAACGTCGTCTTCGTCGAGCTCGCGAACGCGCCCTGGTCGTTCGAGGAGCGCGAGGTGACCCTCGGACCGCCCGTCGGTGACGAGCTCGTCGTCACGCAGCACCTCGATCCCGGCGATCGCGTGGTCGTGCAGAACGCCGTGTTGCTCCAGTAGAGACCGCTTGAGCGACCCTCCATGATCGAGAGCTTCGTCCGCGTCGCGATCATCAAGCGCTGGCTCGCGGTCGCGCTCTTCTGCCTGCTCGGCGTGTTCGGCTACATGAGCTGGCTCGAGCTCTCGATCGAGGCCTATCCCGACATCGCGGACACCACGGCGCAGGTCATCACGCAGTGGCCGGGGCACGCCGCCGAGGAGATCGAGCAGCAGGTCACCATCCCGCTCGAGCGGACGCTGAACGGCACGCCGGGCCTCGAGGTGATGCGCTCGCGCAGCACCTTCGGCCTCTCGATCGTCACGCTCGTCTTCCAGGACGGCATCGACGACTACTTCGCCCGCCAACGCATCACGGAGCGCGTCGCGCAGGTCGACATGCCCGAGGGCGCCCAGGTCGAGCTCGATCCGCTCACCTCGCCCATCGGCGAGATCTTCCGCTACACGCTCGTGAGCGAGACGCGCGACGAGCGAGAGCTGCGCGAGCTGCAGCGCTGGATCGTGGTGCCGACGCTCCGCTCGATCCCGGGCATCGCCGACGTCACGAACTTCGGCGGCGAGACGCTCCAGTACCAGCTGATCCTCCGGCCCGATCGGCTCGTGCAGTACGAGCTCTCGCTCGACGAGGTCATCGAGTCCATCCAGCACAACAGCGCCAACGCGGGCGGCTCGGTGATGGTGCGAGGCGATCAGGGCTTCGTCGTCCGCGGCATCGGTCTGGTGCGCAACCTCGAGGATCTCGGCAACATCGTCGTGAGCGAGCAGGAGGGCACGCCCGTCTTCGTGCGCAACCTCGGCGAGCTGCGCATGGGGGGCATGCCTCGCAACGGCATCCTCGGGATCCAGGCGGGCACGCCCCCGGTGGACGTGCCGGACGGCGTGAGCGGCATCGTGCTCTTGCTCCGCGGGCAGAACCCTTCGCGCGTGCTCGAGGCGGTCCACGCGCAGCTCGCCCTGCTGAACGGGACCGAGGGCCACGAGAGCCTCTTGCCCGACGACGTCGAGGTGGTCCCCTACCTCGACCGCACGACGCTCGTCGAGACGACTCTCCACACGGTCTCGCACACGATGATGGAGGGCATCGCGCTCGTCATCCTGGTGCTCGTTCTCTTCCTCGGCTCGCCGCGCAGCGCGCTGATCGTCGCCGTCGTCATCCCGCTCTCGCTTCTGATCGCCTTCATCGCGATGCGCATCACCGGGATCCCCGCGAACCTGCTCTCGCTCGGGGCGATCGACTTCGGGATCATCGTCGACG
The DNA here is from genome assembly GCA_044220955.1 of Sandaracinaceae bacterium. GTDB lineage: Bacteria > Myxococcota_A > Polyangia > Polyangiales > Sandaracinaceae > JBBSAT01. Next base: position 75,450 of record JBGAQA010000009.1, read on the forward strand.
GGTCCATCGTCGTGATGGAGTCCTTGCTCGCGTGGCGCGAGCACAACCCCACCAAGGAGATGACCGAGGACGACGCGACGAGCGCCGCGAGCAGCGTGGCGCGTCCGGTCTTCTTCGCCAAGGTCATCGTCATCACGGCGTACCTGCCGCTCTTCGCGTTCCAGCGGGTCGAGCACAAGCTCTTCACGCCGATGGCGTGGACGGTCGGCTTCGCGCTCGCCGCGGCGCTCTTGCTCGGTCTCGCGCTCGTGCCCGGGCTCTCGCTCGTGGTCCTGCGCAAGCCGCGGCACCTCTGGCAGAACCCCCTGCTCGGGCTCGCCGAGCGGGGGTACCTCCGCGCGGTGAGGTTCCTGCTCGACCGCCCGATCTTCGCCATCATCCCCGGCATCGCCGCGGCCGTCGCGGCCGTCGCGCTCGGCGTCATGGTCGGCAAGGGGTTCCTGCCGGAGCTCGACGAGGGCTCCATCTGGCTCCAGGTGCAGCTGCCGCCCGGCCTCTCGCTGCGCTCGGCGAGCGAGATCGCGACCGAGATCCGCACCGTCGTGCGAGAGGAGCCGCAGGTCAGCTACATCGTCACGCAGCTCGGTCGTAACGACGACGGCACGGACCCCTGGACGCCCTCCCACATCGAGAGCTCGATCGGGCTCACGCCGTACTCGAGCTGGCCCGAGGGGATGACGAAGCACGATCTGATCGATCGGCTCTCGGCGCGCCTCTCGCACATCCCCGGGATCACCTTCGGCTTCTCGCAGCCGATGATCGACGGCGTCAACGACAAGATCTCCGGCGCGCACTCCGATCTCGTGGTGAAGATCTTCGGCGACGACCTCACCGCCGCCCGCGAGGTCGCCCAGCACATGGTGGACGTGCTGCGCACCGTGCCCGGGGCGGTCGACGTGGCGATCGATCAGGAGCCGCCGCTGCCGCAGCTCCAGGTCGTGGTCGACCGCGAGGCGGCGGCTCGCTACGGCGTGAACGTGCAGGACGTCGCGCAGCTGATCGAGGTCGCGATCGGCGGCGCCGCCGTCGCACAGATCTACCATGGTGAGCGTCGCTACGACGTCGCGGTGCGCTTCCCCGAGGGCGTGCGCGACAGCCCGGAGGAGATCGGGGTGCTCACGCTCGAGACGCCCTCGGGGGCGCGCGTGCCGCTCGCGCAGATCGCGCGCATCGAGACCTCGAGCGGGGAGAGCACGATCACGCGCGAGCGCGGGCGCCGGCACCTCACGGTGAAGCTCAACCTGCGCGACCGCGATCTCTCGTCGTTCCTCGCCGACGCCCAGCAGCGTCTGCACGACGACGTCGACACCGGCGACTTCGAGATCGTCTGGGGCGGTCAGTTCGAGAACCAGCAGCGCGCGGCGCGTCGGCTCGGGCTCATCCTGCCCCTGGTCCTGGCGCTGATCTTCCTCCTGCTCTACGGCGCGTTCGGCAAGCTCCGGCACGCGGCGCTGATCCTGGTCGCGGTGCCGCTCGCCATGCTCGGCGGCATGATGGCGCTGATGATGCGCGACATGACGCTGAACGTGTCGTCGGCCGTCGGCTTCATCACGCTCTTCGGCGTTGCCGTCCAGAACGGCGTCATCATGGTCAGCAAGCTCGAGCAGCTCCGCACCGAGGGTGTGCCGCTCCGCGAGGCGGTCGAGCGCGGCGCGGCGGATCGTCTGCGCGCGGTGCTGCTGACCGCGACCGTCGCCGGGCTCGGCATGCTGCCTGCGGCGCTCGCGCACGGGATCGGCTCGGACGTGCAGCGGCCGCTCGCGACGGTCGTCGTCGGCGGGCTCGTCTCGGCGACCGTGCTGACGCTCTTCGTCCTGCCTGCGCTCTACTACGTCATCGAGCGCTGGATGGAGCGCCGACGCCGCCCTGGCACCGGGTTCGGCCCGATGTCGATGCTCCCGCCCGCGCCGCTCGCCGAGCTCGCGCGACAGGCGCAGGGCGGGCGCGTCTCGCTCGAGCCCGATCCGAACGCGCCGAGCGAGCCGCCCGCGAGCGAGCCGCCCGGGGAGGAGCAGGACACATGAACCGCTCGTCGTGGGTGCTCGTGGTGCTGTCCGCGCTCGTGTCACCGACGCTCGCGTCCGCGCAGGCCACGCCCACGATCTCCTTCTCGCAGTACCTCGATCGCGTGATGGATCGGAACCTCGACCTCGCCGCGACGCGCCGTGACGTGACGGCCGCCGAGGCGCGCGTGCAGATCGGCGCACGGCTGCCCGATCCGACGATCTCGGCCGGACTCGTCAGCTTCGACATCTCCCACCCGACGGGCACGGAGATCCGCACCGAGCAGACCACCGAGACGCCGGCACAGCCGCTCTGCGGCTACCCCACCGGTCCCGGCGGTGCGACCGTGCCGTGCCGCTCGCAGCTGCCGACGGTCGTCGGGGCGGCGCTCGACGTGCCGATCGAGCTCGGCGATCAGCAGGGCGGGCGCATGGACGTGGCGCGCGTCGGCGTCGCGCAGGCTGGCATCGACGTCGAGGACGCCGTCCGGGTGCTGCGCGGGCAGGCTGCAGGATCCTGGGTCGACGCCCTCGCCACGCGGCGCGATCTCGAGCGGCTGCAGCAGACGCTCGCGAGCCTCGAGGCGCTCGTCAGCATGAACCAGGCGCGCGTGGACGCGGGCGCGATCGGGGACGTGGAGCTCGTTCAGTCGCGGGTCGAGGCGCAGATGTTCCGCGCGCAGGTGCTCGCCGCCGAGGGCCAGGCGCGCGCGGCGTTGCTCGGGCTCTCGGCGCTGCTCGGCACCGAGGACGGCGTCGAGCCGACCTTCACGCCGACGGGCGAGCTGCGCATGGAGCCCGTCGCGTTCGACCTCCGGCAGCTGGTCGACGAGGCCATGCGGAACCGCCCCGATCTGAGGCACGTCCAGCTCGACATCGACGCGGCGCGCGCGGCCCGACGCCTGGCGGAGGCCGAGCGCTGGGGCTCCATCGACGTCATGGCGAGCTGGCTCTACAGCGTGCCCGGCACCGACACGCAGTACGGCCAGACCGACTACCACGCGCTCGGGCTGATGGTCGCGATCCCGCTGCCGTTCCGCCTGCTCTGGCACGGCGAGATCGACGAGGCGAGCGCGATGGAGGCCGCCGCGGACGCCCGCTACCAGCAGGCGCGGCAGCGCCTCGAGGTGGAGATCCGCCAGGCGCTGGCCCGGTACGAGGCCGCCGTCGCGGCCCGAGCGCTCTTCGACCAGTCGGTCGTGGCCGACGCCGAGCACGTGCTGGAGGCGACGCGCTACCAGTACGAGCACGGCGGCGCGAGCCTCGTCGCAGTCCTGGTCGCGCAGCGCACGGTCAACGACGTGTACGGCGCCTACAACGACGCGCTGGCCGCGCACGCCCACGCGCTGGTGGACCTCGAGACCGCCGCCGGGATCTGGGACGTCGACTTCGAGCCCGCCGCCCCCGCGCCGTGAGGGGTCGATCGCCAACGAAGTTGGCGGCCACCGCCTGCCGCGGGCACCTCTTTTTCGATCTGGATCGCCCCGTGCAGGCGTAGTATCAGCGACTTAGTTCCAGGAGGCATCGATGATCCCCACCCGTACGCTGCGTCGCGCGGCGCTCCACGCTGCGGCCGCCACGACCGTGCTGTTCGCCACCAGCTGCTTCGAGCGACAGCTCGCTCCGGTCGACCCGTGCACCCGATCGGTCGTCGGCGAGGACATCCGCGTCGAGGGCATCGACGAGCTCGACCTGCTCTTCATGATCGACAGCTCGCCGACGATGGCGGAGGAGCAGGAGGCGATCCGGATGCAGATCCCGCGCCTCGTGTCGATCCTCACGACGGGCGACCTCGAGGCCGGCACGGCCGGCGCGGGCATGCGGGACTTCGCTCCGGTGCGCAGCATGCACATCGGCGTGATCACGCAGGACGGCGGCGGGCTCGGCCGCTCGTCGGCCAGCATCTGCGCGAGCGTCGCCGGCGACGACGGCCTTCTGAGCATGCCGCAGGCCAACACGCGGCGTGTCGCGATGGCGGGCTGCGATCCGGCATCGATCCCGGAGTTCCTCGAGTTCGAGTCGGGCGTGACCAACACCACCATGCTGACGGATGCCTTCACGTGCCAGACGCGCCTCGGCACCGGCGGCTGCGGCTACGAGCAGCCCCTCGAGATGATCCTCAAGGCCGTCGCGGACGCCAGCTACGTCCCGCCGACGGGCCCCTACCTCTCGGGCACGCCGGCCCACGGCGGCGGCGGCGACAACGCGGGCTTCCTGCGCGACAACTCGGTCCTCGCGGTCGTGATCGTCACGGACGAGGACGACGGGTCGGTGTCGAACTCCGACCTCTTCGACGAGAGCATCACGACCTTCACGCCGAACGACCCGAACATCCGCGCCGCGTTCAACCCTGGCTACCTCTACGACGTGCAGCGCTACGTCGAGGGCCTGCGTGCGGCCGTGCCGGATCCGGACCGCCTCGTCGTCATCTCGATCGTGGGCGTCCCGGTCGATCTCGTCGACGACGTCATGGCCGGAGAAGGCGAGCGCAACCTGACGGCCGTGCTCGCCGACTCTCGCATGGCGGTCGTGCAGGACACGACGCGCAGCGGCTACCTCCTCTCGGCGTGCGACAGCGCGACCGGCGAGGCCTACCCGGCGCGCCGCATCGTCGACTTCACCCAGCGCGTCGGCGGTGTGGTCCAGTCCATCTGTCAGTCGGACTTCGGACCGGCCATCGACGTGCTCGTCCGTCGGATCGCCAACGCCCTCGGCGGCGCGTGTCTGCCGCGCGAGCTGAACCCCGACGCCGACGGCAACGTGCCCTGCGACGTCCTGCAGGTCCTCCCGGCGAACACGCCGCACAGCCACTGCTCGGACCTCACCAACCCGGAGGCCTTCGAGCTCGTTCGCACCGAGACCAGCGTCGATGGCGCGGGCAACCTCATCGAGCGCGAGGTCTGCCGTGTGCAGCAGGTCGGGCGCGCCGGCGCCGGCACGACGCCGGGCTGGGTGTACGACGACGGCACGCTCGGCAGCTTCTCGTCGCTGCCCGCGGGCTGCACACAGCGCATCGCGTTCAGCGCCCTGACCCCCGTGACGGGCGCCAACATCCGCCTGGAGTGCTTCCAGACCATCCTGCCGGGCTCCGGCGGGAGCGTGCAGATCGGCTCGTTCTGCGACCCGACCACGCAGCTCATCAACGGCAGCACGACCCTGCACTGCGCGGACGGCCACGCCGTCGCGGGTAACCCCATGACGCTCTCCTGCGACGCGTTCGACCGCACCTGCCAGATCCCCTGCGCGGCGGACTCGGACTGCGTCGCGGCCGGCCTGCTCAGCTACGTCTGCGACAACCGCCCGGCGTCCGAGTACTTCGGCATGGCGACGCTGCCCACGGGCGTCAGTGGCGACACCATCCACCACTTCTGCGTGAACCCCACCTGTAACTGATCGCCCCGGCGATCGCTCGGAGCAGAGGCCTGCGGCCGAGAGGCTGCGGGCCTTTCTTCTCGCGCCTCTCGCGTTGACGCCAACGCGGCGGGGACGGAGACTGTCCTTCTGTCGATGGCCGCTCTCTCCGCCGAACGGGACCCCGCGATCGCCTCGGCCGAGACCAAGGGGTACACGGTCACGGCGGTCCCGGCGACGCCGTTCGGCAAGTACACGCTGATCGGCAAGCTCGGTCACGGCGGCATGGCCGAGGTGAACCTCGCGGTGATGAGCGGGAAGGGCAACTTCCGCAAGCTGGTCGTCATCAAGCGAATGCACGCGCACCTCGAGGCCGAGCCGGGGTTCGTGGACATGTTCCTCGACGAGGCGCGCCTCGCGGCGCAGCTCGACCACCCGCACTGCGTGCAGACGCTCGAGGTCGGCGAGGCCAACGGACAGCACTTCCTCGCGATGGAGTACCTCGACGGGCAGGGCCTCGAGCGCCTGCTCCGGATCACGGGCCAGCGCGGCGAGACGCTGCCTCCGACGCTCGTCGCCCGCATGGTCGCCGACGCGCTCGACGGCCTCGGCTACGCGCACGAGCTCACCGACTACGAGGGCAGACCCCTGGGCGTCGTGCACCGCGACGTCTCTCCGCAGAACCTCTTCGTCACCTACAACGGGGTCGTGAAGCTGCTCGATTTCGGCATCGCCAAGGCGGCGTCGAACGTGGTCGAGACGCGCACCGGCGTCGTGAAGGGCAAGTACGCCTACATCGCGCCCGAGCAGGCCCTGGCGACGCCGGTCGACGCGAGGGCCGACGTCTGGGCGATGGGCGTGGTCATGTGGGAGATGCTGACCTCCCGCCGCCTCTTCAAGAGCCACAACGAGCTCGCGACGCTCCAGGAGACCCTCACCGCCACGATCCATCCGCCCTCCGCGGTGGTCGCGGGCATCCCGGCCGAGCTGGACCGCATCGTGCTGCGCGCGCTCACGCGCGAGGTGTCGCTCCGCTACCAGTCGGCGGCCGAGTTCAAGACCGATCTCGAGGACTACCTGGCCACCGCGCCCGAGCGCGCCGAGCGGCGCGACATCGCCAAGCTGATGCAGGAGCGCTTCGGCGAGGCCGTGAAGGTCCACCGCGCCAAGATCGCGGAGTGCCTCGCGGCGGTCGCGCGAGACGACAAGAGCGTGCAGCGGATGATCGAGGGCGGCACGATCTCCGCGAGCGGCGAGATGCACGCCATGACGCCCTCGCATCCGAGCGCCCTGCCCGGCCAGCTGCAGACGCCCGTGCCCTACCTGACGCCGAGCGGGATCTCGCTCTCGCCGCGCGCGATCCTGGCGTCGTCGACGGGCCCCGTCGGCCCGCAAGGCCACGTGGTCGGCGGCCCCTACCCGACGCCGACGCCCGGCCACCCAGGGGTCGTGCTCGCGTCGTCGGCCCCGCCGCCGAGCCAGGGCGGCTATGCGCTCCCGCCCCCGACGCCGGCGCCCGCGCCGATGCACTCGTCGTTCGCGGCCCCGCCCAGGAAGAAGGACGAGCGGCGGCCGCTCGCCGTGTGGCTCGTGATCGTCGGCGCGATCGCGCTGCTCGCGGTCGTGGGCCTGGTCGTGTGGCCGCGGCTCTCGGGCGCGCCCGACGCGCCGCCCTCGCCGGCCGCGGGTGTCGGGGTGGTCGTGGTCTCCGGCACGCCCGCGCCTTCGTCAGCGCCGCCGCCGTCGACGGTCGTCGCGCCTCCGCCGGTGACGGCGGCCGCGGTCGAGGTCCCGGCTGCCGACGACGAGAGCGCTGCGCACCGGGTCCACCGCCGGCCGACGGCGAGCGACTCGCCGCGCGTCGGTGCGACCCCGGCGCCTCCGCCGTCCAGCAGTGCGCCGAGCGCGGCCGGTGGCGACGGCTACCTCTCGCTGATCACCTCGCCGTGGGCCCACGTGACCGAGGGCGCTCGCGACCTCGGGGACACGCCGCTCGTGCGCGTCCCGCTCTCGGCGGGCCATCACACGCTGCGCCTCGTCAACGTGGACGAGGACATCGCCGAGACGTACGACGTCGAGATCACCGCGGGGCAGCTCACCTCGCGCCGCCTCGGGCTGCGCTAGGCTTGACCCGAGGCCCGCGGGTCCACACGGTTGCCGGTCCCGTGAAGACCATCCACTTCGTCTCGCTCGGCTGCCCGAAGAACCGCGTCGACACCGAGGTCATGCTCGGCGTCGCGGGGCTTTCCGACTACCGGATCGTGGCGGAGGCGGAGGGGGCCGAGGTCGTGGTCGTCAACACCTGCGGCTTCATCGGGCCCGCGAAGGAAGAGTCGATCGACACGATCCTCCGGATGAGCGCGCTCAAGGAGCAGGGGAAGGTCGAGCGCCTCGTCGTCGCGGGCTGCCTCTCGCAGCGCTATCCGGAGCAGCTCGCCGACGAGCTGCCGGAGGTGGACCACTTCCTCGGCTCGGGGGACATGCTGAAGCTCGGGCAGGTGCTCGCGAAGAAGAGCGCCGCGCCGCGCATGCTGGTCGGCAACCCGGCCGAGCAGCTCCTCAAGGCGAGCGACCCGCGCCTTCCCTCGCTCGCGCGCCACTTCGCGTACGTGAAGATCGCCGAGGGCTGCAACCGCAGCTGCGCGTTCTGCGCGATCCCGAGCTTCCGGGGCAAGCAGCGCAGCCGGGCGATCGCGGACGTGGTGCAGGAGTGCACGCGCCTCGTGAGCGAGGGCGCCGTCGAGCTGAACCTGATCTCGCAAGACACGATCGCGTACGGGCGTGATCTGCACGACCGCGGACAGACGGACCTCGCCAAGCTCGTCGCCGCCGTGGCCGAGGTGAGGGGCGTGCGCTGGGTGCGCGTCTTCTACCTCTACCCCGAGACGATCAAGGACGAGCTGCTCGAGCTCTTCGCCGAGCACCCGCGGGTGCTCCCCTACGTGGACATGCCGCTGCAGCACGCGAGCGACCGGATGCTGAAGCTGATGAAGCGCGGTCACGGCATCGATCGGCAGAAGCGCGTGGTCGAGAAGCTGCGCGAGAGGGTGCCTGACCTGGTGATGCGCAGCGCGTTCATCGTGGGCCACCCGGGCGAGACGGAG
>JBGAQA010000009.1:83950-84444 GCA_044220955.1 Sandaracinaceae bacterium
TCGATCGGGTCGGCGTGTTCCAGTACTCGACCGAGGAGGGCACGGCGGCGGGAGAGCGGACCGACGACGTGCCGGACAAGACCAAGCGCGCCCGCGCGAAGAAGCTCATGGCGGTTCAGCGGCCGATCTCGCGAAAGAAGGCCAAGGCGCTGATCGGGCAGGAGCTCGACGTGCTCGTCGAGGGCCCCAGCAGCGAGAGCGAGTTCCTCCTCGAGGGCCGCTGGTGGGGGCAAGCGCCGGAGATCGACGGCAAGGTGGTGCTCACGAACGGCGAGGCCGAGGTCGGCGAGATCCGCAGGTGCCGCATCACCGACGCCGCCGAGCACGATCTCGTCGGCGACCTGGGAGACGCGAGCGGCGCGCTGCCGGAGCGGCCGCCCGGGGCCAAGAAGGTCAAGCCCGGTCCCGTGCGGCTTCGGACGATCGCGGGGTGATCCTCGACAGGTTCACATCGCGTGCAAGGTGAGCGTCGCGACCGCACCGCCCTGCGTGGG
>JBGAQA010000009.1:84486-87139 GCA_044220955.1 Sandaracinaceae bacterium
ATCGCCCCACGCGTAGATCGGGACCTCGGCGTCGTGGTTGCTCGTCATGCCCGTGATGAACATGACCAGGCCGGCGATCTGCATCAGGCCCGAGGTGATGGGGATCGCGGGGTGCGGCGCCTCGATGCCGAGCTGGATGACGGGACCCGCGAGCGGGAGGATGGACCAGGCCTGCGCGTCCTGCTCCGCGGCGTCGGTCCGGTCGTGCGACATCGCGTTGGCGAGCGCCGTCCCCGCGAGGTCGAGCACCCATCCGCCCAGGAAGAGCCCGAGCCCGGCGCCCCAGAGCCCGCGATCGTTCTGCATCTCGTGCCGCGTGCCGACGAGCGGGCGCCCGCGACGATCGCGCGGCGGGAACGACGTGCCGTACGAAGCGGTCGCCGACGACGCGTAGGGCGAGGCCGTGTACGCGGGCGAGGGGACGACCAGGGGCGCGTCCTGCGCGGCGGCGGGCGCCGCGAGGGCGAAGAGCGTGGCGCAGACGACGAGGGTGCGAAGCATGGCGGGTTCCTCCGTGGGTGTGACGTCCGGGCTCGTCGCAACCCTCGTACCTGCGGAGCCCGGCCGAATTCGGCCGAGATCGGGCGCGCCGCGCACGTCGCTGCACGGCTGTCCGTGAAGGGCGCTGCACGCTCGCGCTGCACGCTCGCGTGCAGGTAGGATGCGCCGATGCTCCGCCCGCTCGCGCCGCTCGTCGGCCTCGCGTCGATCGCTCTACCCTTCGTCCCGGGCTGCGGTGGGCCGACGACGCTCGCGATGTACGGCCACACGATCGTGTACGAAGGCGGCCGCGACCACCCGAGCATGTCGTACGACGCTCGCCCGATCGTCGTGCGCTACGACGAGAGCCTCGGTGCGTTCGTCGCCGCCGGCTGCGACGTCGGCCCCGGCTCGACGCTCGATCTGCTCGCCGAGCAGGTCGCGGCCTCGCCGAGCCAGTGCACGCCGCCCGCCCCGGCGCCCTGATTCAGCCTTCGGCCCGCGAGAGGCGGCTCGCCGCGAAGTAGGGCACCGCCACGCAGACGACGTGCGCGAGCAGCACGAGCTCGCCGATCGCCGTGACGACGAAGAGCGCGAGGAAGAGCGCTGCCGCGATCACCCGTGGCAGCGCGACGTCGAACGGGATCAGGCGTCCCTTCCGTCGGCGATCGAGGGCGACGAGCGTCGCGAGCGCGCTCGCGACGACGAGCGCCATGCTCGAGCCGATCCCGAGATCGCCCCGCAGCACCCAGCGAAGGCAAGCCCACCACGACGCGCAGATCAGCCCGTGCGCCACGGCGAGCGCGACGGGCACGACGAGGATCCGGCGCGCGCCGCGGAGCCGCGCGAGCGCGAGATCGGCCGCGGCCGCGAAGTAGCCCCAGCCGAGGACGCCCAGGATCGGCACGCCCAGGTGCCCGCCCTCGGCCCACGACCACAGGCCGGCGCGCACGGCCAGCACCTCCACCATCGACGCGTCCGCGCAGACGAGCACCAGCACCACGAGCGCGCCCCGCCAGGGATCGAGCCCGGGGAAGAGCGCGTCCCGCACCTCGCGCGCGGACAGGATCACGAGCGGCCAGATCAGCGGGACCAGGAGCGGCACGCCCGCGACGCGCAGGTGCCAGGCGTCGGCGTAGCCGTAGTAGCGGTACCACGCGATCGCGCTCGCCTCGCCCACGAGACCGGCGACGGCGAGCAGCGCGTAGTCGGTCGCGAACGCGCGCGGCCCCGCGCGGCGCGCGCTCGTGCCGATCGCGAAGCCGAGGATGGGCACACAGGCGAGCTCGAAGAGCCAGAGCAACACGGCGGGACGGAGATAGTACGCTCCAGGCCTCGATGCGCTGGCTCTGGGTCGCTCTCTTGTCGTGCCTCGCGTCCAGCGCGGTCGCGCAGGAGCCCGACGTCGCGCCCGGGCGCACGGCCTCGCTCGGGTGGGTCCGCCTGCCGGGTGCCGAGGCGTGCCCGACCGCCCAGGCGCTCGCGCAGGCGACGCAGGCCGTCCTCGGCCGGCCAGCGTTCGTCCCGCCCGCGGACGCGGGCCTCGCGATCGAGGGACGCGTGGAGCCCCGGGAGGGAGGGTTCCGCGCGACCCTCGCCGTCACCGATGCGAGCGGCGCGTCGATCGGCGAGCGGGTCGCCGACGTGGATGGCGCGTGCGACCAGCTGCTCGATCCGCTCGCGATCGCGCTCGCGATCCTGGTCGATCCCGACGCGCCACCGCCGCCGCCACCGCCGCCGCCACCGCCACCGCCGCCACTGCTCGTCGATCCGGTCGTCGTGCGCGAGCGCGTCGAGGTGCCCGTCCCCGCGCCGCCGTGGCGGCTCGAGCTCGACCTCGGCGGGCTCTTCGAGGTGGGCGCGACGCCCTTCGTGAGCGGCGGCGGCGAGCTCTACGTCTGGCTGACCGCGCCCGGCTTCGTGCCCGTCGGCTTGCATGGCTGGATCGTGCCGTTCTCACGCGCGGCCTACGGCGCGGGCGCGTTCGTCGATCAGCTCACGTCGTGGGCCGGGATCTCGGTGTGTCCCCTCGCGGGCCACGACGAGGCGTTCTCGCTCGCCGCGTGCGCCGGCCTCGACGCAGGCTTCGTGTTCGTGATCGGCCAGTCCCCCGGCGCGGTGCCGACCGAGCGCGAGCGCATCACGGGCGGCCTGGACGTGTCGCTCCGCGGTC
>JBGAQA010000009.1:87176-89157 GCA_044220955.1 Sandaracinaceae bacterium
CGCGGCGCTGCTCGTGCCCTTCCGCGGCGAGGCGTATTTCGACGGAACGACCCGCTACGCGCGCCCCGACCCCGTCGCGCTCGTGGTCACGCTGGGCCCCTCGTTCGCGTTCGAGCTCTGATCCCCGGCGGGAGAGCTCGCAGGCCCGTCGCGGGCGCTCAGGGCGAGCTCGTCTCGCGCTCGAACTGGTCCAGGCCCATCAGGCGCCGGCGGCGCGTCTCGGTCGCCGGCGGCGGCGTGGGGTCGGCCGCCTCGTGCGTGGCCGGCCGGGCCGCAGGCGGCGGCTCGGGCTCGGCGGCCCGGACGACCGGCTCCGGCGCCGTGGGGGTCGTCGTCGTCGGCGCCGTGGGGGTCGTCGTCGTCGGCGCCGCGGGTGCGGCGAGGGCGGGCGCGACAGCGGTCGCATCGACGCTCGGCGCGGCCGCCGATGCGCCCGTCCCTTCACGCCGGACCGGGCTGCGCCGCGCCGCGCCCGTCCCGGTCGCGGCGAGCGGCGCCTCGTCCGGCGGAGCGGCGGTGCCCGTCGTGAGCTCGGTCGGCGGCGCCGCGGCGGCGGGCGCGAGCACCGGCGTCGACGTCGGCACCGGCGCGAGCGGCGAGGCGACGACCTCGGGCGCTCCGTTTCCCGCGAGCGCGAGCCCGACCGCCGCCGCGACCAGCAGCGCGACGACGACGCCGATCCCGATCCAGAGCCCTCGGCCGCTCGACGGCGACGCGGCGGTCGGATGCGCCCTCGCCTGGGTCGGCGGCTCGGGCGGGACCGGCTCGGGCTGCCGCAGCACGGTCCGCACGGCGCTGTTGGACGGCGGCTCGATGCGCACCTCGACCGGCGAGTCCGGGCTCGCCGTCGCGAGCGGCAGCGGGGTGCGTGCGTCGGGGACCGCGGGGGCGCCGAACGCCCGCGCGATCTTGGACTGGAAGTGCTGCAGCTTCTCGCCGCCGACGCTCTCGATCCACTTGCCGAGCGACGCGCGCGTCGGGGTCGGAACGCCCGAGGTGCGCAGCGCGTGCGCGAAGGCGCCTGCGGACTCGAAGCGCTGATCGCGGTCCCGCACGAGGGCGAGCGCGATCGTGTTCGCCAGCGCCTGCGGCACCTCCGGCCGGACGTCCGACACGAGCGGGATCGGCTCCTGGAGCACCGCGCGCAGCGTCGACATCGGGTCGTCACGCTGGAAGAGCCGGCGGCCGCTGATCATCTCCCAGGCGACCACGCCGAGCGCGAACACGTCGGAGCGCTGATCGAGCTCGGCGTTCTGGGCCTGCTCGGGCGAGAAGTAGCTGAGCTTGCCCTTCACCTCGCCGGTGCTCGTGCGCGTGACGCGCTGGATCGCGCGGGCCACGCCGAAGTCCGTGAGCCGCGCGCGTCCGTCGACGCCGACCAGGATGTTCTGCGGGGAGACGTCGCGGTGGATGAGCTCGAGCGGCTCGCCGGTCGGCCGCCGCGCCGTGTGCGCGTCGTCGAGCCCCTGCGCGGCCTGCGCGAGGATCTCCACGATCATCGGGAGCGGTGGATAGGGCTGCTGCTTCTCGAGCACCGCGCGCATCAGCTGCGAGAGCGAGACCCCCGTGACGAGCTCCATCACGATGTAGGGCAGGCCGTCCTCGTCCTTGCCCACGTCGAGCGTCGGGACGACGTGCGGGCTCGACACCATCGCCGCGATGCGCGCCTCGTCGAGGAACATGTCCACGAAGCGCGTCTCCTCCGCGAGCGCGGGCAGCATGCGCTTGATGGCCACCGGCTTCTCGAAGCCACCCTCGCCGCGCATGCGGCCCACGAAGACCTCCGCCATGCCACCCGCGGCGAAGCGGAAGAGCAGCGTGTAGCGGCCGATCTCCCGCGAGGAGGGGTCGCCCAGGCCGCCGTGGCTGATCGGGGAGAGGGACATCGTGCCCGGCAATCTTACGAAGGATCGTTCGCGCTCACCAGAGCTTGGGTACCGCCTGGAGCGCGCGGACGCCGAGGCGAGCCGCCGGGAGGCCC
>JBGAQA010000009.1:89421-103123 GCA_044220955.1 Sandaracinaceae bacterium
CGCTCGAACGCGTACCAGCGCTCGTTGACGATGTTCGTGCAGGCCTCGTCGTCGCAGAGCTGCGCTTTGACGTGCAGGCCCAAGGTGATCTCGCCGCCCTCGGCCGGGACCGACACCATGACGGCGCGTCCCGCCGTCTCGAGCGCGACCGCGGGCGTGAGCCACTGCAGGCGCTCGACGCCGAACGCGGCCGTGCCCGGGAGCACCTGCACGCGCGCGAAGCGGGCGCTTCGACCGCCGACCGTCGTCCCCGCCGCGCCGAGCGCGGGCAGATCCACGTGCAGCTCGAAGATCGCGTTCTGGGCACAGCCGCCCAGCATCCAGGTCGCGAGCAGCGCGAGGCAGGCCTTCGAGCGCACGTTCAGCCCCCCACCGGGATGACGAAGCCGCCGCGCGTGTCGAGCTGCGCGTCCTGCTGCAGCCACCAGCCGAGCACCGCCCCGCCCGCGATCGCGCACGCTCCGAGGACGATCGCGATCCAGAACCCGGCGTCCTCGTAGATCGGGTGCGGGACCGAGGGGAGCAGCGGCAGGGTCACGTCCAGGTCGAGGGTCTGACCGTCGGAGAGCACACCCTCCCATCCGAACTCCTGATGGGCGTCCTGGCTGACCGAGACTCCGTGCGCGCCCGGATCGGCCTCGAGCACGAGCGGCTCGTCGTCCCCGACCGAGAGCGTGCGACCGTCGAGGCGCACGCGCAGCGAGGCGTCCCAGCCGGGCGACGAGGCATGCGGCACGTCGTGGAGGCGAACGCGGGCCACCCGCGCGGCCTCGGTCCCGTACTGCCGCGCCGCCTCCGAGCGCGTCTCGTCGTCGAGCTCGGCGGCGTGGTCGCGCATGAGCGAGTCGAACGCGTCGCGCGCCTCGCGGTGCCGGCCGAGCGACTGGAACGCGATGCCGACGTTGTAGAGCGCCGAGGGCGCGTGCGTCTCGGCGTAGAGCGCCTGGAACTGCGAGAGGGCGTCGGCCCAGAGCCCCTCCTCGGCGGCCTGCGCCGCGCACGCGAAGCGCTGGGCAGCCGTCGAGCCGGGCCCGCAGGCCTGCGCGGCGGCAGGGCTCCCGGAGAGAGCGTGCAGGCCGATCGAGAGGCAGAGAGCGAGCAGGCCGGAGCGCGTCATCGTGTCCTGCTGCATGATAACCGAGGCTCTCGGGTATGCTCGACTTCGTGTCGCGCCCCGCCCCGAGCCGCCTGCTCCTCGCCGTCCTGTTCGCGGCCGCTTGCACGGGCGCGCCGGCGCCCGATCTCGACGCGAGCATCCGCGACGCCGGGCACGACGCGGCCACGAACGACGCGGGCCACGACGCCGCGCCTCCCCCGGGACCTCGCTGGTGCGGCCTGTGTCACGTGGACGCGGACTGCGGCAACGCGCTCTGTCTCTCGCTCGGCTCGGGTGGTGCGGAGCACGTCTGCGGCGCGCAGTGCAACACCGACCTCGAGTGCGACGCGATCCGCGCCGACGCCACGTGCATGGAGGTCTACCCGGGCCTGCCGCGCCAGTGCGTTCCGCGGAGCGGCTCGTGCACGGTGAGCGCACGCGGAAGTCCCTGCTCGGAGGCGGTGCCGTGCACGGGGACCTACGACGTCTGCGTCTCGTTCGACGTCCGGGCGCCGTCCGTCTGCACCGCGCGATGCAACACGAGCGCCGACTGCCCGATCGGGATGCGCACCTGCGTCGCGGCGCGTGACGGGACCTTCTGCGCGCCCGATGCGACCTACGGGATGGACACGTGCGCGTCCGGTCGTAGCCCCGCCTCGCCCCTCTGCGCCTGCTCGGCCGAGAGCGCGACGTCGATTAGTGGCGCGCTGCTCGCCTCGAGCGGCCTCGACGCGTGCGACCTGCGCTTCGACGAAGCGGCCCTCGACGCCTTCGGCCCGGCCGCGGCGCACGACCGCTTCCGGCTCGACTTCACCGACCGCATCCGCTCGTACGCGCCCGAGGTGCCGCGCTTCGGCCACGAGATCGCCATGGTGCTCGATCACGCGGCCACGACGGGCACGCCGGTCACGAGCGCGCTCACCGAGAGCGCGACGCTCGCCGACCTCGCGCCGCTTCGTCCGAGCGTGCCGACCGACGCGACCGACCTGCCGGGCGAGCTCGCCGCTCTCATCACCGAGGCCGGCGGCACGCCGAACCTCGCCGAGCTCACGAGCGCGACGGGCAGTCTGCCCCCCGGCACGCAGGCGACGATCGCGCCCATCGTCCGCGCGACCCGCAGCGCGCTGATCGCGCGCGAGATGGCCCTGGCCGGGCTCGACGCGCCCACGAGGATGGAGGCGTTCGACGTGGGCTCGGCGATGTTCCTGCCGGCGGTGGGCTTCGCCATCTCGCCAGCGGACACCGGCACGCAGGGCCTGCTGCTCGGCGACGTCCGGACGGACGTGATCGCGCAGGCGGCGATCGACCTCAGCGCGACCCTCGAGACGTACGCGATCGAGACGCTGGTCGGGAACACCATCCACCTCTTCGTCGACACGCCGGCCGGCGCGATCGTGATGTCCGGAGACAGCGACGACGTGCACGCGAACCCGGCGATCTTGCTGCTCATCGACTTCGGCGGGGACGACACGTACCGCGGCGCGACGGGCGCCACCGCGTCGCCGGCGAACGGCGTGTCGGTGGTGATCGACGTCGCGGGCATGGACACCTACGGCTACGCCGAGGTCCCGGTCCCGTCGGACACGAGCGGACCACCGGACAGCCGGCGCCTGCCCTCCGACGGCGGTGGTCGCGCGCCGGCCGGCGCCACGAACGGGCCTTTCAGCCAGTCGATCGCGTCGCGTCAGGGCGCCGGCCGTCTCGGCATCGGCATGCTCTTCGACTTCGGCGCCGACGTCGATCACTACCGCGCGCTCCGGATGTCGCAGGGCTACGGGGCGCTCGGCGTCGGCGTGCTCTACGACGGCGGAGGCGACGACGTGTACGAGGGGGAGGCCGCCGTGCAGGGCGCGGCGTCGTTCGGCCTCGGCCTGCTCTACGATCGCGGCGGCGACGATCACTACGTCGCGTACGCGTTCGCGCAGGGCTTCGGGTACAGCCGCGGCGTCGGCACGCTCTACGACCAGGCGGGCACGGACGACTACTTCTCCCACCCCACCGACGTCCTCTACTACTCGCCGCAGAACCCGGGCGGCTCCAACTCGAGCTTCTCGCAGGGCGCGGGGTTCGGCCGCCGCGCGGACTTCGGAGACGGCGTGAACATGTCGGGCGGGCTCGGCGTCCTTCGCGACGCGACCGGCGACGACACGTACACGGTCGGCATCTTCGGCCAGGGCACCGGCTACTGGTTCGGCACCGGGCTCTTGCTCGAGGGCGACGGCGCCGACCACTACGACGGCTGGTGGTACGTGCACGGCTCGGCCGCGCACTATGCCGTCGCGGCGCTCGTCGACGAGGGCGGGGGCGACACCTATCAGGTCGCGAGCCCGGGCGATCCGGCGCGAAACACCTCGGTCGGCGTCGGACACGACTTCTCGATCGGCTGGCTCGTCGACCGCGGCGGCGACGACGTCTACCACGCGCCGAACCTCTCGCTGGGCTCGGGCAACGCGGCCGGCTATGGGTTCTTCGTCGACCTCGCGGGCGACGACGTCTACACCGCCACGAGCGACTTCTCGTTCGGGAACGCGTCGATCGAGTCGCCCGGCGACACGCTGCGGGCGATGGCCGGCACCCTCGGGCTCTTCGTCGATCGCGGCGGCGCCGACTCGTACACGCGACCGACTCCGGCCCCGGTCGCCGAGAACGCGACGTGGACCCAGGAACAGCACCCCGGGATGGGCGAGCACGGAGCGGGCGTCGACGTCGCCAGCGGGACGGTCGGGCTGGGCCTCGATTGAGCTAGAGTTGCGGGATGACCTTCCCGCGGCCTCGGTCTTCGCTCGCCTCGTTGCTCCTGCTGCTCGTCGTGACCCTCGTGGCGACGCGATGCCCGCGCGTACATCGACCAGGCCGACGGGACCGTCGTGCCGCAGACGACGCGCCTGCAGCAGTGCCTCGACCTCCCCGCGACCGCCGAGACGAGCGTCGGCGCGGTGGACGCGATCGCGAACGCGCAGGTGCTCCCCGAGGCGTACCGGCCCGTGTTCGACGCGGTGAGCGGGCACTACCGCGTCACGTTCCTCGACATCGGCGAGGGCGCCGGGTACCGGAACACCTTCGGCTGGTTCTGGGTCGGCACCGACGTCACGAACCCGGCGAACCTGCACACGGTGTTCGGCTGCCGCACGTACGCGACGTGCAACTGCCCCTGCACGACCACGCGCACCGTCACCGTCGACTTCGACACGCAGACCGGCTTCGCCGCCGGCCGCCCGATCGGCTTCTGGCTCCGGAGCCCCGAGTACCTCGTCGGCGGCAGCGAGGGCGGCGCCTTCCCCGGTGGCTGCACGCTCCCCGTCGGCTGCGATCCGGCGGGCGCCAACGTCGACGACTCCTGCGGCGGCCGCAACGACACGAACAACCGCATCTACTTCACGAGCGCGGCGCTCAACGACGACGGCGACTACCGGCACTTCCTCGTCTATCGCAGCGCGACGCGCACCAACACGTACTACTTCGGCTTCGAGGATCTCTACCGCGGCGGTGACAACGACTTCGAGGACATGCTCGTGCGCGGGACGGGCCTGGTGCCCGACTGCGATCCGCGCGCGGAGGCGTGCGACACCATCGACAACGACTGCGACGGCCTGATCGACGAGGACGTGACCATGGCGTGCGCCACGGCGTGCGGGTCCGGCACGCGCGCGTGCATGGCCGGCTCGTTCGGCGCGTGCAGCGCGCGCATCCCGACCACCGAGACGTGCAACAACGTGGACGACAACTGCGACGGCACGACCGACGAGGGTCTCTCGCGCTCCTGCTCCAGCATCTGCGGCAGCGGGACCGAGATCTGCATCGCCGGCACCTACGCCGGCTGCACGGCGCCCACGCCCGGCATCGAGAGCTGCAACGGCGTCGACGACGACTGCGACGGGCCCGTCGACGAGGGCCTCACGCGCGCGTGCGCGTCGCTCTGCGGCAGCGGCACCGAGACGTGCACGGCGGGCGTCTACGGCGGCTGCACCGCGCCCGCGCCGATGACGGAGACCTGCAACGCGCTGGACGACAACTGCAACGGGCAGGTCGACGAGGGGCTGACCCGCGCCTGCTCGAGCGCGTGCGGCAGCGGCACCGAGGTGTGCGTGGCGGGCTCGTACGTCGGCTGCACGGCGCCGACGCCGCGCGTCGAGGCGTGCAACAACGTCGACGACGACTGCGACACGATGATCGACGAGGGCCTGATGCGCGCCTGCTCGAGCGCCTGCGGCACCGGCACCGAGACGTGCTCGGCCGGCGCGTGGGTCGGGTGCGACGCGCCCGCGCCCGGCGTCGAGGTCTGCAACAACGTCGACGACGACTGCGACGGCGTCGTCGACGACGGCAACCCCGGCGGCGGGGCGGCCTGCGTTCCCTTGCCGGACGGCGGCATCGGCGCGGCCGACGATGGAGGCGCGGCGGCCGACGGCGGCGTCGTGTGCGCCAACGGGATGGTCGTCTGCGTCGACGGCGCGCTCACCTGTCGCGGCTCGACCAGCGGCTCGCGCGAGGTCTGCAACTGCATCGACGACGACTGCGACGGCACCATCGACGAAGAGGCGAGCGGCGATCTCTGCCCCGGCGGCCTCTGCTTCGCCGCCGAGTGTCAGTGCATCGATCCGTGCGGCATGAGCGAGTTCGTCTCGTGCCCGCCGGGCCAGATCTGCGACGAGTCGCTCGCCGACCCCTCGATGGGGATCCGCGGCTACTGCGTGCTCGGCATGTGCGCCGGCGTGACGTGCACCGGCATGGAGGTCTGCAACCCGCTCACGGGCGCGTGCGAGGACCCCTGCGACGGGGTCATGTGCCCCACGGGCCAGGTGTGCCTCGGCGGCGGCTGCGTGTCGGACACCTGCTACGGGCGCGGGTGCCCGCGCGGCCAGCTCTGCCGGACGCCCGCCGCCGGCGGGACGCCCGCGTGCGTCGCCGATCCCTGCGCGAGCGTGACGTGCGCGGCGGGCCAGTACTGCGACGACGGAGCCTGCGTCGCCGACTGCGGCGCGGGGTGCCGCACCGATCAGGTCTGCGTGGACGGAGCCTGCGCCCCGGCCCCCTGCGGCGGGCACTGCATCGCGGGCGAGTCCTGCATCTCGGGCACGTGCACGATGAACCGCTGCACGATGCCCTGCGGCCTCGGCCGGGTCTGCCAGGGCACGACGTGCGTGGACGACCCCTGCGCCTCCATCCGCTGCCCGTCGGGCCTGACGTGTCGCGAGGGCGCGTGCTGGGGCAGCGGCGTCGGCGCCGCCCCGGTGCGCGGCCTCGCGGCGGGCGGCGGGCTGATCTGCTCGGCGTCTGCGGGCGGCCCGGGGAGCGGCGCGGCCGGCGTCCTCGGGCTCGTCCTCGCGCTCGCCGGGCTGCTCGCGCGCCGGAGCAGGCGCCTGCGCGCGTCGCGCCTGGCCCTCGCGGCATTAGCCGCCTCGCTCGGTGCCGGCGGCTGCACCGTCGAGCCGTACTGTTTCTCGGGCTGCGACGACGACCCCATCCGACTCGACGCCGGCGAGGCGGGCACGCCGGATGCCGGCCCGCGCGAGGACGCCAACATCCGTGTCGACGGCTGCGTGCCCACCGGCGCCGAGATCTGCAACGCGATCGACGACGACTGCAACGGCGTCGTCGACGACGGGTTCGACCTCGACGCCGATCCCGCGAACTGCGGCCGCTGCGGCAACGCCTGCGCCATCTCGCACGCGTTCCCGGCTTGCGCGGCGGGCTCCTGCGCGATCGACCACTGCCAGATGGGCTGGCACGACCTCGACGGCGTGCTGACCAACGGCTGCGAGTACGCCTGCCCGCCCTCGGGCGACGAGCTCTGCGACCACATCGACAACAACTGTGACGGGCGCATCGACGAGGGCATCGACCTCACGATGAGCCTCGCGAACTGCGGCAGCTGCGGCAACCTCTGCAGCTTCCCGGGAGCGAACGCGGCCTGCGTGTCGAGCACCTGCGTCGTGGCGAGCTGCCGCGCCGGGTTCGTGGACGTGAACTCCGACCCGACGGACGGCTGCGAGTATCGCTGCACGGCGACCTCCGCGACCGAGACGTGCAACGGCGTCGACGACAACTGCGACGGGACGATCGACGAGACCTTCGACACGATGGGCGACCCGATGAACTGCGGGACCTGCGGCACGATCTGCAGCTTCCCTCACGCGACGCCGCGCTGTGGCCTCGGCGTTTGCACGTTCGGTCCGGGGGACTGTGCTCCCGGCTTTCACGACGTGGACGGCGACCCGCTCGACGGCTGCGAGTACAGCTGCACGCCGAGCGCCGCGCCCGACACGTGCGACGGCATCGACCAGGACTGCGATGGCCGCGTCGACGAGGCCGACCCGATGGTCGGCGGGACGTGCGGCGCGGCCGTCGGCGCGTGCCGCACCGGCACCACGGTCTGCGTGCTCGGCGCGCTCGGGTGCAGCGGCGACATCGGCCCCACCGCCGAGACGTGCAACGGGATCGACGACGACTGCGACGGCACGACGGACGAGTCGAGCGCGGCCTCGCCGATCCCCGGCGTCGGCGACCGCTGCGGCCCGAGCAACGTCGGTCGCTGCGCGTACGGCCAGGTCGTGTGCACGACCGGCGCCCTGACGTGCGGCGGCACGCTGGTCGGTCCGATCGCCGAGACGTGCAACGGCGTCGACGACGACTGTAACGGTGCGGTGGACGACGGGCTGACGACGCCTTCGCCGGCCTCCGTCCCGACGTGCGTCGAGGTGCGCGGCGTCTGCGCCGGGCGCGTCCCGACGTGCCGTGGTGCGAGCGGCTGGGCGTGCGATCTGCCGGCCACCTACCAGGCGGTCGAGACGCTCTGCGACACGCTCAACAACGACTGCGATGCGTCGGCCGACGAGAACTGCATCGCGCCCACCGGCACCGACCTGCGCCTCGACACGATGGACGCGCAGAGCCTCACGAACTCGCTCGACCCGAGCATCCTCGGCTCGGGGAGCGGCGCGACGACGCGCCTGCACGTCGCGTGGCGCGATCTGAGCGGCGGTACGGTGCCGCACGTGTACACGATCCGCAGCCTCGACGCGGGCGGGACGTTCCCGGGCGCTCCGAGCCGCGTCGACACGGCGGGCGGCGCGGTCTTCGCGCCCAGGATGGTGCTCCCCGGCGCGACCGGCGTCGTGTGGGGCTGGCCGGACTTCCGCGGCGGCACCGGGTACCGGGAGTCGTACTCTCGCCGCTCGGCCGACTCGGGGGCCACGCTCGCGGCCGAGGTGAAGATCAACGCGCTCGGCGGCACCGCGACGCAGGACTCGTACGACCTCGCGCTCGCGAGCTCGGGGACGAACGTCTACGCGACCTACAACACGTTCACGGGCACCCGGCAGCGTCACGTCTTCGTCGCGCGCTCGACGGACTCCGGCGCGACGTGGAGCACGCCGCTGCAGCTCTCGACGCCCGCCGGCGCGACCTTCGTCGCCGCCGAGCCGCGCGTCGCCGCCGCCGGCAGCAACGTGTTCGTGACGTGGCGCGACAACCGCTCGGGATCGCTGGACGTGTACGTGCGCGTCTCGACCGACGCGGGGGCGACGTTCGGAGCCGAGACCCGCATGGACCTCGGCACGCCCGCTGGCGCGTCGTCGAGCTTCTCGCCCGCCGTCGCGGCGAGCGGCACCGGCGCGTGGGTCGTGTGGATCGACGATCGCGACACGGGCTCGTTCGACGTCTGGATGAACCGCACGACGAACGCCGGCGCGAGCTGGCTCGCGGGCGCCGTGCAGCTCGACCAGGACCCGCTCCATCACGACTCGATCGAGCCGCACGTGATCTCGCCCGCGGCGGGCACCGTGATCGTCAGCTGGCTCGACTACCGCTTCGGCCAGCCCGACCCCTACAGCGTGCTCTCGACCGACTCGGGCGCGACCTTCGCGGCGCCCATCCGGCTCGACACCGGCACGACGCCCGGCGCCTCGGCGAGCCACGACCTCGACATCGCCGCGAGCGGCACGCTGGTCGCGGCGGTGTGGGCCGACTCGCGCAGCGGCCTCACGGACGTGTACGCGAACTTCTCGCTCGACCAGGGCGTGACCTGGCAGCCGCAGGACTACCGGCTCGACTCGGGCGCGGCGGGCAGCGCCGACTCCGAGACCCCGCGCGTCTGGGCGACGACCGGCGCGTTCCACACGGTCTGGGTCGATCACCGCCGCGGTGCCTCGTGCCCGTACGCGGGCACGACCAGCTGTCCGAACGGCGACATCTACTACCGCCGCGTGCAGTGAGCGGCGGATCGCGCTGACGCATGCCCGAGCTCCCCGACCTCACGGTGTACGTCGAGGCGCTCGAGCGCCGGATCCTCGATCAGCCGATCCAGAAGATCCGCCTCGCGAGCCCCTTCGTGCTCCGCTCGGTCGAGCCGGGGGTCGCCGAGGTCGTGGGCAAGCGCGTGCGGGGGATCGAGCGGCTCGGCAAGCGGCTCGTCTTCGTCCTCGACGACGACCTCTTCGCCGTCGTCCACCTGATGGTCGCGGGGCGCTTCCAGTGGAAGGACGGGCCGGGCGCGAAGGTGCCCGGCAAGGTGGGCCTGCTCGCGATCGACTTCCCGAGCGGGACGCTCCTCTTGACGGAGGCGAGCACGAAGAAGCGCGCGAGCCTGCACCTCGCGCGCGGGCGCGCCTCGCTCGAGGCCTTCGCGCGCGGTGGGCTCGAGCCGCTGGGGTCGAGCTTCGTGGCGTTCGCCGAGGCGCTCCGGCGCGAGCGCCACACCCTCAAGCGCGCGCTCACCGACCCGCGTCTGTTCGCCGGCATCGGGAACGCCTACTCGGACGAGATCCTGCACCGCGCGAGGATGTCGCCCGTGACGCGGACCGACCGGCTCGACGACGCCGCGATCGCGACGCTGCACGGCGCGACGCTCGAGGTACTGGGCGAGTGGACCGCGCGGCTGCGCGCCGAGGCGGGGCCCGCGTTCCCGGCGAAGGTCACGGCGTTCCGCGCGGAGATGGCCGTGCACGGCAAGTTCGGTCAGCCCTGCCCGGTCTGCGGGACGAAGGTGCAGCGGATCGTGTACGCGGAGAACGAGTCGAACTACTGCCCGCGCTGTCAGACGGACGGCAAGCTCCTGGCCGATCGCTCGCTCTCGCGCCTGCTCAAGGAGAACTGGCCGCGCACGATCGAGGAGCTCGAGGGGCGATGAGCGCCGACGTCCTGGTGCCCGCTGCGCTGCGGGTCTTCGCCGCGGTCGCCGAGCAGGGCGGCGTGACGGCCGCGGCGCGCTCGCTCGGTCTGAGCCAGCCGGCCGTGACCGCGGCGATCCACAAGCTCGAGGCCGAGCTCGAGACGACGCTCCTCGTGCGCACGAGCCGCGGCGTGACGCTCACGGTGACGGGTCGGGCGCTGCTCGAGCACGCGCGCCGGCTGGAGCGGGCGGCGACCGAGACGCGGCGCGAGATCGGCGGCCTCGAGAGCGAGCCGCGCGGGCGCTTCACGATCGGGTGCCACGAGAGCCTCGGGGCGTACTTCCTGCCGCCTCTCTTCGCCCACTTCTTCGCCGAGCACCCGGGCATCGACCTCGTGCTGAGCAACGCCAACTCGCGCGACGTCGAGCGCGCGGTGATCGAGCGCCGCGTGGACTTCGGCATCGTCGTGAACCCCGAGCGGCACCCGGAGAGCGTCGTGACGCCGCTCTTCGTCGATCGCGTGGCGGTCGTGGCGCACGCTCACCTCTTGCGCGGCAAGCTCGGCGCCGCCCAGCGGATCTCCGAGCACGCGCTCGTACACGTGCCGGCGCTGCGCCAGACGCAGTTCATCCTCGGCGCGCTCGAGCAGGCGGGCATCACCCCGAAGCGCGTCGTGCCCTGCGCGAGCCTCGAGCTCGTGAAGAGCCTCGTGCTCGACCGCGCGGGCCTGGGGATCTTGCCGCTCCGCGTGGCGCGCTACCACACGCCCAAGGACACGGTCCGCGTCGTCTCGCGCGAGCTGCCCGGCTTCGACGACACCATCTCGCTCGTGCGGCGCGTGGACCTGCACGTGACGGCCGCCGCGCGCCTCGTGCTCGACGCGTTCGCGGCACGCGGGAAGGCGCTGACGCGCCATCAGAACGATTGATGGTGCTGATACGAACGTTCGATTGTGCGGATGGATGGCGCGCGTGCACGATGGCCTCATGCACACACGAACGACGCTCCTCTTCGCGGTCCTGGGCACCCTGACCTCCGGCGGCTCGCTCGGCTGCACGGCCTCGCACGCGCTGCCCGAGCCCGAGCCCGACCTGCACGCCGTCGTCCGGCCTCACGGCACCGCGCCCGTGGCCGCCGTCGTCGACCTCGACTCCTGCTTCGGCGGCGGCGGCGCCCTGCTCGAGCTCGGCGCGGTGAACAACGACGACCAGGCCGACCACGGCTCGCTCCTCACGTTCGGCATCTCACCCTCGGGCGTCGTCGCCGCGGCGGGCGAGGACGGCACGCTGAAGTTCTGGACGATGGACGCCACGCTCGTCGGCGAGGCCGACCCGGGCGTGCTGACGTACGGCCCCGAGCTCGGCGGCGCGCCCATCACCGACCTCGCGTTCACCGAGGACCACGCGATCGCGGGCGACGTGCGGGGCCTCGTCCAGCGCCTCGGGGCCGAGGGCACGGCCGATGTGCTCGGAGGGACGATGCCCGACGTCCCGATCGCGTCCGTCGCGTTCGACCGCGCGGCGCAGCGTCTCGCGCACGCGCAGGGGGACAGCGCGATGCCCGACGTGGCGCGGCTGGTCGTGGGCACGCTCGACGGCGCGCAGTACGTCACGCTGAGCGACACGCTCGCCTCGATCACCGACCTCGCGTTCACGCCGGAGGGCGTGCTCGTGATCGGCGGCACCGAGGGCGCGCGCGCGGCCCTCGAGCTGCGCGACGGCGCCGATCCCACGCGGATCGTCGCGCGCCTCGACGTGGGCGACGACGCGAGGGTGGTGGAGGTCGCCGCGGCGCGGGAGGGCGCGGCGATCGTGGTGGCGACGACGAACCACCTCTACGCGATCGACGGCGAGCGCGTGAGGCTGCTGGGGTCGAGCGACGTGGCGCTCCGCAGCGTGGACCTCACGCCGAGCGGAGATCACGCGTTCACGGTCGACGCGAGCGGCACGCTGATCGTGCGATCGACGGCGGACGGTGTCGAGCTCGCGCGCACGAGCATCACGACCGGGTTCGGCGTGCGGATCGACGCGACGGGCCAGCGCATCGTGGTCGGGGCGACCGACGCGATGCTGCACGTGCTCGCCTGTTCGCGCTGAGTCTCGCTCTCGTTCACGCTCCGTTCGTGCTCCCCATCCTGCACCGAGAGCCCGGGCTCGTCGTCGTCGACAAGCCCTCCGGGCTCTCGGTGCATCGCGGCTGGGACGCCTCGCACGACGTGGTGATGACCCGCGTGCGCGACCAGCTCGGGCAGTGGGTGTACCCGGTGCATCGGCTCGATCGCGGCACGAGCGGCTGCCTGGCCCTCGCGCTCGACCAGGACGCCGCCCGCGAGCTCGGCGCATCGTTCGCCGAGGGCCGCGCGCGCAAGAGCTACGTCGCGCTGGTCCGGGGCGCGCTGAAGGACGAGCGCGGCACCATCGATCATCCCGTGCCGCGATCCGAGGACGGCCCGCGGGTCGAGGCGCTCACGGAGTTCGTGCGGCTCGCGCTGCTCGATGGCGCGACGCTCGTCCTGGCGCGGCCTCGCACGGGGCGGCTGCACCAGATCCGACGCCACTTCCGCCACCTCGGTCACCCGCTCCTGGGCGACACGACCTGGGGCGACAACAAGGCCAACAAGAGGCTGCGCGACCCGGTGGGCCTGCGCCGCCTCGCGCTCCACGCCCTCACCCTGAGCCTGCCCTTCCGTGGACACGACGTCCACGCGTCGGCCCCGCTGCCCGACGATCTGTCGCTGCCCCTGGCGCGGCTCGGCCTCGAACGTGATGCGCTCGAGGCCCTGCTGGCCGCTCACTGGCCAGCCGCGTAGCCGGCTGGCGACGAGGCCGCCAGCCCATCGGTCGTCAGGCGAGGCGCGGCGCCCAGGTCTCGAACGCGAACGCCATCTCCGACAGCGCGCGCACGTCCCGTGCGGACGCGACGTCGGTGACCACGGGCCGACCCTTCTGGATCCACCAGCGCCCGATCGGCCCGGAAATCGACGGGATGTGCTTGCCCCAGGCGTCCACGGCCCCGTTGTCTCGTGCGAGCGCTCCGAGCGCGTCGAACTGACCCTGACTCTCCTCGACGAACTTCGTGGTCTGCATGTCCCCGTTCAAGCACGCGGCGGGCCAGCCGTGGAGCGGGTGGGGTCCGACGCCTCACGTCCGTCGGGCCAGCGGTCTGGTAACATCACCCCGTGGATCTGCTGCGCGCGCTCCTCGTGTCGCTCCTCGGTGCCGCGATCGCCGGTGTCGCCCTCGCGCAGGGCGTCACCTGGCAGCTCGTGTCCGGCGACGAGTACCGCTTCGACGCGCCCGGCGACTGGCAGCGCTTCGCGGCGGCCGAGTCGGACGAGGTGCCCGTGGTGCTCGCGGGGGAGCGTCACTCGAGCGGCCGGCGTCAGAACGTCCAGCTCTCGGTGGCGACCGAGCCCGTGCGGCCGACGATCTGGCGAGAGGTGATCGCGGCAGAGACGGCGCAGGCGCAGAGCGAGGGCACCCTGCTCTCGAGCCGC
>JBGAQA010000009.1:103163-119532 GCA_044220955.1 Sandaracinaceae bacterium
ACACCGTGACGACCGCGGCGCTCACGGTGCCGCACCACTTCGTGGCCATCATGGGCATGTCGGGTCCGCGCCTCTGGCGCATCCAGTGCGGCGCGCCGGAGGAGATGTGGCCGGCGACTCGGGCCGCGTGCCTGCACGTGGTGCAGTCGTTCCGCGTGGGATCGCGAGGGAGCTCGACGGCGTCACCCCCGACGCGCTGATCCTTCCCGGCCCCGCCCGCCACGCTCGCAGGCGACGAGCGGCCGCTCACGGTCGCAGGCGGTTCATCGTCGTCGGGTCGTGGGCGGCGAGCATCGCCGGGACAAGCACACGGGCGTGGCCCGTGGCGTCGGTCGTGGCGCGGCCGACCATCACCGCGCGGCCGCCCGGCGCGATGGCGAACGCACGAACCTCCGCGCTTCCGAGCGTGCCGCCGTCGAGCCACGTCACGTCGGCCTCGACGACCACGGGCGCGTCGATCTGCATCACGTCGGCGAGCGTCGCGGTCGAGCCGCCGATGCCGTACTCGAGGACCACCGTCCACGGGAAGCCGCTGCCGTCCGGTGGCTCGACGACGACGTCGTAGACGCCCACGTCGAGGTCGAGGCGGAAGTCGCCCATGGGCCCCGAGAGCGCCGTGGCCGGGCGCGCGAGGCGCGCGACTTCGGGGTCGGTCAAGCCGGGCAGCGGGACGCCGAGCGGAGCGGCGCGTACGCGCGCATCGCGCACGAGGTCGCCGTCGGGCGACTGGACCGTGCCGCCGAGGACGGTGCGCAGCGGCAGGTGGAACACGTGACCGAGGATCTCCGAGGCTCCCGCGGTCGGGCGCAGGTCGCGCTGCTCGCGGAGCACGCCCAGCGTGTCGTCGGAGGCGGCGGTGATCGACACGGTGTACGTGCCGGGGAGCACCTGGCCGTCGTAGACCCCGGCGTCGTCCGTCGTGAGCGTCAGGTCGAGCGTACCGACGAGGCCGGTCCCCGCGTCGACGACGTCCTCCGAGTGCAGCTGCACGATCGCGCCCGCGACGGGCATCGCGCCGCGCGTCTCGGGGTACTCCACCGTCCCCGCCCAGTGCACGGCCGGCAGGCTCGCGGGCACGAGGATCGTCACGTTCCCCATCGCGTCGGGCAGCAGCACCTCGGGCTGCACACGGTAGGTCGGAACGACGCCCGTCGCCTGGCGCGTCGCGCTGGGCCGGACCACGAGATCGAATGGATACGTCGTCGGCGCGAGCGCGATCGAGAAGCGTCCCGCCTCGGCCCCCTCGCTCGTCGTCGCGACCGACGAGAGCTGCGTCCCGCTCGAACGGTCGACCGCGAGCACGTCGAAGCCGGAGAGCGCACGGCCCTCGGGATCGACGAGCGCCCCGGCGACGTGCGCCTCACCCGTCGGCAGCACGACCTGCAGCGCGGTATCCGTCGCGCCCACCGTCAGGCGCGCGCGGAATGGCGGCACGGTCGCCCGGAACTCGGCCAGCGGCTCGACGAGCACGTCGTAGTCGCCGCGCGCCGGGAGCGACGTCGCGAAGTCCACGTCACCGGCGGAAGTCGTCCGCGTCGAGACCGAGCGCTGCGGGAGCGCGGTCGGACCCGCCGGCACGGGCGTGAACGTGAGCTGCGCGGCGACGGGCAGCCCGTCGCGTCGGACGGAGCCGCGCACCGACACCGGTCGCGGCACGACGAGCGAGATCGACCCAGAGAACGAGGTGTAGGGCCCGAGATCGGTCGGCACCGTCGAGGCCGTCCCGTCGGCGGGTGGCGCGACCTCGAGCCAGAGGTCGTAGGGCAGCGCGGGCGCCTGCACGCACATCGCGGTCGCGGGCTCACAGCGCGCGCCGCCCGTGCAGTCGACGTCGCCCGCGCAGCGGTTCACCACGCGATGCGTGTTGTCGTCGATGATGAGCGAGCAGCCCGAGAGCGTGATCGCGAGCACCACCAGCCGCGTGACCGTGCTCGTCACCGGCAGTCCCTCATGTCGACCGTCGTCCCGTCGCTCGAGGCGACCCACCACGTCGCGGAAGCGAGGTCACCGTCCTCGATCGGAGACTGACTTCCCGCGATGAACTGCCCGGACACCAGCAGCTCGACGCTGTGACAGCGGCTCGTCGCGAGCAGCGACCCGTCGACGTTGAACGTGAGTCGTCGCCGCGCCCGATCGCTCACGCGGGGCGAGGGGGAGAGGATCCCGTTCATGCCGACGCACGCCCGGCACGGGGCCCGATCGACGAGCACCTGGAACTGGAGCGACTGATCGACGTCGGCGTCGAACACGACGACCTCGAACGTCTGGGTCGGGATCCGCTGCATCCCGGCGTCGTCGATCGCGACCGGGACGAGCTGGAGCACCGCGTTGAGTGCGGGCATCGGGATCGGAGACGCGTCGTAGATCGCCGGCGGCGAGTTCGGAGGCTCGTCGAAGTGAACGGGCTGGGTGATGATGCACCCGGAGAGCGTCACGGCAGTCGCCACGGAGACCAGGGACGGCCACGCAACTCGGGTGCCACGCCCGGGGTAGCCCCGATCTGCGGCAGATCTCGGCCCCGACGGGGTGGGGGCGCCTCCGATCCGCGACATCCTTGTCGCGCGGTCCGGATACCTCTCTCTGCGCAGCACTAGTCGACCGGCTCCCCGGGACCGCCCGGGGGCGGGGCATCGTCCTCGCGCTCGAGGTAGCGGAAGATGGTCCGCGGGTCGACGCCGAGGTCGCGCGCGGTCTTGGTGCGGTTGCCGTTGTTGCGCTCGAGCACCTCGAGGATGTAGCGGCGCTGGAAGTCCTCGCGCGCCTGCGTGAGCGTCATGATCGGGGCGAGCGCCTCGGCGAAGAGGTCGAGATCCTCGGGGCCGATCAGCGTCTTGTCGCAGAGCACGATCGCCTTCTTCAGGCGGTTCTCCAGCTGGCGCACGTTGCCGGGCCACTCGTACTTGCGAATGGCGATGAGCGCGTTCGGCGTGAACCCCTTCACCTTCGGGTTCAGCTCCTCGGCGTACTTCGCGAGCAGGAACTTCGCGAGCAGCACCGTGTCGTCACCGCGCTCGCGGAGCGGCGGCAGGTGCAGGTTCACCACGTTGAGGCGGTAGAAGAGATCCTCGCGGAACGTGCCCTTCTTGATCTCGGCCTCGAGGTCGCGGTTCGTCGCGGCGACGACGCGGATGTCCACGCGGTCGGGCTTGGTGTCGCCGACCTTCGTGACCACGCGCTCCTGCAGCGCGCGCAGCAGCTTCACCTGCAGGCCGAGCGGCAGCTCGCCGATCTCGTCCAGGAAGAGTGTCCCCTGGTGGGCCGCCTGGAACTTGCCCGAGCGCGTCGCGACGGCGCCGGTGAACGCGCCACGGACGTGTCCGAAGAGCTCGCTCTCCATGAGGTTCTCGGGGATCGCCCCGCAGTTCACGACGACGAAGGGGCCGTCCTTGCGGGTCGAGCGGCGGTGGACCTCGCGCGCGATGAGCTCCTTGCCGGTGCCCGTCTCGCCCGTGATCAGCACGCTGATGTCCGTGCCGGCGACCTTCTCGACCTTGCGGAACACCTCCACGAGCGAGGGGTTGGTGCCGACGATGTCGCCGAAGCGCTTCTCGTGCAGCTGCTTCTCGAGCTCGCCCTTGTCGCTGCGCAGCTGATCCAGCAGCTGCGCGTTCTGCAAGAGCAGCGCGGCCTGCGCGGCGAAGATGGTGAGGATCTCGAGCGAGGTCTCGCCGAAGAGCCCGCGCACCGAGTCGTTGCCGAGGTAGATGAGCCCGAGCAGCTGGCCCTCGGCGAGCAGGGGCGCGCACATCACGCTCGCGAGCTGCAGGTTCATCACGCTCTCGCTGCGGCCGAACTGCGTGTCGCTCAGGGCGTCGCTCACGATGAGCGGCTGCTTGGTCTCGATCACGCGCGCGAGGATCGAGTCCGAGAGGTGTGCGACGCCGCCCTCGACGTTCTTACCGCCGAGGTTGCGGGCGACCGTCACGCGCGTGTCGCCGCCCTCGAGCAGCACCAGGAAGCCCTTGGCCGCGTGGGTGGCCGCGATCACGGCGTCCATGAGCAGCGAGAGCTTGTCCTCCATCTGGCGCGCCTGCATGAGGCGCTGGCTCAGCTCGTGGAGCTGGCGCATGCCGACCGCGACCGAGCGCTCGTCGCTCTGGCCCGTCGCCGCGCCGGCCTCGTCCTCGTCGCGATCGGCCTCGTCGAAGAGCGAGAAGTGCAGCTCCACCTTGCCCAGGTCGATGCGGTCGCCGTGCTCGAGGCGGACGCGGCGCTTCTTCTTCTGGTTGACCTGGATGTCGGCCTCGAGGTCGACCTCGTTCAGGTTGAAGGCCTTTCCGTCGAAGACGATCTGCGCGTGGTGCTCCGCCATCGTGCGATCGTCGATCGCCACGTCACTCGCGGCGGCGCGCCCGAGCGAGGTGATCTTCTTGTAGATCGAGAAGATCTTCGGCCGCCCGGCGGGGCGTACCCACTTGATCGACGGCATGACGGAAGCGTAGCGCGCACGCCGCGCGCGCGCCGAGAGATCGACGCGCGGCGGTCATGCGAGGGCGTGGCGGTTCAGCGCTTCTTCTTGGCGGCCTTCTTGGGGGCGGCCTTCTTGGCGGCCTTCTTGGGGGCGGCCTTCTTGGCGGCCTTCTTGGGCGCGGCCGCCTTCTTCGCGGGCGGCGGCGCCGCCTGCGCCTTGCCTGGCTCCCAGAGGCCGATCGCAGCGCCGGTGGGATCGAAGAAGCCGCCGATCGCGCCCATGTCGCCCAGCGAGACGTACTCGTAGTCCGGGATCGGGGTGCCGCCCGCGGCCTTGGCCGAGGCCTGCGCCGCCTTGACCGACTTCACGGAGATGTACGGCATCCACGCGGTGGGCTGGTCCGGCTTCATCTTGGCGGTGATGCCGCCGCCGCCGTTGCCCGTGCGGAACATGTGGTAGGGCGGCCCGCCGCCCGGCGACGGCATCGGCGCGATCTTCCAGCCGAAGACCTTCGAATAGAACGCGATCGCCTTCTCCGGATCGTCGGTGCTCAGCTCGATGTGGTCACACTGATTCATGGGATGGGTCTCCTCGGCTCGCACGCCTGGCGAGCAGCGGGCGACTCTATCCGATCAGCGGGTGAACAAGCGCGTGAGCCACGCGAAGGGCCCGGCGCCGCGGGGCACGCGCCTCCGCTCCAGCGGAAACGCGAGGGCCTTGTCGGACGAGGCCGGCACGCGCGGCAGGCTCCGGTCGGCGCTCTCGAGGCGCAGCGGCCGAAGCGGCTCCGGCACGGTCGGCCGCGAATCGCTCGGGACGGCGGCCGCCGCTCGCTGATCGTAGCTGAGGGTCTGGTCGCGCCGTTTGCCCGGCGGGCTCGACCCGCGCAGCGGCAGCGCGTCGTAGGCGAGCTCAAGGACGAGCTTCGGCACGCCGCCCTCGAGCGCCACGTTCACGCGCGCGATCCGCCCGGTGCGGCCCTCCTCGTCGGCCACCTCGGTGCCGATCGCGAGGAAGGGCAGCCGCTGCTCGAGCGTCGCGCGCTGCGCCTGTCGCTCGGCGACGCGCAGCGCGACGCGCGGACCGACGCCGGAGATCGAGAGCCGCGTGGTGCCGTGCATGGAGCCGAACCTGCGCGCGCCGGGTGAATCCGGTCAAGAAACGCGCGGCGCCTTCGACGACGAGGATCATCCGACGCGGGTCAGCGCGCGACGAACGCGAGGCGCTCGCCGCGGGTCGCGTCACCGTCGAGGGCGTAGTAGCGGAGCTGCCCGCCGAGCTCGCCGTTCACGAAGGCGGCGAGCTTCTCGGCGTCCGCCTCGATCGCCTGGGTCGTCGCGCGCGGGAGCTTGACGGCGGGCGCGCCGCTCGCGGTCCGAAGGACGTCCCACACGACCCGCCCCTTCTCCTCGTCCCACTCCCAGAAGCCGACGACCTCGGCGCCCGCGTGGACCGTGTGCTGGTGCAGCGTCGGCAGCTCGCCGAGCGGGCGCCTCTCGTTCGACCACGAGAGCGCGATCGCCGACGCGTGGCGCGTCAGGTCGGTCGGCGTGAGCAGCGCCGTGAAGGGATCGCGGAACGGGAGCAGCTGCGGCGGCACCGCGGAGGGCCGCAGCTTCTTGGGCGCCTTGGCCTTCACCGCGAGGTCGCGCGCGAGCTTGACGCCGATGCCGGCGAACGCCGCCAGGTGGGCCGGATCCACGGGACCGTGCCACGCGCCGAAGCGCTGCGTGAGCCCTTCGAGCGCGGCCGCCTCGTGCGTCGCACCCAGCGCCTTGTGACGGTCGCTCTTCTCGTAGACGTGCTCACCGCCGAGCAGCGCCTCCTTCTTCAGCCGCCGTGAGACGAGCCCGCGCCCCTCGAGCCAGGCGAGCGCGACCGCCAGCGTCGTCGCGAGCGCCTTGGCCCGGCCCGGGACGCCGAGGTCGCGGATCTTGGCCCTGGCGCCGATGGCCGTGGCGATCTCGCTCGCGGCGAGCGTCTTCTTCTCCAGCGCGCGCAGGATGGGCCCCTCGAGGTCCATGAGCTCGCGCCGCGCGAGCTTCGCCGTCTTGTTGAGCGGCATCAGCACGTCGCGCTCGAACGCCGCGGCGCCGAGCGTCAGCGCGATCGTCACGTCGTCCGCCGGCACGAGCATCGCGGTCCGGCGGACGGTCACGACCTCGGCGATCGCGCCGTCCTCGAGCGCCTTGCCGATCGCCTTCGGGCCGATGCCGGCGCGCCGCCAGATCGACGTGCATGCCAGGGCGCCGCCGGCGCTCGGCACCCAGCCGATCTTGGCGAGCACTTCCGCCGGAGCTTGCTTCACGACCTTCGTGAGCCCCTGCCTGCTCGCACGCTCGGCCAGTCTCGCCTCGTCCATCGGACCGGGGAGCATCGCTCGAAATCGATCGTTCTGGCGAGGGGTGTCTTGACCTCGGCGCGTGATCGGCGAGGCGAGCTCCGGTGGACGGCAGGATCTCAATAAGGCATGCCGGAGCCGCCGCTCCCGCTGCCCATGCCCATGCCGGTGCCGCCGGTGCCACCACCGCCGGGCGGAGGCGCCTGCTGCTGCGCGGCGGCCGCGGCCTCGCGGCGTGCCATGTCGGCGAGGTCGGCCTCTTCCTCGAGGCGCTCGCGCTCGCGGCGCTCCTGCTCGCGCTCCTCGAGCTCTTCGTCGGTGAGATCCTCCTCGCCGTCGATCACCTCGGTCTCGTCGTCCTCGGTGTCCGTGGTGTCCTCGGGGGCGACGTCGACGCCGGGGGCGGCGCCCATCATCGCGAGGTAAGCGCGTGCCTGCACGGCGACGCCGCTCTCGGGATACGCCTCGGAGAGCTCCTCGAACGCGCGTCGCGCGTGGGCCTGCTCGCTCATGTGGAGGTAGGTGCGACCCATGAGCAGGAGCGCCTGCGGCTCGAGGCCGCTGCCCTCGTAGTCCTCGAGCAGGCGCTCGAGGCGGCCGATCGTCGCGCGCGGCCGGTCGCGGAGCAGGTAGAAGTCGGCGACGTAGAGCTCGTGGCGCGCGGCTAGCAGCTGCAGGATCTGCGTCTGCATCACCTCGGCGTCGTGCACGTGCTCGCTCTCGGGGTAGTCGCGCAGGAAGCGCTGGAGCACGCGGAGCGCCGAGCGCGTGGGCGCCTGGTCCCGCTCTTCCCGCGGCGGCGAGAGGAAGAAGTCCTGGGGCACCTGCCGGAAGTACGCGCCGGCGATCTGGAAGTTCGCGTAGTCGATCTCGGCGTGCGTCGGACGGGCGCGGATGAACGCACGGTAGCGGCGGATCGCCTCGGTGTAGTGCGCCTGCTGCAGCTCGCAGTCGGCCGCGCGCAGCTCGGCGAGCGCGGCGTAGCGGCTGTAGCTGTACTCGCGGACGATGTTGTTGAAGAGCGGCTCGGCCGTCAGGCAGTCGTGGTCGTTGAACGCCCGCAGCGCCCGGTCGTAGTCGCGGCGCGCGCTCTCGCCGTAGGTCAGCGTGGCCGTGGACTGTGCGGCTCCGCAGCCTCCGGCGAGGACCGGGAGCGCGAGCACGCAGCAGAGAAAGAAGGCCGACCCGGGACGCACGAGCGCGCAAGCTAGGACAACGCGCACCGGGACGCCAGATGGCGCTTTGCGCGACGGCACTTTGGGGGCTACCTCTCGGCCCTCTTTTTCCCCTGGCAGGCCATGGACCTCGAGACCGAGATCAAGGAGCTCATCATCGAGTCGCTCATGCTCGACGACGTCACCGTCGAGGGCATCGACTCCAACGCGCCGCTCTTCGTGACGGGCCTCGGGCTCGACTCGATCGATGCGCTCGAGCTCGCCATGGCGATCGACAAGAAGTTCGGCGTCCGCATCCGCGCCGACGACGAGGCGAACAAGCAGATCTTCGCCAACGTGAAGAACCTCGCCGCGTACGTCGCCGCCAACCGCAAGTAGACTGCCTCCGCGTGAGCGCGGAGAGACCCAGCAAGGCCGACGTCGTCCTGGCGATCGTGAACGCGGTCGCGGCGCTCGCGTATCCGGTCGTCGTGTGGATCGGTCTCACCACGCTCGGAACGCGCGCCGTGAGCGTGCTGGTGCTCGCGCTGCTGGTGCCGATGCTGGCGATCCGGCTGCGCAAGGCGGATCGCGCGACGTTCTGGTCGATCGTGCGCGTGCCCGTCGCGATCCTCGTGCTCGTCGTCGTCGGGGCCGTGACCGAGGACGCGCGCTTCGTGCTCGCGATGCCGGTGGTGATCAACGTCGTCTTGCTCGCGACCTTCGGCGAGACGCTGCGCGCGGGGCAGACGCCGATGATCGAGCGCTTCGCGCGGCTCGTCGAGAAGGAGCTGAGCGACGACAAGCGCGCGCACTGCCGGGCGTGGACCCTCCGCTGGTGCGCGTTCTTCGGGCTGAACGCGCTCGTGGCGCTGGGCCTCGGCCTCTTCTCGTCGCCCTTCGCGTGGGCCGCGTACAACGGCGGGATCGCGTACGCGCTGATCGGCGTGATGTTCGCCCTCGAGTACGTCTCGCGAAAGGCGCGCTTCCGGGACGACGCGCCGCGCAACCCGCTGGATCGGCTCATGGCGCGCGTCTTTCCGCCACGCGACCGAGATGGCCGCCGCCTCTGAGTCGACGACGAGGCCGGTGCGCGCGACGAGCGGTGTGAGCGGTCGCGCGCCGAGTCGCTGAGGGGGTGAGACGCATCCGTCTCCGCCGCCGCGTCGAGGTGCCCGCCCAGGGCCCCTGCAATCTCAGTAATTCGCGATCGAGCCGAGATCGTGGACGTGCTCGAAGCCCGCCCCGGTGAGGATCTCACCCGCTTGCTCGCTCCGGTGCCCGGAGAGGCAGTAGACGACGATCTCGGCGTCGGGGTCGAGCTCTCCGGTGCGGCGCGCGAGCTCGTCGACGGGGATGTTCACGGCGCCGTCGAGGTGGCTCAGCGCGTACTCGAAGCCGCTGCGGACGTCGAGCAGGACGGCGCCCTCGCGCGCGAGCTCGCGTGCCTCGCGCCCGGTGACGTTCGCCGCGGGCGGGCCCACCGCGGGGGGGGCTTCGCTCGCGGCGCCGCCGCAGCCCGCGAAGACGACGAGCGCGAGCGCGAGCGCACGGGCCAGAGGCGACACGCCGCGAGCATCCCGCACCCGAGTGGCGCGCGCACGCTCACGGCGGCGGCGGTACCGAGAAGCGCGACCCCGGCGTCACCAGCACGTGCCGCCCTGCGATCGGGGCACCATCGACCACGAGCGGCGCGTCGGGTGGGGCGGCGAGGGCGGCCTCCGCGCGCGCGACGTACTGATCGACGTTCAGGAGCGGGATCGGCCGGATCGGCTGGTCGCGCGCCTGGAAGAAGTCCTCCCAGTGGCCCGAGAGCACGAAGCGCGGGTCGAGGTTCAGGATGATGTCGGTCGGCTGGTTGGTCACGGAGTCGTTGCTGCCGACGCACAGGATCGCGAGATCGACGCGGTGCCCGTCGAGCAGCGCCGCGGGCACCTGCCCGATCGGGCTCGTCGCGGGCGCGTCCTGGTAGTACACGCGGAACGCGACCGATCCGTCGGCGGCGAGGAAGTCGATCAGGAACGAGATCGTCTGCCCCTCCAGCCAGCCCGAGGCGGCGCGCGGCAGATCGCAGAGGTCGGCGTCGACCGACCCGGCGCCGAAGTGGATCGGCCCGATCTGCGAGGGGTGCGTCGTGCAGACCGGGACCAGCGAGACGCGGCTGCCGGGGACGTGCGTCCACGTGCCCTCGGTCGGAGCGCCGGGCGGGAGCTGGTCGAGGCAGTTCGTGTAGTCGACGCGGCTCGCGCCCGGGTCGTCGACCGCGATCACGCGGGCGCGATCGATCACCTCGGGCGCGGGTGCGCTCGTGCAGGCGGGGTCGCGATCGGGCGCGAGGGCGGCGAAGATGTGCCCTGCGCTCCGGTTCGCGTAGAGCACGGCGCTCGGCGTGAGCGCGTCCATCACGTGCACGACGTCGAGCAGGTGGTCGTAGTGCGCGTGGCCGCTCACGATCGCGCGCACGGTGGACAGCTCGCTCGAGGCGAGAGCCGCGTCGATGCCCGTCACGTCGGGACGGATCGGCAGGTTCAGGCTCACGTCGAGGGTCGACTGTCGGGTGAAGAGCGGCGCGGTCATCACCGACTCGCCCCCGTACGTGAGCAAGAAGCCCTGCACGCCGAACGCGCGCACCTCGAGGCCCGCCGCCGTACCTCCATCGATCGCCGCCCCGCCGTCGGGGGCCCCGCCGTCCCGCGTGGTGGCGTCGCCGCCGCCGTCACGGCCCGCTCCGGCGTCCATCCCGGGATCCGCCGCAGTGGCGGTGCAGGCGAGCACGAGCACGGCGCCCACGGCGATGGTCCCCCGAGTCATGCCGCAGCGATCCGCTCGGAACGCGTCCGGGTCAACGCGGCGGCTTGATCGATCTCACCGATTGGGCAACCATCGAGCGATGCGCGGGGCCATTTTCTCGTCGATTCTACTGGTAGGTGCATGTGGGTGCTCCAGCGAGGCCCAGCTCGGCGACGCCGGATCAGGATCGGACGCCGGCGGCGCCGACGCGGCGGCGGCGCCGGACGCGGGCGAGACCGACGGCGCGACCGTCGCGGACGACGCGGCGGTCGCGGGCGACGTGTCGAGCAGCGACGACCTCGACCACGACGGTCTCGCCGACGCCGACGAGCTGCGGATGGCGAGCGAGTACCTTCCGTTTCTGTCGCTCAGCCCGACCGACGCGTGTACCCGCAGCGGGATCCTCTTCCGCATGCGCCCGCACCCCGACGACGCGTCCCGGATCGCCGTGACGATGGTCGTGCTCTACGAGACCGACTGCGGCGCGGGTGGCCACGTCGGCGACGACGAGGTCTTCGGGATGACGATCGATCCGACGCGTCCGGCGCCCGAGGGCATCCTCGCGATCCGGACGATCGCGCACCAGAACACCGCGTGCGAGGCCGTGACCGATTGCGGCGCGGGCTGCGGCCTCGCGGCGTGCACGACGGGGACACGACGCGGCGCCCCGTATCCGATGATCTTCGCGAGCCGCGACAAGCACGGCTGGTATGCGCACGAGGCGCAGTGCGACAACGCGTGCTTCTTCACGAACCAGTGCGACGTCGCGCCCACGGGCGCGGAGCCGATGGTGCTCAATGCGGGTGAGCCGGGCTCGCCGCTCGTCAGGAACCTCACGACCGCGGGGATGATCACGGCCGGGAGCGGCTGGACCGAGGCCTCGCTCTTCGACTTCGACCCGTGGAGCGACATGGACTTCGGCGGCGCGGGCAACGTGACGAGCGATCTCGTCGACGCCGCGTTCCTCACGCCCGTCTGCCCGTAGAGCGCTACGCGTCGGACAGCGACGCGTCGCCGGCCGGCGTGGTCTCGGTGTCGGGGCGCGCGGGCGAGGACGCGGGCCAGAGCAAGACGGAAACGACGAGGAACGCAGCGGCCGCGAGCCAGAGCGGGAGCGTCCCGCGGGCGCCGCCTTCCGTGGTCGGGCGCTCGACGAGCGCAGCGGCGGCCGCGACGCAGCGCTCGCAGGTCGGGTCGGTGGAGGCAGCCGCGCGATAGACGTCGGCGTCCAGCGTCCCGTGCGCCAGCATCGCGTCGGCCCGCAGGAAGAGCGCGAGCGCGTCGCGCCGGTCGGCGGCGTGCTCGGAGAGGGGCAGTCGCGTGGCCCGCGCGAGCGCACGTCGCGCCGTCTCCGCGTCGCCGGCCGCCAGGTCGGCCTCGGCGAGCCTCAGCGCGATGGCTCCGGCGCGCTCGTCCTCTGGCGAGGGCATGGCCGCGAGCGCCGCGTCGAGCGCCTCGCGCGCCGCCGCGCGATCGCCCGCGACCAGCGCCTGCTCCGCCCTCGCGAGGTGCGGCTCCGCGATCGCGCTTCGCGCTCGGTCGAGCACCGCGAAGAGCTCGTCGAGCGTCCGACGCCAGCTCCAGTCGCGGCTCGCGTCCTCTCCCGTGTGGAGGCGGTACGCTTGCCGTGCCACCCAGATCGAGCTCTGGCCGTATGCCGTGAGCGCGTCGCGCGCGCCCTCGCGCAGCGCGCGGCTCTCGGCGCCGACGTAGGACGAGGCGATCGAGACGGCGCCCATGACGTGGGCGGCCGCGTACGCACGCAGCACGTCGGGGACGAGCTCGGGCTCCAGCGTTCGCACGAAGCGGCCCGGATCGGCCGTGCCGAAGCGCTCGGCCGACCAGGTGGCCCAGAGCCGCGCCTCGCGATCCGGGTGACCCACGGAGCGGATCACGGTCGCGGCGAGCCGCGCGTCCAGGCGCATCGTGATCCGCCGCCCCTCGAGGCGCATCCCGTCGCCGCCGAAGCGCATCAGCTCGGGCACGAGCGCGAGCGACTCGACCGTGTCGATCCGCTCGGCGGCGCGCTCGAGCAGGATGGCGGCGGCGAGGCGCACGGTGGGGCGATCGTGAGCCGTCTCGAGCACGGTGCCGATGCCAGGGGCGACGTCCACGAGGTCGTCGGCACGACGCGAGCCGACCGCGTGGCGGAACGCGGTGACGATGCGCGTGACCTCGTCGGCCTCGATCACCGGGCGCAGCAGGCGATCCATGCGCTCGCGCATCGCGGGCACGTCGGCCGGGCCGAGCGCGTCGTAGCCGGCGAGCGCGGCCGCGCGCGCGCTCGTGTCGTCGGACGCGAGGCCCTGCTCGAGCGCGGGGAGGTCCGCCTGCGCGCTCGCGCTCGAGGCGAGGAGCGTGAGGGCGAGCGTCAGCGCGAGCCGACCCCTCACCTCCGCCCTCTGCCCGCTTCGCGAGACGAGGGGAATGGACGTCAGGCCGAGATCTCGAAGCTGGCGAACTCGCCCGTGTAGCTGCGCCAGCGGGTGTCCACCTTGTCCACCCGTGCGGTCGAAGGTCCGTGCTGCGCCCATCCGAGGAAGTCCTTCACCTGGTCTTCTTCGCCCTCGGCGACCACCTCGACCGCACCGTCCGGGCGGTTCTTCACCCAGCCGGTCAGGCCGAGGCGCCTGGCCTCGCGCACCGACGACTGTCTGAAGTACACGCCCTGGACACGTCCCCGGATCACGAGGTGGATCCGCTTCTGAGCCATCTTCCTTCTCCTAACGTCCGCGTCTCGGGGCGGGCAAGAAATCCGCGGGGGAATCTCGCGCGGCTCACGTTTCTTCGCAATGCCGGTGGGGAAACGAAAGAGATCGGCCAAGCCAGGCGTATTAGACTCGGGTCGAACCCGCACATGAGCGACTTCAGCTTCACGCGCTTCGTCGAGGACGAGAAGGCCGGTCGTCCGGGCAGGAGCGACGCCGTGCGCTACGCGTACTCGGCGGACGTCGCGATGATGCGCAGCTTCTCTCGCGTGTCCGCCGTCGAGCACGCGGCGTCGGCGCTCGTGCGCACGAACAAGGAGCTGATGCGCGGGCAGCTGCTCGGCCAGGGCGTCAAGGTCGGCGCGCGCCAGTTCCACAGCATCCAGAAGGTCGCCGAGCACTGCGCCAGGACGCTCACCGTCCCGGTCCCGCAGATCTACGTGCTCAACAGCCCCGTCG
The DNA here is from genome assembly GCA_044220955.1 of Sandaracinaceae bacterium. Classification (GTDB taxonomy): domain Bacteria; phylum Myxococcota_A; class Polyangia; order Polyangiales; family Sandaracinaceae; genus JBBSAT01. Next base: position 117,027 of record JBGAQA010000009.1, read on the forward strand.
TGAACGCCTACACCTTCGGCACCGACGACCAGTCGTTCATCGTGCTGCACAGCGCGCTGGTCGACTCGCTGAGCGAGAGCGAGCTGACCTTCGTCATCGGCCACGAGACGGGACACATCCAGAACAAGCACGTCGTCTACGGCACCGTCCTCATCCTGCTCACCCAGATGGCGTCGGCGTTCGGTGGCTTCTTCGTGGAGCCGGCGCTCTTGCCGCTCCGGGCCTGGTTCCGCCGGGCCGAGATCACCTGCGATCGCGCCGGGCTGCTCTGCGCGCGCGACGTCGAGGCCGGCACCAAGAGCTTCATGAAGCTCGCCGTCGGTAGCTCGCGCCTCTTCGCGGAGATGGACGTCGAGGCGTACGTCGAGCAGCTCGAGGAGAGCCGCGGCACGATCGGCCGCTACCTCGAGGCCTTCGCGACGCACCCGTACCTGCCCAAGCGCATCGAGGCGCTCCGCGCGTTCGCGGAGAGCGAGATCTACCGGTCGTCCATCGGCGAGGCCGGAGGTCTGCCGATCGACGACGTGGACGTGAAGACGAGCCGGATCATCAGGATCGACGGAGGGGCGTGAGCATGGACACGAAGGCCGAGTACCAGGAGAAGCGCCGCGAAGTGCTCTCGTCCTTGCGCGAGGTGGCGGTGCTCGCGGAGGACGCCGGAGCGGCGACGCTCGCGCGCAAGCTGCGCGAGGACCGGATCCCCAGGCTCGAGGAGGAGAAGTTCCACCTCGTCGTCCTCGGCGAGTTCAACCACGGCAAGACGACGTTCGTGAACGCGCTGCTCGGCGCGCCCGTCCTGCCGATGGGTGTCACGCCGACGACCGCGGTGATCCACCAGGTCGTCCACGGCGTGCGCGGGGCGCGTGCGCACTTCAACGAGAGGGCCTACGGCCAATCGGCGATAGGCCCCGTTGGTGAGAAGCGCGAGAACGTCGAGGCCGCGCCGCGCGTCGTCCCCTTCGACGAGATCGGCGGCTACGTCGTCGGCGGCAACGCGGCGAGCGAGAACGTCCGTTACCTCGAGGTGAGCTACCCGAGCTCGCTCCTCGAGGGCGGCGTCGTCCTCGTGGACACGCCCGGCGTCAACGACCTCAACTCCACGCGCGCCGAGATCACGTACAGCTACATCCCGCGCGCCGACGCGGTGCTCTTCCTCCTCGATGCCGGGCAGATCCTGAAGGAGAGCGAGCGCGCGTTCCTCGCGAACAAGCTCCTGGCGCAGTCGCGCGACAAGGTTCTCTTCGTCATCAACAAGATCGACCTGCTCGACGAGAGCGAGCGCGAAGAGGCGCTGAACTACGCGCGCACGCAGCTCGCCAAGCTCGTGAAGGAGCCGCGCGTGTACGCGGTGAGCGCGGAGAAGGCGCTCGGGGGCGATCGCGAGGGCTCGGGCCTCATGTCACTCGTCGCCGACCTCACCAAGTTCCTCGCCGAGGACCGAGGACGCGTGCTCCTGGACAACGCGCTCGACGAGGGCCTCCGCACGGCAGTGACCCTTCGACGCGGCATCGAGGTCCAGAAGCAGGCGCTCGCGCTCGATCAGGGCGAGCTCGAGAAGCGCCTGCGGGTGCTCGAGGAGGATCTCAGCTCGAGCGCCGAGGCGGGGGCCAAGCGTGAGGCGAAGATCCGGCAGGATCTCGCCGCCATCAAGGCGCTCGTCCGCAAGGAGTGCGACGACTTCGGCAAGCGCTTCAGCTCGGCGCTCCCTGCCGAGATCGAGTCCAGCAAGGCCGACGACCTCAAGCGCTACCTGCCGGGCTTCATGGAGGAGCGCTTCCGCAGCTTCGCCGACAAGCAGGGTCTCGAGATCGCCAGGCGCATGGAGAAGGTCGCCGAGGAGGCGATCGCGTTCATCAGCGACGAGGCCCGCGCGCGCGGCGAGAAGATCGCCGACGCCTTCCCCGGCACGCCCCGGGTCGACCTGAACGTGAACACGCTCGCCTACGACGTCGGCGTCATCGCCCTCGGCGCGTTCGGCCTCACGCTCATGGCGCTCTCGAACCTCTTCGTGGGCGGCGCGCTGCTCGGCGCCGCGCCGATCCTCGCCTACGTGTTCCGCGGGCGCGCCGATCGCGAGACCAAGAAGCGCGCGCTCGAGGAGGCGCCGGCGGCGATCGAGAAGGCGGCCAAGGAGCTCGCGACCGCGTTCGAGCGCCAGATCGACGAGTTCGGCGACAAGCTGGTCGACTTCGTGAAGGGCGCCAGCGAGGAGGTCACCCGCTCGATGGCGGAGGTCGTGCGCCACGCGAGCCACGCGAAGGCCGAGGGCGAGGGTGAGACGCTCCGCGTGCGCGAGGAGGCCGGCATGGCGCTCGCGCGGCTCGGGGCGGTGGAGCAGAAGATGGGCGCGCTTCGCACGGCGCTCTGGGCCAACGGCACGGGCACGGGCGGCGACGGCGACCCTCAGCCGAACTGAAGAGCTGTCCCGAGATCGGGACGGCTCTTCTCGCGGAGCGATACGAGGGGGAGGCTCCATCGGGATTCACTCCCGATGGAGGGGGCCGCG